>JBPCOC010000074.1:0-26419 GCA_051000635.1 Sphingomicrobium sp. | reverse complement strand
GGCGTCGTGCTGAACCTCGCGGTGTGGTTCGCATTGCACACGATCTTCGCCGAGGTTTTCGATTACCGCGCGGGCCCGCTCCAGGTCGACGTTCCGGTGCTGAGCAGCGTCACCATACCCGCGCTCGCATTGACGATCGCAACGATGGTCGCGGTCTTCCGGTTCAAGGCCGGGCCACTCACGGTCATTGCGGGAGCCGCGATCGCTGGGGTTCTGCTGTGGTTCCTTCCAGTGTGAGATCCGCGTGACGCTAATGTCCGCGTTCCACCCAAAGCGGACTTAGGCTCTTCACTTCATCTCCAGCACCCGCTCCGCAAGCGCCGTATCGCAATACACCCACGACTCGGTCGCGCTCGGCTGATCTCTTCGGGGAAGGTGCGGCCATCGGTGTGCGATGTTCACGGGCTGCCGCTGAAGTAGTTGCTACGTCCGGTTTCCGCTTCTAGGCGCTCGCAATGCGGTCGGGGACATCCATTTCTATCGTAGGTGAGCGTGCGCCCTGGTTCTGGGCGGGATGCGCGGCGATCACCGCGGGCGTTCTCCTGCACCTGCCGATGCTGGCGATGGCTCACCGGATGGGCAACCATCTGGCCGGCATGCCGATGAGCTTCGAGATGCTCGTTGGAATGGCGCTGATCATCGTCGGAATGCCGGTCGCCTGCTGGGGCGCATTGCCCAGGCACCGCACCACCCATTCGGATCACGCCGGAACCAGCTTCGAAGCACCGGACAGCACGCCTCTCAACCGGTGGCACGCGGCGGTTCTGGGGGTGCTTACACTGGGCCTCATCATCGACGTGATGAAGCCGGCGACGCTGGGCTTTGTCCTGCCGGGGATTCGCAACGAATATGGAATCGCCCCCGCCACCGCGGCCCTGCTTCCGCTCGTGGCGCTGACGGGCACCACGGTGGGATCGTTCCTGTGGGGCTGGCTCGCCGACATTTACGGGAGGCGCGTGTCGATCCTCCTGTCGACGATCCTGTTCGCATCCACCGCCATCTGCGGGGCCATGCCGGCCTTCGAGTGGAACCTGCTGATGTGCTTCCTTATGGGAACATCGGCGGGCGGCATGCTGCCGGTGGTCTATACCCTTCTGGCCGAAGTCATGCCGCCGAAGCACCGCAGCTGGGTCCTTGTCCTCGTCGGCGGAACGGGGCTGGTCGGCGGGTATCTCGCGGCCAGCGGCGCTGCCCATGCGCTGGAGCCCGTTTTCGGCTGGCGCGCACTGTGGCTCCAGGGCTTCCCCAGCGGACTCCTGCTGCTGGCGCTGGCGCGGTTCATCCCGGAAACTCCCCGCTTTCTTGCCGAGCAGGGGCGGACGGCCGAACTGCAAAGGATGAAGCGGCGATTCGGCCTTGTGCCAAAGCCCCGGGTTTCACCTCCCGCCGATGCGCCAACGCCGCAGGGGCACCGTCAGCTGACGGCGGCGCTGACCATAGCCGCCTTGTCCTGGAGCCTCGTCAACTTCGGCTTGCTGCTCTGGCTTCCCTCCGACCTGCAGGCCCGTGGCTACAGCGCCGAGCTGGCAAGCGGCATCCTTGCAAGATCTTCGCTGCTGGCGCTTCCAACCATCTTCATCGCGGCGTTCTGCTACGCCCGCCTGAGCAGCAAATGGACGCTGGTCGCCGCCATTTTGCTGACTTTGGCAGGGCTGATGGGAGCGCTGCTCCCCGCTCCGCTGCTCCAGTGGGAACCGCTGCTCATTGCGGTTATTGCGATGCTGATCGTCGGGACCAACGGCACGATTGCGGTGCTACTCCCCTACACGGCGGAGAACTACCCGCTCGGAACGCGCGGCCGCGCCACCGGTCTGGTCGCGGGGAGTAGCAAGTTCGGAGGCGTGGCTGCGCAGGTCGCTGCAATTGCAGGGTTCATCCCGACCCTGGTGGGAGCGGCGATCGCACTGCTCGTCCCGACCGCCTTGTCCGCGGCCATGCTGGCCTGGGCGGGTCGAGAAACCCGTGGCCGGAGCCTGCGGGAGCTGGAGGCAGAATAGTTCCGGCGCAAGTTACGGC
The DNA here is from genome assembly GCA_051000635.1 of Sphingomicrobium sp. Taxonomy (GTDB): domain Bacteria; phylum Pseudomonadota; class Alphaproteobacteria; order Sphingomonadales; family Sphingomonadaceae; genus Sphingomicrobium. Next base: position 24,403 of record JBPCOC010000074.1, on the reverse strand, counting down.
CCGCAAGCAGCATCGGCAACGGCCGGGCCGCAGCCCTTCGACCGCGTGCTCTCCAGGGCGCTTGCCCGCCGATTCCATAGCTTGCGAACGATAACCATCGCCGTATCAGTGCGTGCATGAAACTACGAGAAGCACTCAAGCGAACGTTCACCGGACCGGTCCTTCGACGTTCGCTCCTGGTCGCGCTGATCGTTGGAACAGCATTGAATCTCATCAACCAGGGAACCGAGACGCTGCAGGGAGAATGGCCAGTCCTATGGAAGGTGGCGATGACCTATGCCGTTCCGTTTTTCGTTGCGAGCTACGGAAGCTATTCCGCGTTCAGGAGCTCCGGCTGACGTTCGCTCCCCACCCCGAGGCAGGCGCCGTCGGCCTCACCCGCTCCTATCCCATCCGCAACCGCGCTTCGGCCAGCGGTGTCGCAATATTCGCGGACCTCGACGATCTTGCCCCCGCGCATCCGAAAGACGAAGCAATAGCTGTTGTTGTAATCCTCGCCGCGAACCGTCTTCACTTCGCCGCGGGCGAGCACGACCACGCGGTCGCCCTCGGCGATGATCTCGTCGGCATAGTTGCGATAGTCGGTGGCGAAATTGGCGAACAGGGCGGGGATCAGCTCGTTCCGGAGGGCGTCCTTGCCCTCGTAGCGGCGCGACAGGCGCGACTGCCCTTCGATAATCCAGACGATATCGTCGGCCATCGAGTCGACGAAGGCGGTGGGGTCGGCCTTCGCGAGGCCATCGAAGACCTCGGCGTTGATGCGCTTGTTTTCGGCGGAAGTGGTCATTCGCCGCTCCTTACACCCGCCACGCGGCGAATGCCGACAGCAAAGCCGTCAGCGCCAGCGGGATCCACGGAAAGAAGGTGAACGGCGAGCCGGTCGTCTGGAGGACGAAGTACATGAACAGCGCGCAGGCGGCGCCGAAGATGATCGCGGCGACGACGCCGATGGTGCGGGCGGCGGAGCGATGCAGGACTGTCCCCACCAACAGCGCGACCCCAAGCGTAGCGTAGGCGAGGTTCAGCGCATACCAGTTGATGTAGATGACCGCGGCCATCGCCGGCCGCTCGAGATTCGAGACGAGCAGCGGCAAATCGTTCCTCCCGCCGAGGATCGTGCGCGCGAGCGCGACTCCGAGCGCGCCCAGGCCGGCGAGGACGAACGGCCAGCGGACAAGCGGCCCTGAGCTAATGTTCGGCGTCTGTTGTTCCGACATAGATTTTGCTCCCCTGCTTGCGGAACTCCTGCGCTTTCTCTGCCATGCCGGCTTCGGCGTCGGTGTTTCCGAGCGAGCTTTCCACCCCCCTCTCCCCGCTCGCCGCAGGCGAGTCGCCCTCTCCCGGGCCGGGAGAGGGGTTTAGGCGCGCGAATTCTCTGACCTCCTGGCTGATCTTCATCGAGCAGAATTTGGGGCCGCACATCGAGCAGAAGTGCGCGGTCTTGGCGCCTTCCGCGGGGAGCGTCTGGTCGTGGTATTGCTCGGCGGTTTCGGGGTCGAGGCTGAGGTTGAACTGGTCGCGCCAGCGGAATTCGAAGCGCGCCTTGCTCAAGGCGTCGTCCCAAGCTCGAGCGGCCGGGTGGCCCTTGGCGAGGTCGGCGGCGTGGGCGGCGAGCTTGTAGGTGATGACGCCGACCTTGACGTCGTCGCGGTCGGGGAGGCCGAGATGCTCCTTGGGGGTGACGTAGCAAAGCATCGCCGTCCCGAACCAGCCGATCATCGCCGCGCCTATGCCGCTGGTGATATGGTCGTAGCCGGGCGCTACGTCGGTGACGAGCGGGCCCAATGTGTAGAAAGGCGCCTCGCCGCAGCTTTCCAGCTGCTTGTCCATATTCTCCTTGATCTTGTGCATCGGCACATGGCCGGGGCCCTCGATCATCACCTGGACGTCGTTCGCCCAGGCTTTCTTCGTCAGCTCTCCGAGCGTGTAAAGCTCGGCGAACTGCGCTTCGTCGTTGGCGTCGGCGATCGAGCCGGGGCGGAGGCCGTCGCCAAGCGAGAAGGCAACGTCATAGGTCTTCATGATCTCGCAGATCTCGTCGAACCGTTCGTAGAGGAAGCTCTCCTGGTGGTGGGCGAGGCACCATTTGGCCATGATCGAGCCGCCGCGGCTGACGATCCCGGTGACGCGGTTGGCGGTCATCGGAACATAAGGCAGGCGCACCCCGGCGTGGATGGTGAAATAGTCGACGCCCTGCTCGGCCTGCTCGATCAAGGTGTCGCGGTAGATTTCCCAGCTCAAATCCTCGGCGACTCCGCCGACCTTCTCGAGCGCCTGGTAGATGGGCACGGTGCCGATCGGCACCGGCGAGTTGCGGATCAGCCATTCGCGGGTGTCGTGGATGTTCCGGCCGGTGGACAGGTCCATCACCGTGTCGGCCCCCCAGCGGATCGACCACACCATCTTATCGACCTCGGCCGCGACGTCGGAGGCGACGGCGGAATTTCCGATGTTGGCGTTGATCTTGACGAGGAAGTTGCGGCCGATCGCCATCGGCTCGGTTTCGGGATGGTTGATGTTGTTGGGGATGATCGCCCGGCCGCGGGCGACCTCGTCGCGAACAAATTCCGGCGTAACATGGTCCGGAATGGATGCACCGAAGCTTTCGCCGTCGCGACTTAGCGATTCGCGAGCCGCCTCGCGGCCCATGTTCTCACGGATCGCGACATATTCCATTTCGGGAGTGACGATTCCCCGGCGCGCGTAATGCATCTGGGTGACGTTGGCGCCGGGCTTGGCGCGAAGGACCGTCTTGCGGACGTTCGGGAAGGGCTGGACTCCGCCGCTCCTGTCCGGACCGAGCTGGCCGTTGTCCTCGGGCTTCACCTCGCGCTGCGACACTTGCTCGACGTCGCCGCGGCCGCGGATCCACGGAGCCCGGAGCTCGGGGAGCCCGGCCATGATGTCGATGCGAGCGTCGGGGTCGGTGTAGGGGCCGCTGGTGTCATACAGCGTGACCGGCGGCTCGCCGGACGACGGCTCGAGATCGACCGCGCGCATCGCGACGCGGAGTTGGCCGAGGTGGATCTTGCGCGATCCGCGGATCGGGCCGGTGGTGACTTGAAGCTCGGTGCGTGCGGGTGCGTCGCCCATTGGACTCTCCTTCCTACGCCCGTGCGAACGGGATCAGGTTCGATGGGTCCGGCGCTGCCGCGCCGATCTCAGCCGCAGGCGTCAGCGGCTCCCCAGGGGTGAGCAAGCTTAGCGGTTCGGCGACCTGGATCAAAGTCGGAAAACGGTCGTAGCAAAGTTGGAGAGGGCGGGACTGGCGCGCTTCAGCGTTAAAATTCACGCAACCCCTTGCACTTCACCCGTGGATAGTGAGAACAGCACGCGCGCAATAACAGGTGGGGCAGTGCCGCTTCTATGAAGAACAATCAAATAAAATCCGTGCTCGTGGTCGGCGGCGGATCAGCCGGCTGGATGGCCGCCGCGGCGCTCGCCAACATGCTTCGAGAAGGCGTGTCCATTGATCTCGTCGAGTCCGAGGAGATCGGCACTGTCGGCGTCGGCGAGGCCACGATTCCGGCACTCAAGAAATTCAATAATCAGCTCGGGCTCAATCAACGCGAGTTCGTGCGCGCCACGGGCGCGTCGTTCAAATTGGGAATCGACTTCGTCAACTGGGGCCGCCAGGGGCACCGCTATTTCCATCCCTTTGGGCAGATCGGATTCAACTTCGACCTGATCCCGATCGAACAATATTGGTTCAAGCTTTGGCTCGAAGGGAACGCACCGCCCCTCGACGACCTTTCGATGGCGTGGGGGGCGGCGTCTCGAGGACGCTTTGCGTCCCTTCCTCGCCGACCCGCGGCCGGCGCTCCCCGCCGCCCGAACTACGATTATGCGTACCATTTCGACGCGGGCCGCTACGCGGCTCATCTTCGCGAATATGCCGAAGCGCTCGGGGTAACCCGCCACGAAGGCAAGATCGTCGATGTGAAGCAGGACGGGAAGAGTGGCCTGGTACGGTCGGTGAAGCTGACCGACGGGCGCGAGCTGAAGGCGGACCTGTTTATCGACTGCTCGGGGTTTCGGTCGCTGCTGATCGAAGGCGCGATGAAGTCGAAATTCGAGGACTGGTCGAATTTCCTGCCGTGCGACCGCGCCCTCGCCGTTCCGACCGAGAGGTCGCCGGACGGGATGACTCCCTACACCCGCTCGACCGCGCACGAGGCGGGTTGGCAATGGCGAATCCCGCTACAGCATCGGACCGGCAACGGCCACGTTTTCGTCAGTTCGCTGATGAGCGAGGACGAGGCTGCCAAAATCCTCCTCGACCATGTCGACACTCCGACGCTTGCGGAGCCTCGGCTGCTGAAGTTCAAGGCCGGGTTCCGCGATCCGTGGGTCGGCAATGTCGTCGCGCTCGGGCTTGCGGCGGGGTTCATGGAGCCGCTCGAGTCGACCAGCATCCATCTCGTCCAAACGTCTATCAATCGACTCCTGACTTTGTTCCCGACCCGCGGCTTCGACCCGAAGACCATCGCGGAATTCAACCGCCTGACCCGCTTCGAGTGGGAATTGATCCGCGACTTTCTCGTGCTTCACTATTGCGCGAACGAGCGCACCGATTCGGAGCTGTGGCGGCACTGCGCGACGATGGAGCTGCCGCCGTCGCTGCAGGAAAAGATCGACTATTTCCGGGCCACCGGCAGGATGCTCGTCATCCCGTCGGAGCTGTTCCAGAAGTCGAGCTGGCTGGCGGTGTTCCTCGGCCAGTTCATCGAGCCGACCGCCTACAATCCAATCGCCGATTCGCGGCCCAGCGCGAACGCCAAGGCCCGAATCGAAGCGATTGTGAACAATATTGCACGGACGGCCGAAGCGATGCCGCTGCACGAACAGTTCATCGAGCGGAACTGCCGCTCTCCACTCGATGTGGAGAAGCGGGAAGAGCGAGCGGAAGAGGAGGAGCCGGTCTAGAGGAGCGATTCGGGCGCTCCTCCACGAGGCTTTAGAGAGGGCGCGGGTCCGGTTCCGCGAACGCCAAATCGCGTTCGAGCGCCCCGGCACGGGACCGCGAATGGCATCCGTGGCTCCGGCCGTCAGGCGTCGATCCGGCGATTTCTAGCGGCTATTCCGCGCCGCCTGGACCTCCTGCGGGGTGAGGACCCCGTTCTTGTTCGCGTCGGCCCTGTCGAAATTGGTCATCTGCGGAGCGCGATATTCCTGGGCGCTGATCCGGCCGTCCTTGTTGGAGTCCAGCTGCGCGAGCATCTGATCGGGAGTCTGCTGAGCGCGGACTGGAGGCGCAGCAGCCCTGAACTCGGCGGGGCTCAGCTGGTTATCCTTGTTGGTGTCGAGCTTCTGGAACTCGGCCTGGAGCCGCTGCTGCTGAGCGGCGGCAGCCTGCTGAAGCGCCCTGGTCTGAGCCGCGGAGATCTCGTCCTTAGTCAGGGTGCCGTCCTTGTTAGTGTCGAGCGTCGCGAAACGGGCATCGAGGTTCTTCGTGAAATCGGCCTTGGTCATCGACCTCGGCGCCTGCGTCGGCTGGGCAGTCTGCGCCTGCGCCATCTGAGCGGAAGGCGCTGCGACGGCCGTCGCGGCAAGTATCCAAACTGGGTTAAACACTGGTATCTCCTTTGCAAATTCAGTCGTTGCTTTGAATGGGTTGGCAGCCTTTAGCGTGTCGCACCGGCCGCGTCGACAGCGACGGATGTCGCCGCACCATGCTTTCTGCGCCGTGAACGCGAAGCAAATGCGCGCGGCAAATGAATGTCGCATCAGGGTGTTGCATGAGATGTGCCCGAGGTCCGGGGCCACCCAGGCGAGCCCGAGGGCCCGGAGCGGCTGTGTCGCCGCCGCAACACTATCCTTCGCAAAGGCGTGAAAATGCAAAACGGATTAAGTTCACTGGATTGCTTTTGCCGCCGACGGTGATATCCATCAGGCATGAAGTTCCGGCTCTTGCTGGGACAACCACGCGTATGCGACTCGGAATTCGGGGCTAGTCGCGATGGGTTGTTCGAGGGGAATCCGGGGCAGTTACAACCCCGCGGCTCGCGGAAAATAGGGGAATATAATGCAGACCAACTACCGGCGTATCGCCCTCCTCACTGGCGTTTCGGCAGCGGCTCTGGGCACAGCGCCCGCCTTTGCCGCTCCCCATTACCCCGCGCCAGCTCCGCACGATTTGGTAGCGGACGGCACCTATGCCGGCACCGCGCATATCTTTTTCGGCGGCGCTCCGACCGACACGATCGACATTTGCAACATCGCCGTGACCCCCGAGTGCTTCCTGGGCGTGAAGCAATCGGGCCCTGGCGCGCAGACCGCGACGGTTAACTCGGTCGCGACCGGGCAGATCAAGCAATGGGCATTTGGCGCGACGGGGCCAGTGGATTTCGATATCGTGGTTGGCGCCGGCGACTTCGCCGAGATCGGCGCGGTCGCGCTCGCGACAGGAGGAGTCGCGGACGCCAACCTGTTCACCGCCATCTCGCAGTTCGCAACCGGCACCGACGACATTTCGCTTACGGTGGACAACAATGGGCAGCTGCTGATCGACGCGCTTGCAGTCTCGACCGGTATCACTGCGACGGCGTTCGCCGATCTCAATATCGGAATCTTGCAGGTCGCTTCTTCCACCGGCGGCGACGTCTTCAACGCGGTCATCAACGACGGCACCATGACGGTCGCGGCGACGGCTGTCGCCAACGGCGAGGCCGTGGCTTGGGCAGACGCCGTAAATAACAGCGCGATCGTGCAGGACGCCGATGTGTTCGGCCCTGCCGACAATGCGTCGAACCTGATCGACAATAATGTCTCGTTGAACCTCGGCGCCTATGCGATCGCCAATGCGACCACCGGATGGGCTGCCGCCACTGCTGATATCAACAACGCCATCGACCAGGACGCCGACGCATGGGGCGATGGCAATGCTTCCAACACCGTCGCCAACGACGGCACGCTCCTGATTCAGGCAAGCGCGATCGCCGATGGAGCGACGTGGGCCGGGGCATGGGCCAGCAACTCAAATGCCATCGACCAGGACGCCGATGCGTGGGGCGACGGTGACGCGTCGAACACGATCACCAACTCGGCAGGCGACGTGCTCCAGATCGGCGCTCTCGCGAGCGCAAACGCGGTTACGGCAGGGGCATCCGCCACCGCCGACGTTTCCAGCGCGATTGACCAGGACGCCGAGGCGTGGGGCAACGGCGATGCAACGAACACGATCACCAACGCCGGCAGCCTGTTGATCAATGCCAGCGCGATCGCGAACGGAACGACGTGGGCCGCGGCGAGCGCCGACAACGACAGCGCGATCGACCAGGACGCCAATGCATGGGGCACCGGCAACGCCACCAATGTTATCACCAACGCGCCGGGCGGGCTGATCGAAATCGGCGCGCTCGCCAGCGCAAATGCGGTGGCCACCACCGGGGCATGGGCCGGCGCCTGGGCAAGCGTTTCGGACGCCATCGACCAGGACGCCATGACCTGGACCGGGGGCGATGCGACCAACGTGATCACCAACGCGCCGATCATCTCGATCCAGGCGACGGCAATCGCCAACGGCGCAGCCTGGGCCTCCGCGACTGCGTACAACGACGACGCAATCGACCAGGACGCGACCGCATGGGGCGGTGGAACCGCCTCCAATGTGATCACCAACGCCGCCGGCGATTTGATCGACATCGGAGCGCTCGCCGTAGCCAATGCGGCTTCCGGGTGGGCCTCGGCGTCGGCGACCGTCGAGGATGCGATCGCGCAAGACGCTTCCGCCACCGGCGGCGGCGACGCGGTCAACCTCATCGACAACCTCGGCACCATCAATATTCACGCCACGGCGACCGCCAACGGCACCAGTGCCGCGGACGCAGAGGCCAACATCTCCGATCAAGCGATTGCTCAGTTCGCATTCGCGGGCACCGGCGGCGCTGCGCTGAACACAATCAACAACGGCGGCACGATCAACATTTCGGCGATCGCCAACGCCAATGCGACGGCTGGCTTCGCGGAAGCGGACGCAGAGGTCGAAACCGGGATCGAGCAGTGGGCCACTGCGACCGGAGGCGCCGCCGGCACGGCCAGCGCGATCATCGACAATGGCGGCGTTCTGAACATTCTCGCGTCCGCCAATGCCTTCGGCTTCACCGGGGCAAGTGCTTCCGCTACCATCGACACCGGAATCGAGCAGGGCGCATGGGCGACCGGCACGACCGCCGCAAATGCCAATGTGTCGCTGACGAATTCGGGCGATATCGACATCGTTGCTGCGGCCTCGGCCGTTGCAGCCGGACCGACGGTGATAGCAGCCTCGACGGTGCTGTTCCCCGCCGCCGACGCGTGGGCCGAGGTCGACACCGGCATCGAGCAGGACGCCAGCGCGAGCGCGTTCAACGTGAGTACGGTGGTCGTAGTGACCGCTGGTGGCGATACGATCACCACCTTCACCTATGGCGGAGCTGCGAACGCCGCGGCGACGCTGACCAACACCGGCAGCATCGACATCGTCGCAGACGCTTTTGCAAGCGCCGCCTCAGCATCCGCGTGGGCTGGGGTCGATCAAGGCATCGAACAGGACGCATGGGCCTTCGGCGGGACCGCCGCCAACGCGACGGCTTCGCTCGTCAACAGCGGCACGGCCGCGGTCATCAACGTTGCCGCCAATGCGACTGCGTTGGGAGTCACCGCTGCCTGGGCAACTGCGTCGGTCGACACTGGCATAGAGCAGGACGCGACGGCTCGTGTCGAGGCAGGCACGGCTGTTGCCGTTGCTTCGCTGACCAACGAGGGGCTGATCACGATCGGCGCGGACGCAAGCGCGATCGCTGCCGGGCCGACGGTGCTGGGCGGAACGACCTTCGGCATCGCCGACGCCGATGCATGGGTCGGGACAGGAATCGACCAGAATGCCTTCGCCAGCGGCTTTGGCATTGCGACGGTCACTCACGCCGTGGGCAGCACATTCGCGTTCACTTGGTCCGGTGCCGCATCGGCATTGGTGGAGCTCGACAATACCGGGACAATCGCAGTCACAGCCGATGCGTTCGCAAGCGGCGGCAGCGCCTGGGCATCTGCGTCGGTCGACGTCGGAATCAACCAGTCGGCCACGGCTTTCGCTGCGACGGACGCGGATGCGACCGTGACGCTGAACAACGCCGGCCTCATCGAAATTTCGGCGGATGCGGCCGCGGTGGGAACCGCGAGCGGAGGCGCCTGGGCGGCCGTCGACACCGGCATCAACCAAAGCGCATGGGCGACGGCAACGACGGGGCCGGCCAATGCCAATGTGTCGCTCACCAACGCCGGCACCATCAACATCGAAGTGGATGCGCTTGCGACGGGTGTCACGACCGCCTGGGCTACTGCGCAAATCGGTCAGGGCATCGACCAGTTCGCATGGGCATCCGGAACTGCCGGCACCGCGTCGGTGACTCTGACCAACGCTCTTGGCGGCGCCATCACCATTGCCGCCGACGCGTCGGCGAATGTTGTGACCGGTTGGGCCTCTGCGTCGGCCTCCATCCAGACGGGGATCCAGCAGCAGGCGTTCGGAGTCGATCTTGGGGTCGCATCGCTGACCAACAGCGGTTCGCTGGCGATTACGGCGGAAGCCGACGCCGGTGGCACAAACGCGACCTTCGCTTCGGCCAATGCGTTCATCGGCACCGGCATTTTCCAGCAGGCGACTGCCACCGCCACCGGCGGCGTGGCGACCGCTGAGATCATCAACAGCGGCTCGATCCTCATTTCGGTCGACGCGGCCGGAGCAATCGCGAGCGAAGGAAGCGCTGCAGCGTTTGCCACTATCGGCAACGGCATCGTTCAGTTCGCGACTGCATCGGCAGTGGCGAACGTGTCGCTGAACAACAGCGGCACCCTCGACGTCCTCGCCAACGCCTCGGCGATCGCCGACGACGACGCGACCGCGGTCGCGGGAATCGGCACGGTGGTGTACCAGTCCGCTTGGGCTACCGGGACGGGCGGCGATGCGTCCGCGACGATCACCAACAGCGGCGGGATCAACGCCCTTGCCACTGCGCTGGCGATCGGCGGCGACGACGTCTTTGCAGACGCGTTCGTCGGCGGGATCTTTCAGGGCGCCTTTGGCGGCACCACCGGCACCGCCAATGTCTCGCTCGTCAACACTGCACCGCTGACGTTTGCTGCTGACGCGGATGCGATCGGCGGCGGCGACGGCACTGCCCTTGCGTTCGCAGTCGGAGGCACGCAGATCGCTGCCGCCGGCGGCGGAGCCTCGGTCAGCCTGACCAATACGGACGCCATCACGGTCGACGCCAATGCCGACGCTTTCGTCGGCAACGCCGCCCAGAAGGGTGCGAGCGCGGTCGCAGTTGCAACCGCTCTCGGATGGTACCAGAGCGCGGTCGCGCAGACGGTCGCTATCGTTGATCCGCCGATCGTGTTTACGGCTGCGTTCCCTGCAACGGCGGTGGCATCAGACACCCTCGCCGGCGTGGCCTTCGTGGACATGTTCACGTTGACCAACAGTCCTTCCGGTCCGGCGTTTGCGACCTTCGTCAACGAGGGCTCGTACGTGGTCACGGCCGACGCAAGCGCAGTCGGAGACGATCTCGCCTTCGCAGCTGCGTTCGCGAGCGGTCTGTCGCAATTCGCTGCCGGCACCACGGCCGTCGCTTCGGTCGTCAATGACGGAACGATGACAATCGCCGCCGATGCCTTCGCGTCGGGTGACAATGGCGCGACCGCCCTGGCGACTGCGCTCGGCATTCATCAGAACGCGACTGCCGTTGAATTCGAACTGGAAATCATCAGCGCGGGCGAAGGCACGATCCACCTGACACCGGGTGGCGATACCGTGCTGATCGCGATGGACACCAGCGCAGAGCTGACGTTCACCACCACGACCACGCCGGTCGGGCGGGCGCTTGCGACCCTGACCAACACCGGCACGATCATCGTCGACGCCAATGCGACGGCGATCGCCGGTGGCAATGAAGGTCCGGTGGTAGAGCCAACGGGGCCGGCCTTTGCGGCTGCCTATGCTGAGGGCATCCACCAGATGGCCTCTGGCGCGACCGCTACGGCGGAAGTCGACAACAGCGGCACGATCGCCGTCAACGCCTCGGCGGTAGCTTCCGGCGCATCGGCGGCAACGGCCTTCGCCACTGCCACCGGCATCCACCAGGATGTGGGCGCGGTTGCCACCGAAGTGACGCAGGTCTTCCATCTGGAGGAGGTCACGACGACGACTCCGCTTGGCCACACGACCGTGGCCATAGTGTTCGTGCCGGGAACCCCGACGACGGTAACGACCAACGTCGGTTCGGCATTGGCCACTGTCACCAACAGCGGGTCGTTGACGGTGGGCGCGGTTGCAAGCGCGGTCGCCGGAACATCGGCCTTCGCATCAGCCTCGGCAGCCGGCGTGCTCCAGCACGTCGCCGGGACTGTCGCGACTGCCAGCGTAAGCAACAGCGGCGACATCGACGTCTTCGCCAATGCCTTCGCTTCGGGGACGACGGCCTTCGCCGCCGCCGCGGCGATCGGCGTCAGCCAGACGCTTGCCGGTACGGCGATGAACGCGACGCTGCTTAACAGCGGTTCGATCAACGTCAGCGCTGCGGCTTCCGCGGTGATGCCGGCCTTCGCCACGGCGACCGGATATCTGGCGGCAGGAGCCGGCGGCGGCTTGCTGACGATGAACGTCTCCAACACCGGCGAGCTGGTGGTTGCGGCATCGGCAATCGACCCGGTCGGCACTGCGGTCGCCAATGCGATCGGCATGGATATCTCCAATGCGCCGACGGTGATCCCTGACCCCGTGGATCCGACGCTTCCGCCGACGATCCTCGGCAACGCGATCGACGGCACTGTCACCAACGCGGGCCTGATCGACGTGGTGGCGTTCGCTTCGGGCGGGCCGATCGGAACTCCGGCCACTCCGGGCAGTGCCGCAACGGCGACCGGCATTCTGATCGCCAGTGGCATCAACACGATGGAAGTGACCAACTCGGGTTCGATCTTCGTCGACGCGATCACCGCCAACGGCGGGCCTGCGACCGCGAACGGCGTGGTCGTCACCGCCAACGGCACGACCACTCCGCTTGTCACCGACCTGTTCACCTTCACCAACGACGGCGGAACGATCATCGTCCGCGAGTCCGAGGACGGCGGTGCGACGTGGCGGCGCGGAATGGCGATCGACGTTGCCACTGCTCCGAACAACTCGGTGATCAACCTGCTCGGCGAGGGGCTGATTTACGGCCACATCGACGTCCAGGATGACGACAATATCTTCGTCGAGGACGGGATGACCGTGTTCGACGGGATCATTAACCCCGAGTGTCACGAGGACTTCGGCGGACCTGGGCCGGCGTACGACGTCCCTGCGGTCAATGCTTGCGGCCAGGGAACGCTGACGATCCAGAACGGGGGCAACCTCTATCTGGTCGACGGCAATGACGACGCGACGATGGACGATGGTCCGTCCTACGTGTTCGTCGAAACCTTCACCATGGGCGACACGGGTACGATCACCTTTGAGCTGAACCCGGCAACGGGCGGCGACCAGCCGATCGGCACCTATCCGCAAGTGTTCGCGGAGACCGCCAACCTCGACGGGACGCTGGTTGCGGACATCACGCTCGCAACGGCGCTTCCGGCCAACAGCTACTTCTGGAACAACGTCATCGATGCGACCGACCGCATCGGTCAGTTCGACGAGTGCGTCGCCCTGGGTCTGCCGGGCGCCGGGTTGGGCTCGCTGTTCCTCAACGGCAGCGGCGTCGGAGGTGACATCTGCATCTACGACAACCAGGAGAACGTCGATCTGGGCTTCCAGCGGGTCGCGTTCAACGCAATCGCCGGGCTCACCAACAACCAGCTGACGGTCGCAAATGCGATCGAGAACGTCTACTCGCCGACGCTGTCTGGTCCGTTCTCAAACCTGGTCCTGCAATTGTTCAGCTTCGAGGATGGCGACGTTGCCGGCTTTGCCGACGCGCTCGATATGTTGAGCGGCGTGGAATATCCGAATTACCTGCACGCGGTTCGGAACAACACGTTCGTCCTCAACAGCTTCGTGTCCGATCAGATGGACTGCGCAATCCACATTCGCGGCATCGACGAATGCCGTGTACCGGAGACCCGCGGCCGGATCTGGGTGAAGGGCACGTACAACAGCGCTGAGCTCGACGGTAACGACAACTTCATCGGCTACGAGGCCGACAGTTGGTCAGCGATGATCGGAGGCGACTATCAGTTCGGCCACGCCAAGCTGGGTGCCTTCGTCGGTTACCGCAACGTCGATGTCGACTACCCCGACGCGGTGATCGGAAGCTCTATCGAAGGTAGCGGTGTGCAGGTTGGCCTCTATGGAGCCTATGACGTTGGGTCCTTCTACGTGCGCGGCATCGGCAGCTACTCGTGGCTGGGCGGTGACAGCGAGCGTCGGATCGGGATCTTCAACATCAACACCACGGCCACTGGCGAACCGGACGTGAACGTCTTTTCGCTCTACGGCGAGGCCGGCGGCAGGTTCGATGTCGGCGGATCGTGGGTGACACCGTACGTTGCCATCGACCACACCAGCATGCGGCTGAAAGGCTTTACCGAATCGAATGGTGCTGGAGCCGGACTTGCGATCGACTCGCAGACGGAAAGCCAGACGTCCGGCTTGATCGGCGTGAAGTGGGCCGGCAACTGGGGCGGAATCATTCCGGAAGCGAAGATCGCCTACCGCCATGACTTCAATGGGGATCTCGGCGTCGACATGCGGTTTGCCGATGCTCCGGCCGGAAGCAACTTCCGCAAGGAGGAGGGCTACAAGGAGGGCTCGGTGATCGCCGGACTCAGCCTTGCCGGTGCATTGGGCTCGAACCTGATGGGTCGGATCGGGTACCAGGGACGGTTCAACAGCGAGATTACCGATCATGCGATCTACGGTGCGCTGACGTTCCTGTTCGGAGCGCCGCCGCCGCCGCCGCCGCCACCTCCGCCGCCGCCGCCGCCTCCACCGCCGCCTCCGGCGACGCAGACCTGCCCGGACGGCACGGTGATCTTGGCAACCGAGATGTGCCCGGCTCCGCCGCCGCCACCTCCACCGCCACCGCCGGCACCAGAGCGCGGCTAACGCGGGCTGAGAAAACTGGAGAAAAGGAGGAAGAGGGAGGAAACTCCCTCTTCTTTCTTTATCCGCGCCCGGTTTTCTGCCAGACCAATTCCTTGTTTCCTCACATTAAAGACGGATCATGAGCAACACCAAGACTACGAACGCACCTGCGCGCCGTAAGCCGGCGGGAGAGAATTCGACGCAGCGCCCACCCGCGCAGGGCCGGCAGCAAGCGGCGAGCCCCGCCACGCTCGACCAGGCGATTGCCCAGGCGCAGCGGGGACGGGTCAACATCACGACCGAGAAAGCCGTCCAGATGGGCGTTAAGCTCTACAGTGAGGGGAAGTTCGCGCAGGCCGAGCGGGTGTGCCGGCAGATCGTGGAGGCCCGTCCGGCCAATGCCGACGCTCATAACATCCTCGGCGTCTCTCTGCAGGCACAAGGCAAAGGCGAGGAAGCGATTACCGAGCTTCGTCGTGCGGTGAAGCTTGCGCCGCATGTGGCTAACCTGCATGCCAATCTCGGTGAGATTCTCCGTCAAAACCGCAAGCTCGATGACGCTGAAAAAGCGCTCGAAAAGGCCGTCGAGCTCGATCCGAAGAACGCACAGGCGCTAAACAATCTCGGAATCATCCAGTACGAGAAGCGCAAATTCAAAGAGGCTGCGGACTATTACCGCCGCGCTCTCGAAGTCCGGCCGAATATGGCCGAAGCCCTGAACAATCTGGGCAACGCGTTGCGGCTGACCGGCGACGTGGATGGCGCGTTTAGCGCCTATCAGGACGCGCTGACCCATCGCGAAGTCTATCCCGAAGCGTACAACAACCTCGCGACGCTGCTCCAGCAGGACAAGAAGTTTCCGGAAGCCGAGCATGCGCTTCGAAAGGCAATTGGGCAGAATCCCCGCTACATCGAGGCCTACAACAATCTCGCCACTCTGCTTATCGGGCAGAAGAAGGAGGTGGAGGCACTTCGGCTTCTTGGCGAAGCGCTGAAGTTCGCGCCGAAGAACGTGCAGACGCTGCTGATTACGGCGAAGGTCCAGATGCGCCGGAACAACCACTCCGCGGCCGAGCAGGCCGCGCGCCTGGCTCTGCAGGAGCAGCCCGAAAATCCCGAGGCACTGACGATCCTGGGGCAGGTGCTGCACGAGACCGACCGCTACGACGAGGCAATCCAGGTGCTCGAGCGGGCGCTGAAGGCGAACCCGAAGATTCCCGAAGCACTCAACTTCTACGGAGTCGCGCTGAAGTCAGTCGGCCGCCTCGATGAGGCTCGCGAGCACATCCTGAAGGCATTGAAGCTAAACAGCGGGATGTGGGGCGCCTATGCGAACCTCAACGATCTCGTCGATTTCTCGAAGGGCGAAGGCGCGAAGCTGTTCGACCAGATGGAGACGATCTTCGAATCGGCAAAAAACACGGAATCCGATCCGTTCATCCCGCTCCACTTCGCCTACGGAAAGGCGCTTGAGGACCGCGGCGAGCACGAGCGTGCTCTCACGCATTACATTACCGGCGGCAGGATGAAGCGCGCTCACCTCGAATATAATGAGGCGGAGACGTTCGCGTTCTTCGATGCGATTTGCGAGGCCTTCCCGAAGGAAGCGTTCGAGGACCGTAAGTACGACGGCATCAACGACGAACGGCCGGTGTTCATCATCGGTATGCCGCGATCGGGCTCGACGCTGGTCGAGCAAATCGTGTCGAGCCATCCGGACGTCTACGGCGCCGGCGAGGTGAAATATCTCAGCCGCGCTCTCGGGCAACTCCGCGATCGTTTCCCTTCATTGCCGAAATTCCCGCAAATGATGGAAAAGATTACGCCGGCGCAGCTGGACATCACCGCCAAGAAGTATCTCGAGGCGCTTAGCACCGGCGCCGGCGACGCCAAGCGGATCACCGACAAGCTGCTCACCAATTTCTTTTTCGTCGGCCTTATTCACCTTCTCTATCCGAAGGCGAAGTTCGTGAACACGATGCGCGACCCTGTCGACACCTGCCTGTCGGGCTTCACCAAGCTGTTCAAGGACGACATGCCGCACAGCTACGAACTTGCAGAGCTCGGCCGCTATTATGGCAAGTATCGCGAACTCATGGAGCATTGGAACAAGGTGCTTCCGTCCGGCGTGCTGACCACGGTTAACTATGAGGACGTCGTCACCAATACGGAGAAGGAAGCCAAGGCGCTGATCAACTTCATCGGGCTCAAATGGGATCCCAAGTGCGTCGACTTCCACAAGTCCGACCGGCCGGTGAAGACCGCCAGCGTCGCCCAGGTCCGAAAGCCGATCTACAACACGTCGGTCAAGCGGTGGAAGAAGTATGGCGACGGCCTGCAGCCGCTGATCGACGCGATCGACGGCAAGTCGCGAGGCAAGAAGCCCAAGGCAAAGGCAGCCGCGAAGGCGTGATACGAGCGGCCGCGGGATTTCCACTCCGGGCGGTTTTCCTGCCAGCTGGAAACGCGGCATTTGCTTGACTTGGGCAAGCGCGAACCGCCACTGCCGCACGTCATCCGATTGGACTTGGGCTCAGCCGCATCCGGCTGCTGAAGAAGGGCGCAATGCAACGCATTCTGGTGACCGGCACGGCGGGGTTCATCGGCTATCATCTCGCCGAGCTTCTGCTCGGCGAAGGTTTTCAGGTCCATGGCTATGACGGCCTGACCGATTATTATGACGTGCAGCTCAAAAAGCGCCGAAATCAGCGCCTGATGCAGCACCCGAACTTCTCCGCTACCGAGGCGATGCTTGAGGACGAGGCGGCGCTGGAGGCGGCCGCCTCGGAATTCAAACCCGAGGCGATCGTCCATCTCGCCGCACAGGCGGGCGTCCGCTACAGCCTCGAGCAGCCTCGAGCCTATGTCGATTCCAACATCGTCGGAACCTTCAATATCCTCGAAATTGCCAGGCAGCTGGAGGTCCAGCACCTGCTGATCGCGTCGACTTCGTCTGTGTACGGCGCCAATGAAGAGATGCCGTTCCGCGAGACCGAAAAGGCAGACACGCAGCTGTCGATTTACGCGGCGACCAAGAAGGCCTGCGAGTCGATGGCGCATTCCTACGCCCATCTATTCGCGATACCGACGACGATGCTGCGCTTCTTCAGTGTCTATGGCCCGTGGGGCCGTCCCGACCTGGCTTTGTTCAAGTTCGTTGATGCAATCCTCGATGACCGGCCGATCGATGTTTACAACCATGGCGACATGGAGCGCGATTTCACCTATGTCACCGACCTGGTTCGCGGAATTCGGCTACTGATTCCGGTTTCGCCGCCCGGTCCGGAGTCGCGTGAGACGGCGATCGACGGTGATTCCTTGAGTCTTGTTGCACCGTATAGGATAGTAAATGTGGGGAATTCAGAACCTGTTCGGTTGCTGGACTTTATTGAAATCATCGAGCAGCAGCTCGGCAAGACGGCGATCCGCAACTCCATGGAAATGCAACCGGGCGACGTGAAGGCGACATGGGCCGATGCCACGCTGCTTCGCGAGCTCACCGGTTACAAGCCCAAGACCAGCCTTCACGAGGGGGTCGCCGAATTTGTCGCTTGGTTCCGGGACTATTATCGCAAATAGCTCGCTCCGGGACTCCCGACACCATCATTTTCAGGAACCATGCACAAGCTAACGCATCTCGACCGGCTGGAAGCCGAAAGCATCCACATCATGCGGGAGACGGTCGCCGAGGCCGAGCGGCCGGTGATGCTCTATTCGATCGGCAAGGATTCGGCGGTGATGCTGCACGTCGCGCGCAAGGCTTTCTATCCGGCGCCGCTTCCGTTCCCGCTGCTCCACGTGGACACCAGCTGGAAGTTTCAGGCGATGTACGCGCTTCGCGACAAGGTCGCCGCCGACCCGGCGATCGAGTTGATTGTCCACCGCAACCGGGAAGCCGAAGCGAAGGGCATCAACCCGTTCGACCACGGCCCGATCCACACCGACATGTGGAAGACGGAAGGGCTGAAGCAGGCGCTCGACGAGCACGGATTCGACGCCGCGTTCGGCGGCGCCCGCCGCGACGAGGAGAAGAGCCGAGCCAAGGAGCGGATCTTCAGCTTCCGAACCGCCAACCACCGCTGGGACCCAAAAAGGCAACGGCCGGAGCTGTGGTCGCTGTACAACGTCAAGAAGAACAAGGGCGAGAGCGTCCGAGTGTTTCCGCTGTCGAACTGGACCGAGCTCGACGTTTGGCAATATATCCTTCGCGAGAAGATCGAGATCGTGCCGCTCTATTTCGCTGACCTGCGGCCGACAGTGGTCCGCGACGGACTGATCCTGATGGTCGATGACGACCGCTTTCCGCTCGACGGCGAGGAGCCGGTCAGCCGCAAGGTGCGGTTCCGGACTCTTGGCTGCTATCCGCTGACCGGTGCGGTCGAGAGCGAAGCTGCGACGGTCGAGGAAGTGGTGGCCGAAATGCTTCTGACGACCACGTCGGAGAGGCAGGGCCGGGCGATCGACCGCGACAGCGGCGCCGCCAGCATGGAGAAGAAGAAGCAGGAGGGCTATTTCTGATGTCGCGCGTGCTCGACGAGGACCGCGAACTGATCGCTAGCGACGTCTCCGAATGGCTGGCCCGGCACGAGCGCAAGGAGATGCTGCGCTTCATCACTTGTGGCAGCGTCGACGACGGCAAATCCACCTTGATCGGCCGGCTGCTGTACGATTGCCGCCAGATCTTCGATGACCAGCTCGAGACTCTCGAAGCCGAGAGCAAGAAGATCGGCACCCAGGCCGGAAAGCTTGACTTCGCACTGCTCGTCGACGGGCTGTCGGCGGAACGCGAGCAGGGGATCACGATCGACGTGGCCTACCGCTTCTTCGCCAGCGAGAAGCGCAAGTTCATCGTCGCCGACACGCCCGGGCACGAGCAGTACACCCGCAACATGATCACCGGCGCGTCGACCGCGGACGTTGCGGTGCTTCTGATCGATGCGCGCAAGGGCGTCCTTACGCAGACACGGCGCCACTCCTACCTCGCCAACCTGGTCGGGATCCGCCATTTCGTGCTTGCGGTCACCAAGATGGATCTGGTTGATTTCGACCAGGATTCCTTCGACGCCATTTGCGACGAGTACCGGAAGTTCGCGGCCGATATCGGGGTCGAAGACTGGGTTGCGATCCCCGTCTCGGGCACCGGAGGCGACAATGTCACCGCCCGAAGCGAACGCATGCCCTGGTACAGCGGTCCGACGCTTCTCGAGCATCTCGACGCCGTCCAGATCGACGCCACTGCTGATGCGGCCAAGCCGCTGAGGATGCCGGTGCAGTGGGTGAACAGGCCCAACCAGTCCTTCCGCGGCTTTGCTGGGCAGATCGCCGCCGGGACGCTCGGACCCGGGACCGAGGTGCGGATTTTGCCGTCGGGACGGACGACACGGATTTCGCGGGTCGTGACCATCGACGGCGATCTCGACGAGGCCGTCGCCGGTCAGTCGGTCACCGTCACATTCGAAGATGAGGTCGACTGCTCGAGGGGGAACGTGATCGCCGCCGTCGCCGACGCTCCGGAAGCAGCCGACCAGTTCGAGGCCACGATCGTGTGGATGAGCGAGGACGAGCTTCTTGCCGGCCGCGGCTATTGGATGAAGATCGGCACCCAGACCGTGACCGCGATGGTCCAGGAGCCGAAATATGAGGTGAACGTCAACACGCTCGATCACCTCGCCGCCAAGACGCTGGAGCTCAACGCGATCGGAATTGCCGAAGTCTCGACCGACCGAGAGATCGTGTTCGAGCCTTATGCCGCGGACGGGACGAGCTCCAACCGTGTTCTCGGCGGCTTCATCCTCATCGACAAGACGACCAACGCCACCGTTGCCGCGGGAATGCTGCATTTCGCCTTGCGGCGTGCGCTCAACATTCACCGGCAGCATCTGGAGGTCGGGCGGGAAGTCCATTCCGCTTTGAAAGGGCAGAAGCCCGCGGTTTTGTGGTTCACAGGCCTGTCGGGCGCCGGCAAGTCGACGATCGCCAACATCGTCGAGAAGAAGCTGGCCGCCCGCGGGCGTCACACGTTCCTGCTGGACGGGGACAATATCCGCCACGGCCTCAACCGCGACCTCGGCTTCACCGATGCCGACCGGGTCGAGAACATCCGTCGGGTGGGGGAAGTCGCCAAGCTGATGGCCGACGCCGGTCTGATCGTGCTCACGGCCTTTATTTCACCGTTCCGGGCCGAGCGGCACATGGTTCGCCGGATGCTTGCCGACGACGAGTTCATCGAAGTGTTCGTCGATACGCCTCTCGAGGAAGCCGAGAAGCGTGACACGAAGGGGCTTTATGCGAAGGCGCGCGCCGGCGAGCTCAAGAACTTCACCGGAATCGACAGCCCGTACGAGCCGCCGGAAAATGCCGAGATCCGCATCGATACGACTCAGATGAGCGCCGACCAAGCGGCCGATCATATCGTCGAGAAGCTGCTGGGCCGGCGCTAGGCGGGCTTGTTAATCGCCCTCGCCGGGTTCGGGGGTGAAATACTTGTCGTACTTGCCTTCCTCGCCCTTGTGCTCGTCGGCGTCGGCGGGGCTGTCCTTCTTGCGCGTGATGTTCGGCCATTCCTCGGAGAAGGTCGTGTTGAGCTCCAGCCATTTCTCCTGGCCGCTCTCGGTATCTGGAAGGATTGCCTCGGCCGGGCATTCGGGCTCGCAAACGCCGCAGTCGATGCACTCGTTGGGATTGATGACGAGCATCACCTCGCCCTCGTAGAAGCAGTCGACCGGGCAGACCTCGACATAGTCCATATATTTGCAGTTGATGCAGGCGGCGGTGATGACATAGGTCATTTTGGCGTTTGCTCCCTTGCCGGGCTCGCTAGGTCCCAGCACTTTCCCCGTCAACGCTCAGCTCCCGATAGCAGGTCCGAGCCTCGGGCGGCGGACCGCGGCGCGAAGGGAGGGCCAGAACTTCGAGGATCCGGGTGCGGCCGTGTAGCGGCAGAGCGACAATGCTTCCGACTCGGACCAGGTCGCTCGGCTTTTCCACTCGCTTGCCATCGATTCGCAGGTGACCGGTATCGACCAGCGCCTGGGCCAGGGTGCGGCTCTTCACCAGGCGAATGCAATGGAGAAAGCGGTCGATCCTCACTTGCAGCACGTCATTGCGAGCGAAGCGAAGCAATCCAGGCGCGCTTGCTGGATTGCTTCGTCGCATTCGCTCCTCGCAATGACGGCGGACGTCATCGCCGCCTGAGCTTGGCCAGCTCGGCGAAGGCGTTCGAGCCGGTGTCGCGGCGGCCGGTGCGCGCCGGGCGGCGTCCGCGCCAGCGCCAGGCGCCGTCACTTCGGGCAAAGCCGACATCGGCCATGAGCCTGGCGATCGCTGCTTCGTCGAGACCTATCGAAGTCGCGAGCTCGACGTCGACGGGATCCTTGCCACCGGCAGAGCGCACCTTGTGCGCGTGGCTGGCGAGCCGGTCGGCGAGGTCGACCCGGATCCAGTTGCGACCGACTCGGCGATAGGCGAGCGCCGCGCCGCGCGGGTCGGCGTCGGCGGCAAGGGTGGCAGCGCCGGCCGAGGGCAGGTCGGGCACCGGCTCGCCCGAGCGCACCGCCAGCAACGCCGCCCGCCACAGCTGGGCGGCGGGTTTCAGGAGCGGCGGGAGGAACACATCGAGCGGGCCGAGCCGTACCTTGAGCCTGTAGAGCCGCTGGCGGTCCTTCTGCTCGAGGGTCCCGATCGCGCTGACGACCGAACGGCGCGGAACGGCCCCGCCGGCATCGCTCAGCATCGCTCCGAGCGCCCGGACGCCCGGCGAGCTTTCTGGGTCGGCCGACGCGTCGGCGAGCTTCCTGAGCGGGCGCAAATGCTGCTCGACCTGCGCGTCGACCCAGCGTTCGAGCCGCGCTCGAAGCGCGGCCCCGCTTTGCGCCGACAGGCGGTCGAGCGCTCGGGCGGTGCGGACTGCGGGCTCGAGCAGCGAGCGGCCGGGCGCCAGGCGAGCGAGGACGTTGCCGTTCCAGCCGACAGCAGCACCGCCGTCTGGGTCGACGAGCAGGTCGAACTCGCCGTCGGGCGAGTCGATCAATGCGCCCGCCCGCCGCTCGAGTTCATCCCCGAGCCGGCGTTCGGCGGCGGCCAGAAGAAGCCGTTTGTCGGCGAGGCGCGCTGTCGGGTCGACCTTAAAGTCGAAGCCGGTCAAGTGGCCGATCGGTTCGGGACCGACGCTGACCTCGCCGTCGGCGGCGACGGTGACTGGGAGCGCATCCGACCCGCGCGCCCCGATGTCGCGGACCAGAACCGAGGTGCGGCGGTCGACGAACCGCTGGGTCAGCCGCTCGTGAAGCGCGTCGGAGAGGCGCGATTCGACCTCCCGGGTGCGCTCTGCCCATTTGGCGGGATCGGCCAGCCAGTCGGATCGATGGGCGATATAGGCCCAGCTGCGAATTCCGGCGAGGCGGTCGGCGAGTGCCTCGATGTCGCCGTTCATATTGTCGAGTCGGGTCACCTCGGCGGCGAACCATTCGTGCGGAATGTGGCCGCCGTCGCCGATATAGCTGAACAGCCGGCGAACCATTCGCGCATGGTGCATCGGCCCGACCTTTCGGAAGTCGGGAAGCCCGCACGCGGCCCACAGCCGCCTTGCCGCCAGCCCGCGCCTCGCAGCGATCGCCGGGTCCTCGGCGATGGTTTTCAGCACCGCGAGATCGATCGCTTCGGGCGCCTGGCGGAGCAACGGATCGTCGCTCTTCGCGTCGAGGCTGGCGATCAGGGCTCGCACGTCGGTGAAGTCGAGATCCGGATTGCGCCAGTAGAGGAAGTCGAGTGGCCGGAACCTATGTTCCTCAATCGCCTCGATTTCCTGCTCGGTGAACTCGGCGCTGCGATCGCCGAGGCCGAGCGTCCCGAAGCTTCCGTCGCGCTGGTGGCGGCCGGCGCGCCCCGCGATCTGCGCCATCTCGGCGATCGTCAGTCGGCGGTCGCGGCGGCCGTCGAACTTCTCGAGGCCGGCGAAGGCGACATGGGTGACATCCATGTTGAGGCCCATGCCAATGGCGTCGGTGGCGACCAGATAATCGACCTCGCCGCGCTGGAACATCGCCACCTGGGCGTTGCGCGTCGCCGGCGACAGCACACCCATGACCACCGCGGCACCGCCGCGAAACCGGCGCAGGGCCTCGGCGAGCGCGTAGACCTGCTCGGCCGAGAAGGCGACGACCGCCGAGCGCGGCGGCAAACGGGAGAGCTTGACGCTTCCGGCGGAGCGAAGAGTCGAAAAGCGCGGACGGGTGACGATTTCGGCTTCGGGAAGGAGCTCCCGGACCATCGGCTTGAGAGATTCGGAGCCGAGGATCAACGTCTCCTCGCGGCCGCGGACCCGAAGCATCCGTTCGGTGAAGACGTGCCCGCGCTCGGGATCGATCCCAAGCTGGGCCTCGTCGATCGCAGCGAAGGCGAAGTCGCGCTGGAAATCGCTCGAATCGTGGCCGCCGCCGCCCGGGACCGGCCCTTCGACCGTGCTCAGGACAGGCATGCTTTCGGCGGTGCACAGGAAATAGCGCGCTTGGCGTGGGACGATCCGCTCCTCGCCGGTCAGAAGTGCAACCTGGCTTGCGCCCTTCATCGTGACGACCCGGTCGTAGACCTCGCGCGCCAGCAGCCTGAGCGGGAAGCCGATAACTCCCGACGAGTGGCCGCACATCCGCTCGATCGCGAGATGGGTCTTGCCGGTATTGGTGGGCCCAAGGATCGCCCGGACCGGGGCATCGTCGCGCCGTGGCATGGGTTCGAATGTGGCAGCGCGCAAAAAAAGCGCAAGTTGGCGATTTTAAACAGGCTTTAACCGTATTGCGGCATCACCGGCGGCACATGTTCGAACGACTGACAGGTACCGAGGCATCGGCCCGGGCCGCGCTCACGCGGGCGCGGGCCAGTGGCGCGCCCTGGCCGGACGCTTGCGAACCGTTCAGCCTGGTGGTCGATCTTGCCGCCGAGCCGGTCGGCTCGCGCTGGGCGCGCGGAGCTGCAACGCTCGCGCTTCTATGCGGCGCAGCGCTGGCGCTTGCGCCCGGGATGAGCCCGTTTTCCACCGCATCGGCCAGAACCGTCCCTGCCGGCCAGCAGTTCCACATGAACGCGATGCTGGGCGAAGCGGATGGGCAACGGGCCGCAAACGCCGATTTCGCCACCGATCCGCTGGTTGCGGCGGAGCCTGTTGTCGCGTCCGATTCGACCGCAATGCGCGTGCAAGGAGCGGTGACCGAGGGGCTGTACTGGTCATTGCGGTCGGCCGGAGTGTCGCCGCAGATCGCCGCCGACTATCTGCAGGCGCTCTCGACCCGGATCGAAGGCGGGGCCGACGTGGCGCCCCCTGGCGAGTTCGGGCCCATCCTTTTCCAAACCGCGCGGGAGGGC
>JBPCOC010000012.1:0-12027 GCA_051000635.1 Sphingomicrobium sp. | reverse complement strand
GGTTCAAGGATTGCGCCTGGTCGATGAACGGCGTGCGGTCGGCGGCGAGCTCGATCAGCCAGCGCTGGTCGATCTCGAAGCTGGTCTTGAACACGTCTTTTTCTTCCTGGGTCAGGAAGTCGAGGTGCTGGACGCTGCCGCCCTGCTCGAGGATCGAGTTCCACACCGCCGCCGAATCCTTGGCCTTTTCGACCAGCAGCGCTTCCAAGTGCGGGTTCTTGATCGAGAAGCTGCCCGACAGCGTCTTGTGGGTGTAGACGTTGCCGGGGATCGGTTCGATGCAGGCGGAGGTGCCGCCGGCGATGATCGAGATCGACGCGGTGGGCGCGATCGCCATCTTGCACGAAAAGCGCTCCATCACCCCCATGTCGGCGGCGTCCGGGCAGGGCCCGCGCTCGTTCGCCAGCATCATCGAGGCGGTGTCGACCTGGGCGCGGATGTGCTTGAAGATCTTGAGGTTCCAGCTCTTGGCCATCGCCCCTTCGAACGGGATCGAGCGGGCCTGCAGGAACGAGTGGAAGCCCATCACCCCGAGACCGACGCTTCGCTCGCGCTCGGCGCTGTACTTGGCGCGCGCCATCTCGTCGGGAGCCCTGGCGATATAATCGGAAAGCACATTGTCGAGGAACCGCATCACGTCCTCGATGAAGCGCTTGTCGCCGTTCCACTCGTCCCAGGTCTCGAGGTTCAGTGACGACAGGCAGCACACGGCGGTTCGGTCGGCGCCGAGATGATCGCGGCCGGTCGGCAGGGTGATCTCGCTGCACAGGTTCGACGTCGTAACCTTGAGCCCGAGCTCGCGGTGGTGCCTGGGCATCGACCGGTTCACCTGGTCGATGAAGATGATGTAGGGCTCGCCGGTCGCGAGCCGCGTCTCGACCAGCTTCTGGAACAAGGCGCGAGCGTCGACCGTGGCGCGGACGCTCTGGTCCTTGGGACTCTTCAATTCGAACTCGGCGCCTTCGCGAACCGCTTCCATGAACTCGTCGGTGACGAGCACTCCGTGGTGCAGGTTCAAAGCCTTGCGGTTGAAGTCGCCCGAGGGTTTGCGGATCTCGAGGAATTCCTCGATCTCCGGGTGCGAGATGTCGAGGTAGCAGGCGGCCGATCCGCGCCGCAGCGAGCCCTGGCTGATCGCCAGAGTCAGCGAGTCCATCACCCGGACGAACGGAATGATTCCGCTGGTCTTGCCATTGAGGCCGACCGGCTCGCCGATGCCGCGGACGTGGCCCCAATAGGTGCCGATCCCGCCGCCGCGGCTCGCCAGCCAGACGTTCTCGTTCCACGTGCCGACGATGCCTTCGAGGCTGTCGGAGACGCTGTTGAGATAGCAGCTGATCGGCAAGCCCCGGCCGGTTCCGCCGTTCGACAGGACCGGGGTCGCCGGCATGAACCACAGCCGCGAGATGTAGTCGTAGACCCGTTGAGCGTGCTCGGCGTCGTCGGCATAGGCGCTGGCGACCCTGGCGAACAAATCCTGGTAGCTTTCGCCGGGCAGCAAATAGCGGTCCTTGAGAGTCTCCTTGCCGAACTCGGTCAAAAGGTCGTCGCGCGACGGGTCGGTAGTGACCGGAAAAGCGGGCGCCGCGACGCTCTTGCTGGACGGCTCGCTGGCGGCCGTCACATCGCCGGTCGGAACTTCGCTTCCAGTAGTGAAATCCATTGCGCTTCCCCGTCCAGTTTCGGCCCGTCGAGACTTGTTTGTTCCCGACCTGTTCTACTCGCCCCAGCCCAGCGAAGCGAGTCACTTTGCAGCGCACCGGGGAGGTTTGCCATGGCAAGCCCCTGTGGAAATCGGGGACGAACTCGTCCCCTCGCCGGAATAGCAAATTCCGGCGTCAAACACTAGGTGTTGAGCCATTCCCCCTATTCGCTACCAGCTATTGTGCCTCATCCGCCGCTGAACGCAAGCGGGTAAATGGCAAATCAAGCATTTTTCCTGTGGATTGGGGCAGGGGTGCAACGGCGCACGAGCGCTCCTTTCCGAAAACTTCGAGTCCCGCTCGATCGTTAGTTTCCGCTTTCGGCCCAATCCGGACATTAGGAGAATTGCTTCACTGCCTGCCGTGATGCCGAGCGATCTGCTCTTCGCTTAGGCGCAGGAAGCGCGCAGCGTTGTTGTACAAGATGTCGCGCTTCTGCTCCTCACTAAGGAAGGGTGCCTCTTCGATCGCAGCGACAGCGGGCTCGATGACTCCGGGCCAGTTCATCTGGTCCGACCCGTACATCACCCGCTTGCCAAACCCGGCGTCGACGAGAGTCCGCAGCTGGCTGTAGAAGTATGCCCGGGGGTACCGCCACTGGTTCGGGCTGATGTCGACATAGACCTGTGGATAGCTCTGAAGGAGCGCGATCATCTCCTCCATCATCGGAGAGCCGTAATGCATCACCCACAGCCGAAGCTTCGGGTGGCGGTGGAGGACGTCTTCCAGCAGAAGCGGATTTCCGAAATGTACGCGATAGTCGGGAAACAGGTGCGCCCCGCCCGGGGGGCCTTCCCCCATGTGAATACCTACCGGTATGTCGAGCTCCTCGGCGAGCGCCCAGTACGGCTCCATCCTTTCGTCGTCCGGCCCAATTCCTGCATATTGATTCGAGATTTCGGCCAGCGTGACGAAGCGCCCTTCGGCGAACAGCCGTCGCATCGCCTCCGGCGAGATGTCTTCGCGGCCGATGCGGAATTGCACGCTCGGAAAGAAGCGGTCCGGCGCCGCCCGGCTCCATCGCAGCACGCGCTCCGGCGTCCCGCTCAGAATCCCGATGATGTTGCGCCGTTGAAGAACTTCGACTGTCTGTTGCAGGAGCTCCTTCTCGGTCGTGGGAGACCATATTGGGTTGGGGCACGATGGCTTTTTCATCGCTCCGATGAAGACGTCTCCCCAGTTTTCCTTGGGATCGAGCGGAGGGAGGTGGGATAGGAACGGCACACAAATCGCCAGCGGTGGAGGTCCGTTGTCGTCGGCGGCCATAGCATGAAGGTGCATGTCGATGATCGGCAGGGGCTGCTGAGCGCGGGCCTCCGGACCAATGAGCAGTAGCACCAAGCTCAGTGCAAGCAGTCGCCTGATCATGCCCGTTTCCCCGCAAGCCTGTTCGGCAATTTTGCGCCCCTGGGTGAGGGGAGTCTATCTGTTATGTCCGCTTTCCATCCAGTCGATACATTCCGCGTCAGCGGCGGATTGCGCGTGAGCTGAAGCTGCGAAGCCGCTGACACCTGAGGCAGCGGAACGGGTCCAGCACCGTGCATTTTCGAGGCCAAGCCTTGCGTCTGTGCGACACTTTCGTTGATGCTGTCCAAGCCGGGGGAGAAGCAAATGAAAAATCACGGGCTCGGGGCGCGGCTTCGCTATGCCTTCGACAAGAGCATGGCGGCGGGGACGATCGCCCTAATTGGATGGCTCGCTCTTGTAGCGTTGGTTCTCGTCAGCGTTGCGGCGGCGTTGGTGGCAATCGCCGGCGTCGAGCCCACCGGGGAGGAGCCGCTGGACTTCGTGGAGGCCTTTTGGGCCTCGCTGATGCGAACTCTCGATCCCGGCACGATGGGCGACGACCAGGGATGGGACTTTCGGCTCGTCATGCTGGCGGTGACGCTCACCGGAGTCTCGATCGTCGCCGTACTGATCGGACTCATCACCACCGGCATTGAAGGCAAGCTCGACCAGCTCCGCAAGGGCCGATCCCTAGTCCTGGAGGAGGACCACACGATCATCTTCAATTGGTCGGAAGCGATCTTCGAAATCGTGTCGCAGCTGGCGACCGCCAACGAAAGCCGCTTTCGCCCGCGGATCGTAATTATGGCCGACCGCGACAAGGTCGAAATGGAAGAGGAGATTGCCGCCAAGGTCCCCAAGCTGCGGAACAGCAAAGTGATCTGCCGGACCGGCGACCCCACCGACCTTTACGACATCCACATCGTCAACCCGCAGGAAAGCCGGTCGATCATCATCCTGTCGCCGGAAACGGACGATCCCGATCCCTCGGTCATCAAGACGATCCTTTCGCTGGTCAGCGATCCCGAGCGCCGCGATGCGCCATACCGGATCGCCGCCGAAATCCGCGAGGGGGACAATGCCGAGATCGCACGGGTCGTCGGCGGGGGCGAGGTGCAGCTGGTCCTGGCCGACGACCTCATCTCCCGGATCGTCGTGCAATCGACGAGGCAGCCGGGACTCAGCTCGGTCTACACCGAGCTGCTCGATTTCGAGGGCTGTGAAATCTATGCGGTTCCCCAGCCGGGGATCGAAGGAACGAGCTTCGGCGAGGCGTTGCTCAACTTCGAAACCTGCAGCCTGATCGGATTGTGCGACGGCGACGGCCAGGTAATTCTCAACCCGCCAATGGAAAGAGCGATCGCCGCTGACGACAAGCTGCTTCTGATCGCCGAAGACGACGAGCTGATCGAGGCGGTGGCTCCGCCCGAGGATTCCGCTCCCGTATCGCTGCCGCCGACGAAGACAGCTGCACGCGAGCCGGAGCGGACTCTGCTGTTCGGCTGGAACCGTCTCGCGCCAATGATCACCAAGGAGCTGTCGCGCTATATGGCGCCCGGTTCGCTACTCACGGTCGCGGCGTCGGACACAGACCGGATCGCGCAGGAAATTGCCGGCCTGAAGCTGTCCAGTTCCAACCTCGAGATCGACGTGAAGCGGGTCGACACGTCGCGGCGCCCGCAAATCGAGGCGCTCGATCCCGTCTCCTACGACCATGTGATGGTGCTCGGATACAGCGAGCGGATGGCGCCGCAGGCGGCCGACACCCGAACGCTGGTGACATTGCTCCACCTGCGCGCGATCCGGGACGCTGCGGACGAAAGCATGAATATCGTCAGCGAGGTCCTCGACGTGCGCAACGTCGAGCTCGCCGAGCTGACCCGGGTCGACGATTTCGTCGTCAGCAGCAAGCTCGTCAGCCTGATGCTCGCGCAGTCGTCGGAGAACGAATCTCTGGAAGGGATCTTCAAGGACCTGCTCGATGAGCGCGGCTCCGAAATCTATCTCAAGCCTGCCTGCGACTATGTGCCGCTCGACCGCGAAATAAGCTTTCATGATGTCGTTCGGGCGTCTGCGATGCGGGGCGAAGTGGCGATCGGCCACCATCTGACGGGCAGCGGCGGCGGCGACGACCGGCGCCGGGCGGGTGTAGCCGTAAATCCGGTGAGTTCTGAGACCATGACTTACGTCGATGGCGACCGGATCATCGTGATCGCTCGGAACTGACCTGCTGCAAATTCCCCCGGCTGGGCATGGGGCCGCAACCGGCGCTGATTGCGCCAGCGGACGGTCGGTGTCACGATGCGCCGTGAGGTTCGGGGGCGCACTCATCGCATCGGCGGCATTTCTGACCGCGTCGGCGGCGGCAGCGCAGTCGGCCGCCGACGACGAGCCGATCTGCGCCGACCGCCCGGGAAAAGCCGACGGAACGTGCACGGTTTCGGCGGGAATGGTGCAGATCGAGACGGGAATTGCCGACTGGATACACGACCGTTCGGGCGGGGTTCGAACCGACGAGCTGGCGGTCGGCGAGACGGCGGTGAAGCTTGGGGTTACCGACCGTCTGCACGTCCAGCTCACCATCCTGCCCTATTCAAGTGTTCGGGTCCGCGAGGGCGGGTTGAGCGAGCGCGTCTCCGGGTTCGGCGACCTTGGCCTGGCCGCAAAGTACCGGCTGACCGAGGATTCCGCTCCGGTCCAGGTGGCAATGCTCCCGTTCTTGAAGATTCCGACCGCAAAGCGATCGCTCGGCAATGGCAAGCTCGAGGGCGGGATCGTCGTTCCGATCGACTATGAATTTCCCGGATCGCCGGTCGGGCTGACGCTCAGTCCGGAGATCGACATCAACGCGGACAGCGACGGCTCGGGACGGCATCTGGCGATGGTCCAGGCGGTGAGCCTGGGCGTGCCGCTTTCGTCGCGCCTGAGCGTCGCGGTCGACCTGTGGGGCGAGTGGGACTGGGACCCGGCAGGCACTTCGCGGCAATATTCGATCGGGCCGTCGGCTGCCTATCTGCTCTCGAACGACGCGCAGGTGGATGCCGGTTTCGACGGCGGGCTCAACCGCCAGGCTCCCGACGTGCAGGTGTATGCCGGAATTGCGTTCCGCTTCTGATCACAGGAGGCTCAGCCGAGCCGATGACGACCGAACAAGGCGCCGACCGGGTTACGGGGTTTCCGGGTCTCCGGCCGGGCATTCGCCGACCCGCCGCCCTTTGACGGTGCGGATCATCGAATAATCGCCAAAGCCGGTGAGGTAGGTCGAGGTGCTGATCTCGCCTTCAAAGGTCTCGGCAGTCGACGTACCGGTGACCGTCTGCATCACCTGGCCATCGTCGCCGGTTCGCCTGCACTGCATCTGGATGTTGATCCGGCCGCCGCGAGCGTAGCTGTTCGAAGGCGTGCACTCGTCGCTGCCTTCCGCGAACAGAGCCATGTCGATTGCGGGGCCTTGCTGAACGCAGCCCTCGGCGCTGCCTGTCTCGCCAACCGTCAGCTTGGTGGCCGGGTCGGTCTTGTCGGTCGAGCGAAGCTCGGACACCGTCCAGCTGGCTTCATACAGGCCGGGAGAAAGGGTCGCCTTTTGCTGCGGCTGTGGCTGCTGCGGCGCCTGCTCCGAGCAGCCCGCCAGCGCCACGGCCGCTGCCGCAGCGGCAATCGTCAATCCACGCATGCTCCGCCTCCCTTGCTTGCCGAATACTTCCGGTCAGGCCTCATCACCGGTGCACTCACCGACTCGCTCGGCCTCGACCTTCATTTGCATCGTCATGCCCTCACCGCCGGCCGCTTCGGTCGTCGATTTCATCCGCATCTCATAGGATTCGGGCGAATAGGTGCCGTCCATCTCCATCAGCTGAGTCCCGCCCTGCGCAGTGCAGCGCATCGCCGCATCGATCTTGCCGCCGCTCATCCTGAAATGATCGTAGCGGCAATTGTCGTTGCCGCCGAAAAAGTCGCCTTTGGGCTGGCGCGCCTCCTCGGGCGTCAGGCAGCTCTCGGTCGTATGAGTCTGCTCGACCATCCGCTTCATCTGCTCGGCCGCCTGCGGCGGCATCCCCGGCATGTCCATCCGTTCGATACTGACCTTCGACACCCACCTGCCGGGGCGGACCAGGCCGTCGTCCCGCGATGCCTCGCGAACGCGCTCGGACACTTCTTCGACGCTCGCATTGGTTTCGTCGACCGAAGGTTCGGATCCGCAGGCGGCGAGCGGGAGGACGAGGCTGAGGAGGAGGATAGCGCGGGTCATCGGGTCTGGGTCTCCTGGTTGGGCTGTGGCTCGAGTGTGAGCTTACGCGGCTCGCGCTCAAGCGCAACTCGGCCGGTATCCCCAATGCGATCGAGCCGGTCGGCGTTGGCAAGCAACCAATTGGCCCGTGGCCCAGGAAAGGAAAGGGAATCGCGCGCGACCGCAGCGGTCACTTTGCCGAAAGCAGCTCGAGCGCTGCGATCACCATCGCCTCCGTGCCAAGCGTGACCGAGCTGTCAGGATCGACCTTGAAGAACGGCGAATGATGTGAGGGTACCGGCGGGCCGCCGGCCTTGGCCGCATCGAAAGCGGCCTGCGGCGTGCCGCCGACCATGAAGTAGAAGCCTTTGACGCCTGTGTCCGGCTCGACGAAGAGCGGGAAGTCCTCGGCGCCCATCCCGGTCTGGACATGAGGAAGCAGCGTCGTGTCGCCGAGCTCGCGGCGGAAGGCGGTGCCGATAACCTGGGTGAGACCATCGTCGTTCATCGTCGGCGGGGCGCGCTCGTCGGATACGGTCACAGTCGGAAGTTTGTCTTCGGGCATTCCGTTCATGCGGCCGACGTTGGTCGCGATTCGCTGGATTCCGGCGATCAGCTGGTCACGGACCGCACGCTCGTTCGAGCGGACGGTCAGCTGAAGGTGCGCCTTGTCGGAAATGATGTTGTGCTTGGAGCCCGAGTTGAAGGCTCCGACCGTGACGACGCCGGGCGTCAGTGGCGAAATTTCGCGGCTGACCAGAGTCTGAAGCGCCATCACGATTTCGGACCCCATGACGACCGGATCCTTGCCTCGGTGCGGCGCGGCGCCATGCGCGCCCACCCCGTGGACAATGATGTCGACAGTGTCGACGGACGAGAACATCAGTCCGGGAGCAAAGCTCACCTTGCCGGTCGGCGTGTCGGCACTGACATGGAAGGCGACCGCATAGTCGGGCTTGGGAAAGCGCGTGTAGAGCCCATCGTTCATCATCAGCCGCGCTCCACCGATGCGCTCCTCGGCCGGCTGGACGATGAACAGGACCGTGCCCTTCCACTGGTCCTTCATCGCGGCGAGGCGGCGCGCAGTCCCGACGAGCGAGGCGATGTGAACGTCATGCCCGCAGGCGTGCATCACCGGATAGACCTGCCCGTCGTGGCCCTCCTGGCTGACGGACGAAGCATAGCTGAGGCCGGAGTTTTCCTTTACCGGAAGGCCGTCCATGTCCGCGCGCAGGAGCACGGTCGGCCCGCTGCCGTTGCGCATGACTCCGACGACCCCGGTGCCGCCGACTCCAGTCGTTACTTTTGCGCCCGCCTTACGTAGCTCGTCAGCCATTCGCTTTGCGGTTTCCGTCTCCACATAGGAAAGCTCGGGGTTCTTGTGGAAGTGCACGAACAACGGGGAGAGATAGCTGTCGTAGTCGGCCTTCACCGCCCGCCTCAGCTCGTGGTTGGCCACTGCCGGCGTTGCAAGCGATGCAGCCGCAAGTGCGAGCGCGATCGTCAATCTCATCACGAATTCCCCCCATTGCGCCAAGCTCGGACCCGCGTTGCGCCCGATTGACCGCTTCACCATATGCGCGATGGATGGCGATTCAAATCCGAACGAGTCTGGAGGAGCCGGAAAGCACGCCGGCATTCACTCCGCATCGTCCCGAACGGCCGGAGAAAGCCGAGGGCGGAAGGAAGTTCGTCCTCAACTCCGATTACGAGCCGGCCGGCGACCAACCGCAGGCGATCAAGGAGCTGACCGAAGCCGCGCTCGAAGGCGAAAAGAGCCAGGTACTTCTGGGAGTGACCGGCTCCGGCAAGACTTTCACCATGGCCAAGGTCATCGAGATCCTGCAGCGGCCGGCGCTGGTGATCGCCCCCAACAAGATCCTCGCGGCCCAGCTCTACGGCGAGTTCAAGAGCTTCTTCCCCGACAATGCCGTCGAATATTTCGTCAGCTATTACGATTATTACCAGCCCGAAGCCTATGTGCCGCGCACCGACACCTATATCGAGAAGGAGTCGAGCGTGAACGAGGCGATCGACCGGATGCGCCACTCGGCGACCCGCTCGCTCCTCGAGCGCGACGACGTGATCATCGTCGCCTCGGTCTCGTGCCTGTACGGGATCGGTTCGGTCGAGACCTATTCGGCGATGACCTTCAGCCTCAAGAAGGGCGCGGCCGAGGATCAGCGCGAGGTGATCCGCAAGCTCGTCGCGCTGCAGTATCGCCGGAACGACCAGGCGTTCGCGCGCGGCAACTTCCGGGTGCGCGGCGACAATTTGGAAATCTTCCCGTCGCACTATGAGGACACCGCCTGGAGAGTGTCGTTCTTCGGCGACGAGATAGAGGAAATCGTCGAGTTCGACCCTCTGACCGGAAAGAAAGCTGCGAGCCTCGACAGCATCAAGGTCTATGCGAACTCACACTATGTTACCCCCGGGCCGACGCTGAAGCAGGCGATGGAGGCGATCCGGCACGAGCTGACCGAGCGGCTCAAGGAGCTGGAAGCCGAGGGCAAGCTGCTGGAGCTGCAGCGGCTCGAGCAGCGGACCAATTTCGATTTGGAGATGATCGCCGCCACCGGAAGCTGCGCGGGAATCGAGAATTACTCGCGCTTCCTGACCGGCCGCTTGCCCGGCGAGCCGCCGCCGACATTGTTCGAATATCTGCCCGACAATGCGCTTCTGTTCGTCGACGAGAGCCACCAGACAGTGCCTCAGATCGGCGCGATGGCGCGCGGCGACCACCGGCGCAAGATCACGCTCGCCGAATACGGCTTCAGGCTCCCGAGCTGTATCGACAACCGGCCGCTTCGCTTCAACGAATGGGACGCGATGCGCCCGCAAACGACGTTCGTGTCGGCGACTCCGGGCCCGTGGGAGATCAACGAGACCGGCGGAGTCTTTTCCGAGCAGGTGATCCGGCCGACCGGGCTCATCGACCCGCCGGTCGAGATCAAGCCGGTCGAGGACCAGGTCGACGACCTGATCCACGAAGCCAAGGAGACGGCGCGCAACGGCTATCGGACTTTGGTCACCACGCTGACCAAGCGGATGGCCGAGGATTTGACCGAATATCTGCACGAAGCGGGGCTGAAGGTCCGCTACATGCATTCGGACGTCGAGACCCTCGAGCGCATCGAGCTGATCCGCGAGCTCAGGCTCGGGGTCTATGACGTGCTGGTCGGGATCAACCTGCTTCGCGAGGGGCTCGACATTCCCGAATGCGGGCTGGTGGCGATCCTCGATGCCGACAAGGAAGGTTTTCTTCGCTCCGAGACGTCGCTGATCCAGACGATCGGAAGGGCGGCCCGCAACATCGACGGGCGGGTGATCCTCTATGCCGACACCATCACCGGCTCGATCGAGCGGGCGCTTGCGGAGACCGACCGGCGCCGCGAAAAGCAGCTCGAGTTCAACGAGGACCACGGGATCACGCCCGAGAGCATCAAGCGCCAGATCAGCGACGTCATGGCGCATCTGACGGCGCGCGAAGGGCTGGTGGTCGACACCGGCGACGACGAGCGGCCGCACCTGGTCGGCCACAACCTCAAGGCCTATATCGCCGACCTCGAGGAGCGGATGCGCAACGCTGCAGCGGACCTCGAGTTCGAGCAGGCGGCGCGGCTGCGCGACGAGATCCGGCGGCTGGAGGAGGACGAGCTCGGAATCCCCGATCCCGACCGGGTCGCTCCGCGGCCGGCCGGCCATTCGACGGAAGGCAAGCCCGGCACCCGCAAGGGCCGGTTCGGGAAACAGAGCCGGACCAGGTTTGGCGGGCGCCGCCGCTGACCGGAACCGGGCGGTCGCGGCTCCGTTGGTCCCGACATGCGACAGCTATTGATCATCACCTCCGCAGCGCTCGCCGCTTGCGCTCAAGCCGAACAGGTCACCGAGACGACCGAAGAGATCGAGGCGAGCATCAGCTCGCCGGGCGGTGCAGCTGGCTTGAACGATGTGGACAGCAGGATCGCTTCCAACCAGGCGCTGCAGGGCGAGTCACGGTGGTTCGCCAGGGCCACGGTGCAAGGCCCGTGGGCAGGCTATGGCCCTCCGACCAGCGAGGCAGCCTTCTCCGTCCGCTGCGAAGCCGAACGGCTGGTTTTCAACACGACCGAAATGCCGCCTTCCGGGGCTGGCCCGACGGAGATGCAGCTCGCCGCCGTTGGCTTGAACCAGTCGCTGACCGCGCAGGCGAGCGAGGAAGGCC
The DNA here is from genome assembly GCA_051000635.1 of Sphingomicrobium sp. Taxonomy (GTDB): domain Bacteria; phylum Pseudomonadota; class Alphaproteobacteria; order Sphingomonadales; family Sphingomonadaceae; genus Sphingomicrobium. The sequence goes on along the minus strand of JBPCOC010000012.1, from coordinate 605 downwards.
TGCCGAACACCGAAGCGTCGGTCGCCGCAACCACCGAGTGGCTGGGGCGGCTGGAGTCCGCATCCGGCGATCTCACCGTGACGGTCGGCGAGAGCAATCCGCTGGTCGTGCCGATCGGCGAGCCGCTGACATCGTTGATCAGCGACTGCAGGAGCTGAGGCGGCAAGGCTCCGGCGCCCGAAGGGTCGGGCGCCCGGCCCATAGGAAGAGCTACCTAAGCACGCCCTTCTTATCCATGCTCCACGAGTACCAGAGCAGGAATATGCCGACAGCGAAGATAATCCAGGGCATGACGGCCATCATGCCCTCGTCCATGCCGGCCGGCATTTCGGTCGCCAGAAACTGGTAGCCGAAGCTCACCACGATCCCGAGCACCGACAGCGCGAACGCCCACACGGCGTAGCGGCTGCGCATGAGGAGCAGGATCGCTCCCGCAAGGCCGCCCCATACGCCGATCGCCCAGAATCCGGTCAGCCAGCCAGGAAGCCCTTCCCAATATGCGATCTGCTCGGCGGTGAATTGCGACAGCCACGCCTCGTCTGCCGACATCGTCATCACATAATCGTAGCACCCAAACGCATTCCACAGCAGCGCCAGGATACCGA
>JBPCOC010000002.1:0-30148 GCA_051000635.1 Sphingomicrobium sp. | reverse complement strand
AACGGCGAAGCGCCGACGAGCGGCGAGCGACCGTCGAGGCGGCCAGCGACGACCAGCGCTGCCCGAGCCGGGAGAGAGCGGCAGCGTCAGCCGTTCCGAGTTCTCCGCCAAGATCGGCCGCGGCCTTATCCAAATCATTGCGGTAGGCAGCAAGCGTGTTCGGCGATGCCCCTACCTCGGCTGCAAGCATGTCGAGCAAGCGGTCGACCAGCGCTCGGTCGGCCTCGGTCACGTCCGGGCGAGCGCCTCGGCGGCGATCATCCGCGAAGAGAAGTCCTGGCCGGTGTTGCGGAGCGCCATCACGATATGGAACAGGTGAGACGAAGGCACCGAGTTCCAGTCGGGCGCCTGAAGGCCGGTGCCGGCGAGGACCAGCACGCTTCCCGGCTGCCGCCGGCGCGCCGCGGCATCCACCATCTGGGTCCACGGCGATCCCCGCTCGATGTGCAACCGATGGCGGCTGTTAAGGCGCGAGGCGGCACCGATGTCGAGGCGGCCAAGAGCGGCGAGCCCGGCGACGAGCAGGGCGCTGCGCTTGCGCCCGCGGCTTTCGTCCCTGCCGATGAACGCGTTGACCCGGCTTGCGCTGGTGTCGACGGCGCCCTCGGGCGCGCCGAGCGCGAGCATCGCCCAGGCGCGGTCGGCATATTCGTCGTCCATCCCGCCAATTGCGTCCGCCCAGCGAGCCGCCTCTTTGTCCATTCCTGCGGCAAGCATCGAGGCGATCAGGTCGGGCGCGTCCGCCTCGAGCTCGGGATCGGGAACGATCCGCGCAGCCGCCCGGCCAAGGAGTGCGCGCGAGGCTTCGCGCTGGACCGGGTCGTCGCCAAGCCACAGGCGCCGCATCGCCGCCAGCCGCTGCTCCTGGCTTCGGCCGGCGAACGCCAGCCTGAGCTGCCACGCGTCGGTTCCGCCAAGCTCGTTGGGATCGGTCGAATCGTAAATCCAGGAATAGAAGTCGGTCAGCGCCTGCGACGAAAAGACTCCGAGGCCGGTCGCGATTCGGGCCGACTGAAGCCGATCCTGGAACGGGATCAGCGGCGCACGCGCATACCAGGCGCGAAGTTGCGGCGACGCATTGTCGAGCAACCGTCCGGGCGGGGTCGTCGCGGTCGCCGTCGCCAGGCCGTAGCGCCACGTCGTCAGAGCCTCGACCGGCTCCCACTCGATTGTCACCGCCCGGCTGCTGTCCGACGCCGCTCCGACCACCTTCTGGGCGAGGGCGAGGTCGATTCCTCCGACCCGGCCGCGGCGCCGCGCCGAATCGATCTGCGCTGCAGCCGATTCCGGCTCGCCGTTGAGCGCCGAGCACATCGCCTGGACAAGCGGGAAGATTCCCGGCTCGGCCTGGCGGAGATCCTCGCCGACCGGGCACAGGCCAAGCGGGTCGGAATTGGCGAGCGCGCTCTGGACCGCCACCTGGACCATCTTGGGAGTGAAGCGGTCGGTGTCGACTCCGCCGACGATCAACCGGCCGGCGTCGGCTTCGCCCATGCGCAGCAGGAGCCACGCCCGCTCGGCGGCCCAGTCGACCGGATTGACCCCGCGCGGAGACCGGGTGCTGGACAGCAATGCATTGCGAAGGGCGATGTGCGCCCACCGCGAGGCAAGGGGAGTGTCCATCTGCCGCATCAGAGCCGACAGGAAAACCCCGCTGGCATCGCCCCACGGCTGGGTCCTGAGGCCCAGCTGCACCGGGTCGAGCGCGCCAGCGGTGAACGGGTCGCGGCGCGCGTGGTCTGGATATTCGACCGGCGGCGGCGGCGGCTCGGTCGTGAGCTCCTGCTCGTCGACCTCGACGACCTCTCCGCCCTCCGTCTGGGCCGGCGCCGCCTGCGGCTGCGGGGAAGGTTGGGTCGCTGGCGGCACCGTGTCCTGCGCCGGCACCTGGGTTTCGGGCGGCGCAGCCGTGTTGCGCACCTGCGCTATCGCCGGAATGGCGATAGCCGCAGCGGCTCCGATCAGTAGGTAGCCCCTAGCGGCCAGCTTCATTCGTCACGTCTACTTCGATCGGCTGAGTCGCCACTTCGCTCGCCTGGCTGGACAGGAACACGAGCGCTACTGCAATGAGGACGATCATGACGATCAGGAAAACTATTGCTCGCGACATCGGCCCTTCCGCTATGATCTTCGGGACGGCGCGCTTTTGCCCGACCTTCGGGGCCGCTGTATAGCCCCCGGCCGATGCAAAAGCTGAGCGAGCGCCTCGACCGCCCGATCGTGCTCGTCGGCCTGATGGGCGCCGGCAAGTCGACCGTCGGGCGGAGGCTCGCGCGGCGGCTCCGGCTTCCGTTCGTCGACAGCGACGACGCGATCGAGGACGCCGCCGGCTATTCGGCGGCCGAAATGTTCGAGCGCTACGGCGAGGCCGATTTCCGGGACGGCGAGCGGCGCCTGGTGGCAAGGCTGATGGACGGCGAAATCCGGGTCATCGCGACCGGTGGCGGCGCCTATGTCGACCCGCGCACTCGCGAGCTGCTCAACGAGCGGGCGATCACGATCTGGCTCGATGCTCCGGTCGATGTCCTTGCCGACCGCACCGGCCGGCGCAATACCCGGCCGCTGCTTCGAAACGGCGATCGCAAGAGCATTCTTGAGCGCCTGTCGGAGGAGCGCGGCCCGGCCTATGCCGAGGCCCACATCCGGGTGAGGAGCAGCGACGGAGCGCACAAGGACGTCGTCGATACGATCATCAAGGCGCTCGAGGAGTATCTCGGGGAAACCTAGGCTCGATCTGCGCTGGGCTTGTCGTCGCCAAGCGACCGGCCGGCGCCGAACATCCGCTCCTTGCCGGTATGCAGGTCGCCGGTTTCGCTTTGGAGCTCCAGCCGCTCCTCGTCGCGGTTCCGATACTCCCGCTCCACCCGCTCCGCCTCCCGCTCCGAAACGCCGAGCCGAACGAGTGCCTCGCGGCCCATTCGGACGGCGCTTTCGAACAACTCCCGCTGCACGAGAGCGAGCGGCAGATCGCTGAACTCCATCACCTGCCGGCGGTCGAACACCCGGACCATCACCTGCGCCTGCGGGAAAGCCTGGAGAATCGCCTCGAGCTTGTCTCGGCCGGGATCCTTGCCGTCATGGCAGAAGATGATCGCCTGCGCGTCGGCCGCTCCAGCCGTCCTGAGAAGGTCGATTCGGGTCCCGTCGCCGTAATAGACCTTGGTTCCGAATTCCTCGCTCAGCTCGATCTGGGCGGCCTTGCTGTCGACGATCGTGACCGGAATCCTTTTGGCCATCAGCATCTGCGCGACGGTCTGGCCGAAGCGGCCGTAGCCGACCACGATCGCCCGCGATTCCGGCGACACTTCCGGCCCGGCCAGGCCGGGGTCGGTGCCGGGGATGCGATTCCTCACCCAGGCCGCCAGCCCCATCAGCAGCGGAGTGGAGATCATCGACAGGATGACGACGGCGCTGAACAGCGACGCGGACTCGGGAAGGATCAGCTGCGCCTGCTCCGCCTGGGCGAACAAGACGAAGCCGAACTCGCCGCCCTGGCTCAAAAGCAGGCCGAGCCACACCGCCCGTCCCATCGGCATCCCGAACATCAGCCCGAGAGACCCGATCAGAACCGCCTTGACCGCAATCAGCGCGACGACGAGCGCCGCGACGAACAGGGGCTGGGCCGCGACGACGTCGAGGTTGATCATCATGCCCACCGAGACAAAGAACAGCCCGAGCAGGATCGACCGAAACGGCTCGATGTCGCTCTCCAGCTCGTGCCTGTACGGCGATTCGGCCAGCATCACCCCGGCGATGAAGGCGCCGAGCGCCGTCGACAGGTGAAGCGAGTGCATCAGCGCCGCGCTTCCGATTACGGTGAACAGCCCAGCCACCACGAACAATTCGGCAATTATATACTTGACTTCACCGACGGCCTAACGCATACCCTCCCTACAGAGGGAAGCCGTCGCCATGACCGTCAACATCACCGACCCCATTTTCCACAATGAAGATGCCGCGCAGGCTCATTGCGAAGCGTCCCGTTGGGCTGGCGAGCCGAACTGCCCATATTGCGGTTCGACCCGCATCGCTCGCCTCGCAGGCAAGACGCAGGCCGTCTATTTCCTCTGCCACGATTGCCGTGACAAGTTCACCGTTCGCACCGGCTCGATCATGGAGCGCAGCCACGTTCCGCTGCACAAATGGCTGCTCGCCTTCCATCTGCTCGCCGCTTCAAAGAAGGGCATGAGCGCGAAGCAGATGGAGCGCATGCTTGGCGTCACCTACAAAACCGCGTGGTTCCTCTGCCACCGTATCCGTGAAGCCATGAGCGGCAACAACGCGCCTCTGGGCGGCCCCAATGGCGTCGTGGAAGCAGATGAAACCTTCGTCGGCGGAAAGCAGCGCAACCGCGCCACCCGCGCCGTGAAGCCTAAGAAAGCCGTCGTCGCGCTCGTTTGCCGCGAAGGCCACGCCCGTTCGTTCCACGTTGCCAATGTGAACGCCAAAACGCTTCGCCCGCTGATCGTTACCAATGTCGATCGCGCTTCGCACCTCATGACCGACGAGAACATGGTTTACACCCGCGTCGGCCGCGAGTTCGCCGGACACACCAGCGTCATTCACAGCCGCGACGAATATGTCCGCATGGGCGGTTTTGCGCACAGCAACACCGCCGAAAACTTCTTCTCCATCTTCAAACGCGGCGTGATCGGCACCTATCATCACATGAGCGAAGCGCACCTTGGCCGATACTGCCGTGAGTTCGATTTCCGCTACAACACCCGCGACATGACGGACGGCGAACGCGCCGCACTGGCGCTCAAGGGCGGCGTCGGCAAGCGCCTTACCTATCGGAGACCTGCTGCGCTCGCCGCCTAGCTATTTCGAGCCGCCGCGTCAGATCGGAACACCCCGCAAACGCTGGACTCTAAGCTAGCGGCAATTAGCTTCCCTGCGTTGAATCGGCAGGGGAAAAGTAAAATGGCTCATCCAAAGGACAAGACATACGGCGAGTGGATGGCGAGTAACCAGCCGCCCGCAATGATTCACGCGGATCGTATATTGGGTGCCCACGTATCACACGATACACAGGGGCGGCCGGAGTGGGTGGTGATACAGTGGCAAAATGGACCCGGCCCTGACTACGAGCAGATGCAATTGGACTTCCCAAATGCGCTGGCGCTGCTGTCGATGTTGAAATCGATTCAGCTGGATTCTGGCGTTCCATTTCCTAACGATCCTCGCGGTTAGCGATTAGTCCGTTTTCAGTCCCGCTCATACGCTACGATTCAAACGCCTCGCAGTTATTTCCTAGCTCCTCAACCGCCGCACAGCTCATCAGCCTGGTTGAAGAATCGGGCTCTATCGACACCCGCCATTGGCCGGAGTCAGTGCAAGCTATCCGCCAAAAATCCATGCCCTCGTAGCTCCCCATCAAAAGCGCTTCCGTGACGAGATCGCACTGTTTGTCTGACTCGACCATCAACTTGCGGAAAGTGGCTAAGCGGACCTGACCGTTCATCTCGAATAGCTGGCGCGAATAACGATTTTGAGGCTCTTTTGACGCGCCCGGAAATTGAGCCTCATAGCTGAAGGCGGGCGCTGACGCGGATGTCCGTTCAGATGCTTGGTCGCAAGCCGCTAAGCACAGCAGGAAGCAGAACAGCGACCTCATCCAGCCTTGCCGTCCTTTGGTTTTCTCCCAAGCTTGCTATCCTTGTGCGGCTTGGGGGGAGTCGCGAAGGCGCGTTTCAGCGCTGCCTCCCGGCGGGCCACCGTCTCAGACTCGGAGTAGGTATCGTTTTCGGATGGGTTGGGCATGACAGATCATCCTCAAGAGCGTATGGATCGAGAATACGCCGCCTTTCATAGCGCGCTCGGAGAGTTGGTGCGAGAGTTCACCAACTTTGAGCTGCATCTGTCGTTCACCCTCTCTGCACTGCTTGGGGTGGATGGATTTCGGGCTCGCGTCCTGCTTGGCTCGATCCGGACATTCGATGCCAAGCGAAGGTTGATAGAAAATCTCAGCGCCACCTTTGCCTCAGAGGAGGCTCATCGAAAACTAACGAACGTCATGGTCCGCGCTAAGGCGCTGGCGAGAAATCGCAATATGGTGGTTCATCAACTGGGCGGAGTGGCAGCCAGGAAAAATCAGCTCGTTTTCATGTCGGATGTGGCCGACGACGAGATAGGGACCAACTTCGTCGGGGAGCGGCGGATAGATATCAGCAGCATACGAAAATGGATCACAGATGCCAAAGCCCTAACCCACGACATCATGCTCGTTCACAAGGGCTGCTGTTCTCTAGTTTTCGCATTGCCAAAAATGCATCGCACACGGCGCGGCGGTGATGAAGAGAAAACCACTCCTCCTCCAGCCAAGGCAAAATAGCCTCAACTCCCGCGTCGATCATCTCCTTCGTAACCTCTACGGTTTCAGCGCCGGCCTGTCCCGAATCGTGTACCATGAGGAGCCTGTGAAGTTAAAGATATAATTGCCAACAATTCGCGCTCGCCGAGACGGCCGACGAGCTTGAACAACGGGTTGAGGATCAGCCTTCCGGCAAGCACCAGCCCGACGACCGCCGCCACCGTATAGATCGCGAGAGTCAGTCCGGTCGGGGTGCCGGGGTCGGCCGGAGCGCGCGACATTGCGGCGATAATGGTGATGAGCGGGACCAGTGACAGGTCCTGGAAAAGAAGGATCGAAAAGGCGCGCTCGCCATGGGGTTGATGCATGAGCCCCGAGGAACGCAGCATCGGCATGACCTGCGCCGTCGACGAGAGCCCGAGCGGGAGGCCGATCGCCAGGCTTGCAGCGATGCTGAAGCCCAGCCCGAAATAGATGAGCGCGCTCAGGACCAGGCCGCAGGCGACGACCTGGAACAGGCCGAGGCCGAAGATGTCGGTGCGCAACCGCCACAGGCGCGCCGGGTGAAGCTCGAGCCCGATCAGGAACAGGAGCATCGCGATGCCGATCTCGGAGATCTGCATCACCGATTCCGGCTCTTCGATCAGCCCCAGCGCGAAGGGTCCGATGATCGCCCCGGCGACGATGTAGCCGAGCGTCGCTCCCAGCCCGAGGCGCCGGAAAATGGCGACGAACAGGAGCGCGGCGCCGAGCATCAGAGCGACGTCGAGGAGCGCCGTCCCCGCCGCGACCGCGGCCGCCTCGCTCTCGTTCATCGGGGGCGCTCACCCAAAGCGGCGAGCAGCGCCCGCAGCGGCAGAAGAATGGCGCCGTGGCGGCTTTGTCGGGTACGCGCCGGGGCAAGCGCTTCGAATCCCGGCCAGCCGGACGGCGGCTCGTCGCACTCCCCTGAAAGCCAGGCGGTCAGCTGTTCGAGCGCGCTGTTCACGTCCTCGCGGCCGCGCCCTTCAGCGCCCGCTTCGACCAGGCTCGCCGACGCTTGCCCGAACGCGCAGGCCTGGACCTCAAGCGACAGAGCCTCGACGCGGCCGGCCGAATCGATCTGAACCTCGAGCCGCACACTGCTTCCGCAGGTCGGCGAGCGCTCTTCGGCTTTGCCGTCGACTCGCTCGAGCCGAACCGGCTCGCGCAGCGAGGCTGCGAGGCGCAAAATGGCGGGCGTGTAGAGCGGCGCGTTCACTCCTTGCGCCATGTGGTGCCCGACGGCGTGTCCTCCAAGACGATTCCGTCCGATTTCAGCTCGTCGCGGATTCGGTCGGCAGCCGCGAAGTCGCGGCGCGTCTTCGCGTCCGCGCGCTCGGCTATCCGGGCCTCTATTTCGGCTTCGTCGTCTTCGCCGCCCCTGAACCATTGGTCGGGGCTTTGGGTGAGCAGCCCGAGCAGCGCCGCGCTGCCCTTGAGAGTGCGCGGGTCCTCGAGCGCGTTCAGCCGGGCGAGCGCAAGCGGCGTGTTGAGATCGTCGGACAGGGCATCGACCACACCAGAGTCGGGCTCACCCGCCCCGGCGTCGCCGGCGAGACGATATAGGCCGTCCAGCGTCGCCTTCGATTGCGCGGTCAGGCTGTCCGACCATTCCAGGGGCTGCCGGTATTGGGCGGAAAGCAAAGCGAAGCGCAGCACCTCGCCCTTGTGACCCTGCTCCAGAAGCTCATCGATCCGAACGACGTTGCCGATGCTTTTCGACATCTTGGCCGAAGCCATCGAGAGCATTCCGTTGTGCAGCCAGTAGCGCGCCAGCGGCGCACCCCCGTGGGCGCATCGGCTCTGTGCGATCTCGTTCTCATGATGCGGGAATTCGAGGTCGAGGCCGCCGCCATGGATGTCGATCGTCTCGCCAAGATGCTTCTCGATCATCGCCGAGCATTCAATGTGCCAGCCGGGACGCCCGCGCCCCCAGGGGCTGTCCCAGCCGGGCTGATCGTCGCTGCTCGGCTTCCACAGCACGAAATCGGCGGGCGAGCGCTTGTAGGGCGCAACTTCGACCCGGGCGCCGGCGATCATCTCGTCCATCGACCGGCCGGACAGCCGCCCGTATTCGGGCCAGCTCGGCACGTCGAACAGAACGTGCCCCTCTGCCGCATAAGCGTGGCCGGCGTCGATCAGCCGCCCGATCATGCCGATCATCTCGGGGATCGTCTTAGTCGCCAGCGGCACGAGGTCCGGCGGCGGGACTCCGAGTGCCGCCAGATCGTCGAAATAACAGCGGCTGTAGCGCTCGGTGATGGTCTCGATGGGCACGCCCTCGGCCTCCGCAGCCGCCATGATCTTGTCCTCGACGTCGGTGACATTTGCGGCGTAGACGAGGCTGTCTAGGCCGAAGACGTGGCGAAGCAGCCGGGCGAGCGTGTCGAACACAACCGCGGGGCGCGCATTGCCGATATGGGCGCGGCCGTAGACCGTCGGTCCGCACACATACATTGTGATCCGCTCCGCGTCGGCGGGGACGAACTCGCGCTTCTCGCGGGCCATGGTGTCGTACAGGCGGATCACGATTGCTGCTCCGTTTCATTTCCATTGCGCCGTGTCTCGACCCAGTCGACGATCGCCAGCCCGCTTGCGTTGAGAAGCGGATAGGTCCGCGAGCTCGTCATCCATTCCGGCCGCTCGGCTTCCGGCCCGTAGACGAGGTCGGTCGCAAGGTTGGCGAACAGGAAGAACAGGGTCGCGGCAAGCAGGCCCTTGATCACTCCGAAGCCGCCGCCGAGAACCCGGTCGACGGGGCCGAGGAGCGAGCGGCGGGTCCTTCCTCCGATCGAGCGCGCCATCAACTTGACCAGAATGAAGGTCGGAACGAACAGCAAGGCGAAAGCGAGCACTGCCGCAGCCGCGTAGCCGTCGACCGCGCTCGCCAGGCCGCCGGTGAGCTGGGTGTGGAATAACGTCAGCATCGCGATCGCCGCGACCCAGGCAAAGAGCGACAGCAGCTCGTGGACGAAGCCGCGGACGAAGCCGACCGCGCCGCCGCCGAACAGGAGCAGGACCACGAAGATGTCGAGCGCGCTCATGGTGCCTCGCCCGCTAGCGAACAACCGTCGTCATTGCGAGGAGCGAAAGCGACGAAGCAATCCAGAAAGGACGCTGGATTGCTTCGCTTCGCTCGCAATGACGACTATCGGCCGAGGATGTGGTCGACGAGCGCCCGCAGGTTGGTGAAATGGGCGAGCGAAATTCCGTCGACCGGCTTCACCTCCTTCGGCGCCCAGGCCTGCTCGAAACCGAGCTTGGCCGATTCCTTGAGCCGAAGCGACGCGTGGGCGACCGGGCGGATTTCACCGGAAAGCGCGACTTCGCCGAGGACCACTGCCTCGCTCGGGACCGGCCGCTCCGACAGCGCCGAGACCAGCGCCGCGGCGACCGCGAGATCGGCGGCCGGATCGCTGAGGCGGTAGCCGCCGGCGACATTCAGATAGACCTCGGCCGAAGCGAAGCTCATCCCGCAGCGCGCCTCGAGCACTGCGAGGATCATCGCCAGGCGCCCACTGTCCCATCCAACCGCTGCCCGCCTCGGGGTCGCTCCGCTCGCTAGCCGCACCGTCAGCGCCTGGATCTCGACCAACACCGGCCGTGAGCCCTCGAGCGCCGGGAACACGCTCGTGCCGCTTACCGGCTCGCCCCGGCGGGTGAGAAACAGGGCCGACGGGTTGGGCACTTCGGTCAGCCCGACGCCCTCCATCGCGAACACGCCGATCTCGTCGGTTCCGCCGAAGCGGTTCTTGAGCGCCCGGAGAATCCGGTACTGATGACTTCGTTCGCCTTCGAAGCTCAGCACCGTGTCGACCATATGCTCGAGCACCCGCGGGCCGGCGATCGTCCCGTCCTTGGTGACATGGCCGACCAGCGCGACGGCGGTGCCGCGCTCCTTGGCGAACCGGACCAGCTCCTGGGCGCTCGCGCGCACCTGGCTGACGGTCCCCGGAGCGCCCTCGATCAGGTCGGAATGCATCGTCTGGATCGAATCGATCACCAGCAGGTCGGGCGGATCGCTTTCCCCCAAGGTCGTCAGAACGTCACGGACTGACGTCGCCGCTGCGAGCCGGACCGGCGCGTCACCAAGCCCCAGCCGGAGCGCCCGGAGCCGCACCTGCTCGGCCGATTCCTCGCCGGAAACGTAGACGACGTTGCGGCCGCTGGCGGCCAGCTTCGCACCGATCTGCAGGAGCAGGGTCGACTTGCCGATACCGGGATCGCCGCCGACCAGCATCGCCGAACCTGGAACGATCCCGCCGCCGACCGCGCGGTCGAATTCGGCGACGCCGCTCACGATTCGCTCGGGCAGCGCCGCCGGCACGTCGAGTCCGACCAAGTCGATCCTCCGGCCGCCGCCCTGGAGATTGTGCTTGGCGGCGAAAATGTTCGTCACTTCCGCGGCCTCTTGCACGAGCGTGTTCCACTCTGCGCAGTCCGGGCATTGGCCTTGCCAGCGGCTGCTGACCGAGCCGCATGACTGGCAGACATATCGGGATTTCGTCTTGGCCACGGCTAGTGGTTAGCGAATCGGCCGCAGCTGTCCTAGTGGCGTTGACGAATGGCAGCCTCCCCGCTGAAGATCCCGGCGTTTCGCGCCTATCTGCTGGCGCGGCTGGCGACGACCCTGGCGCAGTTCGCGATGATCCTGATTATCGGGTGGCAGGTCTATTCGATCGCCCGGCGGACGATGGGGGTCCAGGAAGCCGCGCTTCAACTCGGGCTCATCGGGCTGTTCCAGTTCCTGCCCCTCTTTTTCCTGACGCCGCTGGTCGGCTGGGTCGCCGACCATGTCGACCGCCGCAACGTCGCCCGGGCTACAGTCGGACTGCAGACCCTGTGCGCTGCAGCGCTCTCCGCCTTCACCTGGATGGAGACGGTCACCCTACCGATCCTGTTCACCGTCGCGGTCCTGCTGGGAGTCGCCAGGGCGTTCCACGGGCCCGCACTATCGGCACTCGCGCCCAATTTGGTGCCAAAAGCGGTGCTTCCCAACGCCATCGCCCTTTCCTCGATTGCCTGGCAGTCGGGGATGATCATCGGACCGGCGATAGGCGGCTACGCTTATGCCTGGTTTCCGCCCGCGGCCTATCTTGCAAGCACGATCCTGTTCGTAATCGCGCTGATATTCCTGTCGCTCATCAGGGGCATCGAGCGAAGCCCGATCGAGACCGGTCGCCATCCGGTGCGGCAGATCGTCGATGGGCTCAGCTACGTGTGGCACAACAAGCTGGTCTTGGGAGCGATCACGCTCGACCTGTTCGCAGTGCTTCTCGCCGGCGCAACCGCTCTGCTTCCGATCTACGCCCGCGATATCCTCGAGGTCGGAGCCACCGGCCTTTCGCAGCTCGCCGCCGCCCCGGCTGCAGGCGCTGCGCTCACCGCCCTTTATTTCTCGTTCCGGCCGCTCAAGACCCAGGTCGGCTCGAAAATGCTGGCCTCGGTTGCGGTGTTCGGGCTCGCGACGATCGTGTTCGGCTTTTCGACCTGGATGCCGTTGTCGCTGGCGGCGCTGTTCGTCGCGGGCGCCGCCGACATGTTCTCCGTCTACATACGCCAGTCGCTGATCCAGCTTCACACGCCTGACGAGAAGCGGGGTCGAGTGTCGGCCGTTTCGATGCTGACGATCTCGGCCTCCAACGAGCTCGGGGAGGCGGAATCCGGCTTTCTCGCGGCGCTCATCGGCCCGGTCGCGGCCGTGGTCGCCGGCGGCGTCGGAGCGATCGCGATCGTCGCGATCTGGGCGTGGCGATTCCCCGAGCTGCGCCTTGCAACGACCTTTGACCCACCCGATTTGGCGGAAACATTGCAACAGGAGAGCGCGCGATGAAGGCTTCCAGCATCCTCGACACCATCGGCAACACCCCGCACATTCGAGTGAACCGCCTGTTCGGCGAGCAGGCCGAGGTGTGGATCAAGTCGGAGCGCTCCAACCCGGCCGCGTCGATCAAGGACCGGATCGCGCTTGCGATGGTCGAGGACGCCGAAGCGTCGGGCAAGCTCAAGCCGGGCGGGACCATCGTCGAGCCGACCTCCGGAAACACCGGAATCGGGCTCGCGATGGTCGCCGCGGTGAAGGGTTATCCGCTGATTTTGGTGATGCCCGAAAGCATGAGCCTGGAGCGGCGGCGGCTGATGCTGGCGTTCGGCGCCAGCTTCGACCTGACGCCGCGCGAGAAGGGAATGAAGGGCGCGATCGCCCGGGCTCAGGAGATCGTTGCGGAGACCAAGGACGCGTGGATGCCGCAGCAGTTCGACAACCCCGCCAATGTCGAGGTCCACGAGCGAACGACCGCACGGGAAATCCTCGACGATTTCCGCGACGAGCCGATCGACGTCCTAATCACAGGAGTGGGAACCGGTGGCCACATCACCGGCTGCGCGCATGTGCTCAAGAAGGCCTGGCCGGACCTCAAGGTGTTCGCTGTCGAGCCGGAGCTGTCGCCGGTGATCAGCGGCGGCGAGCCCTCGCCCCACCCTATCCAGGGGATCGGCGCCGGCTTCGTTCCCGCCAACCTCGACACGAAGGCGATCGATGGCATCATCCAGGTCGGCGCCGACGAAGCGAAGCGGATGGCGCTTCGAGCCGCGAGCGAAGAAGGAATTCTGGTCGGCATTTCGTCGGGCGCAACGCTCGCCGCGATCGACAAAAAGCTGCCCGATCTGGGCGAAAATCCGAGAATCCTCGGCTTCAACTACGACACCGGCGAGCGCTACCTTTCGGTACCCGATTTCCTGCCCGTAGAAGGCGCTTAGATAATAAGCCGCTAATCCTGTTCGTTCGCCGCGCCGTTAACCCGCGGCCACCTAACTCTCGCGCATGAGCCGGCTGGCGCCGAGAAAGAAGAAGCTCAACGAAGTGACGATGCTGACCCCCTGGTATGTCGAGCGGCGCAAGTCCTCCCGATAAGGGTCGGATTTCAGGGCGCGTCGGCCGCACCGCATTAGGTCTGAAGCTGCTGATGTGGTATAAGGGCCGACCGCCTGAACACTTTTCCCCTAGGCATCAGGCTGCCGAGAGACGCAAACGTGCTCCCGCCTACGTCTATGGAGCGCAACCAGCCTATGAGCCGGACAATCAACCTATCCCTCGACGAGGGAGCAGTCATCGCGAAATGCCAGACCGCCAAGGTCGGAGTTTCCGCGATCGAGACTCTGCCGAGCGGCGGAGTCCGGCTGGTCTGCATGAGCACGGACGGCGCCGACCGGCTGCGGCGGAAGCTCAAGTCCCACCTCATCAAGGGCGACGTGGCGCGAAGCCATTACCGTCCCCGGCAGGACGCCCGGTAGAACCATGACCGAGCCCGAACAGACGGTTGATCCCGGCACAGCCGGGGATGAGACGCAGGAGCGCGCCCGTGAAGCTCTCGACAGCCATGACGGCTTACGTTCTCGCCCGGCCGAGCGTGGGCCGCGCAAGACCGAGGACACGTCCGCCGGCTGCGAGACGATGGCCAACGACGACCGCGCCCGAGGATCGGCGATCGGCAATGACAGGATGAAGGCGGTCTTCGAGCGCAGCGCCGACGTCTGGGACGCGCGTGCAACCATGCTCAAGCGCCTCGAGGCGCAAAGGGAGAGGCAGGACAATGGCTAAGGGCCAGAAGCCCTTCCGTTAGAGCGCCGCGATCGCCTGGACGGTCCGCTGGACGTCGGGCTCGGTGGTCAGGAGGCTCGGGGCGACACGGGCGAGGTTCGGTCGGTAAAAGCCGGGCGTTGCGCTCGCGATGATCCCCTGGCGGTGCAGCCCGTCCACGACCTGGCCCGGGCTCAGCCCCGCAACTTCAAACGCAATGATCCCGGCCGACAGATCGGCGCTCATTGGCGTGTGGATCCGGACTTTGGGAAGCTGCGCCATCTGCGTCTTTGCCCGGCTGTTCAGCTCATGGATTCGATTTGCGATTCGATCCTTACCGATGGCGGAATGGAAGTTGAACGCCTCGGTCAACGCCCAGCGATGCTCGAAGCTGTGGAATCCTCCCGGCGTGTGGAGCGCGGCAAGGGGCATCCGGTCGAACGGAACGTCGCGCCACATCGGGTCGAACGTCGGGATCGCCGGCTGGACGAACGGCCAGGCATCGTTCCTGGCCCAGATCAGCCCGGTGCCGCGGGGGCCGGTCAGCCATTTGTGGGTTCCGGCGATGAAGAAGTCGGCGCCGAGATCGGGGATTGCGACATTCTCGATTCCGAAACCGTGGACTCCGTCGACCGCGAGCAGGGTCCGCTCCTCCGCCGACTTGCCGCGGTTGTGGGACCGGACGACCTCGGCGATCCGACTGACCGGCATTTTGACGCCCGTCCCGGAATGGAGCCAGGTGATCGCCAGAAGCCGCGTGGTGTCCCGAAGGTTGCTGCGGACGTTGCCGACCACTTCGTCGACGCTCACCCGCGCCGGGTCGGCGTAGAGCGGCGTCTGTCGGAGGCTCGCACCGGAACGCTCCGCTCCGTAGCGCGCCGAAACGGTGGTGACGATATGGTCGCGAGTGTCGGTCAGGATCTCCTGCCCGGCATTAAGCTTCAGCCCCGAATAGACGAGCCCTAGGCCCATGGTCGTACTGTCGGTGAAGGCGAGCTCGTCCGCGCTCACGCCCATGTAGCCGGAGGCGGAGTCGCGGACCGCCTGCTCGAACCGGCCGACATTCTCGTCGATATAGGCGACCGAATTGAGGTCGAGGCCGCGCCGGTGCCGCTCGATCGCATCCCGCACCGGCTTCGGGTGCGAGGCGAGGTAGAAGCTCGTCATCTGCACCATCCCCGGCTCGATCTCGAACTGGCTCTTGATCTCATCCCAGGAGCTGCTCCGGCCGGGAGTGGCGGCGGGTGGCTGAACCTGGTTCGACTGCGCCCCGCCGACTTGCGAATAGCCAAATGTGAGCGCCGCAGCGCCACCGACGGTGGCGGCGGAAAGGAATTGCCTGCGATCCATGAGTCTCTCCCCTGCTGCAGCGAGCAATATCAGATCAGCCGGACCCTCACAGTGGCAAAGTGCGTTGTTTTTCAAAAGGGAGAGAACCGATGAAAACGCAAGTCGCCGGATTGCGCCGGGCAGTGCTGGTCGCTCTTCTTGGTCCGGTCATCCTCGCCTGCTCGTCGCCCGAGCGCCAAGACGCGGTGGCGAACAATGCCCAGCCGCCCGCCACTTCGTCGGCAGTGATGGGCGGCGGAATGCCGATGATGGGCGGGGGCATGATGGGCGGCGGGATGATGGGCGCGTCGATGGACGAGATGCGCGTGATCCGCGGGTTGCTAACCAGCCCGGATAAGATCGAACGCACCGTCCGCAACGTCCCAAACGGCGTTCTCACAACAACCACGAGCGACGATCCGCGGGTGGCGGAGCTGATCCGCACGCATGTCCGGCAAATGCGGGCGAGCTACGATCGCGACGAGCCGATACGGACCGCCGACCCGGTGTTCCGCGAGCTGTTCGCGAACCGCGACCGGATCACGCTCAAGATCGAGGACATCCCCGGCGGTGTGAGGGTGTTGCATACGTCCGACGATCGCCAGGTGGCGGCGTTGATCCGCCAGCACGCGCATCACTTCGTCAGCGAGGCTGCCGAGGAGGGAATGGCGCGGGCGATGCGGCCCACCCCGCTGCCGCAAGGCTATCAGCGCCCTGGTTTATAAGCGAAATTAGGCCGCGCCTGCTCCGCGGGCGGCACCGCGAGATTCTGATTCAGCGCTGCCCTGTGACGGCTTGTCGGGGAGTCATGACGAGGTCAGCGTCATTCTCGATCCGTTCCCGCTCGAGCAGGCACTGGCGGACGCACCTGGTGGCGAGATCGACGTGGATCGATGCAACGTGCGCATCGTCGCAGCCCAGCGCCGCCTTCGTCTCGGCGAGGGCCCGGCGGTTCCAATAGTCTTCAGTCGTGGACAGAGCCATGAAATCTCCCGGTGCAGGCTTGGTGCCTAAGGCCCCGCGCACCCGTAAGGCGCGAGACGTCGCCACCGAGAGTTCAACGCCAGACCGGGTGAAATGTAGCTGTCGATCGGTTCAGCTGGGATCGGCTGACCTGTCTGCGCGACGAGGCGAACCGCCCTGGGCCGGCGGCTCAGAATACCTCTTCGGGGATCGCCATGACCGACTCGGCCCCGGCCTCGATCTTGCGGCGAAGCGACGGGGCTTCGACAAGCTCGCGCTGGGCGTAGAAGCGCGCGGTGGCGAGCTTCGCCTCGTGGAACTGGCTGTCGTCGACGCCCTCCTCGAGCGCCTTGGACGATACCCGCGCCATCTTCATCCACATCCACCCGAGGCTGACGAGGCCCAGCAGGTCCATGTACGGATAGGCTCCGGCCCCGGCGTTGTTCGGGTCGGCCATACCGTTCTGGGCGAGCCACATGGTGGCGGCCTGAAGGTCGCCCACCGCAGGCTCCAGCGCCGCTGCGACGCCCGCCGGGTCGCCCGCCGCCTTCGCCTCGGCGATCTCCTGGCCGAGCAGCTCGAGGAACGCCCGGATTGCCCGGCCGCCATCCTTGGGAAGCTTTCGGCCGACCAAGTCCATCGCCTGGATGCCGTTGGTGCCTTCGTAGATCTGCGCAATCCGCGCGTCGCGGACGAACTGCTCGATCCCGTGCTCGCGGATATAGCCGTGGCCGCCGAACACCTGCTGCGCCAGGACCGCCGCCTCGAAGCCCTTGTCTGTCAGATAGCCCTTGATGACCGGGGTCAGCAGGCCGAGCAGGTCTTCGGCCGACTGGCGTTCCGCCTCGTCGGGCGAGCGGCGCATCAGGTCGACCTGAAGCGAGCCCCACAGGACGAGCGCCCGGGCGCCTTCGTTCCAGCAACGCATCTGCATCAGCATCCGGCGCACGTCGGGGTGGACGAACAAAGGATCGGCCTTGGCGTCGGGATCGCGGCGGTCTTCGTTGAGCGCCCTGCCCTGCCGGCGCTCGCGCGCATATTGGACCGCGTTCTGGTAGGCGACCTCGCCCTGGGCGAGACCCTGAAGGCCGACGCCGAGCCGGGCGGCGTTCATCATGATGAACATTGCCTGGAGGCCCTTCTCCGGCTCGCCGACAAGCCAGCCCTTCGCCCCGTCATAGTTCATCACGCAGGTCGCATTGCCGTGGATTCCCATCTTCTTCTCGATGGCGCCGCAGGAGACCGGGTTGCGTTCGCCAAGCGAGCCGTCCTCGTTGACGAGGAATTTGGGGACCACGAACAGCGAGATGCCCTTGACGTTGTCCGGGGCGCCGGAGCGCTTTGCGAGCACCATGT
Organism: Sphingomicrobium sp.; assembly: GCA_051000635.1. Taxonomy (GTDB): domain Bacteria; phylum Pseudomonadota; class Alphaproteobacteria; order Sphingomonadales; family Sphingomonadaceae; genus Sphingomicrobium. Next base: position 12,587 of record JBPCOC010000002.1, on the reverse strand, counting down.
GGACGATGTTCTCGGACATGTCGTGCTCCCCCGACGAGATGAAGATCTTGGTGCCGGTGATCGAATAGCTGCCGTCGTCGTTGGGCTCGGCGCGGGTCTTGAGGAGCCCCAGGTCGGTTCCGCAATGAGACTCGGTCAAGTTCATCGTCCCGGTCCACTCACCGGTCACCATTTTGGGAAGGTAAGTCTGTTTCTGCTCGTCGCTGCCCTTGATGACGAGGGTGGCGATCGCGCCCGAAGTCAGCCCCTGGTACATTTCGAAACTGTGGTTGGCGGAGAGGACATATTCCCCGACCGCGGTGCCGATCACCTGCGGCAGGCCCTGCCCGCCATATTCCTCCGGAGCGGTCAGGGTCGGCCAGCCGGCATCGCAGAATTGCTTGTAGGCCTGCTTGAAGCCCGGAGGAGTCGTTACCGAGCCGTCGTCGTTGCGCTTGCAGCCGACCTCGTCGCCGACCTTGTTGAGCGGCTGGAGCACTTCGGCGGCGAGTTTGCCGCCCTCCTCGAGAATCGCCTCGACGAGGTCGGGAGTGGCGTTGGAAAATCCCGGAAGGTTCGAATAACGGCCGATCTGGAGGACGTCGTCGAGCACGTAGAGCGTGTCTTTCACAGGCGCTTCATAGGTCGGCATAGGTTGCGATCCCTTACTGATTTCGGCTGCACCGTGGAGCAGCATTGCGATTGCTTCAAGTCCTGCACCCAAGGGGGCGACAAACGGTGCAACGATCCCTATATCATCGGCCTAGCAGCAAGTGGGTGGGACATGCTGACGACCAATCCTTTTGACGCCATTGGACTAGACGGGGACAAGCTGCGCGAGGAATGCGGCGTTTTCGGCATCTGGGGCGCCGACAATGCGGCGAGCTTCGCCGCGCTCGGATTGCACGCTCTCCAGCACCGCGGCCAGGAAGCCGCCGGGATGACCAGCTACGACGGCAAGCAATTCCACTCGCACCGGGCGATGGGCCATGTCGCCGGCAATTTCGGACGCGACGACGTGATCTCCAAGCTGCCGGGAAGGGCCGCGATCGGTCACGTCCGCTATTCGACCACCGGCGAGACTGCGCTTCGCAACGTCCAGCCCCTGTACGCCGAGCTCAACGACGGCGGCTTTGCGATCGCCCACAACGGCAATCTTTCGAACGCGATGAAGCTCAGGCGCACTCTCAACCGGCGCGGCTCGATCTTCCAGTCGACCAGTGACACCGAAGTCGTCATCCACCTCGTCGCCACCTCGCAGGAGCCGGCGCCGATCGACCGGCTGACCGATGCGTTGAAGCAGGTCGAGGGAGCCTATTCGCTGGTCGTCCTGACCGAAGAAGGGCTGATTGCCTGCCGCGATCCGCTCGGAATCCGGCCGCTGGTGATGGGCAAGCTCGGCGAGGCGACGATCTTCGCCTCCGAGACCGTCGCCCTCGACGTCATCGGCGCGACCTTCATCCGCGATGTCGAACCGGGCGAGTTGGTGATCGTCAACGGATCCGGCCTGAGGTCCTTCCGGCCGTTCGAGAAGGCCAGGCCGCGCCCGTGCATCTTCGAGCATGTCTATTTCTCGAGGCCCGATTCGGTGCTGGACGGAACGTCGGTCTACGAGGTCCGGAAGAATATCGGGGCGGAGCTTGCGCGCGAGGCGCCGGTGGAGGCCGATATCGTCGTTCCGGTTCCTGACAGCGGAGTACCCGCTGCGATCGGGTTCAGCCAGGATTCGAAGATTCCGTTCGAGCTCGGGATCATCCGCTCCCACTATGTCGGGCGCACGTTCATCCAGCCGAGCCAGGAGGTCCGCAACCTCGGCGTCAAATTGAAGCACAATGCAAACTCGGCGCTGATCGCCGGCAAGCGCGTGGTGCTGATCGACGATTCGATCGTCCGCGGCACCACGAGCCTGAAGATCGTACAGATGATGCGCGATGCCGGAGCTCGCGAAGTGCACATGCGGATCGCCTCGCCGCCGACCAGGAACAGCTGCTTTTACGGAGTGGACACACCCGAGCGGGCGAAGCTTCTTGCCGCCCAGATGAGCGTCGAGCAGATGCGCGACTACATCAACGCCGACAGCCTCGCCTTCATCTCGATCGAGGGGCTGTACCGGGCGCTCGGCGAAACCCGCGACCGGGCCCAGCCGCAGCGGTGCGACGCCTGCTTCACGGGCGACTATCCCACCCGCCTGACCGACGTCGAGGAAAGCTCGTCGGCCGGCGGGCTTTCGCTTGTGGCGAGCCGGTAGTTTTTTGTCGTCATCCCCGCGAAGCGGGGACCCAGAAAAGAAGATAGCTAGGTCCCGCTTTCGCGGGAATGACGATTTGAACGCGGACGCGCCTGCTCTACAGGCCCCACAATGACCGACGGCGACGAACCCCTCACCGGAAAGCTGGCGCTCGTTACCGGGGCGAGCCGCGGGATCGGCGCGGCGACTGCCGAGGCGCTTGCCAAGGCCGGCGCGCACGTGATCCTCGTCGCCCGAACGGCCGAGGGGCTGGAGGCGGTCGAGGAGCGGATCCACGAAGCGGGCGGGTGCGCGACGATCGCTCCGCTCGACCTCACCGAAGGCGAATCGGTCGGCAAGCTTGCGGCCGCGGCCGGCGAGCGCTGGCCGGCGCTCGACGTGCTGGTACTCAACGCGGCGATGCTCGGCTCGCTAAGCCCGGTCGAGCATATCGACCCCAAGGAATATGCGCGTATCCTCACCTTGAACGTCGTCGCCAACCAGGCGCTGATCGCCGCGTTCGACGCGATGCTGAGAAAGGCCGAGCGGGCCGAGGTCGTCGCGATCACGTCGTCGGTCGGCCACCAACCGCGCGCGTTCTGGGGCGCCTACGGTTCGTCGAAGGCGGCGCTCGAAAACCTCGTCTTCTCCTACGGCGACGAGACCGAGCATTCGGGCAAGATGAGGGTGCACGTAATCAACCCCGGGCCGACCCGGACCCGGATGCGCCAGCTCGCTTATCCCGGCGAGGAGCCGGAAAGCGTCAAGCCACCGGAGGCGGTCGCCGATTTCATAGTTCAGCGGCTGACGTCGGACGCTCCGACCGGGGAGCTGGTCCGGGTCGGACACTAAGCGGCGGCGCAGTTCGGGTTAAAGAAGAAGTCGGCAGCTCACCTCACAAATTCCAGAGAGTAGCTTGCAGCTCCTTGATCCCCCCTGTAAAAAGGCTTCCAGTAAAAACAGGAGTAGTAGAATGATGCGCAGAGCCATTGGCGCGATATTCGCGGCGGCACTCATTGCTCAGCCTGCCACGGCTTCCGAGCAAGAACAGAAGGAAAAGCGCGTCTGCAAGGAGGAGAAGAGGATCGGCTCCCAAATCATCAGGAAAGTGTGCCGAACCGCTGCAGAATGGGAGGCTTTGACGGCACAGTCGCGGGAGGACCAGGAGGCGGTGAAGGATTTTAGCCGCAGGAGCTCCTACGGGTCCATTCAGCCTCAATGAGCTGCGCATCTGTTGTCGCAATAGCTATTTGAATTGTTCGATTGACCGTCTTTAGCTTCACTTTTCCCAGCAAGCGTCGACGGCAGTTGCCCCATCATCAAGGACTCTAACGGCCGGATCGTCCGTCACACGAATGCCGGCTGAAGTTTAGGCGCCAGCAAAGGCGCACTCGCTCGCAACGGCAATATGTCTCGCGGGGCGGAAGTCCGCGCAGACGCTGCGTTGATCGAATTCTAGCAGGTTCTGATCATTGTCTCCCGGCCCAGCTGCGAACGGCCCCTGCTCCCGTAGCGGGCATCGCCGATCGTCACTTTCGCCGAGCAGCGCGAGCGCTCGACCCGGGCCTGGGGAAGGATCGACCATCTCAGGAACTTCTGAAGTGTCTCGCTTCGGCTGATCGCTTCGCGCACCAGCGGATCGTCCATGTTGGCCGGCTCGCAGTCGCCGACCGGCGCCAGCCCGGCAAGCGGATCGTAGGCGCTCCGGCGGTAGCAATCCTGCTGACGCCACACGAGGCCGCGGCGCCAGGAGTAGAAGGGCGGTGGAGACGCGAAGATCGCCTCGGCGCGTCGGTCCCCTGCCCACTTGTGGACCGCCGCATAAGCGCGGTTCGAAATGACGAGGTTGAGCGCAATGTACGCGCAGCCGATCGCGATCGCGATTTGCGGCGCTCGCCTCCACGCACGGCCGCGCTTTTCCCTCCATTTCGAGAAGGCGATCGAGCAGCCCAGAAGCAGCCAAATCCACAGGTCGATGATGAACAGCCCGTCCGAATGGAACCAGGCGTTCGAGAAGGGCGAGAGCAGCTGCACCGAATAAGTGGTCAGGACGTCGAGCAGCGGGTGGCTGAGTGCGCCGATGTAGCAAAGCGCAAGCAGCCAGCCAAAACGCATCTGGAGGCCGCTCTTGAACGTGACGCCCTGGCTCACCTGCCAGCGGTCGAGCAGCGACAACAGCCCGGCGAGGATAGGCGGCATCACCACCACTCCACCAACCAGGCTGTGAGTGAAGCCGCGGTGCATCGCCAGCGGCTCCCACGGCACCCAGCCGAGAAACACGTCGATGTCGGGCATGTTGGCGCCGAGGATCAGCGCCGCGAGGCCCTTTCGGGACTGCGTCTTGAGACCGGCCTGGCCCAGCGCCCAGCCGGCCAAAGAATGGGTGAGATTGTCCAAGTCAGAAAGCCGTCACTGCGAGGAGCGCAGCGACGAAGCAGTCCAGCGCTGCACTGGATTGCTTCGCTTCGCTCGCAATGACGAAATAAGCAAGACCGTCAGAGTTCGCGCGGCTCCTTGGTGACCTGCCAGGTCTGGCCCTTGGAAACCAAGGCCTGGAGGTCCGGCGCCTTGCCCTCGGCGGCCGTTCGGTTTTGCTCGATCACCGCCTGCTCGAACGTCGGCCGGGCGTCTTCGTAGATTACGCCCAGAGCGACCGGGAATCCGTCGTCCTCGCGCATCTCGATCAGCATCGCGGCAATCCCGCGGTTCTTGGGATTGTGGACGATCACAGACGGATCGTCGCCCTCGACGATGGTGAGCGCAAGCGCTTCGGTATCGAGGGCGAGGCCCTTTGCGCCGCCGTCGAACAGCATCTTCTCGTCGGCCTGCAGCCACAGCTGCTTTTGCCCCGCCGACTGCTTGTCGGTGAAGGAGGCGAACACCTCGTCGTTGTAGACGAGGCAGTTCTGGAAGATTTCGACGAAGCTCGCGCCCTTGTGGGCGTGGGCGGCCTTGAGGACGTCGGGCAGGTTCTTGTGGACGTCGATCCCGCGGGCGATGAAGCGGGCGCCCGAGCCCAATGCGAACATGCACGGCGTGACCGGCCGGTCGACCGAGCCAAACGGGGTCGACGGGCTGCGCGTGCCAAGGCGGCTGGTCGGCGAATACTGGCCCTTGGTCAGCCCGTAGATCTCGTTGTTGAACAAAAGGATCTGGCAATCGAGATTGCGGCGAATGACGTGCATCGTGTGGTTGCCGCCGATCGACAGCGCATCGCCGTCGCCGGTGATGATCCACACGTCGAGCTCGGGGTTGGCGAGCTTGACCCCGGTCGCGAAGGCCGGCGCGCGCCCGTGGATCGTATGGAAGCCGTAAGTCGACATGTAATAAGGAAAGCGGCTCGAGCAGCCGATGCCGCTGACGAACACCGTATTTTCGCGTGCGACCCCAAGGTCCGGCATCGTCCGCTGGACGGCCTTGAGGACCGCATAATCGCCGCAGCCGGGGCACCAGCGCACCTCCTGGTCGGACGCCCAGTCCTTGGCGGTTGTGGTGGGGATCGGAGTGACGTCGTTCATGTCACCACACCAGCCAGTAGACGAGGAAGGCGACGACGATCAGCATCATGATGTAGGGCCAAGGATTGATCTGTTTCACTTGAGCGCCTCCTCGATTGCCGCTTCGATCTCGGCGATCCGGAACGGCTGGCCGGCGACCTTCGACATCGGTTTCGCATCGACCAGATACTGGTCGCGGAGCAGCGTTTTCAACTGCCCCATGTTCATCTCCGGAACCAGAATGTGCCGGAAACCGCTGAGCAGGTCGCCGAGGTTATCGGGCATCGGCCAGATGTGGCGGATGTGGATATGGCTGACGTCGGCCCCTTTGCCGCGCACTCGCCTCACCGCCTGGTGGATCGGTCCGAAGGTCGAGCCCCAGCCGACTACCGCAAGCTCTCCGCTCGAATTGCCGAGGCAGACGTCCTGGTGGGGGATCGATTCGGCGACCTTGAGCACCTTGTCCGCGCGCTGGCGGGTCATCTCGGCGTGGGCGGCGGGGCTGTAGTCGATGTTGCCGGTTCCGGGCTGCTTCTCGATCCCGCCGATCCGGTGCTCGAGGCCGGGCGTGCCCGGCTTGATCCACGGCCGGGCGAGGTCCGAATTGCGCGAATAGGGCATTACCGCCTCGCCTTCGGGCGGCACGGTGTCAAAAAATTCGACCGGGAAAGGCTCGTACGCGCTCATGTCGGGCACCGGCCAGGGCTCGGCGGCATTGGCGATATAGCCGTCGGTCAGGAGGATGACCGGAGTCATGTAGCGGGTCGCGATCCGAACCGCCTCGATCGCGCAGTCGAACGCATCGGCCGGGGAGCGGGCGGCGATGACCGGGACCGGCGAGTCGGCATTGCGGCCGTAGACGGCCTGGTAGAGGTCCGACTGCTCGGTCTTGGTCGGAAGGCCGGTCGACGGGCCGCCGCGCTGCGAGTTGACGACGATCAGCGGGATCTCGGTCATTACTGCCAGACCCAGCGCCTCGGTCTTGAGCGCGATTCCCGGGCCCGACGACGAAGTGATCCCGAGCCGGCCCGCATAGCTGGCGCCGATCGCCGCGCAGATCGCGGCAATCTCGTCCTCGGCCTGGAAGGTCGTGATCCCGAATTCCTTGAGCCGTGCGAGGTGGTGGAGGAGCGGGCTCGCCGGAGTGATCGGATAGGAGCCGAAGAACATGTCCAGCCCGGCCAGCTTGCAGCCGGCGACAAGCCCCGTCGCAAGCGCCTCGGCGCCGGTGACGGTCCGATAGAGGCCCGGCTCGGCGGGCGCCGGGGCGATATGGTGGCGGTGGATGCCCGGAGCTCCGAGCTCGACCGTCTCGCCATAAGCGTGGCCGGCGTTCAACGCCGCGACATTGGCCTCGGCAAGCTCCGGCATCTTGGCGAACTTGGCCTTGAGCCAGTCGACGATCGGCTGGCGGTCGCGGTCGAACATCCACAGCGCAAGGCCGAGCGTCCACATGTTCTTGCAGCGCAGCGCTTCCTTGTTTCCGAGCCCAAACGGCTTCACCGCGTCGAGGGTGAGCTGCGAAATGTTGAAGTGGATCAGCTGCCATTTCGACAGGCTGCCGTCCTCGATCGGGTTGGTTTCGTAGCCCGCCTTCGACAGGTTGCGGGCGCTGAACTCGCCTTCGTCGGCGATGATGAGGCCGCCCTCGCGAAGCTGGTCGACGTTCACCTTCAAGGCTGCCGGGTTCATCGCGATCAGAACGTCGGGCTGGTCGCCGGCGGTCTCGATCGAGCAGGAGCCGAAATTGATCTGGAAGGCGGAGACCCCGAAGGTCGTGCCCTGGGGGGCGCGGATCTCGGCCGGGAAATCGGGGAAGGTCGCAAGGTCGTTGCCGGCAAGCGCGGTCGACAGTGTGAACTGGCCGCCGGTCAGCTGCATTCCGTCGCCGCTGTCGCCGGCGAAGCGGACAACGACCGCTTCGGGCGCGGGTCGAGCGGCCGCTTGGGCTTGGGTGACGAGATGTTCGGCGGTGGCCATGCGAGTCCCTGGGTGGACACATTAAATAGAACGCGACAGCGACTTGCGCCACAGTCTTCGTCATTGCGAGGATTGATGCACGGCGAAATCGCTTTCCCTCGGCTCAATAGAATTGCAGATTGCGACTGGGGGCTCGACGATGATCTTGCGGCGCGTAACGCATCACATGAAGGCGCAGAACTGGGCGGCGATCACGGTCGAGTTCGTTCTGGTCGTGCTCGGCGTGTTCCTCGGTGTCGCCGCCGCCAACTGGAACGAGCAGCGGCTGGAGAAGCGAGAGACGGAGCGGCTGCTGCAGCAGGTCGACGATCAGCTTACCGCCAACCTTCGCTACATAGACGCCTTGAGCAGCTATTACGGTATCACGGGCGCTTACGGCGATCGCGCGATCGCGGCATGGCAAGGCAATCCTTCGGTAAGCGACCAGGAGTTCGTAATCGCCGCCTATCAGGCAAGCCAGATCACCGCCTACGGCAATAATGCGAACGTGTTCGGGGCCATTTTCGGGGCAGAGAACCTGCGAGACATTGACGATCCCGAAATTCGCCAAAGTCTCGCGATCGTGATGACCTACGATTATGCGTTGGTTGATCTGCGCGCCGTCTCTACCCGCTACCGTGAAGAGGTACGCAAGACGATCCCGCACTCGATCCAGCAGGCGATCCGCGAACGCTGCGGTGACCGGCAAACGGTGAACGGCTTCGCTCTGCCGACTAGCTGCGACGTCAACTTACCGCCGGTGGAAGCGGCGAGGACCGCAGCGGACCTGCGGGCCCGGCCGGAGCTTCTCGGCGAGCTCCACTGGCATCGCGCGGCGGTTGCGAACCAGATCGCCAACGCCGCCGTTCTGGCTAGCTTCATTCGGCCGTTGACCGAGCGGATCGGCGATCCCGCTGACTCGACCGACCAGCAATGACCGGCGATGACCACCTCTACCGCCGCGGGGCCGGGATCATGCTGCTCAACCGCGACGGCAAGCTATTCGTCGCCGCGCGAATCGATAACCCTCAAGACGCGTGGCAGATGCCGCAGGGGGGCCTGGACAAGGGCGAGGATCCCTGGGAGGGCGTTCTTCGCGAGCTCGAGGAGGAGACCGGGATCGCTCCGCGGCTGGTCGAGCGCCTCGCCCATTGCGCCGAGCCGCTGCGCTACGATTTACCGGCCGAGCTTCGGGGAACGGTCTGGGGCGGCAAATGGAAAGGCCAGGTCCAACACTGGTTCCTCGCCCGCTTCCTGGGGCGCGACGAGGACGTAAATCTCGACACCGAGCATCCGGAGTTTCGCGCCTGGAAGTGGGTGGAGCCGAACGAGGCGCCGGAGCTGATCGTGCCGTTCAAGCGCGACTTGTACCGGCGGCTGCTCGACGAGTTCGAGCCGTTCCTTTGAAACGGCTCAAGCGCTGGTCAGACTGAAGCCGCGTCCCCTTCGTTCAAATGCAGATAAGCGCTCTGGAAGTCGCCCGTGTCCGCAAGCTTCCGCCAGTCGCCGATGACGATCGACCGGGCGCTAGTCCTGTCGATCAGCCCGTCAGCCTCGAGCGACTTGATGGTCCGGTTGACATGGACGGGGGTCAGGCCGGTGGCATCGGCGAGCTGCTCCTGGGTCATCGGCAATTCGTAGTTCGTCCGCTCGCCGAGCCCGGCGAGCTTGAGCCGGAGCGAGAACTCGCACAGCAGGTGGGAGATGCGGGTCCGGGCATCGCGCCGCTCCACGTTCATGATCCACTCGCGGAAGATCGAGCCGTCGACGAGCGTTTCGTACCACATCGCCTTGCCGATCGCCGGCCGTTCGAAGGCGATCCGGATGACCGCATCCCTCGGGATCACTGCGACCTTGCCGGAAGTGAGCATCTGGACGTTGTGGTCGGCAATCTTCAGCAGCGAGTTCTGGAGGTCCACGGGTTCCCCCTTCATGTGGATCGCGACGATCTGGCGATGGCCGTTGCCGGCGAGCTTGTGGCGGACGCAATAGCCGGACAGCAGGATAGTGGCGCATTCGGCGGGCTGTCCGTCGCGGACGATGTAATCGTGCTGCTCCAGCAGTTTCACACTGTGGGGGAGCGCAAGCAGCGCGGCCCGGTCCTCAGAATCCAGGTCAACGCGATATTCGAGCTTGCGAAGCAACGGCTCCAGCGGTGAGCCGGGTGGCGATTCCCGATCGGTCAAAAAAGTCTCCCGCGTTGAAAAAGGGCGGGAGCACCAAACATCTCTCAGCCACAAGAGCCCGAAGAATTGCCGGGCGATGATGGACTTTAACCTATGTAGCTGCGGATGTCGCTGATTTTAATAACAAAAGTTGGTGAAACCATATATTTAGTATCTTGCCTCTGATCTAGTCAGGTGACCGCTAGCAGCTTGGCCCTAATCATTCTCGCAGCAGGCTAAGTGCAGTCGATCAGGCGGCGCGGTGGCGCGAATCCATGCGGAACATCGGCCGATCGGCTCCGAAATCCGCCCAGATCCCCAACGAGGCGAGTGAGTAAGCCCGCCCGCTCGAGATGGCCTCGACCAGGTTGAGCCGCGCCGAAAAGAGGTCGGCCAATTCTCGGTGCGCCCTACGGGCCTCCGGACAGGTTGCCCTCTCCGAAGCAAAGACTTCCTCCCGGACGCGCCGGCTGAAATATTCCCGATCCTCACCAAGCACGACTCACCCTTCCCTCAATCCGACTCGCGCAATGGCCGAGCTGTCGCGGCGTGTCCTTGACGTAAGTTACTGGACCGGCGCGGGTTTCACCCGTCCAATCGCTTGGGGCTGGGGTCATTTTTCGTCCCTTCCCAGTTGCCGATCGATTGCGCTGCGACTGACTTTGGGAGGACGCAACTTTGTCGCGCAATTTTAATGGGACGGCCTTAGCGGGTGGCGGATTCGGTGGCGAAGGTCCGCGCTTCCACCGCTTCGGCACGAGCCCCGTCGCCGCCCTGGGTGAGGTCGTTGAGGTCCGCATAATAACGGCTCGCCTTGGTCGAATCTCCGGCAAGCCTGGCTGAGCGCGCCGCCCCGTAGAGGCCGGCGAGCCGCCGCGGCGCGCGCTTGAGCGACGCCTCATATTCGAGGAGCGCCTCGGCAGGCCTGCCGAGCTCGAGCAGCAGGTCCCCGAGCTGCTCACGCGCCGGCAGGACCGAGCCTGGAGTCACGGGATGCTTCTCGGTCGAATCGTCGAGATCGGCCGCAGCCCGCATGAGACTCAACGCTTCGTCGTTGCGGCCCTGCGAACGGGCGAGCCACGCCTCGGCTACCTGTCGTTCGATCGAAACCTGCGTGCGCCAGTCATAGGTGCCCGGCGGGACGACAATCGCCTTCTCAATTTCCCTGAGCTTCGCCACCTCCCCGGCCGCTGCCACCGAAGCCCCGCCTCGAGCGGCGCCGACAGCTCTGGCAAAGTGTATGTGGGCTTCGGCCCATGTGAAGGTCTCCAGCGGCGCGAGCGAACGCACGTTGTCCTGCACCGTCAGCGATGCCGCCTCACGCCACTGCCGCCGCTCAAGCACCCATCGGGCCGGGATTGCGGTCGCCGTGTACGCCACCTTGAAATTGGGCGGATCCACCCGCTTGATCGCATTCAGATCGTCGAGGACGAGCTGCGCTTCCCTGTCCTGTCCCGTCTGCAGATAAGCGTAAGCGAGATAGTCCATAGCGTGCAGCCGCTCGTCCCAGGAATCCGCCAGCCCGTGCGACTTGGCGTAGGCGCGAGCGGCCGCTTCGGCGTCGAGGTTGGATTTGATTGCTTCGTCCCACAGCCCGAGCCGAACGAAGATGTGCGACGGCATGTGCTGCGCGTGGGCCGAGGCAGGCGCAATACTCGCGTAGCGCCGTGCCGCCGATTGGGCGAGTTCGGCCAGCGGCGGATAGTCGAAGCTGTGGATGAGATAGTGCGCGACACCCGGATGGTTCGGCTCCAGCTCGAGCACGCGATTGAGGATGGCGCCGGCCTCTTTCTCCTTCGAAAACTCCGAATCCTCGTCCATCATGCCGGCGGCGATCAGCGACAGCGCGTAGAAAACCGCCGCCTCGTGGTCGTCGGGATATTGCCTGTTGAGCTGTTCCATCGCTGCCGAATAAGCGAGCGCCCGGGTCTTGTGATCGCGCTGGTCGGAATCGCGGTAGAAGGTGTCGATCGCGTCGATATAGGCTTTCTCCCGATCACTTCGCGCACCCACGGCACGCGCTTTTGCTACGGCAGCGCTTCCCGCTTGCAAGTCGGCCGCGGCCGGCGGCGCCCAGAGAGGGTGGTAGTAACTCATCGCCACACCCCAGTGGGCGATCCCGCAAGCCGGGTCGGCGGCCGCCGCTTCAGAGAAGGTGGTCGCGGCATCGGCATATTCGAACGAATGAAGCCAGCCGAGTCCGCGCTGGAGGAGCGCGGCGGCATCGGCGTTGCACGTGGTTTCGAACGATAGCTTGCCGAGTTGCGGCGCCTGGCTGTGGCCGGGCTCGTGACCGGGGGTTACCAACGCGAGCAGCGACGCGGCGATAAACATGTTCATGCAGCACCTCCCGATTGCCTTTTACCACAGCAGACACGGTCCGGCGCCAGCGGTGTAGCCTTCCCGAAGCGGCGCGGCTAGGGAATCGCCCATGGGGGCCCTCACCGCCAGCGAACAGTCCATAGTCGAACGCGCCAGGGGCGAGCCGATGCTCGACCAGGTGCTGGAGTGGAGCGCGGTCAACAGCGGCTCGCGTAACCTTAGCGGGCTGACACGCATCGCCGGGCTGCTCGCCGACGCCTTCGCAGCGCTTCCGGGCGAGCCCAGGCTGGGCGATCCGGCGCCGGTCGAAGCGGTGGACGCGAACGGAAAGCCGGTCGCGGTCGAAAATGGCAAGAACCTGCAACTGGTCGTTCGGCCAGGCACTCCCGTGCAGCTGCTTTTCACCAGCCACATGGGCACTGTGTTCGGCCAAACCCA
>JBPCOC010000070.1:0-24855 GCA_051000635.1 Sphingomicrobium sp. | reverse complement strand
ATTCGTGCAGAGACTGGAGACTTGGAATGTGGGTGGAGGAGCAAGCTTGAATCGAACCAGAGAGACAGGTTCCATTATCCCCCGCAGTCAAGTGAGTCGCTCTTTGTCGACCAGAAGTCCAGTCGATCTTTTCTGGATCCTAGTGTCCGCTTTGGGTGGAAAGCGGACGCGAAAGGTTCGTTGTTTCAAGGCCGCCTGTGACATTGTGAACGCTGTCCAGGCTCACTCATCCGTGAGCTGCATCCCGGTACCGACGCATCCGGAAAATGGCAGCGTCGATTCCGCACGGCCTGGCCGTTGCCGTCCCCGCCGACCAGCACTTGCCTCATCAAACAGGATGCCCTAGTCCGTTCTACTACAGCATGTAGTACTAGACGGAGTTGGGATGAATCGCGCAGTCTACATCGTTTGCGCCTGCGGTGCAGCACTTGCTCCTCACATCCTCCACGCGCAATCCGGCTTGCCGCCGGCTCCATCCGCTGCGTCTGCAGGAACCGTCTACGAGCCGGCCGACTTCGCCCGCTTCGCCCCGCGGACCGCACTGGACATGGTCAACCAGATCCCTGGATTCGCAATCGAGGCAGCTGATGAACGGCGGGGGCTCGGTCAGGGTGGCGATAACATTCTGATCAACGGGCGGCGGTTTTCCGGCAAGGCGAACGATGCAGTGACGGCGCTCATGCGTATCCCAGCGGCCGAGGTCGCGCGCATCGAAGTGGTCGACGCGGCATCCCTGGACATTCCCGGTCTTTCGGGCCGAGTTGCCAACATCATCACGGCGGATTCGACTGCTGACCTAAGCGGCAGTTTCGCCTGGCGTCCTGAATTCCGCCTGCGGCTCACGGATCCTGCGCTGCTCAATGGCGAAATGTCAGTCAGCGGAAGCACCGGACGCCTCGACTACACTCTGGGCCTGCGCAACCAGCATGCACGGACCGGCGCCCGCGGAACCGAGCATGTGTTCGATCCGGCCGGCAATCTCGTCGACGAGCGCGACGAATATGTGCTGTATGACGACGACCGCCCGCGGATCAGCGGCGCATTTCGCTACAACGCACCCGGCGGCTCCATCGCGAACCTCAACCTTTCGTACGAATGGTATCGCTTCCGAGCGATCGAAGAATCGCCGAGGATTTTCCCGGAACCAGCCCCAGGGAATCGCATCCTCCGCGAACGGGAGAATGAGTGGAACTACGAAATCGGCACCGATTATGAGTTCGGTGTGGGACCCGGCCGGCTGAAGTTGATCGGCCTGCGCCGGTTCGACCACAGTCCGTACGAGAGCACGGTCGTCACCGATTACCTTGGCGCGATTCCCGCAGCCGGCAGTCGCTTTGCGCGAACGAGCGATCAGGGCGAATCGATCTTGCGGGCTGAATATGGCTGGGCGGGCGGCGGTGCGGACTGGCAGATCAACGCGGAAGGCGCGCTGAACACTCTCGACAACGTCTCGCAGCTCTTCATCCTCGACCCTCAGGGCGACTTCAATGAAATCGCGCTGCCCGGCGGCACCGCGACCGTGAAGGAGTGGAGAACCGAAGGGAACCTCACCTACGGACGACCGCTGGGTCCCGACCTCACGCTGCAAGCCTCATTGGGGGCGGAATATTCCCGCATCGGGCAGACTGGCGCCGGCGGCATCACGCGGCAGTTCGTTCGGCCGAAAGGCTTTCTGTCAGTCGCATACGCGCTTTCACCGAGGCTGGATCTTCGGGCCCGAATCGAGCGCGAGGTCGGTCAGTTGAACTTCCTCGATTTCCTCGCCTCGGTGAATCTGAACGCCGGCAATGCCAATGCCGCCAACCCAAACCTCGTTCCCCCGCAAAGCTGGAACGTCGAGGCCGGGGCGACGCGCAATCTTGGCGACCTCGGCACAATCACCGCGCGCGCTTATGCGCGCTTCATCAGCGATATCGTTGACCAGATACCAATCGGACCAACGGGCGAGGCTCCCGGCAATCTGGATAATGCCATCGTCTACGGCCTCGATTGGACCAGCACGTTCAACTTCGATCCGCTCGGCTGGCGCGGCGCCAGGCTCGACGCCCGGATCCGGCTTCAGCACAGCCGCCTCACCGACCCGCTCACCGGCGAGGTGCGCCAGATCACGCGAAACATGCGCAGATCGGTGGATGTCGATTTCCGGCACGACATTCCCGGCACGCAATGGGCGTGGGGCGTGGAGGTCGATCAATACCGGCAATCGCTCGGGATCCGCCTCGACGAAGTGCAGTATTTCGTCAACGATCCCGCCTTCATCGGCATTTATGCGGAGCACAAGGATGTCTTCGGTCTCACCGTCCGGGGCCTTGTCCGGAACCTCCATGGCGCAAAGGAGCGGCTGACACGGACCGTATTCTTGGATCGCCGCGACGGGCCACCCGCGTTCACAGAAGTACGCGCTCGTGGATTCGGTCCGATCTTCGCCTTCACGGTGACCGGCTCTTTCTAAAGGTGAGAAACTCCATGAGATTGCTGAAATATGCTCTGCTGCTCGGCGCCGCCGTACCCGCGATCGCGCAGCCGCAGGAGCCGCAGAAGGTCGAGTGGCCTCACGAGGAAGACATCGTCCGCGCGGAGCCGGTCGCGATGGCGATGGCGGAAGACAATCGGCTGGATGTCACCAGATACCTGTTAGTCAGGGGCGCCGGCAGCTTCGCACTGTCGGGCGACGGCCGAAAGGTCGCCTACATCAGCGATGTGACGGGCGTGCCGCAAATCTGGGTGGTGAGGAGCGATGGCAGCTTCCCGGACCAGCTGACCTACGGCCATGGCGTGGACTGGCTTCAGCCCTCGCCCGACGGACGCCACGTCCTCTACGGATCTGACAATGACGGCGACGAACGGGTCGCGATGAATCTTTTGAGCCTCGACGGCGCGGACGAGCGCGTGGTGGTCAAGAAATCTCCGGCTTTCCGCATTTTCGGCGGCTTCGCCGACGATGGAAGCCAATTCGCCTACGCCTCTACGGAAAGGACCGGCAGCGACTTTGACATCCATGTCGCCAATGTGGCGAGCGGCCAAACGCGCGAAGTCTACCAGGGGCGGTTCGGCTTCTTCCCGCAAGACTGGCAGCCTGGCGGCGACCTCATCATCGTTCGCGAAACACGGGGTGAAACCACGAACAATCTTCACCTGCTGAACGCGAAGACCGGCAAGATCACCGCTATATTCGCTCCGGAGCGGCCTGCCGCTTTCTATCAGACCGAATGGCTTCCTGACGGCTCCGGGTTTTTCATGGCCACAAACCAGGGTGGCGATTTCACGGAGCTGGCGTTCTACGAACTTGCCTCGGGCGAAGTACGGCCAGTCGTCGCACCAGGAAAAGACATCGCTGATATTGAGCTCAGCCGCGACGGCCGCTTTCTCGCGTGGACGACCATCGAAACGGGCGTACATCGCCTCCACCTGCGCGATCGAATAGCCAATCGCGACTTGCCAGTCCCGGCACTTGCGGCCGGAACTCTCGACATTCAATTTGCATCCGCAACTCCGGTGCTCGGCATTCGCGTCAACGGGCCTCGCGCTCCGGGCGAAATCCGAGTCTGGGATCTTGCGTCGGGCGCAATCAGCCTCGCAGTTCCGGCGGATTCGCCGGGCCTCGACCTTTCCAAGATGGCGGTGCCGGAGCCGGTATCATTCAAAGCCCGCGACGGAGTTGCTCTTACAGGGCTCCTCTATATGCCGGAGCGGGCGCTGGGAGGCGGCCGCCCACCCGTATATCTGTCGTTGCACGGTGGACCGAGCAGCTACGCAATGCCGTCCTACCGCCCGGACCTGCAATATTATGTCGCGCGCGGGATAGCGGTGCTCGACCTCAATTACCGGGGCTCGACTGCTCATGGTCGCGCCTTTGCCGAACTCAACGATCGCGAGCTCAAGGCTAATGAAGCGGGCGATATTGCCGATGCGGTAGGGTGGCTGCGCTCGACTGGCCGCGTTGACGCGGAACGGATTGCCGTCGGTGGCGGGTCCTATGGTGGCTATTTGACCAATCTCGCACTCGGCACCTATCCCGACATGTTCGTCGCCGGTGTCTCGGCCGTCGGCGTTTCCGATTGGGTGACCGCGCTCGAAGGCGCAAGTCCTTCACTCAAGGCGTCCGACAGACTCGAGTTCGGCGACATCAGCGATCCCGCCGTCCGCGAATTCTTTGCTCGCCTGTCTCCGATCAACAATGCGGAGCGAATTCGCACGCCGCTCATGGTGCTTCATGGCGCCAATGATCCGCGCGATCCGGTGACCGAGTCGGATCGATTCGTTGCACGCATCCGTGCTTCGGGGGGTGATGTCACCTATCTGCGCTTTCCGGACGAGGGCCATGGAATCTCTCGTCTGGCCAATCGAATCCACGCTTACCGCCGCATCGCGGCGTTCCTCGAAGAGCGGTTCACGAAAGCGGACTGATCAGACCGTCCAACCAGCCGATTTTTCCATAACCAGCTCGCAAGTCACACAGCCCGCCGCTGCGGCTCTTTTCATGTCTGGCGGCTGTGCCACCGCGGCGACCGACAGTGAGAGCAAGGCTACTCCGGCAAACTGCCATCGCCGCTTCGGCGGCAACGGATCGGCACCTTTGGCGTCGATTAGCCTGCGCACTCGGAGCTGGAACGTCTCGGCTGAGAATAGCGGCACCGCTGCTGCAAGTCTGTAGCGATCCGTTCCCTTTTCGAGCTGAGCGACCTTCACCAGCGCCGCTGCTGTGGCGAGTGCGCCACCCTGTCCGGCGGCTGCGGCGCGATCGCAGGCGAATTCCGCTCGCCGTTCGAGGTGACGGATCAACACGTGCCCGGCGGCAGCCACAAGGACGAGACTGCAGGCGACGACCGAAAGCGCAAGCGGCCGGTCAATTCCGAACGCCCCAACGTAGAAAACAAGGAAGAGGATGAGCGCGAAAATGGCGGCGAGCGAGAGCAAGGCGAAGAGCACGCGACCGAGATCAACTCGCAATGCGTCGCGCCGGCGGGCGTGCATCAGCTCGTGGGCAAGCGCTGCCTCCAGCTCCTCGGGGGCGAGCGCGTCGACGACGCGGCGGCCAATGATGAGCGAGGGCTGAAAATATCCGAGGGTAGCGAGCTGGAAATCGCCGCCCTCGGACCAGTAGCACTCGATCGGACGCTTCAGCTGGACGATGCTCTGAGCTCGTTCCAACGCGGCGGCAAGCGTCGGCTCGCGAGCGACGATAACCGAGAGGAGGCGCCGCCGCATCCGTTCATTCGCGCTCGCCCGGAGGCCGATCCACGCCGCCCCGGCTGCTGCCGTGGCGACCAACACCATCTGCAGGATCTGCGTTGACGAGCATTGAGCATAATTGTGCGCGAGAAAGCCGAAGCCCGCATACGCCGCTGCATAGACTTCCAGCAACCACGTCATGAGCGCTTCTCCCGCAAGCGGGCGATTTCCTGCTCCAGTGCCGCGAGCTCATCGGCGTCAAGCGAGGAAGCTGCGTCGACGAAGTAGCTCAGGGCTGGGGCGGGGCCGGCTTTTGACAGTGCACGGATCGCGCTCGAGGCGCGTTCGCTAAGCAATTCTACCTTGCTTCTGGTGGGGGTGTAGGAAAAGGCGCGGCCTTCCTTCTGGCGCGACAGAAAACCCTTATCGTGCAGGCGGGTAAGAACGGTCATAACGGTCGTGTATGCCAACTTTCGCGTCGAGGCCAAGGCTTCCCTGACTTCGCTCGGAATCGCCGGGCTCCGTTGCCACAACACCTCCATGATATCGGCTTCCAAAGGGCCGAAGAGCGCTTCAAGGCTGCGGCGCTCATCCCCCATCCGTGGCTCCTTTCGCCCATCGCTTGACATATCTACTACAAGCCATAGTAGGTAGTCCATTCCCGCTGCCTTCACATGCATTGACCCACTCACGCGGAGTAAGCAACCTGGTCACATCGTCTCGGCCCATAGCCGCACTCATTTCAGAGCGTTTGAACCGGCGGGAGTTTGTAACAGTGGCAGGCGCTGCTGGTGCGGCGCTCTTGAGCGGCAAGGCGGCGGCAGGGGTACTGTCCCAACCGGGCGAGGCGCGATCATCGCTGACCTTTCCGGAACTGCCGCGCCACTCGGGCCCCGATCAGGCCGTCGCCGAAGGCTATGACGCACGGGTGATCATCAAATGGGGCGAACCCATCCTGCCTGGCGCTCCGCCTTTCGATCCCGCCGCGCAAACGCCGGCGGCCCAGGCACGACAGTTCGGTCACAATTGCGACTACGTGGCTTATCTCCCGCTGCCGCTCGGCTCAGCCAATTCCAAGCATGGCCTGCTGTGCGTCAATCACGAATATGTATGGCCGAATTATCTGATGCCCGGATATGGCCCGGGCGTTTCGACGCCGGAGAAGCTAGCTGAATATGCTCGCATCGGGATGAATTCGGTTGGCTGCTCGGTCATTGAAGTGCGTAAGGGTCCGGCGGGCTGGGGGCCGGTACCAAACTCACGTTATGCGAGGCGGCTGATGGCGTCCGGACCGGACATGGCCGTAGTCGGTCCCGCGAGCGGTCATGTGCGCCTGCGCACAGCCGCAGATCCCACTGGCACCAGAGCGACCGGTACTTATGCAAATTGCGCCGGCGGCAAAACGCCATGGGGGACGGTGCTCACCTGCGAGGAAGGCTTTTTCCTGATGTTCTCGGGAAAGACGCCCGAGGGTCATCCCGAAGCAAAGGTGCTCGCCGCCTACGACATTGGCACCGGCGAGGCGCCGGCATGGTGGGCTCTGGCGGACCCGCGCTTCGATGCCGGCAAGGAACCAAACGAAGCGAACCGCTTCGGTTGGGTGGTCGAATATGATCCGTATGATCCCAATTCTACACCGAGGAAGTTGACGGCGCTCGGGCGCTTCCAGCATGAGGCCGCCAACCCGGCTCTGAACCACGACGGCCGGATCGTCATCTATCTCGGTGACGACGGACATCTCCAGCATTTGTACCGGTTCGTGTCCGACGGCCGTTTGAGCGGCGATCGCGCACAGGACTCGCTGTTGCTCGAAACCGGAACGCTTTCGGTCGCGGTGTTCGATGGCAACGGTAAGGTGCAGTGGAAGCCGCTGCGCCATGGCGATGGTCCGCTGACGCCTGAAAACGGCTTTCGCGATCAGGGCGAAGTCATGATCGATGCGCGCCGTGCGGCAAGTCTGCTCGGCGCGACGCCGATGGACCGGCCAGAGGACGTCGAGCCGCATGCGCCCACCGGCAAGGTCTACGTGGTCATGACTGGAAGCACCGCGCGCGAGGAGCCGAATGTCGCCAATCCGAGAGCTCCAAATCCCTACGGGCACGTGCTCCAGTTGCAGGCGCCACGGGTGCCTGGCAGAGGATTCGATCACGCCGCGGAGACGTTTGAATGGTCCGTTTTCCTGATGGCTGGAGATCCGCGGGCGCCGGACCATCAGGCCAGATATAGAGCGCCCGTTTCCGAGGCTGGGTGGTTGGTGGCGCCGGATAATATCGCCTTCGATTCGTCGGGGCGGCTGTGGCTCGCGACGGACAAGGGGGGATTGCTCGAGGGATTCAACGACGGGCTTTGGGGTTGCGATATTGACGGTCCCGCAGCCGGCCTAACTCGGCACTTCTACGGCGCTCCGGCAAACGCTGAAGTCTGCGGGCCGGAGTTCACGCCAGACGGGCGCACGCTCTTTCTTGCGATTCAGCACCCGGGAATCGAGGGCTTTCGCCAGGGGTTTGATGAGGCAAGCTCGCGTTGGCCCGATTTCTCGCCAGCGATGCCACCGCGACCGTCCGTCATCGCAATCACGCGGATAGGCGGTGGAGTTATTGGAGGATGAGGCACCCTTCGAACTGACGGGGCCAGGCCACTGCGCACTGGGAGTTCAATCCAAGGTTCGCTGAACGGAGCTAATGTCCGCAATGAGTCGAAAGCGGACGTTAGACGCTTCGCTGTTTCCGAGACGCTTTCGACGTGACGAACGCTGCTCGCCGTTCACGCATCCCTGTTCGAGCGTCGCGATTTCCCTGTTTTGTGCGGTAGGGAATTCGGGCTCAGAAAGGGGAGATAACTGAGCCTACTGAAGCTTCACTGCGGCGCTATGGGGGCATGAAATGCTCGATTTCCCTGTAAAAAGCCGCTTTTCAGGGAATTGACGGCAGAGACTTCTGCTCTAGTCACTGGCCGCACCTCCACCCTTTCCGACGATTTCGAGCCTCTCGGGCCCGCTCCGCCGCGAATGTTGGCAGGCGGTCCCCGGGAAGTCACAACTGGTCCGGTCAACTGCTCTGGTTGGCGCGGACGACTCGCCTTTTGCCGATATCGGGTTAGAGCCTGCACGGCAGAAAAGATTCGGCACGCGAGGACGTATGACCATGTTCACAGTTTTGCTGATGCTACTGGCCTCGACATCGCCGCAGGCGGGCAACAGCCCAGTGATACCGGCGTTCTTCAACGGCGAACGGCTTTACGAGATCTGCACGGGAGAGAGGTCGGGACAATGCTGGATGTACGTTGCCGGGGTTCTGGATGGCGTGTTCGAAGCCGAAGCCGCCGGCGGCACCCGTTCGATTTGCGCGGCGCGCCTGACCAACCGTGATGCCGCTGAAACGGTGACCGAATTTCTTCGTGATAATCCCCACTTCCGGACGAGGGCTGCAGCGGTGGGCGTAAAGGCAGCGCTGCGATCCGACCTGCGGTGCCGTGGCGACGAGCTGGCGAAGGCCAGGCCTTAGGGCTGGTGCCGAACTTCCGCTCGACGGTGACGTCGGCGTCCTTATCTGATCTTCTCGGACTCGACCTCGCCGTGAGCAGGCCTTCCAGAGCCAGGGTGCCGGTGCGGGCAAATGTCCGCTTTCCACGCATTGGGGGCCGCGCCCGGCCATTGCAGGGCTAAAAGTTAGCGGCCAGAGGACGGGTTCGGGCTCCGTGAGACTGTCCTGTTGCCAACCGTCCTGAACCGCATTGCCTCTCGCCGAGCAGCCATACTCCTCGCTCGCAATACTGCGGTCAGCGCGCTCACTTTACTCTTCGGCCTGGTCCTCATGTGGGTGCTTGTGGAGCTGCTGGGCGCGAACAAGGTGTTCGCCGCGGGCGCCAGCTTCCTGGCCGCGACATCGATCCACTACGCCTTTGGCCGAAGCTGGATCTTCCGCGGCACCGAGCGCCCGGTGGTTACCGGATACGGCTATTTCCTGATCAACGCCGCGATCGGGCTGGTTCTGACCGTGTCGCTGTTCGCCGCGCTCATCAGTTGGACCCCGATAAACTATCTCGCCGCCCGGGTGATTGTGTCCGTATTTGCGGGACTGGTGATGTTCCTGCTGAACGCGATGCTCAACTTCAAGCAGCTGTAATCTCGATCCATTCGCTTCCTTGCCGAAGATATGGAAGCCCGGCGAACGACGCGCGCCAGCTTCCACCGATTCATGGCGCTAGCGTGGTTTCGGCGAGCCTGCGCCCGCGCACGGTTCGTAAGAGGCCCATCGCGATCAAGAGGAGCGCAGTCGCCGCGGATATGGCGAGCAGCACCGAGCGGCCGGTCGAGCCCAGCTGTGGCATCAACAACGCCACGGTAGACCCTGCCCAGACGGAAGCAATTGTCGCAAGCCAGCAACCATAGTCGCGGACCCTGAGTGGGTGCACGACGTGAACCGGGGCGAAGGTCAGGACGATCAGCACCGCCACGACGGCTGCGCTGGCAGTCTCACCGAGCCCGGCCGCGTAGAGATAGAGTGCGACCAGGTTCCAAAGCGCGGGGAAACCCCGAAAATAGCCGTCGTCGGTCTTCATGTCGCGCCGCGCGAAGACGTAAAGCGACGAGACGAGGATCAGCGCCGCCAGCGGCAGTGCGAGCGGGACGGGGAGCAGCCGAGCTTCCAGGATGAAGAATGCCGGGATGAAGACGTAGGTCAGATAATCGGTCACAAGGTCGAGCGCCGCGCCATCGATCCGCGGCGCCACTTCGTTGACGCGCGCGATGCGCGCAAACGTGCCGTCCACCCCGTCGACGATGAAGGCGGCGAACAACCACAGCATTGCCGTCGTCCAACGGTGCTCCAGGACTGCAACCATGGCCAGAAGCGCAAAGACCACGCCTGTCGCGGTGAACAGGTGGACGGCCCAGGCTGTGCTTCGCGCCCGCAAATCGGTGGAACTGTGCTCGTCAGGCATGTCGCGCAGCCAACGAGGCGGCAAAACCGGCGTTCCGCTCGGGATGTCCGTTTCGCCAGCGAAACTCCGGCTCGTTCCCGGCGTTCCGATCATTCATGATTCATCGGCCGAAGAATTCCTGTGCTTGAGCCTGGCCACAATTGCTGGCGTGTGGAGAAAGCTGCCCGGGCGAGCCTGGTCGTCGATGCGGCCGATTATTTCCGTCTGGCGCGCCAGGCGATGCTTCGCGCCGAGAAGCAGATTTTGCTGATCGGCTGGGATTTCGACACTCGAATTTGCCTCGATTACGAGGCCAGCGACGGAGCGCCGGTCGAGCTTGGCGCCTTGCTGACCTGGCTGCCCAAGCACCGGCCGGACGTCCAGATCCACATTCTCAAATGGGACTATGGCGCGATCAAGCTGCTCGGCAGGGGAACCACGATCCTGCGCCTTGCCCGCTGGGCGGCCTCCGACCAGATCCATTTCAAGCTCGACGGCGCTCACGCAAAGGGCGCGAGCCATCACCAGAAGATCGTCGTGATCGACGACGCGCTGGCCTTCTGCGGCGGAATCGACATGACCGCGTCGCGCTGGGACACGCGCGAGCATCGCGACCGGGACGAGCATCGTCGGGGGCCGACAACGAACCGCCGGCACGATCCCTGGCACGACGCAACGATGGCAGTCGACGGCAAGGTCGCCGCCGCGCTTGGAAAGCTGGCGCGGCAACGCTGGGAGGCCGCCGGTGGCCGGCCAATCGCGCCCCCGTCCGCCTCGGGCGACATCTGGCCGGACGAGCTGATTCCGGAATTCCGCGACGTCGAGATCGCGATCGCCCGGACCCGCGCAGCGTATGAAAAAGGCGGGGATGCGATCCGAGAGATAGAGGCGCTCTATTTGGACATGATCAGGGGGGCAAAGCGGTTCGTCTATGCCGAGAACCAATATTTCGCCTCACGCCGCATCGCCGAGGCCATCATGGAACGGCTCGAGGAGCCGGACCCCCCGGAGTTCGTGATCGTCAACCCGCACGGCGGCGAGGGGTGGCTCGACGACAAGGTGATGAGCCCGGCACGGGCGCAGATTCTGGAGCAACTGCGCAACTGCGACCGCCACGGGCGATTTTCGATCTACTGTCCCGTCACCCAGGGAGGCGAGGACATTTACGTCCATTCCAAGATCACGATCGTCGATGACCGCCAGCTGCGCGTCGGCTCCGCCAACATGAACAACCGGTCGATGGGGCTGGACAGCGAATGCGACTTGCTGATCGACGCGGAACGGCCGGCAAACGCCGGTGCAGGCGAGATCATCGCAAAGCGCCGGGCGGACCTCATGTCCGAACATCTCGGAGTCTCGGTCGATTCCCTTGAAGCCAGGTTCGCCGAGACCGGATCGCTGATTCGTACCATTGAGGCGTTCAGCGGCGGCAGCGGCAGGGGACTGGTCCCGTTCGTCCCCGAGCGCCCAAACGCCGCCGAACGCGCATTTGCGAACAGCGAGGCGCTCGATCCTGAAAGCGCGGGCGAGAGGTTCGAGCCGATCGCCCGCCCCGGGCTGCTGGCAGGGTTGCGCTGGCCGGCGAAAGTGCTCAAATCTCGATTGTTGTGGGCGGCGCCTGACGGATTGCCGCGATCAGGGGCCTCCTGACCGCTCATCCCGAAACTTCCGGGCATTCAACCCGACAGGACCCAGCGGATCCGCTGGGTTACCGTATCCGTCGTCGGATTGCCGCGATTGTCGCGGGCCGGTGTGAACCTCGCGCGGCTTCGCAGGATTCGGCAGGTTGCATTGTCCAATGCTCGCGAGCCGCTCGATGAGGCAACGCTGCAATTTGTCACCCGTCCGTCGGTTCCCACGGTGAGGCGCGCGGTGACGGAACCCTGCTCATCGGCCCGTATTGCGCTCTGAGGATAGTCGTCTCCGCGAAACAGACCCTGCAGGTCGCCGGTGGCACTGCGTGGCGGAACCGTCTTCACTGGCGGAGGCGGAGGCGGAGGCGGCGGCGGAGCCGGCCGAGCGGGTGGGGCAGGCGGAGCACGGGGAGTGATCACCGGCGGCGGCGCCTCTCTCACGGTCTGCACGACTGGCGGAGGAGCGACCTTGGTCCGGACAATCGGCGGCGGCGAAACGACCGGCGGCGGAGTCTCCGGAACCTGCTCGGGCGGCGGTGGCGGCGGCTCTTCGGCCGGCGGCGGCGGCTCTTCCTCGACGTTGAAGGTCTTAAGGTCGTCGCTCGCCTGCGTGATCACGTTGTAGGCCAGGCCCGTGACGATGGCATAACCGAGGAGGAGCTGGACGACCGTGACGACGACGATCGCTAAGGTCCGGTTGGTGCCTATTTGTCTTCGTTGGGCGTAGGACACGTTTGGTTTTCTCGATGCTTTCCAGCCACTGGGTTAAAAGCTCGATCGCCTGATCGGCCCGGGAGGCTTCCAAAACTAAAACTTGTTGAGAACATTCTATGTTCCCGGAAAAAAGGCGCTCGCGCGGCTCCGGCGCAGCTACGAAACTCTGCGGATGGCGCGACAGCCGAGATCGCGCACTCTCAGCGAATAGATGGGACGCCGCGAAAGCCCCTTGGAGCGCAAGGCAAAAGCCTAGCTCCTCCGCAATCGGTCGACGACGGACACTGGCTGATACGCAAGCGGGGGTTCGCGTTCAGCTGCCTGCTGTCGCGAACGCCCGCTCGGCCTCTTCAAGCGCCGCGGCAAGGTTTGGAAGCAACTGCCATAGCTGCTCTTCTCCCTCGCCCCCGACCGGCTCGGCGACCACCAGGATCGGCTGGAGCGGCTTTCGAAGGCCGTCGGC
Source organism: Sphingomicrobium sp. (assembly GCA_051000635.1). Lineage (GTDB taxonomy): Bacteria > Pseudomonadota > Alphaproteobacteria > Sphingomonadales > Sphingomonadaceae > Sphingomicrobium. The sequence continues at coordinate 11,952 of JBPCOC010000070.1, read as the reverse complement.
TTCCGGGTGGAAGTTGAGGATCTCGCCAAGGTAGCGGCCTAGGCGGACATAGGCCCGTTGAACGGTGCCCGCCTCGACACCGATCTGCCGGGCAAGCTCCGCGAAAGTCGCCCGGGCCTCCGGCCGCCCCGCATGCTTGAACAGCGCGCTTTGCTGGACGGGGTTGATGAAGCGGTTGATGCGAACCAGCGCGTCGGCATATTCCTCCGGCGACGGAGCGCCTCCGGACCGGCTTGCCTCGCGGTCGGCGTGCAGCTCGTCGATCTCTTTCTTGAGAACCGAGACCGCGGTCGCGACATCTTCGTCTTCCGACTCGAGGAATTTCCTGCCGCCCTGATAGGCAATCGCAACGCCTCGATCGTTGCGAATTCCGGCGACGATCTTCAACTGCCGGTAGCTGACCTCCCGGCGTTCCTCAGCCACCGAGCGCGAGCTTTTCCCCGGCTGTCGGCTTTTCCTTGTCTGTGGTGCCACCTTGTCTGTCCTTCCATTCATGGCGACAGGCAGCGGCGCCGGTCGAGCCGAAAAGGCTTCCGAGCGTCACTCCGGCCCCGACACTTTCAGCATCTCATCGGCGCTTCGCGTGCATGGTGGCCGAACGCTCGTTCGAAGCTACTGCGCATGCGCGTGTCACTCGGGCCGGACTTGCAAATTTGGGAGGAGCCGCCGGTGCGGCAATCTTCCGGTGCAAGTCAGCACCTGAACAGGCGGTATAGGTACGCAAGTGCGGCCTGGCTAGGCTCGTGCCGGCGGCAAGCGACGCAAAGGGCCTACAAAAATGGCCCAGGGCTGACTATGTAGCCGCCGTTCCCAGCCGCAACCTGCTGCGGCCAGGTTCTCCGCACATTCCATTCGTCACGAGCTGACGGGCGGATGCGGGCGACCAGGGGACGGGATTGAGTTGCTTGCGCAACGGCGCCGGCGATGAGCTCTCGACCCTGGCTTGCGATGGAGACTTTTCTCGCATCGCCGCCTGGATCCGAGCCATTGCCGAGGAGTCCGGCCGGACTCTTGGGCATCTCTTGCATGTGTGGACGGAGGAACAGTGACGCTCGACAATGACGATCCGGGACCGGCGGGCGCGATCGCCAGCCACGGCGATGAGCCGGGCACGGATGACCCGGGCGCGCTTCAGCGGCGGACTTTCGCGATCATTTCGCATCCCGACGCCGGCAAGACGACGCTGACCGAAAAGCTCCTCTATTCGGCCGGTGCAATCCGCAAAGCGGGAGAGGTGCGTGCTCGAGGCGACCGGCGCCGAGCACGATCGGACTGGATGAAGATCGAGCAGCAGCGCGGCATTTCCGTCACCAGCTCGGTGATGACCTTCCAGCGCGGCGACATCCTCTTCAACCTGCTCGACACTCCCGGGCACCAGGATTTTTCGGAAGACACCTATCGGACGCTCACCGCGGTCGACAGCGCAATCATGGTCATCGATGCCGCAAAGGGCATCGAGCCGCAGACCCGCAAGCTGTTCGAGGTGTGCAGGCTTCGCAACATTCCGATCGTCACCTTCATCAACAAGGTCGACCGGGAGGGACTGAGCCCGTTCGCCCTGCTCGACGAAATCGCCGAGACCCTTCAGCTCGATGTTTCCCCCCAGAACTGGCCGACCGGGATGGGAGGGCTCTTTCACGGCCTCTACGACTTTGCCGGCGACACTCTGCTGACCGCCGACCGAAGCGACGGCACCTCGGTCGGCCGGCTGGTGCGCTGCGACGGGCTTGCCGATCCCGTCATCGACGGGCTGATCCCGGCTGACGCCGCCGCTTCGCTCCGGGAAGAGGGCGGCCTCGCCCGAGCCGCCTATCCGGCATTCGACCGCGCGTCTTTCGATGCCGGCGACATGACCCCCGTCTATTTCGGTAGCGCTCTGAAGCTGTTCGGGGTCGACCAGCTGCTTGACGGCCTTTCCGACTTCGCTCCGCCGCCCCAGCCGCAGCCCGCCCGTCCAGCGCCGATCGATCCTTCGGACCCGAGGGTCACCGGCTTCGTCTTCAAGGTCCAGGCGAACATGGATCCGAACCATCGCGACCGGGTCGCGTTCGTCCGAATCTGCTCCGGCACTCTCAAGCGGGGCATGAAGCTGAACAATCCCAGGGACGGCAAATCGATCGCCATCCACAACCCGATCACCTTCTTCGCCCGCGACCGGGAGCTGGCGGATGTCGCGGTCGCCGGCGATATCGTCGGAATTCCCAACCACGGAACTCTGAGGGTCGGGGACACTCTCACCGAAAAGGGCGAAGTCGCGTTCACCGGTCTGCCGGACTTCGCGCCCGAAATTCTCCGCCGCGTGAGGCTCGACGACCCGATGAAGGTCAAGCAGATGCGGCGCGGATTGAACGACCTCGCCGAAGAGGGGGTCATTCGTCTGTTCAGGCCTGCCATCGGTTCGAACTGGATCATCGGAGTCGTCGGCGAGCTCCAGCTCGACGTTCTGAGCACCCGGATGGAGCAGGAATATGGGGTGAATCTGGGCTTCGAGGATTCGCCATTCGAAGTCGCCCGCTGGCTTCGCTCGAAAGACCCCGCGACCCTCAAGCGGCTGGTCGAAACCAACCGGTCGAAGATGGCCGAAGACCAGGACGATGCTCCGGTTCTGATGATGCGCAACGACTGGGAGTTCGGCCGCTTCGTCGAGGAATGGCCGGACGTCGAGTTCCTCGCCGTCCGCGAGCGGACGTGAGCCAGGGAGGGACCGCAGTGGGAAGACACAAGAATTCGATTCCGGCGGCCGGCGCTCCGATGTTCGAAGAGCTCGATTATCGGCCCTCGCCGATCGGCACGCTGAGCCTGCGCCGGCGGCGGCTCTCGAAAGACGGCGAGGACATTTACGAGATCAAGCTCGACGACGGATATCTGATGTCGAGCCATTTCACCGCCGGTGAGATCGCGCTCGCGCAACAGGCGCTCGAGCATTTCGGAACGGGTCCGGTGGACGTGGTGATTGGCGGACTGGGCCTGGGTTACACCGCCAAGGCAGCGCTCGATTGCGCGAACGTCCAGCGCCTCGTCATCGTCGAAGCCATTCCCGAAGTCGTCGAATGGCACCAGCGGCATCTCGTGCCACTTGGCCGCGAGCTGTCGGAGCGAAGCACTTTCGTCATCGGAGATTTCTTCGCAATGGCTGCGGCCGACGGGTCGTTCGAGCCGGGGCGCCAGTACCGCCGCTATGATGCGATCCTCGTCGACATCGATCACTCGCCGGCGCATTTGCTGGATCCGTCGAATGCGGCTTTCTACGAAGTGGATGGCCTGTCTGCGATGGCGGAAAAACTGAAAGCCGGAGGCGTTTTCGCTTTATGGTCGACGGACAGGCCGGACCCGGATTTTCTCGCCCGCCTGCGAGCGGTTTTTCCCGATGGAGCTGCGCGGATCGTCGAGTTCGAAAACCGGTACCAGGACTTACCGGCAGTCAACACGATCTACACCGGCCGGAAACCGGCCCGATGACCCGCTAACGCTCCGATGCTCAATCTCAACGACATCATCGTTCGGCTCGGCGGCGAGACGATCCTCGACCGCGCAAGCGCTTCGGTGCCGACCGGGAGCCGGGTCGGCCTCGTCGGCAGGAACGGGGCCGGCAAGTCGACTCTGATGCGCGTCGTTGCGGGAAAACTCGACCCCGATGGCGGGACCGTGGAGATGCCGAAAGGCGCCAGGGTCGGCTATATCGCTCAGGAGGCGCCAAGCGGGTCGCGATCGCCGTTCGACACCGTTCTTGCCGCCGACGTCGAAAGGTCTCGCCTGTTCGACCACGCGGACGAAAGCTCGGACGCTCAGCAGCTCGCAGAGGCGCACGAGCGCCTGAACGCGATCGATGCCCATGCGGCCCCGGCTCGGGCCGCGAAGATTCTCGCCGGGCTGGGCTTCGATGAAGCCATGCAGAAGGCGGGCCTGGACACATTGTCGGGCGGCTGGCGAATGCGGGTCGCTCTTGCAGCCCTGCTGTTCTCGCAGCCGGACGTGCTCCTCCTCGACGAGCCCTCCAACCACCTCGATCTCGAGGCGACCCTGTGGCTTGAGGATTTCCTGAGAAGCTATCGTGCGACGATGCTGATCGTCAGCCACGAACGGGATTTGCTAAACAACGTCACCGACCAGATCCTGCATCTCGAGAATGGCCGAACGACTCTTTACCAGGGCGGCTACGATGCCTTCGAGCGGCAGCGGCTCGAGCGCCAGGCTCACGCCGAGGCGGCTCGTGAGAAACAACTCGCCGAGCGCGCGAAGCTGCAGGCGTTCGTCGACCGCTGGCGCGCCAAATCGCATACCGCCCGCCAGGCCCAGAGCCGGATGAAGGCGCTTGCGCGGATGGAGCCGGTGGCCGCGGCGACCGAGGACCCGTCGTTGCGCTTCGATTTCCCCAATCCGTCAGAGCTCAAGCCCCCGCTTCTGACCCTCGACGGTGCATCAGTGGGCTATGAGGCGGGCAAGCCGGTCCTCGTCGACCTCGACATTCGCCTCGACCCAAGCGACCGGATCGCTCTTCTCGGCCGCAACGGCAACGGCAAGACGACTCTCGCTCGCCTCCTGGCCGGCCAGTTGCCGCCGATGGACGGCGAGGTTCGCGCCCCGGGCAAGCTGCGGGTCGGCTATTTCACCCAATATCAGGTGGAGGAGCTCGATTCGTCCGCCACCCCGCTCCAGCACATGGCTCGGCTGATGCGGGACTCGCCTCCCAAGGCGGTTCGCGCCCAGCTCGGCCGGTTCGGCTTTTCGGGGGACATGGCGACCCGCGAGGTCGGCACCATGTCGGGCGGCGAGCGAGCCCGGCTGGCGCTCGCGCTCGTCACCCGCGACGCTCCGCACATGCTGATCCTCGACGAGCCGACCAACCACCTCGACGTGGATGCCCGCGAGGCTCTGGTTCACGCGCTGAACGAATATGACGGCGCGGTCGTCATCGTCAGCCACGATCGTCACATGCTCGAGCTCACTGCCGACCGGCTGTTCCTGCTCGACCACGGGACGGCGCGCGAGTTCGCCGGCAACCTCGACGATTACATGAAGCTGGTGCTCGGCACAGTTTCGGAAAACGGCGGCGGAGCGCAATCGGCGGCCAGCCCGAAGCGCAAGGAGGCGCGCCACGCCGCGGCCGAGGCCCGCGAACGCAGCCGCGGCCTGCGCGAGGCCGCCAAGACGGCCGAGGCCCAGCTCGCGAGGCTCGAGGACAGGCGCAAGGAGCTTGAGCGCGCAATGTTCGACCCTGCTTCCGCCGCTCCGGGCGATGCCGATTTGCCGATGACGGAGCTGATGAAACGGCACGCCGATGTAGTGTCCCGGATCGAGGCCGCCGAGGCGCGCTGGGTCCAGGCCGCCGAAGCGCTCGAAGAGGCAGAGGCCGCCTGACTAGCTCGCCTGCATCAATACGACGTCCTTGACCGGGATCTCGCATTTGCAGCCGCGTTGTGCGGCCACATGCCGAAACGTGTCCTCGCGGTAGAAGGCCACATGCGTCGGATCGCGCCGGTAGTGCCACTGCGCGAAGTCCTCGTCGTCGACCTGGAAGCAGGTCATGATGGCCAGGGTTCCGCCGCTTCGAAGCAGGCGCCCGAGCTTGTCGAACTCCTCCGCTGGCCGGTGGAAATGCTCGACGACCTCCGAGCACAAGATGAAGTCGTAGGTGCGTTCAAGTACGTTTTCATCGGGCGCGAAGAAGGGATCGAAGAGCTCGACGTCGAAGCCGCGCTCGCGGAGCATCGTAGCGGCGACCGGGCCGGTTCCGCAGCCATAGTCCAGCCCCGCCGCACCGGCTTCCAGCCGCTTCGCGAGCGGCTCGACGAGCTTCGATACGAATTTCCGGTAACTCGGGTCGTGGATGTCGTTCTGGTGGTGGAGATAATGCTGCAGCTCGGCTTCCGGCGAGGGCAGGTCCTCCACCGCGACCAGGGTCGCTAGGCAGGCGGGGCAGCGCTCGTATCGGCGCTGATCGATTACGGCGAAATCGGTCAATCCGCGTTCGCGGCAAACGCGGCAGTTGCGGCTGACACTCACGACCAGCCGAGCCCTGCGGCAAAAGCTGCAGGAATTGAAGAGCGAACTGGGGTCGCATTCATCATTTGCGGCCTGCCAGCCTCCCCGTTAGAGAAAGCGCGCCTCTTCATTAAGTCGATGGAATCCTGAGTGAATAAAGGCGCAACCCTGGCGGCGCTAATGCTTGCTTCGTGCAGTGCGCAAAGCGCACCGCCGCAAATCGCGGTGGAAGAGGCATGGGCGCGCTCGACCGTGGCGGGACAGCCTTCGGCGGCGGTCTATCTGACGATCAGGAACAGCGGCGGCGAGGATCGTCTGACCGGAGTGTCGAGCCCGGCGGGCCTGGCATCGCTCCATTCGACCACCATGGACGATGGCGTGATGCGGATGCGGCCGGTTGAAGCGCTCGACATTCCGGCCAACTCGACAGTCGAGCTGAAGCCGGGCGCAACGCATGTGATGCTGGCCGGGCTCAAGCAGCCGCTCGAAGCAGGATCGACGCTTCCGCTTCGTCTCGAATTCGACGAATCGGGTGGTCGCGAGCTAAGGGTGACGGTTCGCCCGGCGACGGCGAACGGAGCAATGATGTGAGAATAGTCAGATATCTGATCTGGATCCTTGCCGCGCTCGCAGTCCTGGGCTTCGCGTATGTCACTCTAGTGCGCCCGCAACAGTCGGCGACGGCCTCACAGGTGCAGGTGACGTCGAGCAGCTTCGGTGGCCCCTTCACGCTCGTCGGATCGGACGGCCAGCCGTTCCCGAGCAGCCGGCTTTCGGGAAAGCCCTATGCGGTCTTCTTCGGCTTCACCCATTGCCCGGATGTCTGCCCGATGACCCTCGCCCGGCTGGTCAAGCTTCGGCGCGCGCTCGGCCGGGGCGAGGATTCGTTCAACATCGTCTTCGTCACCGTCGATCCGGAGCGCGATGGGCCCAGGGAGGTCGGAACCTATGCCCAGGCGTTCGGCGCTCCGGTCGTCGGTCTCACCGGATCGCCTGCCCAGATCGACCAGGTGAAGAAGCAGTACGGAATCTTCTCGCAGAAGGCGCCGGGCGAAGACGGCGACTATAGCGTCGACCACACCGCCTCCGTGCTCCTGTTCGACCGCAACGGCGATTTCGTCGCGACGCTCTCGCCGGACGAGCAGGACGAGCCGGCGCTTGACAAGCTAGAGCGGATTACCGCCGCCTAGCGGTCGAGGACTCGCCTGAGCAGCCCGTCGACGGCGGCGATCGATTCTGGCTCGTCGAAATCGGGCGCGTGCCCGACGCCGGGGATTGTCACGAACGTCGCATCCGGCACCGAATCAGCCATTTTCTGAGCAACTTCGGCGGAGAAAAGGTCGCTGTGCTCGCCGCGGAGGATGACCACCGGCCTGCCGGCGAGCGCGCGGTACAGCGGCCAGGCGTCGGGCGTCCCGGTCGCGTTGGTGTCGACGTTCTGGAAGGGCTCGGCGATCGCCATGTCATAGTCGAACTCGACGCCGCGATCCGTCTCGCGGCAGACGCGCTTCGCGTAGCGGACCCATTCTTCGCGCCCGTAGTGCGGGTGCCTGTCGGGGTACTTGGCTGAGAATGTCTCCGCTGCCTCGCCCCAGTCGGCGAACAGGATTGGTTTGCCCACATATTCGCGGATTCGCTCGATCCCCGCGTCATTCAGCTCCGGGCCGACGTCGTTGAGAAGCGCCCCGGCAATCCGTTGCGGAGCAAAGCCGGCAACGATCATCGTCACGAGCCCGCCCAGGGAGGTGCCGATGAAGACAGCTTCGTCGATCGACAGCTCGTCGAGCAACTGCAGCACGTCCGCCGCGTAGGTTGGCGGCTCGTAACGCGACGATAGCGGATCAGGGTCGCTTCTTCCGCGACCGCGAAAATCCGGGGCGATGACCCGCCAGTCGCCGGCAAGTCGTTCGGCAAGGTTCTCATAGTCTCGCGAATTACGGGTCAGGCCGTGCAGACACAGGACCGGCGGCCGGTCTTCGGGACCCGCATAATCGCGATAATGCAGCTTCAGCCCATCGCGGCTGGTCCAGTACCGGTCGCTCCAATTCGCCATACACGGTTCCCCCGGTTGAATTGGCCTCCTATCGCGGGCGAATGGCGGTCGCGCAATCCTATCGACCCGACGTGAAGATCACCGAGCTCGGCGGCGCCTTTTACGATGCCGTCGATCCGGCCGAATTTCCGCAGTGCAGGGCGCGCTTCCGTAACCGCAGGGCGGCGGAGACTGTCGGCCTCGGAGAATTATCCGACCAGGAATGGACGGCGCATTTCTGCCGGTTCGAGCCGCTGCCGGAAAACCTCACGAAGCCGCTGGCGCTTCGCTATCACGGTCATCAGTTCCGGGTGTACAATCCCGACATCGGCGACGGGCGCGGCTTCCTGTTCGCGCAGCTGCGCGAGGTTTTTGGTTGCCGCGCCCAGCCAAACCAACCGCGGCGCGGGGGCGGCCGACTGCTCGACCTCGGCACCAAAGGGTCGGGCCAGACGCCGTATAGCCGTGGCGCCGACGGACGGCTGACTCTCAAGGGCGGGGTGCGCGAGATTCTCGCGACCGAGATGCTCGAGGCGCTCGGGGTCAATACGTCGAAGAGCTTTGCACTGTTCGAAACCGGCGAGCAGCTGACCCGCGGCGACGAGCCTTCTCCGACCCGCTCGTCGGTTCTGACCAGGCTCAGCCACGGCCATGTCCGGATCGGCACGTTCCAGCGGCAGGCCTTCGTGCAGGACAGCGTCGCGATCAACCGGCTCGTGCGCTATTCGCTCGAGCATTTGTACGGCGAAGCTCCGGCTTCCGACGATTCGGCCAACGCGCTCCGACTGTTCGAGCTTGCCGGCGAAGCGACTGCAAAGCTCGCCGCAAGCTTCATGGCCGCAGGCTTCGTTCACGGGGTGCTGAACAGCGACAATATCAACGTCACCGGCGAGAGCTTCGATTACGGCCCGTGGAGGTTCACGCCCTATTGGGACGGCGATTTCACCGCCGCCTATTTCGACCATTTCGGCCTCTATTCCTTCGGCCGCCAGCCCGAGGCGATCCAGTGGGACATGGCCCAGCTCGCCGGGTGCCTGTCGCTCGTCGTGCCGGAGACGCAGTCGCTCTCGGACAGCCTTTCGCGCTGGGGCGAGCAGTTCGAGCAGGCGATCGTCGTGAAGCTCCTGTGGCGTCTTGGCGTCGAACCCCGCGGCGACAACTCGGATGACGAGCTCGCCGCTGCACTTTCCAAAGCGCTTGAAACGCGCACCGCCACCATTGACCGGGTCTTCTTCGACTGGCGCGGTGGCCGCGATCCCGGCGCCGAGCTTTATCCGAGCGAGCCGTTCCGGGCGCTCGCCGCCAAGCTTGCCGGCCGCGAGCAGGCTCCAACCCACGACTATTGGTCCGGCTCCGATCCCTGCTCGATGCCTATCGACGAAGTCGAGGCGATCTGGGATTCGATTGCGCAGAGTGACGACTGGGCGCCGTTCGAGGTCAAGATCGCCGCGATCCGCCGCATGGGACAAGCCATGCAGCAGGACGGACCGGACGGCGCTTGACCGCGATGTTTGCGCGTGGTGGAGCGCGAGCGATGGCCAACAGCCTCGTTTCGACCGAGCCGGCGACCGGCAAGAAGATCTGGTCCGGAAATCCCGGCGACGCCGCCGCCGAGGTCGCCTCCGCGCGGGCCGCCCTCGCCGATTGGGCCGGCCACTCGTCTGCCTATCGAATGGAGGCGCTTCGCCGGTTCGCCAATGTCGTTCGCAAGAAGCAGGACGAGTTCGCGACCCTGATCGCCCGCGAGACCGGAAAGCCGTTGTGGGAAACCAGGACCGAGGTCGCCGCGGTCGTTGCCAAGGTCGAGATCTCGATCAATGCTTATGCCGAGCGGACGCCGAAGCGGACCAGCGAGGCCGCGATGGGACGCAAGGTGGCGGTCCGCCACAAGCCGCACGGAGTGCTTGCGGTGCTCGGCCCCTACAATTTCCCGGCGCACCTTCCCAACGGCCATATCGTCCCGGCGCTGATCGCCGGCAACACTGTGGTGTTCAAGCCATCGGAGAAGACCCCGGCGACAGGCGAATTCCTGGTCGATTGCTATCGCTCGGCAGGCATTCCCGAAGGCGCGATCCGGGTTTTGATCGGCGGACCGGACGAGGGCAGGGCGCTCGCCTCGCAGCCCGACATCGACGGCTTGCTGTTCACCGGCTCCGTGCGCGCAGGGCAGGCGCTCTACAGCCAGTTCGCCGAGACTCCGCAGAAGATCCTCGCGCTCGAGCTTGGCGGCAACAATCCGCTCGTCGTCTGGCAGCCCAAGGACGTCGAGGCTGCGGCGATCATCGCCGTCCAGTCCGCCTATCTTAGCGCCGGCCAGCGCTGCACCGCCGCCCGGCGGCTGATCGTCGAGGACGGCAACGAAAAGCCGCTGATCGACGCGATCGCGGGGATGATCGACCGGATCATCGTCGACGAGCCGTTCGCCGACCCGCAGCCGTTCATGGGGCCGGTGATCGACAATCCCGCCGCCGACCATTTGCAGGAGCAATGGGTCGAATTGATGATGAAGGGCGGAAAGCCGATCCGGCGGCTCGACCGACCGTTCGAGGACCGGCCCTACGTCACTCCCGCGCTGATCGACGTGACGGATGCGACCGACCGTCCCGACGAGGAGATTTTCGGCCCGGTGCTCCAGGTCGTCCGGGTAAAGGATTTCGACGCCGCGATCGAAGAGGCGAACGCCACCCGCTTCGGGCTTGCGGCGAGCCTGGTCGGCGGAAGCCCCGAGATGTTCGAGCGCTTCTGGGGCCAGACCAGAGCCGGAGTGATCAACTGGAACACTCCCACCAACGGCGCCCCGTCGAACGCTCCGTTCGGAGGCGTCGGCCTGTCCGGCAACCACCGGCCGAGCGCCTTCTACGCCGCCGATTATTGCGCCTATCCGGTCACCAGCGTTCAGGCCAACACCGCCCGCGGAAACATCGACCAGGGCCTTCGCGACCCGAACATGGTCGAGGACTGAAGCTGCACCAGAAAAGCTCTTCGACTGCTCCCGGCGCTCTCCAGGCTTCAGCGCTAGTGTCCGCTGTCGACCCAAAGCGGACGCTGGACGCCTAGATTGGGTTTAAACCTGACGCTGATTCGGCGAGCCGCTGCACGGGACAGCTAAGCAATGGCGGTCGAACATAACATAGGATTGGTGCGGATTAGCACTTGGGTCTAGTTGGAATCAGCCAGGCCCTCGCCATACGCCCTGTCCATTGTAGCTCCCCTCGGAGCCCATTCGGCCCATTGCGTCCTTCGCCTGCTGTGTCTCCCGCGTCATGTGCTTCCAGTCTTCAGCGGTCCAGCACACTTTTCTGGTCATCTGAGAACCAGTCTTTTTCTCCTGCTTGCAAACGCGCTCTTCAGGCTTTTTCTGCTCAGACGCCGCGGCAGGCTGACCGACAAGGGCTAGCGCAAACATCGCGACAACGGCTCTGCGGATCATTCTTCTAACTCCTTTTATCCGCAACTTTCTTACAATCAGGTTCGCTCGGCCACAAGCCGTTCTTGTGGAAGCCGCCAGTAGAACTGTCGCTTCTTCAGACCTTCAACCAATGCTGATGGAAAGTGGGGCGCCATATTGGCGCCAAAGCGGACATTATGTGTGGCTGTTTTGGCTGCCAAGCGAACGCGACGAAGGGTTACTTCCGAGATGCGCTGTCTCTTATTAGGAGAGCCTTCGCCGCCCGTCTGATCTCGTCCGCTGGCACATCGGCCAGAGCCGCGGGACCAGCGACTCCTAGGTCAGTGACTAACCACGTCAGGACAATCCGATTTGCGTAGGAATGGGGCACCATAGGATCGCCCCCCTGATTGGAAGTGAAAGCCGACAGGATCCGCGAAAGCGTAGCGTCAGCAAGAGCAAGTTCGGCGAGGTTTCCTCGATATTCCAGCTCCCACGATTGCAGCTCTCCGAACCGCTCCTTGTCCGCAAAATGCTGTGTCTCATGCGC
>JBPCOC010000043.1:0-11118 GCA_051000635.1 Sphingomicrobium sp. | reverse complement strand
TACACGCATTGCTGGGCTGCTCGCCGGTGCATTCGCAACGCTTCCGGGCGAGCCCAGGCTGGGCAATCCTGCGCCGGTCTAGGCGGTGGACGCGACCGGAAAGCCGGTCGCGGTCGAACATGGCAAGAACCTGCACCTGGTCGTTCGGCCAGGCGCTCCCGTGCAGCTGCTTTTCACCGGCCACATGGACACTGTGTTCGGCCAAACCCACGAGTTCCAGACTACGCGCTGGCTCGAGGACGGGGTTCTGAATGGCCCGGGAGTCGCCGACATGAAGGGCGGCCTGGCGGTGATGCTGGCGGCGCTGAAAGCCGTCGAGACGAGCGAGGCTGGCAAAAGCATCGGTTACGAGATCGTCGTCAACAGCGACGAGGAGGTCGGCTCGCTTGGCTCGGCTTCGCTGATCGCGAAAGCGGCTCGCGGAAAGCGGGCGGCGCTCACCTACGAGCCATCGGCGCTTCCCGACGGAACGCTCGCCGGGGCGCGGCCGGGGAGCGGCAATTATTCACTCGTCGTCCACGGTAGGTCGGCCCATGCGGGGCGCAACCCGGAAGACGGAAGGAACGCGATCGTGGCCGCCGCCGACCTGGCGCTGAGGCTCGAGAGGTTGGTCAGGGACGGGCTGAGCGTGAACTCCTCGCGGATCGAAGGCGGCGGTCCGGGCAACGTCGTGCCCGACCTGGCGGTGCTTCGGGTGAACCTGCGGCCGAGGACGCCGGAGATCGAGGCCGAGGCGAAGAGGCTGATCGACGAGGCTGTCGCCGCCGTCGCTGCCGAGCGCGACTTAAGTGTCGACGTGCACGGCGGCTTTGGAAGACCGCCCAAGCCGATGACGGAGGAGATGGAGCGGCTGTTCGTGCTGGTGAAGGAGGCCGGAGCCGATCTTGGCCAAAAGATCGACTGGCAGGCGTCGGGCGGGGTTTGCGACGGCAACAACATAGCCGCGTGCGGCGTGCCCGTGGTCGACACGATGGGGGTCCGCGGCGGCAAGATCCACAGCATGGAGGAATTTCTGATCACCGAAAGCCTCGGTGAACGGGCGGCCCTGTCGGCGCTGGCGATCCTTCGAATTGCGGAGGGGCGTCGATGAGCTTCCTGGTGCGCCCGGCCCGGCCGGACGATTATGCCGCGATATACAAGATGGCGAAGCTGACCGGCGGAGGATTCACCAACCTTCCTCCAGACAAGGCGACGCTGGTGGCCAAGCTTGCGCGATCGGAGGAATCTTTTGCGCGCGAGGGCAACGAGCAGCGCGGCGACCTCTACGTGTTCGTGCTCGAAGACCCGAAGAGCGGCGCCATCCGGGGCACCGGCCAGGTGTTCGGGCAGGTCGGCGTCAAGCAGCCCTTCTACAGCTATCATATCAGCACGCTTACCCAGACGAGCCCCGAGCTGGGGAAGACCTTTCGAAACCGGATGCTGACCCTGACGACCGACCTCGAAGGCTCGTCGGAGGTCGGCGGGCTGTTCCTCCACCCGGAAAGCCGCGCCGGGGGGCTGGGCGCCCTGATCGCCCGGAGCCGCTATCTGTTCATGAAGCTCCACCGGCAGCGCTTCGGTGCGCGCACGCTCGCCGAGCTTCGCGGGGTCATGGACGAAGCCGGGAACGCGCCCTTCTGGGACGCGCTTGCGGGCAAGTTCTTCGACATGACCTTCCCCGAGGCCGACGACTTTAATGCGATCCACGGGACCAAGTTCATCGCCGACCTGATGCCGCGGACGCCGATATACGCGAAGCTGCTCCCCGAGAGCGCCAAGGCCGTCATCGGCCAGCCGCACCCGAGCGGCCGCGCGGCTCTGAAGATGCTCGAGTCCGAGGGCTTCGTGTACGACCGCTACATCGACATCTTCGACGGCGGGCCGACAGTGGTCGCCCAGACCGACCAGATCCGGACGATCAGGCAGTCGGCGTTGGAAACCGTCACGGAAATCGGGGAAGGCGGGCCGCAGAAGATGCTCGTCTCGGCCGGCCGTCTGAAGGCGTTCCGTGCCTGTTGCGCGTGCGTGCGCAGCGAACCCGGCGAGGGCCTGTGCATCGACCGCGAGGCGGCCGAGCTGCTGCAAGTGGGCGAGGGCGACCAGATCCTCGCAATAGCGCGCTGATGCCGCTCACCGAGATCAACTTCGACGGGATCGTCGGGCCAAGCCACAATTATGCTGGCCTCAGCCTCGGCAATCTCGCCTCGACCCGCAACGTCGGACAGGTTTCGAATCCTCGCGCAGCGGCACTCCAGGGCATCGAGAAGATGCGAGCAAACCTTCGAATCGGCCTCGCGCAAGGCATTTTCCTGCCGCATCCGAGACCCAATTGCGACTGGCTTGCGGCGCTCGGAACGACAATCGAGGACGCAGAGCCTCGGATCGCAGCCAACGCCATGTCGGCCTCGGCGATGTGGGCTGCCAATGCGGCGACGGTGTCGCCGGCGCCCGACACGGCCGACGGGAAATGCCACCTGACGGTCGCCAATTTGCGAACGATGGCTCACCGGAGCCATGAATGGCCGGCGACTCTGGCGCAGCTCCGGCTCGCGTTTCGCGACGCCGCCCATTTCGAAGTGCACCCGCCGGTTCCGGCGGCGTTCGGGGATGAAGGCGCGGCCAATCACATGCGGCTCGCAAGCGCCTACGACCGGCCGGGGATCGAGCTGTTCGTCTACGGTGTGCGCGGCGGCGCCTATCCTGCGCGCCAGCATCTCGAAGCCTCGAAGGCGGTCGCCCGGCTGCACCGGCTCGACCCCGACCGGATAGTGTTCGTCGAGCAGTCGGAAGAGGCGATCGCCGCCGGCGCATTCCACAACGACGTCGTCGCGGTGGCCAACGGGCCGGTGCTCTTCGCCCATGAAAAGGCGTTTGCCGAGCGCGACCGGGTGATCGCCCAATGCGAGCGGATGCTTCCCCAGCTGCAACTGGTCGAGGTCAGAGATTCCGAGGTGCCTCTACGGGATGCGATCACTTCCTATCTGTTTAACGCCCAGCTGGTGCGCGCCGCTGGCGGCGAGACCATTCTGATCGTTCCGTCCGAAGCGCGCGATACGCCGTCGGTGTGGGGCTGGCTCGAGCGGCACGTCGCCGGCAACGGCCCGATCCGCCGGATCGAGATCGTAGATGTTCGGCAGTCGATGGCGAACGGCGGCGGGCCGGCGTGCCTTCGGCTCCGAATCGTCGCCGATCCGTCAAATATCGACCCCCGGTTCCTGGTCGACCAAGCAAAGCTCGACCGGATCGCCGCGATCATCGAGCGGAACTGGCCGGACCAAATCGACAGCGCCGACCTTCAGCAGCCGGCGCTCATCTCCGACGTCGAGAGCGCTCGCGCGGCGCTCCTCGAGAGCCTGGATCTGGCGGAATTGTTGTCGGGTTAATTGACACTTTACCATTTTGCTTAAAACCGAAATGGCGGAATTCCGACATTAGCACGGTCTTTGCTTAATCTTTATGAATGAAGCGGATCGGACGCCTGTTCATCATCAAGACCCGGTTCGAGGCGTGGGTGGTGATCTATGCGATCGCGCTCGGCGCGATCGGGCGCGGACAGCAGTATCTGGGGCAATATCCCGGAGCCTCCGGCTGGCTGCTTGCGGCTGCATGCACCGGAGTTGTATTCCTCGCCGGTGCGAAGCTGCTCGATTCGGTAAAGCCGCGTCCGGCGCTGGTCGCCGGTCCCTACCGGCCGCAGCCAGCGCGGCGCACAGCGATCAGCGGTAGTCCACCCACAGGTCGCCGCGAGCGCTCCGGTTCAGGGTCACGACCTTGGCGTCGCACAGGTTCACTGCCGGCCACACGACCAGTCGGCCGTCCGGCAAGGTCGCCTGTAGGTCGAACGCGCAGTCCGGATCGGTAAAGTCTGCCGCACCTCTCCCGCCCGATCGTGCGACCGGGACCGGAGCGATGACCATTGGACGCCACTGCTCAGTCCCGAACCGCCGAACCATCACATTGGTGAAGTCGATGTCGGTATTGTTGACGATCGTGAAGCTCGCTGCCTGAGCCAGGACCGGCGCGGGCGTCGCGAAAAACGTTGCAGCTATCGCCAGGACAAGGGTCTGTCTCATTGGCCCCTTATACCACCGGCCGCGATCAATCGCGAACGCGGCGGTCCCGCGCCTCGCCTAGGCAGCGTTCTCGAGCGTTGGGTAGACCGGCCACCTTCGGCACAGGATAGTGGCGTTCTGCCCCTGGCGGTGGGCTTCGGAAAGCGGGAGGGCGGTCGTACAGAATGCGCATTCGGCGAGCTGGCGGCCGATGAACCACTGGCTTCGGCCGCAGCCGGGGCAGTGATTGACATCGCCTTCGCGATACACGGCGTGGTAGCCACGCGCATTCGGATCGAAATGCCCCCGGCCCAGGTGGATTGAACTCAGCACGGGTAAATTTCCTTTCACAATTTTGCGAGTCCAACGAGCGGCGACTCGTTCGGTTTCAACCACAATCGTTCCGGCCCGGACTCTGTTGTCGTTGCCATCTCGAAATCTTCGCTGCATAACCTCGCGCTTCGCTGCGTCCAGGGCTGCGGATTTTTAACCATCCTTTAGCTCTTCCAGCGCATCGTCCCCGGACCAGGGAGGGGCTGAGGAATGGAGTCGAACCAGCGTTATTATCGCCGGCGAGCCTGTGAAGAGCGAAGCGCGGCGCAGCGGGCAGTCACCGAAACCGCGCGTGCCTGGCATCGAAAATTGGCGGAGGATTTCGCGGCTCGAGCCGACGAGTGCACGGTCGCAAGCAGCGTCGCCGCGTCGAGCAGCGCAATCGCCTAGTCAGCTTTCGTTTCTTCAACTCCCTCGATCGCATCGAAAACAGCCTGGCGAGGTGATTCGCCGCTTTTTCTCTGCGTTCGCGAAGCCCGGCGGATTTCCCACGCCGATCCGGACAGCCACTTCCGAAAACCGCTTAGAGCTGGTCATCGCGAACTGCTGAAGAAGAGGTGGCGCGCCCGGAAGGATTCGAACCTCCGGCCCCCAGATTCGTAGTCTGGTGCTCTATCCAGCTGAGCTACGGGCGCGCACGCCAGTTCGGCGGAGCGCGCGACATAGGGGCGCCATCAAGGGGAGGCAAGACTCGGCGGTGTCCGATTGCGCGTTCGCCGCGCGCTTCCTAGAGATCGGGGGATGCGCGCTTTCGCTCACCTGTTTCCGATCGCTCTCGCGGGCTGCGCCGGAGCCGAATTGCAACCCCCCTCGCTTGCCCCGAGAGCCGCCGAAGCGATCGATCCGCGGGTGCCTGTTCCGGAGACGCCGGTCGCCACTCAAGTCACCCCTGCGCTCGCCCAGCAGCTCAATGCGCTCATTGCCGAGGCGGTCGCCGGCGATGAGGCGTTTCGTTCCGCCGCCGCTGCAGCGGAGTCTCTGGCCGCAGCCGCCGGGCCGCCGCAGAGCGAGAGCTGGATCGTTGCCCAGCAGGCGCTGTCGGCTGCGGTTGCGGCGCGCGCGCCGGTAACCCGGGCGCTGGGCGAGATAGACGTGCTCGGGGCCACGCGGATCCAGGCTCTCGGCGGAATGAGCGCCGCCGACCTCGCGGCGGTCCAGGCGGCTGCCGCGCAGGTTGCGGAGATCGATTCGAGGGAAGCGACGCTGATCGACCGGCTACAGGCGCGGCTCGGCGGCTAGCAGCCGATCAGCCGCGCCGCATCCAGCGCGTGATAGGTGAGAACGCCGGTCGCTCCGGCGCGCTTGAAGGCAATCAGGGTCTCGAGCATCAGCGAGTCGCGGTCGCCGGCACCGGCCGCCGCAGCGGCTTCGATCATCGCATATTCGCCCGACACCTGATAGACGAAGGTCGGCATCCCGAAGCGCTCCTTCACTCGCCAGACGACGTCGAGATAGGCGAGGCCGGGCTTGACCATCACCATGTCTGCGCCCTCGGCGATGTCGAGCGCGACCTCGCGCAGCGCCTCGTCGCCATTCGCCGGGTCCATCTGATAGCCGCGCTTGTTGCCCTTCAGCCGGCCCTGGCTGCCGACGGCCTCCCGGAACGGCCCGTAGAAGGCCGACGCATATTTGGCGGCATAGGCCATGATCGCGACGTTCGTGTGGCCCTCGCCCTCGAGCGCCTGGCGGATCGCTCCGACGCGGCCGTCCATCATGTCCGACGGAGCGATGATGTCCGCTCCGGCGGCGGCCTGGACGAGCGCCTGCTCGACCAGCATTTTCACCGTCTCGTCGTTGAGGACGTGGCCGGTCTCATCGACGAGGCCGTCATGGCCATGGCCGGTGTAACAGTCGAGCGCGACGTCGGTCAGGACCCCGATGTCCGGCACCGAATCCTTGATCGCCTTGGTGGCGCGGCAGATGAGATTGTCGGGGTTGAGCGCCTCGCGCGCATCGTCGGTGCGCAAGTCGTTCGGAGTGTTCGGGAACAAGGCGATGCATGGAATCCCGAGGCGGGCCGCCTCCCGCGCCCGGTCGGCGAGCCGGTCGACCGACCAGCGCCTGACTCCGGCGAGCGAATGGATCGGCTCTTCGCAGCCCTCACCCTCGCAGATGAACAAAGGCCAGATGAGATCGCTGGGTGCAAGCCTGTGCTCGGCGAGCATGGCGCGCATCCAGCCGCTGGACCGGCCGCGGCGCATCCTCAAGGCGGGGTAATTGGCAGTCATCGGACGCGCCCTTACCCGTTCGTGTCGAGCGAAGTCGAGACACGTAAGCCGAACGGGAACCAGTGCAGGCAACAGCCGCTGTGCACGTCATGCCAACGACACTGCCCAAGCAGGCCATCCTGATTGTCAATGCCGCCAGCGGGAACGGAGCGGAATCTCTAGAGCCAACCGCCGCCGCATTGCGCGAAGCCGGCGTCGATCTGCTCGACTGCATCGCAATCGAAAACCCGAAGCGATGCCAGCAGGTCGTGGCCGATGCGATCCCGCGAGCGCCGATGGTGATTGTCGGCGGCGGCGACGGTTCGATTTCCTCGGTCGTCGATTGTTTCGTCGGCCGCGACACCGTGTTTGGAATCCTTCCGCTCGGCACCGCCAACAGCTTTGCACGCACGCTCGGAATCCCGCTCGACCTGGAAGGCGCTGTCGACGTCCTCGCCAACGGGCGGCGCAAACGGATCGACCTGGGGCAGATCGACGGCGACTATTTCGCCAATACTGCGGTTATCGGCCTGTCGCCGCTGATCGCGCATACCGTGCCCGACAAGCTCAAGCGGGTGCTCGGCCGCGGCGCCTATTTGGTCTGGGCGCTGCGATGGGCGGTCAGGTTCAAGCCGTTCCGGCTGGTGATCGAGATGGGAGAAGCAACTCACCGCTTCTGGGCAACCGAGGTGCGGATCGCCAACGGCCGCCATTTCGGCGGAGTCGAGCTGGTCGACGACGCCGAAGTCGACAGCGGCGAGCTGGTCGTCCAGGCGGTCACCGGCAGGAGCAAGTTGAGCCTCGCCAGGAGCTGGCTGGCGGCGCTGTTCAGGATCCGCGACGATGCAGGAGAAGTGAAGGAATTCCGCGGTCGCGAGTTCCGGATTGAGACCCGGCCGCCGCGCCACGTCGCGATCGACGGCGAACCGTCGACGAGAACTCCGATCGAGGTGAAGGTCGCGCTCGGAGCGATCGAGGTCGCGGTGCCGGTCGACCCGGAAGTTTAGCCGAGCCGCTCCAGAGCGGCGCGATAGCGTTCGGCTTCGGTCGACTTTTCGGCATGGTCGGAGCGCGCCTTGTCGACCGCCTCGGGCTTGGCGCGCTCGACGAAATTGGGGTTGGCAAGCCGCGCGGCTAGGCCGTCCCGCTCCTTCTCGGCGGCGGCGGCGGCTTTGGACAGGCGCGCCTTTTCCGCATCGAGATCGATGATGCCCTCGAGCGGCAGGGCATAGCTCGTCTCGTCGACCACAATCTGCGCTGCGCCGGAGCCTTCGAACGACGAAAGCTGGATGGACTCGAGCCGGGCCAGACGCGAGAGCATCGCATGGTGCCGGTCTAGCCGGTCGGCAATTTCGTCGGTGGCATCCCCTGCGAACAAATGAAGCTTTGCGCCCGGCGGGACATTCAATTCGGTCCGCGCCGACCGGATTTCGCCGACGAGGCGGATCAGCCAGTCCATCTGCGCCTTCGAATCGACATCCCCCTTGGCATCCGGCTCCGGCCATTTGGCAACGATCAGCTCGTACGGGCGCTCTCCCATCGCGGCCCACAGCTCTTCGGTAATGAACGGCATCAGCGGGTGGAGCATCACCAGGATCTGGTCGAACGCCCAGGCGGCGACGCGCTTGGTCTCCTCGTCGAATGCGCCTTTCGTCAGCTCGACATACCAGTCGCAAAACGTGCCCCAGGTGAAATGGTAGATGGCGTCGGCCATGTCGTCGAAGCGAAGCTCGTCGAACGCGCGGTTTAGCTTCGTGCACGTCTCGACCACCTCGCCGATGATCCAGCGGTTGACCGGGAGCCTGGCCTCGGGAGCGGCGATGCTCTGGCTCGCCCCGACTCCGTTCATCTGCAGGAAGCGCGCGGCGTTCCACAGCTTGGTCGCGAAGTTGCGATAGCCCTCGACGCGCTTCTCATCGAGCTTGATGTCGCGGCCCTGGCTTTCCATCGCCGCCAGCGTGAAGCGCAAGGCGTCGGCGCCATATTTGTCGACGATTCCCAGCGGATCGACGGTGTTGCCCTTCGATTTGGACATCTTCTGGCCCTGAGCGTCGCGGACGAGGCCGTGCAGATAGAGCGTCCGCCACGGGACCTCGCCCATGAACTCCAGCCCCTGCATCGCCATCCGGGCATCCCAGAAGAAGATGATGTCGAAGCCGGAAATCAGCACGTCATTGGGATAGTGGCGCTTCAAATCCTCGGTCTCGTCGGGCCAGCCGAGCGTTGCGAACGGCCACAGCGCCGATGAAAACCAGGTGTCGAGAACGTCTGGATCTCGGATGAGTGTTAGCGCGTCGTCGTCAAAGACAGATGGCTTGCCTTCATTCCAAGCCTCTATTGCATCCTCATAGCTGTCATAAACGACCACCTGCCGGCCATTGGCATCAGCTTCGGCGAGCTTGATCGCCTCTTCTTCAGTCTCGGCCACGTAGACACCGTGAGTTCCTACTTGGATGAGATCACTCTTCGCGCGGCTGTATTCGTGTGATGCCCAGGCGGGAATCCGGTGGCCCCACCACAGCTGGCGCGACACGCACCAGGGCTGGATGTTCTCGAGCCAGTTGAACCAGGTCTTTTTCCACGTTTCGGGGACGATCTTGATTGCGCTCCTGCGCGTGGCCTCCAGCACCGGTTCGACCAGTTTCGCCGCGTCGACATACCATTGGTCGGTCAGCCACGGCTCGATCACAACGCCCGAGCGGTCGCCGTAGGGCGTGGCAATCACCCGGTCCTCGACCGACACTAAGGCGCCTTGCGCCTCGAGGAGCTCGACGACCCGCTTCCTCGCCTCGAACCGCTCGATCCCGAGCAGCTCGGACGGGATCAGCCCGTCCTGAGTCTGGACGACGAAGCCTTGCGAATCGAACATGTTTAGCATGTCGGCGGGAGCGATCCCGGCCCGCTTGCCAACCTCGAAATCGTTGAAATCGTGACCCGGAGTGACCTTGACGGCTCCCGAGCCGAGCTCCGGATCGGCATGCTCGTCGGCGACGATCGGCACCAGCCGCCCGGTGATCGGAAGCTCGACCATCTTGCCGACCAGGTCGGTGTAACGCTCGTCGTCGGGGTGAACCGCGACCGCCATGTCGGCCAGCATCGTCTCGGGGCGGGTGGTGGCGACCGAGATGTGACCCCCTCCCTCGGCCAGCGGATATTTGAGGTGCCAGAACTTGCCCTGCACCTCCTTCGTCTCGACCTCGAGGTCGCTGATCGCGGTCTGGAACTTGGGGTCCCAGTTTACGAGGCGCTTGTCGCGATAGGCGAGGCCGCGGCGGTATAATTCGACGAACACTTTGGTGACGGCGCGGCAGAAGCCTTCGTCCATCGTGAAGCGCTCGTGGGCCCAGTCGCACGAAGCGCCGAGGCGGCGGAGCTGGCGCGTGATCGAGCCGCCCGACTGCTCCTTCCATTCCCACACGTGCTCGACGAATGCCTCACGGCCCATCTCGACGCGTTTAACGTTTTGGCTCTCGAGATTTCGCTCGACGACCATCTGGGTGGCGATCCCGGCATGGTCCATGCCGACGACCCACAAGGCGTCCTTTCCCAGCATCCGCTCGCGGCGGGTAAGGATGTCCTGGAGCGTGATGTCGAGCGCGTGGCCGATGTGCAGGCTGCCGGTGACGTTGGGCGGCGGCATGACGATCGTCCACGGCTCCGAATCGGGCCGGTCGGGGCGGAACAGGCCGCCCGACTCCCAATGCTCGTACCAGCGCCGCTCAATCGCGGCGGGGTCGAAGGTTTTTGGCAAGTCGCTCATTGAGACGCGCGGTTAGCGGGGGAGCGATGCAGCAGCAACCGCCGTGGTCGCGTCAACTCAGCTGTTCCAGCCTCTCATCCGTCAGCGAGCCAGGGATGATCATCACCGGGCACGGAAGCTTGCCCGCGTCCTTGCCGGTAAAATGGGCGACCAGCGGACCGGGATCGCCCGCCGGCGCGGCCCCGAGCACCAGGGCGGCGATATCGTCGCGGTCGACGAGATATTCACGCACAGTCTTTACCGGCTCGCCCTGGCGAATGACGATCGCCGGCTTGATCCCCGCCTCGTCGAAGATTTCGCCGACCGACGAGCTAACGACGCCTTCGATCCGGAGCTTTTGCTCCTCCTCGATCGCCGCCTGCACCCCGCCCCACTGGACGAAGTCCTGCCGAGAAACGAGCGCAAGCACCTCGACTGCGCCGTGAGTCTTGGCGCCTCGGCGGGCGGCGAAGCGGAGCGCCACGCCGGCCTCGGCGCTGTCGTCGATCACGACCAGATAGGTGCGCACTCGCTCATTTCCCCCTAGCGTCAAAAGCGACGCTGCTTGAAACGGCGACCAAGCGCAAGCGGCACGGCTGCCCGCAGTCGCAGACTTGACCCTGACCGCCGCATTGGCTTTGTGCCGGTGCCTGCCTTCCGAGAAGGACAAAGATGCCGATCGAGCTCAAGATGCCCGCCCTCTCGCCCACGATGGAAGAGGGGACGCTTGCCAAATGGCTGGTGAAGGAAGGCGACGAGGTGTCGAGCGGCGACATCCTCGCCGAGATCGAGACCGACAAGGCGACGA
>JBPCOC010000041.1:0-2680 GCA_051000635.1 Sphingomicrobium sp. | reverse complement strand
CGCCGCGATAGGCCTTGCCGATCGGGGTTCGCGCAGTCGAAACGATAAGGGCGTCGCGGACGGACATTTAAAAAACTCCTCAGATATACAGCAGGCCCAGCCACTGGGCGGTAAGCGCGGGCTTTTCCTGGCCCTCTATTTCGACGGTTACGCTGTGACGCAACAAATATTGACCGGCGGCCTTCTCGTCGATCGAATCGAGGACGAAACGGCCGCGGATCCGGCTGCCCGAAGGGACGGGCGCGATGAAGCGAACCCGGTCGAGACCGTAATTGACTACCAGCTTCACATTTTCCGGGATCAGCATCGCCTCGGCCGCCATTCGCGACAGCAGCGACAGGGTAAGGAACCCGTGCGCGATCGTGCCGCCAAAGGCGGTCTGCGCGGCGGCGTCCGGATCGACGTGGATGAACTGCCGGTCCTCGGTCGCATCCGCGAAGGCCGAGATCCGCTCCTGGTCGACGGCAAGCCAGTCCGACACTCCGACCTCCTCGCCGGCCCGCCTGCGGATTTCATCGAGAGGAGCAATCGGCATCAGCCTTTTGCTGCCTTTTCGAGAGCTTCGCCGAGCTTCGGGGAGTAGGGCATGACCATTTTTCCATCGGGCGCGGCGGTGAAGGTCGTCTGGGTCGGATAGGCGAATTCGAGGCCGTGCATCTGGAACATCCGCATCAGTCCGGTGAGGACTGCCGTTCTGTCGGCGCCGACCTGAGCGATGTCGACGGTTGCCGAATCGAACAAGAGTTCGAAATCGATGCTGGAGGGGCCAAAGCCCTGCACCGAGCAGCGGACGAACGTGCAGCCGTTGCGACTCTCGACCGCGCTCTTGGCAAGCTCCGGCACCTGGTCAAGCACGTCTGGCTGGGTCTGATAGACCAGCCCGAAGACGAACGCGGTCCGCCTGCTGTGGCCGCCGGCGAAATTGTGAATCTCCTGCTCCAGAAGCTTGGTGTTGGCCATCACCAGCGTCTGTCCGTCGAGCGAGCGAAGCCGGGTCGTTTTCAGGCCGATCTTCTCGACGGTTCCGATACTGGTTCCGTAGCGGATGGTGTCGCCGCGGCGGAACGGGCGGTCGAACAGGATGGAGAGGGCGGCGAACAGGTCCGAGAAGATCCCCTGCGCCGCAAGGCCGATGGCGATGCCGCCGATTCCGAAGCCGGCGATGAGGGCAGTGACGTTCACGCCCAGATTGTCGAGAATGACGATGATCGCAATTGCGAACAAAGCGATGCTGACCAGCACCCGGATCACCGACATCGCGTTGGCAAGGCCGCTTTCCCCCGAATCGTCCGCCGCCCGCCGGCCGATGAGGCCAAGGATCAGCTCGCGCGCCCAGATGGCGCCCTGGAATGCGAAGGCGACGATGAAGAAGATGTCGGAGATTCGGGCGAGGCGCGGCGGGACATCGGCATAAGTGGTGACGATGTCGAGCGCCGCCGCGACCATGAAGAAGATGCCGGTCTTCGACAGCACCCGCCCAATGACTCCGCGCCAACGGGTGCAGCCGGGGTCGCCGGAGATCATCCAGTGGCCGAACCAGCGAAGAAGCAGCATGACCCCGACGATCGCGGCGGCGACCGCAAGGCCGATCGGAAGGTCCTCGCGATTGGCTTCGAACCATTGGATCAGGGCATCGGCGGAGCCGCGCCCGGTCTCGAGGGCTTCGCCGGCATTGTCAGCGATAGTCATGGGCCGCACATGACTACGCAGCTGCGGCTAATCAACCCGTGGGCTTGGCCTTCCGGCGCCCCGCGGGCGAGTTGAGGAACTTGCACAAGGCGACTTCCGCCGAGGACAGCCACTTGCGTTCGCGCGGGCGTTGCATTCCCTTGAGAGGGTCGCGCGGGCGGTCCTTGACGGCATCGATGATCGCCGGGTGGACGTAGGATTTGCGGCTGATCGCGACGGTATTGCCGAGCGCTTCGGCAACCGGCTCCACCACTGTCGCCACGCTGATCCGTGCATCCTCTTCCAGATCGAGCAGCTTGTCGAAGGCGATGACGCTCGCTGCCCAGGTTCGAAAGTGCTTGGCGGTGAACTCGCCGCCGGTGGCCTCGCGGATATAGTCGTTGACGTCGGCCGAGCTGACCGGATGGGGGGTGCCGTCGCCGTTGATATATTGGAACAGGGGCTGACCCGGCAACTCCTGGCACTGGCGGACGATGCGCCTGAGCCGCCGATCGGTGATCACGACTTCGCGGACGATCCCGTGCTTGCCGCTGAAGCGCATCTTCACCTTGCCGCCGTCGGTCTTCACGTGCCGGCAGAGCAGGGTGGTCGCGCCGAAGCTCTTGTTCTCCTTGGCATAGCGTTCGCTGCCAATGCGCAGATATTCGGTGTCCAGCAGGCGCACGACCGTTGCGAGGACCTTGTCGCGGGTGAGCGAGCGCTTGCGCAGATCCTTGTCGATCGTCCGGCGAAGTTTCGGGAGCGCCTTGCCGAATTCGAGAAGGCCCGAGAACTTGTTCTTGTCGGCCCGCGCCCTGAAGTCCGTGTGGTAGCGATATTGCTTGCGGCCGCGGGCATCGATTCCGGTCGCCTGCAAGTGGCCGTTCGAATCCTTGCAGAACCAGGCTTTTTCATATGCAGGCGGCAAGCCGATCGCGTTGAGGCGATCGATGGTGTCACGGTCGGTGACTCGTTCGCCGTCCTCGGCGAAATAGGCCCAGGAGCGGCCCGT
>JBPCOC010000023.1:0-11251 GCA_051000635.1 Sphingomicrobium sp. | reverse complement strand
CGGCTCGTACCGCCTGTGCGTTTCGGGTGCGGCCGGCCTGCCCGACCTGAGCGGAAACCCGCTGACCGGCGCGGGAGCGGGCGGGGACCACGTCGTCGCTTTCGCGATCACCGACAGCTATTTCTTGCCGTTGGCGGCCGACAAGATCACGATTCCGCCCGAGCTTCGAGGCGCCGAGAAGATCGCGCAGCAGGTCAGCGAGGTCGTGATCGAGCCGGACGGCCGGATCAGCAATTGCAAAGGCGTTCGCTATTCCGGCGCCGCCGGCCCGGAAACCGACGCCTGCCGGCTGCTCACCAACGCCCGGTTCGTCCCGTCCGCGCCGGACGGACCGGCAATGACCGGAACGATCGTGATGACGGTCTATTTGGAAAAGCACAGCGTCACCTGAGGGTGAAGTTGACCTGAGGGTGAAGTTGCAGCGCTCAGGCGGCCTTCTCAGCAACAGGAACTGAGGGGCGCGGGCCACTCGGACCACTGTTCCGAAGTCACATCAAGCTGATTTTCGGCGCCTGACCCGGAATCGCGGGTAAACGGCCCCTATCGGCGCCGCACCTCTCCCTTGCCCTCTACCTTCCTCTAGAATATAGGCGCCGCCGTCCGGCGGGCGCTGAAGCGCTCGCGGAATGAGCCCGCACAGGGCATCCGGGGAGCGGTCGAGCAGGCCGATCTCTATTCCCGGATGAAGTGAGCCGACCATCGAAAGACGTGTCGTTGCCCGCCGGTGCTGTTCGTTCCGCGCTGCTTCAAGCACCTCAAGGACGCCGTCCCGGTATGGGGCCTGGGCGGCAGTAGATTTTACCAGGTCCGTATGATTGCAGGCCGGCCATGGTGGCCGGCGGGCGGCACGCAGATTTGAAGTCAAGAGAGACACCACATTTATGGCCACCACGGCATTTCCGACCCGCGACGAGTTCGCGACCCTTCTGAACGAGAGCCTCGGAGGCGAGGACGAGTCGTTCGAAGGCAAGGTCATCAAGGGCATCGTCACCGGAATCGAGAACGACATGGCGGTGATCGACGTGGGGCTGAAGTCCGAAGGCCGCGTTGCGCTTCGCGAGTTCGCCGCTCCTGGCCAGAAGCCCGAGCTCAATGTCGGCGACGAAGTCGAGGTGTTCGTCGACCGGGTCGAGAACGCCCAGGGCGAGGCGATGCTGTCCCGCGACCGCGCTCGCCGCGAAGCCGCCTGGGACACGCTGGAGAAGGAATATGAGGCCGGCAACCGGGTCGAGGGGATGATCTTTGGCCGGGTCAAGGGCGGCTTTACGGTCGACCTCGGCGGCGCCGTTGCCTTCCTTCCCGGGAGCCAGGTCGACATCCGCCCGGTCCGCGACGTCGGTCCGCTGATGGACACTCCGCAGCCGTTCCAAATCCTGAAGATGGACCGTCGCCGCGGCAACATCGTCGTCTCTCGCCGGGCGATCCTCGAGGAAACCCGCGCCGAGCAGCGCTCGGGCCTGATCCTGTCGCTCACCGAGGGCCAGGTCGTGGACGGCGTCGTCAAGAACATCACCGACTATGGCGCCTTCGTCGACCTTGGCGGGATCGACGGGCTGCTCCACGTCACCGACATTTCGTACAAAAGGGTCAACCATCCGACCGAGGTGCTGAACATCGGCGACACGGTGCAGGTGCAGATCATCCGGATCAACCGCGAGACCCAGCGCATCAGCCTTGGGATGAAGCAGCTCGAAACCGATCCGTGGGAGGGCGCATCCGCCAAATATCCGGTCGAGGGCACGTTCCAGGGCCGGGTCACCAACATCACCGAATATGGCGCATTCGTCGAGCTCGAGCCGGGCATCGAGGGCCTGGTCCACGTCTCGGAAATGAGCTGGACCAAGAAGAACGTGCACCCCGGCAAGATCGTCTCGACGTCGCAGGAGGTGGACGTGAAGATCCTCGAGGTCGACGAGGAGAAGCGCCGGATTTCGCTCGGCCTCAAGCAGGCGCAGGCCAACCCGTGGGCCGAATTCGCAGAGAAGCATCCGGTCGGAGTTCAGGTCGAAGGGGAGGTCAAGAACGCGACCGAGTTCGGCCTGTTCGTCGGCCTTCCCGGCGACGTCGATGGAATGGTCCACATGTCCGACATCGCCTGGGGCGTTTCGGGCGAGGAAGCGCTCGCGCTTCACCACAAGGGCGAGACGGTCAAAGCCGTCGTCCTCGACGTCGACGTCGAAAAAGAGCGAATCAGCCTTGGAATGAAGCAGCTCGAGCGCGGCGGAGTCGGCGGCGGGACCGCTGCCGGCGGCGCCGTCAAGAAGGGCGATATCGTCACCGTCGAGGTGCTTGGCGTGAAGGACGGCGGTCTCGAGGTCCAGGTAACCGAGGGCGGGCCCACGGGCTTTGCCAAGCGCACCGACCTTGGCCGCGACCGCGACGAGCAGCGCCCGGAGCGTTTCCAGGTCGGGCAGAAGTTCGATGCGATGGTGTCGGGTTTCGACCGGTCGAAGAAACCCAACTTCTCGATCAAGGCGCTTCAGGTCGCCGAGGAGAAGCAGGCGGTCGCCCAGTACGGATCGACCGATTCCGGAGCGTCGCTCGGCGACATCCTCGGCCAGGCGCTGAAGGATGCCCAGACGGCGAAGAAGGCGCCGAAGGACGCCGAAGCGGCCGAGGAGCCGAAGAAGGCGAAGAAGCCAAAGAAGGCAGCCGCCAAAGCCGAAACGGCAAAGGAGGCGCCCGAGGCAGCCGAAGCCTCAGAGGAGCCAAAGCCAGCCAAGGATGTAAAGGCGGCCAAGGAGCCGAAGAAGCCGGCGGCCAAAAAAGCCACCAAGAAGAAGACGTAAGAGCGGTTAGGCTTGCGCGGTCGGGACTTTCCTGACAGCGTAAGCCCGCCCTCCAGGGGGAAGGGCAAGCCGAAACTCTCAAGGACTCGCCATGATCCGTTCCGAACTGGTCCAGAAGCTGTGCCAGGAATTTCCCGACCTCACCCAGCGCGAGGTAGAGACCGTTGTCAGCGCGGTATTCGATTCGATCACCGATCAGCTTGCCGATGGCGGGCGAGTCGAGCTTCGCGGCTTTGGCGCTTTTTCGACCCGCAAGCGCGATGCCCGGGTCGGGCGCAACCCGCGCACCGGCGAAGCGGTACAGGTCGACGCCAAGCGCGTGCCCTATTTCAAGCCGGGCAAGGAAATGCGCGAGCGGCTGAACCTTCAGGAAGTCACGACTGAGTTATAAGGCGTCGCTTCCCGCCGCGGACGTGGCGGAACGGTAGACGCTGAGGACTTAAAATCCTCTTCCCCAAAAGGGAGTGCGGGTTCAAATCCCGCCGTCCGCACCACTACTAAGGGCCTGAGATTGAAACGACTTTGTTGTGCGCCTCTTCGTCATCGCCCGGAGCGTCGGCGGCGCCCGTGTGTAGTTCTGGTGCAATCGTGTCAGGAATTTGCTGGTCAAGGATGCTGATCGCGCTGTCGATGTGCGAGCCGAACACGTGGGCATAATGCATCACCATCTGCACGGTCTTGTGGCCGCTGATCTTCTGGATGGTGGCAATGTCGGCGCCGGCCATGACAAGGCGGCTGATCCCGGTGTGACGCATCGTATGCGGCGTCACCTTCGCCGGATTGAGCTTGGCGCGAACGACCGCTCGTCGGAAGGACTTCGCCAGCGAAACCCGATGCGGCCGCTTTGCGGACTTGGTGCGACTCGGGAAAATCCAACCGTCCTGATCTTCGGCGCTCTCTCGGCGCCTCTTCAACGCATCGCGGAGTGCGGGCGTGATCGGCTGCACTCTCGCCCCTGCCTTGGCCTTGCCGATCCACAGCCGGCAGTTGTCCCAATCCAGTTCATCGAACCTTCGGCACACGATCTCGCTATGCCGCATTGCGGTGTTCAGCCCGAACAGCACGAATAGCCAAAGGTCCGGGTCCTGATCGGCGACCGCGGCCTTCATCAGCGCGGCGGTTTGTGCGGGCGTAAGAATGTCGATCGGCTTTCGAGCTTCAACAACGCGCGGGATCTCCGGCTTGTCGTCGGCCCTGATCCAGCGCCATTCTTTCGAGGCGGCGCGGTTCATCAGATGGGACAGCGTGGCGAGCTCGCGGTTCACGGTTGCTGGCTTTGCGCCCGCTTCCTCGCGCTCCTTGCGGTATCTTCGAAGGCGAAACTCGGTGAGCTTGTCGAGACGTTCGGAGCCGATGAACGGCACCAGGTGCTGCTCGAGGTGCCGCCGCTTCTGCTTCACGTTCTTGCCGCCGTTCGTCTCCAGCTTCTCAAGGTACTCGTCGGCGGCCTCGGCAAAGGTCCGGTGGCGCTTGCGGCCGGTCGGCAGGTCGAGTCGCCCTTCCCTCGCCTTTGTGCGGAAGCTCTCGATCGCGCGTTCGGCCTGTTCGCGGATGATGCCGTCGCTCTCGCGACCGATCACGCGGTGGACGCGCTCGCCGTCGACCATGATGTTCACGCTGTAGCGGACATCGCCGTTCTTCTGGCGCTCGGCAGTTATGCCGTGCTCCTGGATGCGCCCTCCTACTGGCATTGCTCGAATAGCGGGGCGCGTGAGGCGTTGGAAGCGAAGGGCCATGACTAGTCCGCCGCCTCGCCAGTCGAATAGTCGCTCAATCGCTGCTCATCTAGGGCATCGAGGCTTCGGAAGGCCAAGTCGACCGCAGCCGAGTTCACGATCTCGTCGACCACCTCTTGCAAGGGGGTCTTTCTGCATCGGTTCATGATCTCGGGAAGTGCGATGGTCAGGGCGCGGAAACATACGTCGTCTTCATACCATCGGCCCTCCTGCGCCTGCTCTATCCATTGGATGTTCCCGGCGATCGTCCGTGCAAGTGCGGCGGTCTCTTTGCCGCCAAGCCGTTTTTCTTCGGCGAGGGATTCGATTAGGCGGCGCTCAACCTCCTGAGCGACGGAAAGCCCGCTCGCCTGCGCAGCTTGGTCGATAAGCGCCCTCAGATGCGGGGTCGCTTTCATGTTCAAGGCGACGCGCTTCGGGGCTGGGGTTCGCGCGACAGTCTTTCTCCGGGCCATTCTCATTCATTCCCTATTGTTCCCTTATTCTTCGCATACGGAGAAAGTGCTTGCAAGAACTTTCGGGAACCGGCATGTTCTTCAAATACGGAGAACGGAGGTTGAGAATGAAATATCAGGTGGGTGAGGCCGGTGGTGCCACGGCCGAGATTCAGCATATCAAGGTCGCTGTGTTTCCTGACGGAAGGGTGGACCGGAAGAACGCCGCCGCATTCCTGGGCCGGGAACCGAAGACACTAGCAGAGTGGCACAGCAAGGGGATTGGTCCTCGCGGCTTCCTCGTCGGTGGTCGGGTCTTTTATCGTTGGGACGAGGTTCAGGCGTTCGCCCGCGGACAGGCGGCGTGACATGGGTCGCGACATTGTGCTCTCGCCCGCAAGAGAAAGGCGCGCTGAGCGATCCACTCGCCCTGCGCGCCTCTACGTCCCTAGCTTCGTCGGCACCGGGGTTTCTGACAATAGTGCTGAAGCTCGCGCGGCGCAACGCTTCGGCCAAGCACTTATCGCAGCGATTGAGGCATGGCAGCATCGTGAGCGTCGCCGCTCGGAAGGGTGGAAGCCATGAGTGCCCTCGATCCAGGCACTCACCGTCGCCTGATCGCTGCGGCGAGGCTGCTGGAGAGCGACAAGCCAGGCGAGCGGCATTCAGCGACCGAAGCGATGCTTAGGCTTCTTCCTGACGGGGTGACCGTGGCGGACTTGCTGGCCGGGGCACTTTCGTCGGTTGTTCCGATCGGTCGAAGGCCAGAGGACTTCCGGCCGCGCCCCAGCCAGACGCCTGAGCCTTTCACCCTCCTTCGGCGGTGGCAGCAAAAGGCGCTCCGGCTTCTGTCGTTCCCGGAGATGTTGAACGAGCGGGAGTTGGAATTTGCGCAGGACATGCGGGTGCGCCGGGACGAGCCGACGCAAAGGCAGATGGCATGGCTTAACAGTCTGGCGGCCCGTGTCGAAGCGAGAATGGCAGCGTGAGCGCCGTGGACTTCGCCGCCATAAAGGCGCTCCAGCTTTCGGCTGTTGTCAGCCAATCCGTGAAGCTGAAGCGGAGCAGCAATGAGTGGGTGGGGTGCTGCCCCTTCCACCCTGACAGAACGCCAAGCTTCACCGTCAACGACGCCAAGGGCTTTGCTCATTGCTTTGGCTGCGGCTGGCATGGGGATGCTGCGGACTTCGTGGGCAAGCTTCATGGCGTCGGCCTTCGCGAGGCGGCTGAGATGCTAGGGGCTAACCGTCTGCCGACAGTCGTGCACAGCCCGCTGCCGCCGGAGCCGGAACGCGACACACGGAATGAAGCCCTCGCGATCTGGCGCTCCTCAGCGCCGGTGAGGGGAACACCAGCCGAGGCCTATCTGCGAAGCCGCGGGATCCACGTCTCGATCCGAGAGAGCATCCGCTTTGCGAGGCTGCACTACGGCAAACGTGGTGGCCTGCATCCTTGTCTGGTCGCACTCGTGGCGGGTGCTGACAACAAGGTCGCAGGCATCCAGCGGACCTACCTGAAGGAAGATGGTTCGGGAAAAGCCGACCTGCCCAAGCCGAAGCTGTCGCTGGGGTCCGTAGCCGGTGGGGCAATCCGTCTAGCGCCCTGTGCTGCTGTTCTCACCGTCTGCGAAGGTCTCGAGGATGGCCTGACGCTCCAGCAGGAGATTGGTCAGGCGGTGTGGGTTGCGACGGGCGCTTCCATGGTGCCCTCGATGCGCTTTCCACAGGGGGTGCGGTCAGTCGTCATCGGTGCAGACGCCGACGAGGCTGGAGAGCGCTCGGCTCGTGCGGCTGCCGAGGCCTTTGCCCTGGAGGGGCGTGAGGTGCGGATCATCCGGCCGCTGCCGGGGCACAAGGACTTCAATGCCGAATTAATGGGGAGGGGCGAATGACCGCCGCCACTATGAAGGACCGGCTGGACTCGGCCGAGGTGTATGAGTTCGAGAAGCCGTTCGAGGCGGTCAACCTGGAGGAGTTCCTGCAACGGCAATTCCCGCCGAAGGAACTGCTGCTGACACCATGGCTACCGGCAAAGGGGATCGTGATGGTCTTCGCTCCCCGAGGCGTAGGCAAGACGCACTTTGCCTTGGGTGGGGCCTACGCTGCCGCGACGGGCGGCCAATATCTGCACTGGCGCGCGCCCCGACCTCGGAAGGTGCTGATCCTCGACGGGGAAATGCCCGCCGTAGTGTTGCAGGAACGGCTCGCCGCGATCGTCGCCAACAGCGCGCTCGCGCCGCCGTCCAGCGACCACGTCCGCATCCTGGCGTCGGACCTGACGGAGTTCGGACTGCCCGACATCTCAACAGAGAAAGGGCAGAAGGCGATCGATCCGCACATCGGCGACGCCGAGCTGATCGTTGTCGACAATCTCTCGACCCTCGCCCGTAGTGGCAAGGAGAATGAGGCCGACAGCTGGTCAATGATGCAGGCATGGGCGCTGAAGCTGCGGCGGCAAGGCCGGTCGGTGCTGTTCGTCCACCATGCCGGCAAGGGCGGCGAGCAGCGTGGAACGTCCAAGCGCGAGGACATTATGGACACAGTCGTGAAGCTATCGCGGCCGATGGACTACAAGCCATCAGAGGGTGCCCGCTTCGTCGTGGAGTTCACTAAGTCCCGTGGATTCTCAGGCCCGGAAGCGGAGCCGTTCGAGGCGCAGCTACGGGACGGCGTCTGGTCGATGAAGTCGGTCGAGGACGTCCGAACCGCTCAGATCCTCGAACTTCACAGCGAAGGCCTGAATCAGCGTGACATTGCGTCGGAAGTTGGATGCTCCCCCGCCACCGTCAACCGCGTGATCAAGCGCGCCAAGGCGGGAGACTGACATGTCGCTCAAGGCCATCGCGGAAGAAGCCCTCGCCCGACTGAAGTCTGGGGAGACAGGCCATGAAACAAAGAAAGAAACAGAGATGAAACACATGAAACAGGATTTACGGCGGAAAACTGCGGGAAAAGGCGCTTGTTTCACTGTTTCATTCCCTAAGGACGAAACATGTGAAACAAGCCTGCCGGAGCATGTCGCCGCCGGGCTGGCTCGGCTCCGCTCAGTGCCTGTGCCCCGCCGCGTTAGCCCTGCGGCCTGGGTCGAGGTCGTCGCCGATGACGTGCGGCTCGAGCGCGAAGGCTGGGTCACCACCGCCCTCGCCTTTGGCTGGACCGATCTCGACTTGTTCGGCGCGGTGGCTGATGCCGATGGAGATCCGGATGCTGACGGGCTGTCGGTAAAGCTAAACGGCCGGAGAGTGTTGGCGATCTGCGAGAGCTTCGCGACGGTTGCAGATGAGGGCGGGGGGCGGTCCTACCTCTACCGCGGCGACACGTCCTCGACGCGGCTTCTCTGGAGCATGGCAGATGGCTGAACCGAAACTCCGTAAATACGGAGCGAATACGGGCGAAACGCGGTTCCAGCCGGGCAACGCCGGAAAGCCTCGTGGCGCGCGCCATAAGGTCACGCGAGCGGTGGAGGAACTGCTTGAGGGCGAACACGAAGCTCTTACTCGCAAGGCCATCGAAAAGGCGCTGGAAGGCGACATCACCGCTCTGCGACTGTGTCTCGATCGAATAGCACCAGCCCGCAAGGACGCGCCGGTGAGCGTGGTCCTACCGTCTATCAAGACCGCGACTGATACCGTGGAAGCATCCGCAGTGCTCCTGGATGCTGTTGCGGCCGGGGAGGTCACCCCTGACGAAGCGGCTCGGGTCATGGTGCTGCTGACCGCTCACAAGTCGATCGTAGAAACCGGCGATCTCGAAACTCGTATCGCCGCACTGGAGAAAACGAAGTGAGGCATTGTGCCTTGGAGGGAATGATGAAGCTTCACAAACGGGTTGAAGGGCTGGAGAAAAGGCTGTCGCCAGCCGCTCCCGTCAAAGTGCACCTGATCGGCGTGGAGGTCGGCGAATCCAAGGAGGGCGCTCGAGCTCGTTATGGGCCGATATGTGAGAGCGACCACATCTTCTTCTTGGTGCCGATGGAGGCGCGCCATGAAGCGGCTTAATGCGAGAGTGACCGATCTAGAGGCCAAGCACACCCCCTTGCAGCGCGTTGTCAGTGTGCGGCGCCACGAAGGGCAAAGCCAAGAGGAAGCGATAATCGCGGCAGGGTTCGATCCGAACGACGACCGGCTTTTCGTCATTATCCGGTCGCCTGTTTCGCCGCGCTTCGATGTCGGCGGCAAGATGATTCCCTATTGCGACTGGCCTGAAAATCAGAAGTGAGGCTAGGAACGGAGCCTCTCAAGGGTTCGCCGCATCATTCACGTTTGAGCAGAAATGCAAACCTTCGTTCAAATGGTGGGCAATCGAGGCGCCGCCGCTATGATGCGCAGCGGCTGCGGGGTTCAGCCTGGGATGCAGAGCGTTCGCACCATGAGGGGCAGCGAAATTACCGTGCCGCCGCCAGGTAGAGACCGAGGCGGGCCGCTGGCGGCATTCTCCTGTTCCACAAGTCTTTGGAGAGCCACTCTAGCGGCTTCGCAGCGAGCCATGCTCGGGTAGTCGGTTATGGCCATAGCATTGCCTTGCACCACCATCATCTTCGCTGGGGCAGAGCTTTGCGCAACGGCAGAGACTGCGAGCATCGCTAGAGCAAAGTCCATCACCGGGCGCCTCCTGCTGGTCTGTAAGTACCACGGAAGTTTTGCGCCCCAAAGCGGACACAGCGGCAATGGCCGCTTTCGACCCATTGCGGACATTAGCTGCAAACGGCAGACTGTCTGCATGGGAACGGCGGGCGGAAAGATTGGGTTCGGCGTAGGGCTCGTCGTCGGACTTCTTGCTGTCGAACCAATGATCGGGCTGGTCCTCGGAGATTGTTTCTTCGAACAGGGCTGCGACAGTGAGACGGCGGGGCTTGCATTGGTCGCGGTTGGGTCAATGGCAGTTGCGGTCGCCGCAGGGTTGCTCATCCGAGCGGCCGCAAACAGGCTTCTGCGCGAAATCCGCTAATGTCCGCTTTCCACCCATTCCGGACATTAGCCTAGCGTCTGCTTTCGACCCATTGCAGACACTTATGCTGTGTGCGAACTTCATGTTTGTGGTTGGATGTTTTCATATCCTTACGGCTGCGGGGCTAGCACTGATGCATGGGTCGGCAAGCGACGCGCCCGAGATTTCCGCCGGGATTACGCTGGACACACTTGTCTTGCGAGCAGACGCTCCGGCACCATTTCTCAGCGAGCGGGGCTGGGTTGTCGATAACAAATTAGCAATCGATCCCAAGGGCGAACTGCTGGGCTGGGCCGGGCGCAATCGCCTTTGCGCAAAGACCTGCGCTGAAGGAGCCTTTATGTATGTCTCGTTAGGCCCGAAACCCACTTTTGGCGCTTTCCTTCGAACCGCTCGATCACTGCGCAGGATGGGCCTGTGTCAAAGACTCTTCGTCAAGGAGGGTGGGAAAATCGGGGTTGATAACCACAATGAAATGTTGGGCCTAGATGTTTGCTGAGGCGGGTCGCTAATGTCCGCTTTCCACCCTTTGCGGACATAAAGGCTTGAGGTTGTTCGCGACGCCGGTTGCGACAATTCGGTGTTCCGCTGTACTGACTGTGACTCGATTGGTGCCGATGCCGGCACTCGATGAGCTCAACAGGGGAGACATCAAAAATGGCGAGGAAGATCGCGTTTGCTGTTGCGGTGGCACTGTTGGCATCGTCCTGTAATCAGGCTGGCGATGAAGCTGACGTCAATCAACCGCAGACCAGCGAGCAAGGCGGGTCGGCTACGCAGCCTGCTCACACGATCGTGAGCGCCGACCAGATTAGCTGGTCTAGCGGCCCGCCGTCCCTCCCACCGGGCGCGCAAGCCGCGGTGCTTCACGGCGACCCTGCGAAGGAGGGTCTGTTCGCTATGCGCCTGAAGCTGCCGGCAGGCTACAGCATCGCGCCGCACAGCCATACTCAGCCGGAAATCGTTACCGTCATCTCAGGCGCCTTCAACGTCGGCATGGGCGACATGGCAGACAAGGCCAAGACCCAGCGCCTCGCCGCCGGAAGCTTCTTCGCATTCGACCCAGGCATGACCCACTATGCGCACGTCGATGAGGAAATGGTCTTGCAGATCAACAGCACCGGCCCCTGGGCGATCAACTACGTCAATCCGGCAGACGATCCGCGCGAGAACAGGTAGCGTACGCACGCTACGGACGCTTGCGCGCCGCTGGACGTAGTGTCCGCTTTCCACCCATTGCGGACGTTAGCGTGATCTAATCCATCGAACGCTTGCGATTGCGGCCCGCGCCAGCAGTGCTCCGACCAGAGTCCCGATGGCCGCTGACCACAGCACCACCATGCTGA
>JBPCOC010000056.1:0-4494 GCA_051000635.1 Sphingomicrobium sp. | reverse complement strand
GTTGTGAACCATCGCGCGGATTGGCCAAGCTATCTCCGATGCGGTCAGTGAGGCGGTAGCGACCTGATACAAGAGCGGCTGGAAGAGGTGATAATTCCGCTGATCGACCAAAGTGATGGCGACCCCGGCGCCCTTGAGATGCTCAACGACCTGGAGACCACCAAAACCGCCGCCCACGACCACCACATGCTGTCGGGGCCGTACGGTCCATTTAGAGGTGTCGTTCTCCATAGAACTGCCGCCTTCCTTTCGCCGAAGGTAACACTTCTTTCACTTTGAGAATGAATGAATCACCGAAGCCCATGGCCGCGGCACCGGGCCGGAAATCGCGGCGATCACGCCCCAGAGGTGGCGGCGCGCGGCTTATCCTTCTACTCTCCGCCTGAATGGCTGCGCATACGTCCATGTATTTTCGGTTTTTTCTCGCCTCGGCTCTGATGACTGCGTCTGTATTCGCTGAGGTCACGGCCGCTGCGGCCGCGCAGTCGGGGGCTCCTGTCCCTCCGGCGGTTCCGGAGCCGCCGCCGAGCGCAGATCTACCAGAAGTCGAGACGATCATCCCCGAATCCGAATTGCAGTCGGAAGTGCCGGCAAGATCATCGAAGCGAAGGCAAATGGGGAATCCCGGATGATGATTGCCAGACCGACCCCGGCCGCCGCCTATGGCGACAATGATCGGCTCGCCGACGACTTGATGTCGAGCGCTGTCGACCTAACGGCCTCCAACCTGCGCACGCAGCTGCGCGGCCTGCCGATAAAGGCCCGCCTCGCGCTCCGCGCCGCGATGAAACTTCCGTGCGGATCACTGGCCGTGCGCCTGCCGGACGGACGCATTCTGCGCGTTGGCGGCAACGCGCCGGGACCGGAAGCCGTTGCCGTGCTGCACAACTGGAAACTGCCGCGCAAGGCGCTGACGGCGTCGACCATCGGTGTCGCCGAGAGTTACATGGATGGCGATTGGGAAAGCCCGGACGTCACCACCTTCCTCGAGCTTTTCGTCGCCAACAAGAAACTGCACCATCAGATCGCGCGCGGGAGCCGCCTGTTTTCGGCCTTCAACGGTTTCGTGCACTGGCTGAACCGCAACACGCCGACGCGCGCCAGAAAGAACATCTCGGCCCACTACGACCTCGGCAACGACTTCTACGCCCGCTGGCTCGATCCCTCGATGACGTATTCTTCCGCCCTGTTCCGGGACGGGGCGAATGACCTGGAATTGGCGCAGGCGGCGAAATACCGGGCGCTTGCCGATGCGGCCGGTATCGGCCCCGGCGACCACGTCCTCGAAATCGGCTGCGGCTGGGGCGGCTTCGCCGAATTCGCGGCCCGCGAGATCGGTTGCCGCGTCACCGGCCTGACGATCAGTCGGGAGCAGTTGGACTTCGCCCGCGAACGCATCCGGCGCGCCGGCCTGTCCGACAGGGTCGATCTGGAATTCCGCGACTACCGCGACGAGACCGAGACCTACGACAAGGTCGTCTCGATCGAGATGTTCGAGGCCGTCGGCGAGGAATACTGGCCGGCCTTCTTCTCCAAGCTGCGCGACGTCATGAAACCGGGCGGCCGCGCCGGCCTTCAGGTCATCACCATCTCCGAGCGCGCCTTTCCCGAATACCGGGCCAATCCGGATTTCATCCAGCGCTACATCTTTCCCGGCGGCATGCTGCCGACGGCGAAGATCATGCGCGAGAAGACGGCCGAACACGGTCTGTCGATTGCCGGGGAGACCGCTTTCGGGCGCGACTACGGCCGCACCCTGCGGATATGGCGCGAACGGTTTCTCGACGCCTGGCCGGAACTCGCCCCCCTCGGATTCGACGAGCGCTTCCGCCGCATGTGGGAGTTCTATCTCCACTATTGCGAAGCCGGCTTCCGGCAGGGGTTGATCGACGTCCGCCAGGTGATCTACGAGCGCGCCTGAACGCTCGTGTTGGGCGCCAGCGTCGTGTCGCGGAAGTCGAGCGGCCGCGTCTTCCATCCGGTCGCCCGGCGCATGATCGCGAAATAAAGCGGGTGCGGCAGCATTCGCATTGGTTTCAGCGCGTAGGTGAATCGTCGTTTATATTGGGCGACACTCGCATTCCCGGCTCGGCCAGAAAAACGCCCCAGCCAGCCTGCTTCAATCAGCCGCTCCTCACAGCGTGAGATGACCTCGCCTATGCATCAGATCAACCTGAAATCGCACTTGTTCGACGCGTTTTTTGCTGGCTGGACCGCTTGGTTCACCCTGTCACTTGCCACCTGCTTGAGGGGAGAGTCCTGGCCCCAACGAACTGACGGAACAATCTCATTGGCTGGTTGGTAGGTGGTCTGTGCGTCCGCTAGACGACACCCGCGCCGACGGGCCTTCGGGCCGCGAGGCGAGCCCCGGCACCGCGGCCATCGATCC
Organism: Sphingomicrobium sp.; assembly: GCA_051000635.1. Lineage (GTDB taxonomy): Bacteria > Pseudomonadota > Alphaproteobacteria > Sphingomonadales > Sphingomonadaceae > Sphingomicrobium. The sequence continues at coordinate 2,105 of JBPCOC010000056.1, read as the reverse complement.
GCGGCAGCTGGTCCGCGATCTGAAAGCGTTCAGGGACCCCCGGCCGGGCCGAAGCGGGTGGGAGCTCGCCATCACCCTGGTGCCTTTCCTGCTCCTGTGGGGGCTGATGTTCGTCGCGGTCGAAGCAGGCCATTTTTTCGCACTTGCGCTCACCGTGCCCGCCGGCCTTCTTCTGCTCAGATTGTTCCTGATCCAGCACGATTGCGGTCACGGGTCATTCCTCCCCAGCAGATCCGGCAACAACTGGCTCGGCAGGGCGCTCGGCGTGCTGACGCTTACCCCCTACGACTGCTGGAGGCGTTCGCATGCGTTGCACCACGCCGGCGGCGGCAATCTCGACGCTCGTGGGCTTGGAGACGTCCACACGCTGACGGTTCGCGAGTTCCACGCGCGGACCCGCTGGGCGCAGCTGCTCTACCGCCTCTACCGCCACCCCTTCGTTCTGTTGGGGCTTGGCCCGGCCTACCTGTTCCTCCTGCGTCACCGGCTCCCGATTAGGCTGATGAAGGCAGGATGGATCTATTGGGTCAGCGCGATGGCAACCAACGCAGCAACGGCCCTCCTGCTGGCAGCGCTCATCCAGCAGTTCGGAATCGGCGTTGTCGCGCTGATATTCCTGCCCGTGCTGCTGATCGCCGCCTCCATAGGCGTATGGCTGTTCTACATCCAGCATCAGTTCGAAGACGCGCACTGGGACGAGAGCGCCAACTGGTCGTTCCACGATGCTGCCTTGCGCGGAAGCTCTCACCTCGAGCTCCCGCCGGTGCTGCGTTGGTTCACCGCCAACATCGGCGTTCACCATGTCCACCACCTGGCCAGCCGAATCCCCTTCTATCGCCTCCCCGAAGTGCTGAGGGCTAATCCCCGCTTGAAGGAAATAAACCGGTTCACGGCGCTGCAGACGTTTGGGACGCTGCGCCTTGCTTTGTGGGATGAGGATCAGCGACGGCTGGTTCCCTTCCCTGAAGCTCCGCTAATGTCCGGAATGGGTGGATTGTGTTGAAAAAGTCCGGCAAGCTCGAATTCAGTGCTTCCTGAGCGAATTTGCGCGTTGGCCGCCAAGCTAAGTCATTGATTCTGCTAGATGCGATTTTTCGCGATTTCCACGAAAACCCCCTGCCCGAGACGCAATCTGAGGTTTTTCAACAGTATCGGTGAATAGCGGACATTAGTCCCGGTCTCAGAATTCCGGCCGCTGCTTTGGCGTTCGGCTTCGGCCACTTTATCGCCGCCGCCGGGCGCCTTCTCGCGGTCCACGCGTTGCTCCAGCACCTGATTCAGCTCCGCACCAAACAGCAGGATGTACGCCGACAGGTAGAGCCAAGTGAGAAAGATGATGACGGCACCGAGCGATCCATAGATCGCGTTGTAACTACCAAAATTGCGTACAAAGAATGCGAAGGCAAAGGTCGCCGCCACCCAAACGACCGTGGCCAGGGCGGAGCCGGGCGTGAACCAGCGCCAGCCGTCCTCGGTACGGTTAGGCGCAAAGCGATAGGTGAGGGCGATTACGAGACTGACGAGCGCGGCAGCAGCGAGCCAGAAGGCAATCAGAAGAACGACGCGGGCCACTCCACCAACGGGGAGGAGATCTTCCAGGAAACCCAACACAGAGATTCCCAGGCTGGCGACGATGAACACCAGAATCAGTCCGAAAGTAATCGCCAGTGCTATTCCGATCCAGCGAAGAAACGATCGGCTCTCTTTGACATCGAAGACGAGGTTGAGTGCAGTAATGATTCCACCAGAGCCTCGCATTGCGCCGTAGAGGGCAATCGCCAGCGAAAGCAATAGCCCAAACCCGGCGGTCGAACCGGCAGTCTCGACCATGTCGTGGACCTGGCTACCGATGAGGTCGGCCACCGCTCGCGGCATCATGTCGGCGAGCGCGGCGATATGACGCGCTACCTGTTCCGGCGCGGCAACGAGGCCGTAGCTGAGGACGACCGCCGTGAGCAGCGGCACAAATGCAAGAAAAGCATTGAAAGCAATGCCAGAAGCGATCAGCCCGAGATTCTTCCCACCCGCTTCCGACCAGGTCCGCTTGAAGATAGCCCACCACTCCGAGCGGGGGACCTCCGTGAGGCCCGTCGCTCGTCGATCTT
>JBPCOC010000010.1:0-27202 GCA_051000635.1 Sphingomicrobium sp. | reverse complement strand
TTTTTTTTTCCTTTCGTGAGGTTTTCCACCCTCTCCTCCCGGGGCAGGTTGTGCCCCCCCTCTTTGCCTCCCCGCCCCCCCCCAGGGCAGTCCACGGCGATTCAGTAGCGGCACAGGGCCTCCCCGCGTATCACGTGCCCATGACCACCCCGCCCGACTGGCAGCAGATCGCCATCTACGCGGTTGCCGCAGCGCTCCTGATTCTTCTGCTCCAGCGGATCCCGTACATCGGCCGTATCGTTCGTTTCCTGTTCTCGCTCGCGCTTCTCGCATTCTTCCTGTTCCTGCTGATCCAGCAGGCGCCCTACCAGCCCGAACTCGCCCGCCTGACTGAGCGCATCGGCCTCGACAACCAGGAGGTCGTCGGCGAGGAGGTTCGGATCCGAATGGCCCGGGACGGGCATTTCTGGGTCGATGCGACGATCAACGGAGTCAGCCGGCGGATGCTGGTCGACAGCGGCGCGACCGTGACCGCGATCTCGGACGAAACGGCAATGCGCGCATCGGTCGACCGCGATCTCAATCTTGCTCCGATCGTGCTTCGAACCGCTGGCGGAGTCGTTCCTGCCCGGCCGGTGAGCATCGATGAGCTGCGGGTCGGCAACATCGTCGCAAGCAATCTGAAGGCAGTGACTTCGCCGGGTCTGGGGGACCTCCACGTGCTTGGAATGAACTTCCTGTCAGAGCTTCAGTCCTGGCGTGTAGAGGGCCGAACGCTCGTTCTCGTTCCGCCCGACCGGCAGCGGTCCTCAAGCTAGAAGGCACGGGTGTAATAACCTAAGTTCCCGGCGATGCATTTCCTCGACCAGGCGAAGATCTATCTGAAGTCCGGCGCCGGCGGCCCCGGGGCGGTGAGCTTTCGCCGCGAGAAATATATCGAGTTCGGAGGGCCTGACGGCGGTGACGGAGGCAAGGGCGGCGACATCGTCTTCGAAGCGGTGCCCGGCCTCAATACGTTGATCGACTTTCGCTACACGCAGCATTTCCGGGCCCCCCGGGGCAAGGGCGGATCGGGCCGGGACAGGACCGGCGCCGGCGGCAAGGATCTGGTGATCAAGGTGCCGGTGGGAACGCAGATCCTCGCCGACGACGAGGAGCGGACCGTGATCGCCGACCTCACTCGCCCGGGACAGCGGGTGACGCTGCTTAAGGGCGGAATGGGCGGCCGCGGCAACGCCAGCTACAAAACCTCTACCAATCGGGCGCCGCGCCAGCACCAGACCGGAGAGCCCGGCGAGGAGATGTGGGCCTGGCTTCGGCTGAAGCTGCTCGCCGATGTCGGCCTCGTCGGGCTTCCCAACTCCGGTAAGTCGACATTTCTCAACTCGGTCACCAACGCCACGGCCAAGGTCGGCGCCTATCCGTTCACAACTCTTCACCCGCAGCTGGGAGTGGTGCGCCACAAGGGCCGTGAGTTCGTGCTCGCCGACATACCGGGGCTGATCGAGGGCGCGGCCGAGGGCGCCGGCGTCGGCGACCGCTTCCTTGGCCATGTCGAGCGGACCCGGCTTTTGCTGCACCTGGTCGATGCCGCGGGCGAGGACCCCGGCGGCGCTTGGCGGACGGTCCGCGACGAGATGGCGCGCTATGGCGCCGGTCTCGCCGAGAAGCCGGAGATCGCCGCGCTTAGCCGGATCGACATCGTCGACAGCGAGCGGCTGGAAGAAGCGAAGGCCGAGCTGAAGGATGCCGGTGCCGCCAAGCCGCCGGCGGTTTCGGCAGCCACCGGCGACGGCCTGGAGGCGCTGCTCGACCGAATTGTCGAGCGGCTCGGCCCCCGGCCGGAGCCGGCCGAGCTCGAGGACGGCGAGGGCTCGCCCGCCTGGTCGCCGCTATGACCATCGCTGTGACCGGCGGGACTGGCTTCGTCGGCTCCCGGTTCGTCGATGCCGCCGTCGCGGCCGGCCATCAGGTGCAGGCGCTGACTCGCCGCCCCCAACGCCCGCGGCCACAGGTCGACTGGGTCGACGGGTCGCTTGCCGACGCCGACTGCCTTCGTCGCCTTGTGACCGGCGCCAACACGGTCGTTCATGTCGCGGGCATTATTAACGCGCGCGATCCGGCCGAGTTCGAGCGCTGCAACGTTGACGGCACGCTGGCGATGCTTGCCGCCGCCACCGCTTCCGGGGTGACCCGCTTCGTCCACGTCTCGTCGCTTGCCGCGCGTGAGCCGGAGCTGTCGAAATACGGAAACTCAAAGGCTCGCGCCGAGGAGCTTGTCGAACGCTCCGGGCTCGACTGGGCGATCGTCCGGCCGCCCGCGGTCTACGGACCGGGAGACCGCGAAACCCTCGAACTGTTCAAGATGGCGAAGCTTAGGCTGATGCTGCTTCCGCCCCGCGGTCGCGTGTCGCTGATCCATGTCGACGATCTCGCCCGGCTTCTGCTCGCGCTTGCCAACGTCGGTGAGCCGAAGAGCGCAATTCTCGAGCCCGACGACGGAAAGCCGCGCGGCTGGAGCCACAAACAGCTTGCCGGGGCGATCGGCCGGGCGGTCGGTCGAAGCATTGTGTCGCTGTCCGTCCCAAAATCGATGCTGAGGCTCGGAGCCGTCGTCGACCAGCTGGTGCGGCGCGAGCGCGCCAAGCTGTCGGCGGACAGGGCCGCCTATTTCAGCCACCGCGACTGGGTCGCCAATGACGATCGCCGGCCTTCTGCGGACCTTTGGCGCCCGCAGGTCGACACCGAGCGCGGCCTGGCCGAGACCGCGGACTGGTACCAGGCGCAGGGCTGGCTCTAGCCCGTCAAATCTATTCGAAATCGACGACCTGGTTGTCGAGCGGCAGCTGGTTGATGTGCTCCCCCGTCAATCGGCTCTCGATATTGGCCGCCTTGCCTTCCTCGAGCGAATCTTCGTCACCGGCCGGGATGACGCCGCTGCTGGTGAAACGGCGAAACACATAGGGAAGACCATTGGAATTGAGCGGCGACGGGCCGTCCATCACGTGAAAATGCAGGTGCGGCGCGGTCGAGTTCCCGGTGTTGCCGAGAAGCCCGAGCACCTGGCCCGCCTTCACCCGGTCGCCCAGCTTCGCCTTCAGGCTCCCGCGCTGGAGATGAGCGTAGAAGGCGTAGGCGCCGTCACCGATATTCACGACCAGCATGTTGCCGCCGATGGCTTCGGTCGTGACTCCCGCCGGGTTCGGCCCGGGGACCTGCTCATCGACTGCGTCGTAGAAGTTCACCACCGTTCCGTCCGCCACCGAGTAGATCGGCGCGCCGTAGAATGGCCAGCTCGCGAGCGTTTCCTTGTCGCCCTCGAACATGCGGTTGCGGTCGTCGAGCTGCATCCAGTCGATGGCGAAGCGCTCGGGCGCCTGGATGACCCCGTTGACGGTAATGAGAGCTCCGCGGTGCGGAGTGATCCGGTCGCAGCAGCCGTTGGTCGCGACCCAGCGCGATCCGCGAAGCGGCGGGTCGATGACCCGGGCCGCCTTCCCGATCTCGGTCGTCCCGCCGGTGAAGGTGAAAGTCGCTGGAACCGGGAGCCCCGCCGGCAGCGGTTGGGGCTCCCCGCCGGGCCCGACCGACTGGCGGGTGGCGGTGATCCTCGCCGCCAAGGTTCCCGGAAGCCGGTCGCCGGGCGCGAAGTCGACATCCATGAAAAGCACGCCCGTGCCCCCAGGGTCGAGCCTGGTGCCGGTTCCCGAATAGAGCCTGGTCATCGCGCGTAGCCGGTCGCCGTCGAGCGACGACACGACCTTCCCGAACGGATCGACGACCTCGACCTTGTCGATGGTCAGGAACAGGCTGCTCGAATTGGAAAGGAGTAGCTCGTAGGCGAGATGCACTCGATTGTCGGCCCCGAGCACCGGGTTCGCCTTCGCCAGCGGCCGGACGACGACCGAGCTGAGGACTTCGTCCGCTTTCAGGCTCTGCGCGGAGGCCGGCGCGGCGGCGAGGCAGGCCGCCATGGCCGCCAAGTAAAAGGCTCGCATTAACAAAAACTCCCCCGATTCCCCGTTGCGCAAGGCTACAATACCAAGCCGGATTGTCATAATTTGCCCTGCGGCGCCGGCTGCCGCGGCCGCGGATGCGCCCCATTGGCGCCCAATTGCGTTGCGATAGGGCGCAGCGCCGAATAGGGGCTTGGAAGATGAACGACCGCGACGAAACCTATGACAAGATCCGCAAGCTGATCGAGCCGTTCAACAAGAAGGGCATCGAGATCGGTGAAGCGACGCGCTTCCAGCAGGACCTCGAGTGGGACAGCCTCACGGTCATGGACTTCGTGGCCTCGGTGGAGGACGAGTTCGACATCCTTATCAGCATGAACCGGGCCGCAGAGATCGAGACGGTGGGTCAGCTGGTCGAGGCCGTCGAGCAGCTTCAGCAAGACCGGTGACCGACCTCTTTTCCAAGTTCGACTCGCTGATCGAGCAGCGCGAGACCCTGCTTTCGACCGGGCTGACCGACCCGTTCAACCTGGTCATGACTGAGGTTGAGAGCCCGACCGTCGCCATCTGCAACGGCCGCCGGACGATCCTTCTGGGCACCTACAACTACATGGGGATGACCTTCGATCCCGAAGTCATTGCCGCAGGCAAGAAGGCGCTCGAGGAATTCGGCTCCGGCACCACCGGCAGCCGTGTGCTCAACGGTACCTATCAAGGCCACCGGGAGGTCGAGCAGGCGCTTCGTGACTTCTACGCGATGGACCATGCCATGGTCTTTTCGACCGGCTACCAGGCGAACCTGGGCGTGATCTCCACGATTGCTGGAAAGGACGACTACGTCATCCTCGATATCGACAGCCACGCATCGATCTATGACGGCTGTGCGCTCGGCAATGCGCAGATCATCCCGTTCCGCCACAATGATGTCGACGCGCTCGAGAAGAGGCTGAGGCGGATTCCCGAGGGCGCCGGCAAGCTGGTCGTTCTGGAAGGCGTCTATTCGATGCTCGGCGACGTCGCTCCGCTCAAGGAGATGGTCGCGGTCTCGAAAGCAAATGGCGCGATGGTTCTGGTCGACGAGGCGCATTCGATGGGCTTCATTGGGGATCATGGCCGCGGGGTCGCTGAGGCGCAGGGCGTGATTGACGATGTCGACCTCATCATCGGCACATTCTCCAAATCGGTCGGGACGGTCGGCGGCTTTTGCGTGTCCAACCACCCGAAGTTCGAGATCCTTCGGCTGGTCACCCGCCCGTACGTGTTCACGGCATCGCTGCCGCCTTCGGTGGTCGCCACAGCCGCGACGTCGATCCGCATGCTCATGCACGCCGGCGACAAGCGCGCGCACCTATGGGAGAATTCGAAGCGGCTCCACTCGGGACTCAAGCAGCTCGGCTTCACGCTCGGCACGCAAGAGCCGCAGTCGGCGATAATCGCAGTCATCATGCCTGATCTCGAAACCGGAGCGGCAATGTGGGAAGCCCTTCTCAACGAGGGTCTCTACGTGAATCTGGCCCGTCCGCCGGCCACCCCGGCGGGAATGACTTTGTTGCGCTGCTCTTTGTGCTCGGAGCATTCGAGCGATCAGGTTGAGGAAGTGCTTGCGATGTTCGGTGCTGCGGGACGGGTGACCGGCTGCATTTGACCCGGAAAGCCGCCTTCCGTCCGCCTCAAGAGAGGTCTAGAATGACGCCATGACACCGGGCGGGGACGAGAGCCGGTTCGACTGGCGGCGCGGCGGAGCCGCAGCCGGGGCCCTCCTTGCGGTCCTCGTTCTGCTGGCAATGGTGTACCTTGTTGCCGCCTCGAACGAGCAGCGGAACCGGGCGGTCGAGCAGGAACGGCGCGCCTATGACGTCACCCTGCTCACTCGGAGTGTCGATGCGAGCATCGCTCGATCGGAGGCGGCACTGGGGCGCTTCGTGCTCGACGAGGACGTCAAGCAAAGCGGATACGCCTATTCCAGCAATTGGCAGCGCGCCGGGCGCCAGATTAACCGGCTCGAGCAGCTCGTCAGGGGCGACCCTGCGCAACGCAGCCGGATCAACCAGCTCCGGCAGCTTTTCAACGAGCGCGGCGAACAGTTCGCCCAGGCAGCGCGAGCGACCGTGACTCGCCAGGGGGCCGGCGGCACCAGCTATTTTTACGCCGCGGCAATTTCCGAAACCGGAAGACAGCTCACCTCGAAGCTGAACGAGATCGCCGCTGCCGAGCGAGCTGCGCTACGGGAGCGGATCCAGCAGACCCGGTTCTTCTCCGCTCGAGCCGAGCGCTTCACCGACTATCTCAGCTGGCTCGGAATTATCGTCGGCCTTGCCGCGATCTTCCTCGGCCTGGTCGCAATTCAGGCGATCCGCCAGTTCGCCTACGCCCGCCGCTTGGCGGAAAGCGAAACGGAACGTGCCGAAACGCTCGAGGCCGCGGTTCGCGAGCGCACTCAAGAGCTGTTGGAAGCGAACGAGGCGCTGAAGGCCGAAGCGGAAGAGCGGCAGGCGGCCGAAGCGCAGCTCCGTCAGGTCCAGAAGATGGAAGCTGTCGGCCAGCTAACCGGCGGCATCGCTCACGATTTCAACAACATGCTTGCCGTCGTCGTCGGCGGAGTCGACCTTGCGCGGCGGCGGCTGAACGGACCGCGTCGCGAGATACTCGCCCACCTCAACAATGCGATGGAGGGCGCGACTCGGGCCGCGGCCCTGACCCGGCGCCTGCTCTCCTTCGCCCGGTCCGAACCGCTGCTGCCCGAGCGAGTCGAGCCCTCGGACCTGGTCGGCGGCATGTCGGACCTCCTGGACCGCACGCTCGGCGAGCGGATCATGGTCGACGTCGACCTCGCGTCCGAAACATGGCCAGTCTATGTCGATCCCCACCAGCTCGAAAACGCGATCGTGAACCTCTCGGTCAACGCCCGCGATGCGATGGACGGTGTCGGCCGCCTCCAGATCAGCACCGCCAACGTTAAGGTTTCGGCAAATGAAGTCGGCGATATTCGCGCCGGCGAATATGTTTGCATTTCCGTCACCGATACGGGTTGCGGAATGCCGCCCGAGGTGAAGGAACGCGCGTTTGAACCCTTCTTCACGACCAAGCCGGTCGGCAAGGGCACGGGCCTCGGCCTCAGCCAAATCTTCGGCTTTGCGCACCAGTCCGGCGGCGAAGTCGGAATCGAAAGCGAAGTCGGCAAAGGAACGACGGTATCGCTCTACCTGCCGCGAAGCGCCGCCCAGGCGCCGCTCCGGCTGCACTCGGCGGCGCAGCGGATGAGCGAGGACGAGCGCGTGCCGGGGGCCCGGATCCTGGTGGTGGAGGACGATCCGCGGGTTCGAACCTCGACCGTCGAAGCGCTTCAGGACCTGGACTATGACCCGGTCGACTGCTCCAGTGGGGACGAAGCGATCCGGCTGTTCGACAGTCAGACGTTCGACCTCGTCATCAGCGATGTGATCATGCCCGAAATGACCGGGCCGGAGCTGATCCGGATTCTGAAACAGAAACGGGACGATTTCGCGGTCCTGTTCGTCACCGGCTACGTCGGCGAGGGCGAAAGCGAGAACGTGATCGGCCACGAGCTCCTTCGAAAGCCGTTCACCGTCGGAGCCCTCGCCTCGGCCGTCGCCACGTCTCTGTCGCAGGCTAGCGAACAGCCCCCGACTTCAGGAGCCGCGGCAGCAAGGTGAGCCCGGCAACCAGCGGCCACCGCCGCTGCCACGGCTTCAGCTCGATTTTCGTGCCGGCGTGGCGGTTGATCTTCCAGGCGATATACTCAGCCCCGCCCGCGAAAGTCGCGCTCGCCTTCGCCAGCCGGGCGACCGACAGCAGCTTTCCCTTGCGCTCCCTACGCTTCCACCAGCGGCTCCAAGTGCGGCGACTTCCAGCCGTGCCTCGATCGATCGCTCTTGCGAACCGCTCGTACCGCTGGCGGTCGAAATCGACGATTTCGGACGACCGGTCGCTTCGCTCGGCGCGCAGTTCAGCACCGAAAGTGAGCTTGAAGGCACGCTTCCAAAGGTCGAGGGCAGGCGTGTCTTCCGGCGCGAGCGGCGCCGTCCAGGCGAGGAGCGTTGGTGCGCAACGGCTGACCCAATCGATGGCCTTCGCCTGTGCACGGGCATCCGCGCTCCAGACCAGTCGCGCCGGCTGCGCGAATCTCGCCACGACCGACGTGCTGCGGGCCCCGGGGCCGCATTCGCGCTCGAAATCCGCTTCGCTCAACACCGCATATTTTGCCGCCAGCCCATCCTTCTCGAAATAGAAAACGTTCGGCGGGATCAGTCGGTTTGCAAGCGCAAGCCATCGCTTGCGATAAGCTTGGCGGTAGCCTGACACGACCAGGTAGAAATCGAGCATCAGACCTTCGACCTGGTGCTTGCGAAGGCACGATCCGTAGAACAGCACGGCTCTTGACGCCTCGCCGTGCTTCTCGGCGATCGCCGCTGCAATCGCGCTTACCCGCGGATCGACGGGCACGCTCAGTTCCTCGGCGACAAGCTCGCGCAAGTTCGGCATCGGCGACGTCTAGGCCGCGAGGCGGATGAACGACAGCGGCTGTGCGGGTTTTAGGCGGATCGGGCTTCCACGTTCGGCGCTGAACGTCTCACCGTCGAGGATTACGTTCGAGCTTTCCCCCTCGATCGTGACTTCGTCGACTTCCTCGAAATGGATACCGCGCATCTTGCGGCCCTTATAGCCTCCGGTGAGGCCGGCAACGAGCGCGCGCAGCACTGACGACGGGCGCTCCTCGATCGCCACCAGCTTGAGCCTGCCGCCCCCCTCGCCGCCCATCTGTCCGGACAGCAGCAGCTTCTCCAGCGTAGTGACGATCAGAAGAGTGAAGCGGCCGGTGAGGGATTCGGCGCTTCCAGTCGACACCTGCAGCGGCGCCGCCTTTGGGGGAAGGAAGCTCGCTCGCACCCCGAACAGCAGCTGGAAGAGGACGGCCACCGCGGTCAGGACGTGACTGATCGCGTTGGGCAGGCCCAGCGGGTAAATCTTGTGGCGGCAATAGAGCATCGTGTCGGCAAGGCCCGCGCCGCCCAGGAACATTCCGATCACCGGCCGTTCCGAGCCGTCCTTGCGAAGGGCGATCAGCTCGCGGGCCACGAGATGCTCGCTCAAATCCCCCTGGGCGAGTTCGACCAGCCGTTCGAGCGTGACGATGGGATCGCCCTGAATCCCAAGATCGAGCGCGATGAGATTGGTCTTTCCGCTTGGAAGCACCGCCATTGCCGGCGGCTTGTCCCCGAAATGGCCGCCATTGTAGATTTCGGTGAGCGATGCCTGGACCGTGCCGTCGCCGCCATTGATCACCAGCATCTTGGGTCGGACCCGGGCGATCGACTTCAATGCGTCGCCGATTTGCTCGACGTGCTCGACTTCGTAGTGGAAAATGTCGGGATGGTCGGCACAATAGGAGCGAATCCGCGACAGCTGGGCAAGGTTGCCGGTCGATTTCGGGTTCGAAAGCAGGGCGATGCGCGGGCGGTTCTTCAGCACCGGCCGACGCTCGGGCTCGGCGCGCGCGAGCGGCGCGGCCGGAGCGACTTCCACCTTCAGCTGCGATTGCGACATGCTATACCCGATCGGACCGCTATGACTTCGACACCGGGCCTGGCGCTCATCAGAGGCTTTGGCCCGGCTACTGATCTCCGACCGCTTTGCGGCCAAATGATGGTGTAGGAACGACCGAAATTGCGCCAGTTGTCGCTAATTGATCGCTACCTGGCGCGTTCGATCGCGGTCCCGCTGATCGGGACCCTGATCCTCGCGGCGATGCTGCTGGTGCTGGAAAAGATGCTCCGGCTGTTCGACTTTGTCGTCAATACCGGGGGGCCGGTCAGCGTCGTCTGGCGGATGCTCGCCAACCTGCTGCCCGAATATTTCTCGCTCGGCATCCCGATCGGCTTGCTGCTCGGGATCCTGCTCGCTTTCCGCAAGCTTGCGCTGTCGTCGGAGCTCGATGCACTGCGCGGGATCGGTATCGGCTTCGGCCGGTTGCTGCGCGTACCTTATTTGTATGCGGTCGGGTTGATCGTGCTGAACATCGTGCTCGTCGGCTACATCGAGCCTTATGCGAACTACCGGTACGAAGGGCTTCGGTTCGACTTGCGGTCGGGAGCGCTCGGAGCGTCGATCAAGGTCGGCGAGTTCAACCGTCTCGGAAAGCGCCTCACTTTGCGGATCGAGAGCAGCGAAGAATCGGGAAGCCGCCTCCACGGGATTTTCGTTCAGGCAGACGATCCATCCGGTATAAGCGTGGCCGCAACTGCCGAATCGGGCCGTTTCCTAGCGACCGACGACCCGCAGGTCATCCTGTTCCGGCTGCACAACGGGCGGCTGGTCCAGCAGTCGCCCAACTTCCCGGCGCCGCGGACACTGACCTTCAACAGCTACGACCTTCCGGTCACCGTCCCGGCGATCGACCGGTTCAGGCAGCGCGGAATGGATTATGAAGAGCTGTATTTCAACGAGCTGTATAGGCTGGGCTACGGCGGGGCCGCGGCGAACCGCGAACAGCAGCTCGGAGCGCAGGCGCACTTCCACTTCCGGATCGTCGAGATCCTGATGATGGTGATGCTTCCGATGCTCGCCGTGGCGCTTGCCGTGCCGCCCAAACGAAGCACGTCGGCGCTCGGAATCTTCGTCGGGATCGTGATGGTGGTCGCCTATCACAAGGTGAACCAATATGCCGAGGCTGCGGGCGCCCAGGGACGGATCGACCCGATCCTCGCCTTGTGGGTTCCCTTCGTGCTCCTCGCGGCGCTGATCGGCTGGATGTATTATGTGATCTCGCAACGGCCGGGCGGGCAGCCGATCGGCGCTCTTGAGTGGGCGGCGGCCAAGCTGGTGCGGCGGATCCGCTCGCTCTTTCCGAAGACCAGTGCGGCGTGATCAACGTCCAGTTCTTCCCATCGCGGCAAATCGCGTTTTACACCGTGCGGCTCTATCTGACTCGCAGCCTCGCGGTTCTGGTCGGGCTGGTGCTGGTGCTGATGACGCTCGACCTGCTGGGCGAATCCGGCGACATCCTCGCGGTCGACGGCAATGGCGATGCCGAGCTGTGGCGCTACGTCAGCCTTCGAATTCCGCAGCTGGTGTCGCGCTTTCTGCCGTTTTCGGTGCTCCTCGGGACCCTGATCGCCTTCGTTGGCCTCAACCAGAACAGCGAAGTCGTGGCGATGAAAGCTGCAGGCATTTCCGCGCATCAGATGCTTGCGCCGCTGATCGTCGCGAGCCTTGGAATCGCCGCGATCGCCTTCGCCTTCAATGAGACAGTCGTGGTCCGCTCGGCGCGAGTCCTGAACGCGTGGAGCGAGAATGATTATCGCCCGATGGAGTCGGAACGGGGCATTCTCAGCAATGTCTGGGTGGTCCGCGGCGGCGACCTACTTCGCGCCCGCCACGTTGGCGGCCGGGGTGCGGACTTCCACGCCGAGGACGTCACGATTTACCAGCGGCGCGATGGTGCTCTCCAGCGAGTCATCGATGCCGACCGCGCCGATCCGCAGGGCGATAGCTGGAAGCTCCACAACGTCCGAATCTATGATTCGACGATGAACCTGGTGACGACGACTCCCCAGATGATTGCGCTCGGCGGCCTGACACCCAACCAGCTGAGGCTTGCCAAGGTCGACCCGAACGAAACCAGCTTTTTCGACCTGCGGGAGAAGATCGGGGAAATGGGGGCGGCGGGAAAGCCCACGGCTGAAGCCCGTGCCGGGCTGTGGCACAAGATTTCCGCGCCGCTATCTATCGTTCTGATGCCGCTGCTGGCCGCCGTCGCCGCCTTCGGGCTCGCGCGTTCGGGCCACGTCCTGCTCCGAGCAAGTGTCGGAATGGCGCTGGGGTTCGCCTATTTCGTCGCCGACAATTTCAGCCTCGCGATGGGCAATGTCGGAGCCTATCCGCCGCTTCTGGCAGCCTGGGCGCCCTTCTTCTTGTTCCTCCTTGTCGGCGAGACGGTGCTGATTCGAAGCGAAGAATAACCCTTATTGCAACATCTCGCGCAGGCGAAGCGAGAGCTCGTGAACCGAGAAGGGCTTCGGCAGCAACTCGATCGCGGCATCTATGACGGTTTCGTCGAGTGCGCTTCGGGCATAACCGGTGGTAAAGAGGATCCTGAGGCCCGGCTGCACTTCGCGCGCCTCGCGTGCAAGTTCGGCTCCGGTCTTTCCGCCCGGAAGGACGACGTCGGTGAACAGCAGGTCGACCGGCGCATGGCCGCGGAGCAACTCCAGCGCCGAGTCGGCGTCTGCCGCTTCGATCACCTGGTAGCCGAGCTCTGTGAGGCTGTCGGCAGAAAAACGCCGCACGTCCGGGTCGTCCTCGCACAGCAGGATCGTTTCGCCATTGCCCCTGACGAGTCCGGCCCGCTTCGGCTCCGGCTCCAGTTCCACCGCGCGCTTCGCCAGCGGCAGATAGAGGTCGACGCTGGTGCCGCCTCCGACCTCGGAGCGAAGGGCGAAATAACCGCCAGACTGCCGAACGAAACCGTAGACCATCGACAGTCCTAGGCCGGTCCCCCGGCCGACTTCCTTGGTCGTAAAAAACGGCTCGACGGCGCGTGAGAGCGTGTCGGCGTCCATTCCCTCACCAGTGTCGGCAACGGTGAGGCGAACGTAATCGCCGGGCGGAGCGTCGGGGTGGAGCTGTAGAAACTCGTCGCCGATTTCGGCGGCCGCGGTCGCAATGGCCAGGATTCCCCCCTCCGGCATCGCATCGCGGGCGTTGATGGCGAGGTTCAGGATCGAGTTCTCGAGCTGATTGGGATCGACCTCCGCCACCACGGCGCTGGCGGTGAGGTCCATTTCCACCTTGACCGTCTCCCCGAGCGTGCGCCGGAGGAGCTCGGACATGTCGGCAACCAGCCGATTGATATCCACGGGGCGCGGGTCGAGCGGTTGCCGGCGAGAAAAAGCGAGCAGCCGGCGTGTGAGCGCTGCCGCGCGCTCGGTACCGATGGTCGCGTTCGTGACCGCCCGTTGCCACTTGGCCTCGTCGGTCGGCAACGACTGCTGCAGCAGCGTCAAATTTCCGTGAATGACCTGCAGCAGATTGTTGAAGTCGTGAGCAATGCCGCCCGAAAGCTGGCCAACCGTCTCCATCTTCTGTGCCTGGCGAAGCGCCTCCTCGGCGCTGGAGCGGCGGTCGATCTCGTCGCGAACGCGCGATTCGAGCGTCTCGTTAAGCGCGGTCAGGGCCTGCTCGGCCTTCATCCGCTGCTCGATTTCACGCTGCGCTTCCCGGAACAGCCGCGCATTGTCGATCGCGATCGCCGCTTGCGCCGCGATCCCTCCCATCAGCCGGTCGTGCCGCTCCTTGAACTGCGCCGGTTCGGGATGGCCGAAGAACAGTCCGCCGATCACCTCGCCTGTTCGCCCGACGACAGGAACGGCGAGGTACGACCGGACCGGCAGGTGTCCCTTCGGCATTCCGTGGTGCGGCGGATTCTTCCCGAAGCGGGGGTCCTTTGTGATGTCGTCCGAGCGAACGATTCCATCGCCGTCGAAGGTCGGAGCGAAAATCTTGGTATTGCGGGGCATTCCGAACCGCTCGAACTGCGACCGGTCGGCGCCCGAGAGGGTGTAGAGCATGTACGCCTCACCCTTCTCGCCAACCACGTTGTAGAAAAAGGCTCCGAACTTCGCTCCGGTGAGGTCAACTCCGGCATCAGTTACCATCTGGACGACACGTTCGAGGTCGAGCTCGCCCGCTAGCGCCGAGCCGATGCTGTTCAGGATTTCAAGATTGTGGCCTTCCTCGCGGAGCTGCTTTTCCGCGCGAATCCGGTCGCTTACGTCGACATTGGTTCCGAACCAGCGGACGATGTCGCCGCTCTCGTCGCGGATCGGTACGACGCGCGTCAGAAACGGCCTGAACGTACCGTCCGCGGCTCGTAGCGGGAAGACCATCTCGAATGGCTCGCCGGTGGCGATCGAGCGCGTCCACTCCTCGACCACTTGCGGAAGGACATCCGGGTCGTGCACCGATTCCCACCCCCAACCCTCCTGGGTTTCAGGCGAGGTTCCGGTGTAGTCGTACCAGCGACGGTTGTACCAGAAGATGTGGCCGTCGTCGTAGGCCATCCAGGCGAGCACGGGGATGTTGTCGGCAAGCGCATGGAATTGCTCGCCGCGGACCCGGAGCGCCTCCTGCGCCTCGGCCAGAGCGGCTTCAGCCGCTTTCGCCTCGGTGATGTCCTCGACGATTTTCAGGAAGCGGTTGGAGCCGTCCGGCTGCTCGATCCGCGCCAGGTTGCTCCGGATCCACACGATCGACATGTCCGGCCGAAAGTAACGTTTCTGAAAGCTCACCGAGTCCGGACCGTCGCCGACGAGGCCGTTAAGCGCCGATTTGCTCTTTTCGATGTCCTCGGGGGCCGTGAAAGCGAGGCAGCTCTCTCCGAGTAGATCGTCGTGCTCGCGACCGGCGATCCGGCAGTATGCCGCGTTGGCGCTGACGATCCGCCACCCGGAATCGATTTCGGCCATGCCGACGCCCGCCCGCTCGAACAAGGTCCTGAAGCGCAGCTCGATTCTCGAGGCGACCGCGCTCGCCCGTCTGTCACGGGTGGCCGCCTCGGCGGTCACTGAATCTTCTGGATCGCCGGGGGAACTATCGTGTTCGGCCATTTAGCCCCACTGTAAGAGCCGCCACCCCAACCGACGTCAACCCATGCGGGTTCCGTCTGGAACGGTGAGCTTAACGGCCCCCGCGGCCGCGCCAGCTGCTGGACGCAAGGCCTGCTGCAAGCCGCCAGAGGCCGCGGTGGCTGGACTGGTGATAGATCGAATCGTTCTCGAGGGCCGCGCACAGCCGCCGGTGGGCGGTCCCGAGTGCATGATAGGGAAGCCCCGGAAGCAAGTGGTGGAGGGCGTGATAGCGAAGCCCCACCGGCGCCCACAGGGCCGGCAGCGTTGCCGGCGGCGGGACGTTGACGCTGTCGAGATACTGGCCGGTCACGGTCATTGGCTCGCCGTCATTTTCCCACAGATGCGCGACCAGGGTCCGCACCTGGTTGAGGAACATCACGCCCGAAGCGACCGCTAGGAAGATGAAGAACGCGCGAAGCGGGATCACGCCTGCGGCGGTCAGTCCGATCAGGGCGACCGCCCAGGCGCTGCAGGCAGTCTCGAGCAAGATCCAGTCGCGCTTGGACTCGCCCTGCGGTGCCGGGCGGCGGAATCGCGGGTTAATTTGAAGACCCGAATATTTCGCCACCACTTGGTCTCGGAGCCTGCGCGAAAAGAGCGACAAGGGAGCCAGGATCGCGAAGCGGATCAGCAAGCCGATCGGAGCCAGAATCGCCGCGGCCAGGAAGACCGGAAGCGTCCACGGCTTCATCAGCGCCAGCGGCAGATATTCCGGATCGTCGGCGGTGCCGTAATAGCGCTTGGCGTGATGCTGGTTGTGGACGCCTTCATACATGAACGACGGCACCAGCAGCGGAACCCCGACGATCAGGTTCCACGCGAGCCGGAAGCCCGGGACCGCCCCTTTGCGGATGTGCGTCAACTCGTGAATAAAGCTTCCGGCGCGATAGAGCGCCAGAACCGCGATTAGCCCGGCGAGCAGCGCCAGCGAAGTGGAGGTAAGCAGGATCGCCGCGGCGAGCGCCGCATAGCCGGCCAGCGCCGATCCCAGGAGATCCGCCCAATAGATCAGCCCATTCGGGCTGTTCAGGTCGCGGGTGAGGTCAGCGGCGGCCTTGAGCATCGCCTTGTCGTCGCGCGCGAGCACGGCTGCAGGCGCCGGCATGGCCGCGCCGCCACTTCGCTGGAGGGTCGCAATGTTGCTCATAAGTGTCTGTCCGGGCTCGCTGACTGGCAGAAGATAGTGGCGCGAACGTGGCGCTACAACGGCTGGCGCTTGGCCCTGAGCGGCGCTAGCCCTTGGCGATGTGCTCCGGCCTTTCAATCCGGCCAGTCGAGACCAAGGCCGACCGCAACGCCTTCGTCGACCTCGCCTGGGACGTTTACAAGGATGATTTGGCCTGGGTGCCGCCGCTCAAGGCCGAGGTCCGCGCTTTGCTCACGCCCGGCGAGAATCCGTGGTTCGAGCATGCCAAGGCGCACCTCTGGCTCGCCGAGCGCGGCGGAAAGCCGGTCGGGCGGATCAGCGCTCAGGTCGACGAGCTCGTCCAGCAGCACATGGGTCAAGGCACCGGCCAGTGGGGAATGTTCGAGGCGCTCGACGGCGACGCTGCGGCGGCGCTGATCGCAACAGCCGAGGACTGGCTGCGCGGCGAAGGCATGGCCCGCGCGCTCGGGCCGGTCAGCCTGTCGATCTGGGACGAGGCCGGCCTCGAAATTCTCGGCTTCGACGAGCCGCCAACCGTGATGATGCCACACCATCGCCCCGAATATGCCAGGTGGATCGAAGCGGCAGGCTATGAGAAGGCCAGCGACCTGCTGACCTACGAGGTCGACATCGCCAATTGGCAGGACCCACGGATCTCGCGGCTGATCGAGGCCGGTGAGCGCAATCCGAAAATCCGGATCCGAAAGGTCGACAAATCGCGGTTCGCCCAAGAAGCGCGGGTGATCCTCAATCTCCTCAACGACGCCTGGTCCGAAAATTGGGGCTTCGTCCCGCTGACCGAAAGCGAGATCGCCTACGCCGGCAAGAAGCTCAAACCGATCATTTATGAGGAGCTGGTCCGGGTCGCGGAATATGACGGCGAGCCGGTCGCCTTCATGGTCACGCTTCCCGACATCAACGAATTGATCAGGGACCTGAACGGCGAGCTGTTTCCGTTCGGCTGGATCAAGCTGCTATGGCGCCTGCGCAAACCGCGCACGAGCCGGGCGCGAGTGCCGCTGATGGGGGTGGCAAAGAAGCTTCACAACAGCCGGCTTGCGACCCAGCTCGCCTTCATGCTGATCGAGTTCACACGCCGCGACGCGGTCGGCAAGTTCGGTATCGAAACCGGCGAGTTCGGCTGGATTCTTGAGAACAATAAGGGAATGCTGTCGATCGCCGAGCTTCCCGGTGCGCACGTCAACCACCGGTATCGGATTTTCGAGAAGCAGCTGTAGCGACCATCCGGGGGATGGTTGCGAGAAGCTGCTCTAAGCCAGCTCAATCCAGGTCGGTGCGTGGTCGCTCGCCTTCTCCTGCGCCCGCGCCCATTTGTCGACACTCGCTTGCCTGAGCCGGTCCGCCGCTTCCGGCGAGCACAGCAGATGATCGATCCGGAAGCCCGCGTCGCGCTGCCAGCAGCCGGCGGTATAGTCCCAGAAGGTGTAGAGCCGCTCTTCGTCCGGGTGCAGCGCCCGAAGCGCATCGACCCAGCCCTGGTGCAGGATCCGCCTCCACGCGGCGCGGGTCTGCGGCTGCAGAAGCGAGTCGTGCGCGGTTGCCCGAACCGAAAAGACGTCGCGGTCTTCGGGAACCACGTTCCAGTCTCCGGCGAGCACGACCGGCCGTTCCTCCTTGAGCAGCTCCGCGGCTCGCGCATGCAGGCGCTCCATCCACCTGAGCTTGTATTCGAACTTCTCGGTTCCGACCGGATTGCCGTTCGGAAGGTAGAGCGAGGCGACGACCAGCCCGTCCACTTCCGCCTCGATATAGCGGCTGTGCGTGTCGTCGGGGTCGTCGGCAAAGCCGGTTCGCCTGAGCTTGGGAGTGTCGCTAAGGGTCAGGATCGCGACCCCGTTGAAACCCTTCTGCCCGTGCCAGACGGCGCCATAGCCCGCGGCTTCGATATCGCCGATCGGAAGAGACTCGTCGGCGCATTTGAGTTCCTGCAGGCACACGATTTCGGGCTTCTCGCGCTCGAGCCATTCGAGAAGACGTGGAAGCCGCGCGCGGATGCCGTTGACGTTGAAGGTCGCTAGCTTCATCGCGCCGTTCCTAGCCGTCATTGCGAGTGAAGCGAAGCAATCCACAACTGGATCGCCACGTCGCTTTGCTCCTCGCGATGACGATCAGACGCTGAAGCTGGACCCGCAGCCGCAGCCGGACTGGGCGTTGGGATTGGTCACCCGGAACGCGGCGCCGCCGAGATCCTCGACGAAATCGACCGCCGAGCCGCGGACTAGCTCGAGGCTGGACGGATCGACGACCAGCTTGACGCCGTCGGTTTCGGCAACCGCGTCCTGGTCTTCCGGCGCATCGGCCAGATCGAAGCTGTAGGTGAAGCCGGCACAGCCGCCGCCGTCGACGGCGAGTCGAAGGATCGCCGGCTTGTTCTTGCGCTTGGCGATTGCGGCGACTCGTCGCGCCGCACTCTGCGTCAGGCTGATTTCAGGCTCGCTCACGAGAAGCGAGATAGGAACCCGCCGCCTGAGCGGCAAGCGTTGCGATCACTTGCCGCCGTCGGGGCCACCAACCGCAATCTGGTCCATGGAGGGGCTGTTGCCCGCGCGCTTCATCGCGATCAGATAATCGGTCGATCGCATGAACGGAATGGGATTTACCGGCCGGTCGTCGATCCGCACTTCGTAGTGGAGGTGCGATCCCGTCGAGCGTCCGGTCGAGCCCATGCGGCCGATCATCTGACCTCTGGAGATGCGGTCGCCCTCGTTTACTGACATCTTCGACAAGTGGGCGTAGCGGGTTACGATTCCACGGCCGTGATCGATCTCGATGAGGTTGCCGTAGCCGCCGCTGTTCCAGCCGGCGCGGGCCACGGTTCCATCGGCGGTCGCGTAAATCGGGGTTCCAACCGGGCCGGAAAGATCGATACCCGCATGCATCGCGGAAGCTTTTCGGAACGGGTCGGTGCGAACTCCGAAGGAGCTTGTGAACTCAGCTGTCTTGACCGGCTTTTCGGACGGGATCGCGATTGCGCCGCCGGCGATCGTGTCGAGCTTCTTCCAACTCGTGAACAGCTGCTTGAACGTGGGGTCGCCGCTCGTCGATTCGAAAGGGCCGCCGACGCCGCCGCCTGTCGCCGGATAGAAGCCGAGACGCCTGAGCGATTCGGGATCCATATCGTCGCTCTCGAGCGCGGCGGCGAGTGCAAGCTGCCGCTGCTCGACGAGCCGTACCCGGCGTTCCGTCTCCGCTGCGAGCTGCTTCAACCCTACGGCATAGGAGCTGACTGCTGCCTTCGAACCTTGCGGTACAAACATCTGAGCCGCGGAATAGGTCGACCAGCCGATGAGGAGGGCGGAAAGAAAGAAGAAGAAGGCCTGAACGGTGGCGGTAACGCGGAACCGGCGAAGCCGGCTTCCGTCGTGGATGAAGAATTCGCGATCGCGAAAGACTCCAGTCGATTGTGCCAGCTGCCGCGCCATGTTCCGCTCCAAAATCAATCCGGCACGCCCGAGTGACCCCGTGCGTTTGAAAAACCGTCGATGAAGGAGCTCCCCAGCCCCCAAGGCACATTGCGGATTACCCCCCGCTTGTGCCGGACGCCAAACTCACCCCGCTTGGTTAACAAATTCAACCATAGACCACTGATCACGGGACGAACTGCGGGTCTCATGCGGTGAAACGTTCAGAATTGCTGCCGCCAAGTGGATCCTTCGGGCGAAATCCCGATTGCCGTCCCATTCGGCGAATCTTTTTCCTCGCCGACTTGCGAAGCTCGCCGCGCGCTTTACACCGCCAGGCGGGCCACGCCGTCCCAACGCGGCGCGCGCTCTCTGCGAGGAGAGTTTGATTGACGACCGACACCGCCGCCGATGCGGCCGCGCATCGAACAAAACCGGCATTGCGACCTGCAAACCCGTCCTTTTCCTCGGGCCCGTGCCCGAAGCCGCCCGGCTGGTCGCTCGGCCGGCTCGACACGCGCTCGCTCGGCCGATCGCATCGCTCGGCGCTCGGCAAGGCGCGGCTGAGCCAGGCGATCGAGCGCACCCATGCGCTGCTCCAGCTCCCGTCCCACTACCGGCTCGGAATCGTTCCCGCATCCGACACCGGAGCGATGGAGACGGCGATGTGGTCGCTTCTGGGCCCAAGGCCAGTGACGATGCTCGCCTGGGAAAGCTTCGGCGCGGGCTGGGTTACAGACGTCGCCAAGCAGCTCAAGCTGGACGCCGAGATTCGCACCTCCGGCTATGGCGAACTCCCCGACCTTTCCGGAATCGATCCGGAGAGCGATGTGGTCTTCACCTGGAACGGAACGACAAGCGGCGTTCGCGTGCAGAATGCTGACTGGGTCGCTGAGGACCGCTCCGGCCTCACCATCTGCGATGCGACGTCGGCAGCCTTCGCCCAGGACATCGATTGGCGCAAAATCGATATCGGAACGTTCAGCTGGCAAAAGGCCCTTGGCGGCGAAGCCGGGCATGGAATGCTGGTGCTCAGCCCGCGAGCGGTGGAGCGACTGGAGAGAGAACCGCCGCCGCGTCCGCTTCCGAAGATCTTCCGGTTGACCAAAAGCGGCAAACTGATCGACGGCATCTTCAAGGGCGAGACCATCAACACGCCATCGATGCTCGCCCTCGAGGACTGGCTGGTCGCGCTCGACTGGGCGGAGAGCATCGGCGGTTTGCGCTCGCTGATGGCGCGTGCCGACTCCAACGCCGCCGCTCTCGACCGCTGGGTGCAATCGACCGGGTGGATCGAGAATCTGGCTGCCGAGCCGCGGGTCCGATCGAACACGTCGGTGTGCCTGCAATTCGCCGACCGCTCCGATCCGCAAGCGAACCAGGCGAGGCAGAAAGCGGTCGTGAAGCTGCTCGAGGCGGAAGGCGCCGCTTACGATATCGGCGCCTATCGCGACGCTCCGCCTGGCTTGCGGATCTGGTGCGGAGCCACTGTCGAGACTTCTGACATCGAAGCTCTCGGACCGTGGCTCGAATGGGCGTGGGAGCAAACGCGATGAGCGATCGGGTGCGGGTCCTTATCGCCGACAAGATGGACCCGAAGGCGGCGGCGATCTTCCGTGACCGCGGAATCGAAGCGGACGAGAAGCCCGGACTTTCCCCCGACGAACTGAACGCGATCATCGGCGACTATGATGGCCTCGCCGTCCGAAGCTCGACTCGAGTCACCGCACCGGTGATGGACTCCGGCCTACCGCGGCTGAAAGTGATCGGCCGCGCCGGCATCGGAATCGACACGATCGATGTCCCTGCAGCCTCGGGGCGCGGGATCGTGGTGATGAACACTCCGTTCGGAAATTCCATCACCACCGCCGAACATGCGATCGCGATGCTGTTCGCACTCGCCCGGGAGATTCCGAAGGCCGATCAGTCGACCCAGTCGGGCAAATGGGAGAAGAGCCGCTTCATGGGGGTCGAGCTTGCCGGCAAGACTCTCGGACTGATTGGCTGCGGCAATATCGGCTCGATCGTTGCCGACCGCGCACACGGCCTGAAGATGAAGGTCGTCGCCTACGACCCGTTCCTTTCGCCCGAGCGAGCGATCGAATTGGGGGTCGACAAGGTCGAGCTCGACGAGCTCCTCGGCCGAGCGGACTTCATCACCCTCCACACTCCGCTGACCGACCAGACCCGCGGAATCCTGTCGCGCGATGCGCTGGCTAGCACGAAGCCGGGCGTTCGGATCGTCAATTGCGCGCGCGGCGGGCTGATTGACGAATCAGCGCTCAAGGATGCGCTTGAAAGCGGGCATGTCGCCGGCGCCGCCCTCGACGTATTCGTCGAGGAGCCGGCGAAGGACAATCCACTCTTCGGCACTCGCGGGCTCATCTGCACGCCGCACCTGGGAGCCTCGACCACAGAGGCGCAGGTCAACGTCGCCATCCAGATTGCCGAGCAGATGAGCGACTATCTGCTGCTCGGCGGGATCACCAATGCGGTCAACGTCCCGTCGCTGTCGGCGGAGGAAGCGCCCCGCCTGAGGCCCTATATGGCGCTTGCCGAGAAGCTCGGGCGGCTGATCGGGCAGATCGCGGGTACCGAAATTCGGTCGATCGACGTCGAGGTCGAAGGCGCTGCGGCCGAGCTCAACATCAAGCCGATCACCGGCGCTGTGCTCGCCGGCGCGATGTCGACCTGGTCGGACTCGGTGAACATGGTCAACGCGCCCTACCTTGCGCGCGAGCGCGGCCTCGACGTTCGAGAAATCCGATCGAGCCAGGAGGGCGACTATCACACGCTGGTCGCGGTCACCGCCGGTACAGAGCACGGCGACAAGCGCGTCGAAGGCACTTTGTTCGGCAACCGAGCGGCGCGGCTGGTGAAGATTTTCGACATACCGGTGGAGGCCGAGCTCGCCGGGCAGATGATCTACATCGTCAACACCGACGAGCCCGGGTTCATCGGCGCCCTCGGTACGACGCTCGGTCAGCATGGAGTCAATATCGCTACCTTCAACCTAGGCCGCCGAAAGGCCGGCGGCGAAGCGATCGCTCTGGTCTCCGTCGACGACCCGATCACGTCCGAGATTTCGGACGAGCTCCACCGGCTGCCCGGCGTCCGCGAGGCTGTCCCGCTGAGCTTTTGAGAGGCTTAGATGGCCGAGCCGGTCGCCGCTGCGATGGCGATCCCCGGAAGGAAGCCGAGCAGGCTCGCCGCGGCGAAGCTCGACGATCGGATCGGCATCAGGGCGCTTCCGGCGGTGACCAGGAAGTGGGGGGTGCCGACGAGCCGCAGGCCGACCACGTATAAGATGCCTTGCGCAGCAAAGCGCCGCTCGAATGGTTCGAGGCGCGCCCCAAGTTTGGCGCGCAATTGGTCGCGGGCGAAATAACGCGCGCTCAGGAAAAACAACTGGCTCCCGGCAACGGCGCCCAAAGCGACGGCAGCGGCCGCGCCCCAGCCGCCCAGAAGCGCTCCGGAGCTCAGCGCCATCGGCAACAGGACGCCCGGCACGCACAGCGCGATTAGGGCGGCGGTGGCGACGAAAAAGAAGCCCGCCAGCAGTAACTCGCTGTCGACGACGGCGAGCATCGGCTCCAGCTCGTGAAGCGGCAATCCGTCAAAAATACCTGCGTCCATCGACCGCGTTCAGCGCGCCCGAACCGATTTTTGTTCCCGCATCCGAGCTAGGGCGAGGCGCCGGAGCGCCGGACGATTGGCTGGACGCTCGAAGCTCAAGCCAATAGGAGCGCCAAGGCCGCTCGAAACAGGGAAACATCTTTGGCAAACGTCACCGTCATCGGCGCGCAATGGGGCGATGAAGGCAAGGGCAAGATCGTCGACTGGCTCGCAAGCCGCGCCGACATGGTCGTGCGCTTCCAGGGCGGCCACAACGCCGGCCACACTTTGGTGGTCGAGGGCGAGGTCTACAAGCTATCGCTTCTCCCGAGCGGGATAGTCACCGGCACTCCCTCGGTGATCGGCAACGGGGTCGTTCTCGACCCCTGGGCGCTGAAAAGCGAGGTCGAGCGCATCCGCGGCCAGGGCGTGAAGGTCACGCCCGAGCTGCTGATGGTCGCCGAGACCTGCCCGCTCATCCTCCCGATCCACCGCGATCTCGACGCCCTTCGCGAGGACGCGAGCGGCGCCGGCAAGATCGGCACCACCCGGCGCGGCATCGGCCCGGCCTATGAGGACAAGGTCGGCCGAAGGGCGATCAGGCTGTGCGACCTTGCCCATCTGGACGACCTCGAGCCGATGCTCGATCGCCTGTGCGCGCACCACGACGCTCTTCGCGCCGGCTTCAGCGAGCCGCCGGTCGACCGCGACCGGCTTCGCGGCGACCTCGCCGAGATTGCCGACTTCGTACTGCCGTTCGCCCGCCCCGTTTGGCGCGACCTCGACAAGGCGATCAGGCGCGGCAAGCGAATCCTGTTCGAAGGCGCGCAGGGCGTGCTTCTCGACGTCGACCACGGCACTTACCCGTTCGTCACCTCATCGAACACGGTCGCCGGGACGATCGCCTCGGGAAGCGGCACCGGCCCCAATGCCGCCGGCTTCGTCCTTGGAATCACCAAGGCCTACACCACCCGCGTCGGCTCAGGGCCGTTCCCGACCGAGCAGGACAATGAGATCGGCCAGACGCTTGGGACACGCGGGCGCGAGTTCGGCACCGTCACCGGCCGCCAGCGTCGCTGCGGCTGGTTCGACGCGGTCCTCGTCCGCCAGGCTGTCGCGCTCGGCGGGATCACCGGGATCGCCCTGACCAAGCTGGACGTGCTCGACTCGCTCGAGACGGTGAACGTCTGCACCGGCTACAGGCTCGACGGGACGAAGCTCGATTATCTTCCGCCGCACCCCGCAGACCAGGCCCGGGTCGAGCCAGTCTACGAGGAGATCAAGGGCTGGGCGGCATCCACGCAGGGCGCACGAAGCTGGGCCGACCTTCCGGCTCAGGCGATCAAATATGTGCGGCGCATAGAGGAGCTGATCCGCTGTCCGGTGGCGCTGGTGAGTACCTCGCCCGAGCGCGACGACACGATCCTCGTGAAAGACCCGTTCCTGGGCTAGTGCCGGACTTCGAACCGGTCGAACCCTTCGGCCGGGACGTTTTCCACCTGCACATCCTCGACCTTTGCCGACGGCGGACCTTGCCGCATCCGTTCGGTAAGCTGCCGGACGGCAGCATCGTCCCCCTCGACATGCGCCTCGACCGATCCGTCATCGCAGTTGCGAACCCAGCCGCTGACTCCAAGCTCGCGCGCCTGGGTTTCGGTCCAGGCGCGAAAGAACACGCCCTGGACCCGGCCGGTCAGCCGAACCTTCCGCGAATTCTCAGCCATTGGTCGAATTGATGGTCGAGCGGGCCGACTCCTCAAGCTGGCCCATCAGCGCGCGATGCGGGAACGGTCCATAGCTGATCCGAGCCGCCCCCGCGGCCGCCCAGTCGCGGTTGGGCGGAGCGCCGGGGAAAGCGATCAGGTTGAGCGGTAGCGGCACTTCGCGGACCACCCGCTCCGCCTGGCCCGGGTTCGACAGCCGAGGGACGAAGAAGCCGCTCGCCCCGGCTTCGGCGAATGCTTTGCCGCGCTCGATAACCTCATTGACCAGCGTCTCGTCGTGGGAGTCGATCTTGAGGTAAAGATCGGTTCGCGCGTTGATGAAAAATTCGGGCCCGACGGCATCGCGGATCGCGCGGATTCTTCGGCACTGCCGGTCGAGCGGGTGAAGCCCCTCTCCGCCGATGACCTGGTCCTCGAAATTGCAGCCGACCGCACCGGACGCCTTCAGCTGCGCGACGTTCGCGGCCGCTTCCTCAGGCTCGACCGCATAAGCGCTTTCGAAATCGATCGTCACCGGCAGCTCGACTGCGCCGACCACCCGCTTCGCATTTTCCAGAACGAACTCGATTGGTACCCCCTGCCCGTCAGGCCAGCCGTTGGCGTCTGCGACGGGGTGACTCCCGGTCGCGATCGCCTTGGCTCCGGCGCGCTCCACCGCCTGCGCACTTCCGGCGTCCCACACATTGTAGAGGATCAGCGGATCGCCCGGGACGTGAAGCGCAGCGAAAGTTTCGAACTTCGACGCCATCACACCCGCTCAGGATAGACCGGCCGGATGTCGACCGGGATCGCCTGCATCGACGCGATCACCTGCCGCGCCTGCGGGTCGAGCTCGGCCCAGCGCTCCATCAGCGCCTTGGTGCCGGCATAATCGCCGGTTGCCTGCAGCCGTACGATGTCGCCGACAAGGTCGCGGATCGCGCCGTCGATCTTCGAATTGTCGATCCGGAAGCGCTGCGCGGCCTCGTCCCAGACGAGCGCACCCTTGTCGCGCAAATATCCGTACTGCATCGCCGCTCCGCGGCCGTGCGCCGAATTGGTACCGAAGCGCATCGCCCGGAACAGCCCGGCTATGTAGGTCGCGCGGATCTGGTCGCGTTCAGCCCTGGGAAGCACGCCGCGGTCCATCATGAACATGACGTTGTAGGCGCCCATGACGTCGGCCTTGGCCTCCTCGATCCCGGTGTGAAGCTCTTTGAGCTCTGCATCGACGGTGGTCTTGCGGCCGTCGACGACGATCGTGCCCGGCCCGAGGCTGTGCGACAGCTCGTGGAACAGCGTCTCCATGAACATGTAGCGCTGGGTCACATTGCCGGCGTTGGCGGGCACGAAGATCAGCGGAGCCATCGGCTGTAGGATCCGGTCGTACTTGGCGCCGAGAACGTTCCTCAGGATCACCTTCTTGGCGCCCTTCGCCTCGCGGACGCGCTCGTCGTTGGGCAGGTTGAAGGCGATGGTCTGAACGCCGGGCACATTGTCGCCGCCGCCGTGCACCTGATCGGCGACCGCGATCGGCGATTCGAAGCCGCGCTGGAAATTCTTGAATCTTTCCTCGACCGGAAGGTTGGCTTCCATGTCTCGGAGCAGGCCCTTGTAGACGTCGAGCGCGGCCGATTCCTTCGGATCCTTTAGGGTGACGAACGCCTCGAACGCGGTCTTTCGTCCGTAGAGCCGGTCGTCATAGACCTCGTAGGGCCCGATCGCGATCTCGATCGGTGTTCCTTCCAGGTCCATCCAGGCGAGCTCGGACTGGTAATAATCGTCGGTCCGGAACGACTGCGCGCGAAGACTCAGAAACCGCTTGAGGCTCGCGTTGGTGGTGATCGCCGCCGCCTGCTCGAGCAGCTTTGCCGCCGGCTCCAGCCACTGGCGATAGGCCTGGCTGTAGGGAATCGCGACCAGCCGGTCGCCCTGGCGGCGAACCACCGTATAGGGGCTGGTCAGAGCCTCCGCCTGGCCCGGATTGGCGGCGACATAAGCGTCGAACTCCGCTTTGGTCATATCCGCCGGGTAGAAGCCGGCGCCGTCCGGCCGCGGCGTGTTGCCGAAGAACGGCGCGTCTTCCTCGATCGGATCCCAGGGCCCGAAGAAGGCGTCGAACTTCTCGAGCAGCCGCCCGCGTTCGGGATGGTCGAGCGCGGCGATCTGCGCGCGCACCTCAGGGTTCATCTCGAACAGCTGGCGCAGATAGATCGCGCTCATCAGATTGCCGGCCTGGTTGAGCAGGTTCACCACCTGCCGCTCCTCGGCGTTGAGGAAGCCCGTGGCAGGGTTCATCTGGACGACCGCGAGCTTCTCGAGCCCGCCGGTATCGTGAACCACCGGCGCCAGCGGGCCTGCCGGCACGGCGGGCGGAACGCTTGCGGCCGGCGGCGGAGCGACCGGCGCGGACGGCGGCGGAACGGTGGCGCAGGCGCCAAGGGCGAGGGCGGAGACGGCTGCGGCGGCAGCGAGGAGGCGGTGCTTGGTCATGCCCGCTTTCTAGCATCCGTAGCGGTTGGGGCAATCAAGAGCGCCTGGCCGCCTGGCCGCAAAGAAAAAGGGCGGCCGAGCCGCCCTTCTCCCTTTTGTCGGTCTAGGCCTGCTTAGTAGCTTCGGCCGTAGTGACTGTAGACCTTCTCGCCATACTGGCGGTCGAACTTGGGCTCCTGCCCGCGATCGAACGAGGGTCCGCTCTTGAGCTGCTCCTTGTCGATGTCGACGACGAAGCCGCCCTTGTCGGTGTCATAGTCGAGGGCGTCCCACGGCAGCG
>JBPCOC010000025.1:0-12203 GCA_051000635.1 Sphingomicrobium sp. | reverse complement strand
CGCAGCGGAGTGGTGGAGGGGCCCCTCCGTCGCGCTGACGCGCACCACCTCCCCACGAGCTTCGCTCGCAGGGAGGATCAGGAGCGCAGCCGCGCTCCAAGCTTCTCGGCTGCGGCGACGATTGTCTTCGAAACCGCCGCGAGGTCCTCATCGGTGAAGCTTCTGTCCGCGGGCTGAAGCACGACCTCGACGGCAAGCGACAGACCTTCGGGCGTTTCGAAGCGGTCGAACAGCCGGACGCTGGCGATCGCGGCCTTGTCGGCGCCACGAACCGCGCGGACCAGATCGCCGGCCGCAAGCTCTGGCGGAACCAGGAAGGCGAAGTCGCGGCTGACCGGCTGAAGGGCGGGCGGGCTGAATTGCGGGCGAGCCCGGCCGCTGGCCCGGGCTTGCGGAATCGAGTCGAGATAGACCTCGCCCGCGACCATTCCTTCCGGCGCATCGAGGCGCTTTGCCAGCGCTGGATGGAGCTCGCCGAAGCTCGCGACAATCGTCTTGGGCCCGAGGCCGAGCCTGGCCGAGCGGCCCGGATGCCAGCTTGGCCCGGCATCGGCGAAGACCTGCAAATTGTCGGCCGGGGCGCCGGCTGCTTCGAGCAGCGCCAGAGCTTCGGCCTTGCCGTCGAATGCATCGAACGGCTGCGCCTTGCCCGACTTCCAGTCGCGCGGGCTTCTCTCGCCGGCAAGCACGAAGGAAAGCGTCGGCCGCTCGGCATCCGCGAGGTAGCGGCGGCCGATCTCGAACAATCGAACCGACGCGGCTCCGCGGTCGAGGTTGTGCCGGGCAGCAGCGATGAGCCCAGGCAGAAGCGACGGGCGCATGATCTTCATCTCTTCGCTGATCGGGTTGTCGAGTCGCCAGGCAGGCTCGAACGGTTCGGCCTCGGATTCGGAAATGAAGCTCCAGGTGACCGCCTCGTCGAGCCCGCGCGCAGCAGCCGCCCGCCGCACCCGCCGCTCCTGCCGCTGCGACCGGGTCGCGGTCGGCTTCGCCACTCCCGGCTCACGCTCGAGCGGGGTCGACGGGATCTCCTCATAGCCCTCGATCCGGGTGACTTCCTCGACCAGGTCGGCCGGGCCTTCGACGTCACGCCGCCAGCTCGGCACGCGCACCTTTCCGCTGCCTTCGAACTCGAAGCCGAGCGAAAGCAGAATCGCGCGTTGCCGGTCCTCGGGGAGGTCGATTCCGCCGAGCCTCAAGGTCCGGCCGGGGTCGAAGGCGAGAATGCGCTCCTCGACCGGCGGGTCGCCGATCAGCAGCGGCTCCGAAGGTTCGCCGCCGCAGATATCAAGAATGAGCCGGGTCAGGATCGCGAGCCCGTCGTCGAGGAACGCCGGGTCGACTCCGCGCTCGAACCGGCTTCTCGCGTCGCTGGTCAGCGCCAGCTTCTGGCCGGTGCGCGCAATGCGCGTGGGATCGAAAAAGGCGATTTCGAGCATCACGTCGGTGGTGGTTGCCGTGACTCCCGAATCCTCGCCGCCCATGATCCCGCCGATGTCGTGCACGCGGCTCTCGTCGGCGATCACGGTCATCGACGAATCGAGCTCATATTCCTTTTCGTTGAGAGCCAGCATTGTCTCGCCGTCGCGGGCGCGGCGGGCGATGAGGGCGCCGTCGAGCCTGGCGACGTCATAGGCATGGCTTGGCCGCCCGAGGTCGAGCATCAAATAATTGGTAATGTCGACGATCGCCGAGATCGGCCGCTGGCCCGCGGATTGCAGGCGCCGCTGAATCCACTCGGGCGAGGCGCCGTTGGAAAGGCCGCGGATCGCCCGGCCGAAAAAGGCAGGACAGCCCTCGGGATCCTCGATCCGAATCTCGATCGGCGGCGCGAAAGCGCCTTCGATCTTCGGCACGTGCAGAGGCTTGAGAGTGCCCATTCCCGCGGCGGCGAGATCGCGGGCAATGCCGCGAACGCCCATGCAATCGGCGCGGTCGGGAGTGATGGCGACGTCGAAGACCGGATCGTTGAGCCCGGCATGTTCAGCGAAGCTGGCGCCGACGGGGGCATCGGCGGCAAGCTCGATAATCCCCACATGCTCGTCGCCGAGCTGAAGCTCGCGGACCGAGCACATCATCCCGTGGCTTTCGACCCCGCGGATCGCCGCGACCTTCAATGTCATGTCGGAGCCGGGGACATAAGCGCCGGGAGGGCCGAACACGCCGAGCATCCCGGCCCGCGCGTTCGGGGCGCCGCACACGACCTGCACCGGCGCCACCGCGCCGATGTCGACGGTCAGCACTTGGAGCTTGTCTGCCTTCGGATGCTTCTCGGCAGTGAGGACCTTTGCGACCCGGAACGGGCTGAGCGCTTCGGCCGGGTTGCTCACCTCCTCGACCTCGAGACCGATATTGGTCAGCTTGTCGGCGATCGCATCGGCTGAAGCATCGGTGGCGAGATGCTCTTTGAGCCAGGATAGGGAGAACTTCATGTTCTGCCATTCCTGCCCCGGCGCAGGCCGGGGCCCAGAATCAAAAGGCAGCGAAGCTGGACCCCGGCCTTCGCCGGGGAACAGTGGAGCGAGAATTTCATGCGCCGACCCCGCCCGACAGAGTCGGCACGTCGAGCGCCCGGAAGCCGTAATGCCTCAGCCAGCGAAGGTCGCCGTCGAAGAAGGCGCGCAAATCGTCCATCCCGTATTTGAGCATCGCCAGCCGGTCGATTCCGCAACCGAAGGCAAAGCCCTGCCATTGTTCGGGATCGAGCCCGCAATTGGCGATCACGTTCGGGTGGACCATCCCCGAGCCGAGCACTTCCATCCAGCCTTCGCAGCCGCCGACCACCCGGCGCCCCTTTTCCATCGACCAGCCGACATCGACCTCGGCCGAGGGCTCGGTGAACGGGAAGTAGGATGGGCGCATTCGCAAAACGATGTCGTCCCGCTCGAAGAAGGCCTTGAGGAACGTCTCCAGGGTCCATTTGAGGTGGCCCATCGTGATCGCCCGGTCGATCACCAGCCCCTCAACCTGGTGGAACATCGGAGTGTGGGTGGCGTCGCTGTCGGAGCGGTAGACGCGGCCCGGGGCGATGGTCCGGATCGGCGGCTCCTCGGACGTCATGGTTCGGATCTGGACCGGCGATGTGTGGGTTCGAAGCACGTGCGGCTGCGCCTCCGGCCCCTCGTCGATGCGCCGGCAGTAGAAGGTGTCCTGCATCGCCCGCGCCGGGTGGAACTCGGGCATGTTGAGGGCGGTGAAGTTGAACCACTGGTCCTCGATCTCCGGCCCTTCGGCGACGGTAAAGCCAAGGTCGGCGAAAATCTCGGCGAGCTCGTCCATCACCTGGCTGACCGGGTGGACCGACCCTTGCGGCGCCTCGGGGGCGGGAAGCGACAGGTCGATGCGCTCGGTCGCCAGCCTTTTCTCGAGCTCGGCGGATTCGAGCTCGGCCTTTCGCTCGGCGATGGCGTCGGTCACGGCCTCGCGGAACGCGTGGATCTTCGGCGCTTCGGCGACACGCTCGTCGGGGCTCATCTTGCCCAGCGACTTGAGCTGCAAGGTGATGCTTCCCGACTTGCCGAGCGCCGACACTCGAAGCTGCTCCAGCGCCTGAAGATCGGGCGCTGAGCGGATCGAACGGATCAGTGTGTCGGCGTCGTTCATGGCCGCGCGGCCTTAGCCTTGCTTCGCCGACTTTTGCAAAGGCTCACGCGGGCTGGAACGGATAAGGAGAAATCGTCTTCTGAAGCCGGTCGACGGTCAGCATCCGGCCGGCCGGAGCGGTGGCCCGGTAGCCGCAGTCCAGTCGCGGACAGAGCGCGCAGGCGGGACCGACCGGAGTGACCGGCGCGTTCGCCAAATCATAGACGTCGGCGCAGGACAATTTGTCGGCGTGGCGGATGTCGCATCCAAGGCCGATCGCCATCAGCCCTCCCGCCAATTCGGTCTTGATCGGGCGCTCGATCGTCCTGGCGACAGTGAAATAGCGATGGCCGTCGGGGGTCTCGATTATCTGCGTGACCACCTGCCCCGCCGCCTGGAAGGCCGCATGCAGGTTCCAGCGCGGGCAGGTGCCTCCGAACCGCGAGAACGGGAATTGGTCACCGGCGTAGCGTTTCGAGATATTCCCGGCCGGATCGACCCGGAGCATGAAGAACGGCACTCCGCGGGCGCCGCGGCGGCTGAGAGTCGTCAGCCGGTGGGCGACCTGCTCGACATTGGCTCCGAACTCCCCGCACAACCGGTCGATCGAATAGCGCATCTCCTCGCAGGCGGCGAGAAAGCGCCCGTAGGGCATCATGATCGCACCGGCCGCGTAATTGGCGAGGCTCATGTGCAGAAGCTGCGCGATGCCCTCGTCCGGCGGCGCGGCCTCGGTGACCATCCGGTCGAGCACGCCTGCGAATTCGACCAGCGCCAGCTGGTAGGCGAGAGCGAAGGTGCGGTTTTCGGCGCGCAGCTGCGACGAGATCAGAAACTGGCGCCGCTCGGGGTCGAAATACTGGCTGAGGTTGCCGAGCTGGGCCTGCGGAACGACCCGAGCGGCGATCCCCCAGGCGTCCTTGAGGCGCCGGCGCATCGGCTCCGACATCGACAAAGGATCGCTCAGCGCTCCGCCAAGAGTTTCGGCCGCGCCCTCGAGCTCCGGATAATGGTTGCGGTGCTGCTGGATATAGTCGCGGACCCAATTTTCCGGAGTCACCAGCGCGCGGGCGTCGCCGGAGCTGGCGAGGCTGGGGTTGCGGCCCGCCTCCTTCAGCGCCGCGTAGAGGCGGGCGATCGCATCGGCGACCGACGGCGCATTATGGGCAAGGTCGCTCAGCTCGTAACGCGGGATTCGAAGGTCACGAAGCAAGGTGTCGGAGAAAATCTCGGCAAGCTCGTCCGGGCCGGTGTTTGCGCCGCCGCCCGACGCGAAGTCGCGGACGTCGATCTCATATATTTCGGCCAGCTTGAGCAGCAAAGCCGCGGTTACCGGGCGCTGATTGCGCTCGAGATGATTGAGGTAGCTGGGGCTGATCCCGAGCGTCGCGGCCATCCCGGTTTGCGACAAGGAGCGGTCGCGGCGGAGCCGGCGAAGCCGGGGGCCAAGGAAGAGCTTCGCGGCCGACATCCCGGAGAACCTGTCAACTTCGCACCAGATGCTCAAGTCAATTTGTGACTCATCGACGCTTTTTGCCGAGCCTAAGCGCGATCCTTGCTGTTCATTGCTGGAAGCGGATCAGAAGCGGAGACAAATGGATGACAGGTTTTGACGAGCTGGTGGCGGCCCCGAGCGGTCGGTTCGAAGGGATCGAGCGGCCCTATTCGGCGCAAGATGTGCTTAGGCTTCGCGGCTCGATCGCGGTCGAGCATAGTCTGGCAAGGCGCGGCGCGCTTCGCCTGTGGGAGATGCTGAAGTCCGACGAGCCGGTCCGCGCGCTTGGCGCGGTCACCGGCAACCAGGCGATGCAGATGGTCCGCGCCGGCCTCGATGCGATCTATTTGTCGGGCTGGCAGGCTGCGGCCGACGCCAACACCGCCTGCTCGATGTACCCCGACCAGTCGCTCTATCCGGCCAATTCGGGCCCCGAGCTGGCGCGGCGGATCAACCGCACGCTCCAGCGCGCCGACCAGGTCGAGCATTCGGAAGGCGGCGCGAGCCGCGACTGGTTCGCTCCCGTCGTCGCCGATGCCGAGGCCGGCTTCGGCGGCCCGCTCAACTGCTTCGAGATCATGAAGGCCTATATCGAGGCGGGCGTCGCGGGCGTTCACTTCGAGGACCAGCTGGCGAGCGAAAAGAAGTGCGGGCACCTTGGCGGCAAGGTGCTGATTCCGACCAAGGCGGCGATCCGCAACCTCGATGCCGCCCGCCTCGCCGCCGACGTTGCAGGAGTGCCGACAATCCTGATCGCGCGCACCGACGCCGAGAGCGCCAGGCTCATCACCAGCGACGTCGACGAGCGCGACCGGCGGTTCCTGACCGGCGAGCGCACCGCCGAAGGCTTCTTCCGCCTGGCCGACGGTACCGGCCTCGACCATTGCATCGCCCGCGGCCTCGCCTTCGCACCGCACGCCGACCTTTTGTGGTGGGAAACGAGCCGGCCGGACCTTGCAGAAGCGCAGATCTTCGCCGAGGCGGTCCAGCGCGAATATCCGGGCAAGCCGCTCGCCTACAATTGCAGCCCAAGCTTCAACTGGGAAAAGAATCTCGACCGCGACACGATCGCCAGCTTCCAGCGCGAGCTCGGGGCGATGGGCTACAAGTTCCAGTTCGTCACACTGGCCGGCTTCCACAGCCTCAACCATTCGATGTTCGAGCTCGCAAGCGGCTACCGCGACCGCGCAATGGCCGCTTATTCCGAGCTCCAGCAGGCCGAATTCGCGAGCGAGGCAAAAGGATATACGGCGACCCGCCACCAGCGCGAGGTCGGAACCGGCTATTTCGACGCGGTCGCCACCGCCATCTCCGGCGGCGAGGCCTCGACCGTCGCGCTCAGCGAATCCACCGAAGCCGACCAGTTCAAGGCGGAACCGGTCGCTGCCGAATGAGTAGGAGAGAACAATGACACAGCGTTACTGGGTCGTCGGCGGCAATTATTCCGATTGCCGATTCGACCAGATAGAACCGGGGACCGAGATCGTGCACGGACCGTATATTGACGAGCTGAAGGCGCGGACCGAGTGGCAGCGGCTGACGTTCCGCGACCGTTGCGGAGCAACGACACGCTATTCGATCTGCGTCGAGCCGATGCGCCGATGACGGTTATCGACCGGCCGCGAGTGACTGCGGACCGTTCGAGCGTGAGCGGTGCGGCCGAGGTGCTCACCGACGACGCGCTTGGTTTCGTGGCCGAGCTTCACGAGCGCTATGACCTCCGGCGGCTTGCGCTGCTCGAAACGCGCCTGGAGCGGCAGGCTCGGTTCGATGCCGGCGAGCTTCCCGACTTTCGCGACGACACGCGCGACATCCGCGATTCCGAGTGGGCCGTTTCGCCGGCGCCGGCCGACCTTCGCGACAGGCGAGTCGAGATCACCGGCCCGACCAACGCCAAGATGCTGATCAACGCGCTCAACAGCGGCGCGAAGGTCTATATGGCCGACTTCGAAGACGCGACCTCGCCGATGTGGGACGAGCTTGTCGGGGGTCAGGTGAACCTTCGCAATTACTGGCTCGGCCGGCTCGATTACAGCGACCCTGAAAGCGGCAAGCATTATTCGGTAGGCGACGACCCGGCGGTCCTGATCGTCCGCCCGCGCGGGCTTCACCTGCCCGAAGACCATCTTACCATCGACGGCCAGTCGGTCGCCGGCGCCTTCTTCGATTTCGCGCTTTACCTGTGGCACAACGCGCGGCGTGCGCTCGGCCACGGCTCCGGGCCCTATTTCTATTTGCCCAAGCTCGAGAGCATGGAGGAAGCGGAGCTGTGGAGCGACATCTTCGCGATGGCGGAAGCCAGGCTGAGGCTCGAGCGCGGGACGATCAAGGCGACGGTTCTGATCGAGACGATCCCCGCCGCCTTCGAGATGGACGAGATCCTCTACGCGCTCAAAGAGAATATCGTCGGCCTCAATTGCGGGCGCTGGGATTATATCTTCAGCTACATCAAGCGGCTCGGCCGAAGTCCCGAGCGCCTGACTCCCGACCGCTCGGCGATGACGATGGACCGGGCGTTCCTGGCCGCTTACTCGCTCCGGCTGATTGCCACCTGCCACCGGCGCAGAGCCCATGCGATGGGCGGAATGTCGGCGTTCATCCCGGTCAAGGGCGACGAGGAAGCGAACCGCGCCGCGATGGACAAGGTCAAAGCGGACAAGGTGCGCGAAATGACCAACGGCCACGACGGCACCTGGGTGGCCCACCCGGCGCTCGTCGCGGTAGCGAGGGACGCGTTCAGGGCGATGGAAGGCCCCAACCAACTCGACAAGATGCCCGAGCATATCCCGGGCCGCGACGACATGCTCGAGCTTCACCAGGGCCCCCGAACCGAGGCGGGAGCGCGCGAGAATATCCGCGTTGGAGTCCAGTATCTCGCCGCCTGGCTCGGCGGGAAGGGCGCGGTCCCGCTCTACAATCTGATGGAAGATGCGGCGACCGCGGAGATCGGCCGGGCCCAGCTGTGGCAATGGCTGCATTTCGATGCGAAGCTCGATGACGGCTGCACGTTCGACCGCGACCTGTTCGACAAGCTGTTCGACGAGGAAATCGCGCTTCTGAGCGACGTCCCGGATATCGACGAGGCGGCCGAGCTGTTCCGCGAGATGATCGTCAGCGACGGTTTCGAGGAGTTCCTGACGCTTCCGGCGTACGAGCGGCTCGGCTAACTTCAGCGCTGCGGCTCGATAATCAGCACATGAAGATCGCGGGTCGGCCGCCAATTCGTGTGCCGGACCTCGAATTGGGTCGGGCTGATCTTCTTCACTCCAGTCTCGCAGAAGCTGACGAGGTTCTCGGGCCTGCCCTTGTCGACCACGAGCCGGAACTCGCCGATCGGCGAGCGCCAGTTGGCGCCGGTCGTCAGGATGTAATCGATCCGCCTGTCTGGCGCCCCCGACCCGGGCGTTCCATCCGCGCTGCCGAGGCGATCGACGGCAGCGAGGAACTGCCGGTCCATGCAATAGCGGGCGATGGTCCGAGCGCCGTCTTCGCTGCTGCGATATTCGGGGATCGCGATCGGGCTTTGGACGCTAGAGCCGGCGCCCGGCTCATAGCGGTGCTCGACGATTAGGTCGCGGCCTGCCGGGAAGCGTTGGGTCCACCACCATGTGTCCTTGACGGTCCACAGCGGGACGAGGTGGCGCCTGATGCCCTTGCCGTCGTCGTCATATTCCTGCTCGCCGGCGAGGCCGAGCTTCAGGATCCGCTGCTTCTGTGCGGCAGGCAGGCGGTCCATCGCCCGGGTCGCCTCGTCGATCAACTGCGGCGCGACCGGGACCGAGAGCTGCTGGAGGAGCGCGCTGTGGTCCTTGCCATCGACCAGCGCCTTGCGCTCAAGGCTGGCCGTGACCGCGCGCCCGTCGACGCGGGTCCGGAACCCTGAGGGGTAAGTGACGCCGCCTTCGAATTCCCTGGCGAGGTCGCGCCCGGGCATCGGGAAAGCGACAATCGTCTCGACGTCGCTTTGGGTGCGGTTCCGGAACACGTAGCGAATCGAGATTTCGTCGGCGGACACGAACAGGTCCTCACTGGCCATGTCGATGGCGTCGGTGCGCTCGAGCACGAGCCCGCCGGCACCCGTGCTCGCGGTCGTGTCGTTGGCCGCCGCCGGAGCGGAAGCGCCGAGCGCCGCCGCAAGAACTAGACCAAGCCGCATCTTTTAGTCCCCCTGCCGCCACTGTGGGCCGCGGCGCCAATGCGGGCAAGAGAAAGGGCGCCGCGGATCGCTCCGGGCGCCCTCTTCGCTTTTGTCAGGCGGACGCTTTAGGCGGTCGCCTTTTCCTTCTTCTCCATCGCCTGCTTGGCCTGGGCGATGATGCCCTTGAAGGCCTCGCCCTCGTTCATCGCGATGTCGGCGAGGACCTTGCGGTCGAGGTCGATGTTCGCAAGCTTGAGCGCGTGGATGAACTGGCCGTAGGTCAGGCCTTCGGCTCGGACCGCGGCGTTGATCCGCTGGATCCACAGTGCCCGGAAGCTGCGCTTCTTCACCTTGCGGTCGCGATAGGCGTACTGGCCGGCCTTTTCGACCGCCTGGCGGGCGATCCGGATCGTGTTCTTGCGGCGCCCGTAATAGCCCTTCGCCTGATCGAGGAGCCTTTTGTGCTTGGCGCGCGTGGTCACGCCGCGTTTGATGCGTGTCATTGGTGCGCCTTCCTTATTTCAGGCCGTACGGCGCCCACAGCTTCACCGTCTTCCACTCGGTTTCGCTGAGGAGCGTGGTACCGCGGTTCTGGCGGATGTACTTGGCATTGTGGCTGATCAGCCGGTGGCGCTTGCCGGCGACCCCGTGCTTCACCTTACCGGTGGCCGTGAGCTTGAAGCGCTTCTTGACGCCGCTCTTGGTCTTGAGCTTGGGCATTTTCGTCTCCTGACGTTCTTGAACGGCCGCGGCAGCCCATGACAAGCCGGGCGCGTTCGATTGTTCCAGTCGGCTGGAAAGAGGCGCGCCTATAAAGGTGCGCGCCGATTCTGGCAAGGACGGTGGTTACCAGGGAATCTCGGACCCGTCATAGCTGAAGAAGCGCCCCGATTGCTCCGGCCCGAGGCTTTCAATCACTCGGCGCATTCCGGCGACGCTCTCCTTCGGCTCGAGCGGGGCGGAGGCGCCGCCCATCCGGGTCTGCACCCAGCCCGGGTGGAACACGGCGGCGACGACACCGCGGGACCGGACGTCGAGTGCAAGGCTCCTCCAGGCGGCGTTCAGCGCCGCCTTGGACGAGCGGTAGGCGATGAAGCCGCCGGATGTGTTGTCCTCGATGCTGCCCATTCGGGTGCTGATCCCGATCAGCTTGCCGCGGCTCGCCGTGACCTGCGGGAGGAGCGATTGCGCGAGAAGGAACGGCGCGATGGTGTTGACCTTGAAGGTCTCGGCCCAGTTTTCGCCGTCGCTGGCGCTGTCGACGGACTTGGGGCCGTAGGTGCCGGCGTTGGCGATCAGCAGGTCGAGCGATTCGATCCTTTCGC
This sequence comes from Sphingomicrobium sp., assembly GCA_051000635.1. Taxonomy (GTDB): domain Bacteria; phylum Pseudomonadota; class Alphaproteobacteria; order Sphingomonadales; family Sphingomonadaceae; genus Sphingomicrobium. The sequence continues at coordinate 1,663 of JBPCOC010000025.1, read as the reverse complement.
CGAAACCCCCGACCGCATCGAGATCGCGCATGTCGAGCCGTTCGATGCTCACCCCGAGCCCGTCGAGCTCGGGGCTGCTGTCGCGGACGGTGGCGATGACGTTCCAGCCGTCTTGCGAATATTGGCGCGCGAACTCGAGGCCGATTCCGCGATTGGCGCCGGTGATCAGGACTGTAGGCATGGAGCTGAAACGCATGCGGTCCGAAAAGTGTCAGGCGGGCGCGACTTGGAGCGCCCCGGCGGCGGTCGGTCCGAGCAGGTCGAGCGATCGCGCGCTTCCGTCGAGCCACCCCCGCCACTGGTCGGGTCGAAGCAGTGCGATCTGACGGCCATGGTACGGTTTGACGTCAGGCCCGGGCGGCGCGGTCAGCAGGGTGAAGGCCTCGCCGATTTCAGGGTGCGGCCTCAGTAGCCCGGCGATCGCAAACTGCTTGCCCTCAGCCGGGCGGAACAGCCAGCAATCCTTGCGCTTCTTCGCGGGGTCGGCCGGCGTGGTATATTCGTAGAAGCCGTCCATCGGCACGAGACAGCGGTCTTTCGGGAAGTTGCGGCCGTCCGAGCGCATGTTGAACAGCGGCTTGCCGTAAGGTGACGGCCAGGACCAGCGGCGGACGACCAGCTCGGCCTCCTCGCCGTTCCACCGGACGACCGGAGCGCGATCGGTGATGTGGACGTCGCGCGGCTCGAGATTGGGGACGCCTTCGGGGAAGGTCAGCGGGATCCCGCTATCGGCGAACAGCCGCCGGATCGCATCGGGGTTCTTCTCGATCCGGTAGAGGTTGCACATGGCCGGCCCGCCTAGTCGAACAGGCTGGATACGCTCGCTTCGTCGGCGATGCGGCGGACCGCCTCGGCCAGCAGCGGAGCGACCGTCAGCCGGCGGATCTTGGTCCCTTCAGGATCGCTCTCGCCGCTCCAGATCGAGTCGGTGACGACCAGCTCCTTGAGCTCGGAGGCAGCGACCCGAGCGGATGCGCCGCCCGACAGCACGCCGTGGGTGCAATAAGCGAATACGTCGGTCGCGCCCTGCTGGCGAAGCGCTGCCGCCGCGTTGCACAAGGTGCCTGCCGAATCGACGATGTCGTCAATGAGGATGCAGGTTCGTCCCTCGACATCGCCGATGATGTTCATCACCTCCGATTCGCCGGCGCGCTCGCGGCGCTTGTCGACGATCGCCAGAGGCGCGTTGTTGAGCCTTTTCGCCCGACTCCGGGCGCGGCCGACACCACCGACATCGGGCGATACCATCGCCAGCTTGTCAGTCGAAAAACGCGCGCGGATGTCGGCGGCGATGACCGGCGAGCCGAAGAGGTTGTCCGCGGGGATATCGAAAAAGCCCTGAATCTGGCCGGCATGCAGGTCCATCGTGAGGACCCTGCTCGCGCCGGCGACGGTGATCAGGTTCGCGACGAGCTTGGCCGAAATCGGAGTCCGGGGACCGGGCTTCCGGTCCTGCCGGGCGTAGCCGAAATATGGAATGACGGCGGTGATCCGCGTGGCCGACGCTCGGCGGAGCGCGTCGATGCAGATCAGGAGCTCCATCAAATTGTCGTTGGCCGGATAGCTGGTGGACTGGAGCACAAAGACGTCCTCGCCACGGACGTTCTCGTTGATCTCGACGAAAATTTCCTCGTCGGCGAAGCGGCGGACGCTCGCCTCGGTC
>JBPCOC010000069.1:0-6160 GCA_051000635.1 Sphingomicrobium sp. | reverse complement strand
CGCTGCCGTGGGACGCCCTCGACTATGACACCGACAAGGGCGGCTTCGTCGTCGACATCGACAAGGAGCAGCTCAAGAGCGGACCCTCGTTCGATCGCGGGCAGGAGCCCAAGTTCGACCGCCAGTACGGCGAGAAGGTCTACAGTCACTACGGCCGCAGCTACTAAGCAGGTCGATCTGACAAAGGGAGAAGGGCGGCTCTGCCGCCCTTTTTCTTTGCCGGCACCATCCCCCCGATCGCGGGCCCGTGCGCTTTCGTGCAACGTGCAACGTCCGCTTTCCAACCTTTGCGGACATTCACGCACTTTTTCGGCAGCACTGGACGCAAACTCTTCTGATAGGCGCTGGCGCTAGCTCCACCCTCGCAGCCCAGTTTGCTGCTGCCAATTCAATGAAATAAGCTGCCCGACTCGAGGAGAGACCCGACCGCGGTACGTATCCTCCGGGAGAGTATGATGGAATCGGACGAGCGATACTATTGGCGAAGAGTTTGCGAAGAAATGGCCGCTGCTTCCCACGCGCTAACACCAGCAGCACGCATGCGGCACGAACAGCTCGTTCGTAAGTTCGTGTGGCGGCTCAAGAAGCTAAGTGCGCCCTGTCCGTTTTCCGATGAGCAACTGGCACAGATGCTCGGCACGACAGCCGATGGCTTTGCGGATACGCGAGGCTACGAAGTGGCCGCCGAGAACGGGTGACCATTTGCGCCGAGCCGCCATGTGGATCAGTGAGATCGCGACCCCGCTCATCGTCAGAAGGGTTCAAGCGCAGCAGTGGATAAGCAGGCGTAGGGCTCAACCGCCGAATATCAGCGTGAGCAGAGCCGGAATTCCAAAAAGCCCAAGAAGGAGCAGGACGAGCGCGCCGACAAAAATGATCGCCAGTCTCATGTAATGCCGATTCACGACAGTTTACTCGTTGCCCAAATAGTTGATCGAATCGAGCCATTGAGTGAATTGCTCGGCAACTAGATCCTTTGGTCCCAAGTTAAAGCCCCAAGGCTGAGCTGGGTTGGTTGAGACAATCCAAACGCGGCCGTCCTCGTCAGGTCCTTGGATCTCGAATGGCGCTTCCTGCTCAGGTTCTTCCTCCATGATCAGTCTCTCCCAGGCGGCGGCGACAGCACTGCGAGCTTAGCTCCCTTGGCGCCACATCGCGAACATTTAAACCGCGGCTGTAATTCGCCGAAATCTGCTGTCCCGAGAGACTTGGCGATCTCAAATCCGTCTAGTGTCCGCGCATTGCCGCAAGTTGTACACTGGATCCTTAGGCCGGCGTCGAAGCGAGCTAGGTCAGCAGCATTGCGGACGTGCTTTGTCGACATTCGCTCCCGCTACAGCAGTGAGAACGAGTCGTGAACACCGAGAAGCGGCTAGTGTCCGCTTTCCACCCATTGCAGACACTAGGAACTCGTGCGAAGTTGCCCTTGGTCCAGCAGCAAAGGGGTGCCCCCGATGGCAAAAGCAAGAGAGAACGCTTTGATGAGACCGGTGAAGCCTTCCGCTGAGCTGGCAACAATCACGGGTGCAGCGCCGCTTCCACGCACGGAGGTCGTTCGCAAAGTCTGGGATCACATCAAGAAGAACAACCTGCAGAATCCGCAGAACAAGCGTGAGATTGTGGCTGACGAAAAGCTCCGTCCGGTGTTCGGTAAAGACCGAGTTTCTATGTTCGAAATGAACAAGCACCTGTCGCGCCATCTGAGCTGAGGCAGCGGCCGCGGCAGGGCAATGTCCGCTTTCCACCCATATCGGACATTAGGGCTTGTGTCCGGCTTATGACCTAGAACGGACACTACGAGCCTCGCCAACCGGCCTTTAAGCCGGCGCAGGTCGCCAACCGGGTGGGGGACGTTAACGGCAAGGACATGTCGCACGGCATACGACTTTCTCATCACCGCCCTGATATTCAGCTGACGGTGAAAAAGAGACACTTGTATCGCTTCCGCTAATCAGGATCGCCTCTATGTCCACCAGCTACCGATTTTATTTCCTCGACGGCGACGGAAAGATTGCCGCCGCTCCAGAGTGCGTTGAGGCTAACAGCGACGAGGAAGCCATCGAGCTGGTCCGAGAAAAGCGCGCCGAGCGTGCCTCTGAGTTATGGGACGAGAGTCGCCTTGTCGCGCGGATCGAAGCTAAGCGCCACCGGGCTTAGCCGAACGCTCCTAGGGCGAGCAGCAACATCGCGAATACATGGAGGGGTGACTGGTTTGCTTTCGACCCATTGCAGACCTGCGCCCGTGGGCTAGAACAGCTTCATGCGGTTATGTTACCGGGATCCAAGGATCTTTCCCTGTTCCGGGTCCATGTTGTTACGCGCACCAATCGCTTCCAGGTGGCCATCCAGACCCTCGAACGAACCCACCCCAAGTGGAAACGCTCGACGCAACATCGAGCCGTACTGTTCCCGGCCATCGTGTGGCGCAGGGACTGCTATCTTATCGCGTACCATAACAATTCTCCTGACTGGAAAACGCTTTCCAGGTGAGCACGTGCCGATGGTTGCGCGTCCGGAACGGCGGATCGGGTTTCAGAGCGCCTGAGCCGCCGGACGGCAACGGGCCGAATGTTTCGCACTACTCCTTTTGGTAAGCGCTAGTGTCCGCTTTCGACCCATTGGGGACGATCAAGTTTTGGTCCGCGACTGACCTGCCGACAGTCAGAACTTCACAGCGAAGCGCGGATAGCTGGAGCTTCGAACGCGTTGAACTGGAGGGTGAACAGCGTCAAACCCTGGTCATCCGTCACAGTCATGAGGAAGTCGCCCCGGTCCCAGAACTCACTGGCTTGGTCGCAAAGCAACCGTCCGGCGTAGCGAACGGCCTCGCACTTCGCAGTGGCGAGGTCGGGCAGGTCCACCCCTAACTTGTCTGGCAGCCCGTCTGCATGGAAGAAGAATCGCAACACTGTCGGCTAACCGACATAACAGCCGAAAGTTGCCGGCGGCGCTCCAAATTGGTTTCGACTGAGTTGGAAAAGGCACAGTCGGTTTTGCTGCCTCCGTTATGTCCGCTTCCCACCCAAAGCGGACATTAGCGTAGCGTCCTCTTTCGACCCAAAACGGACATTGGCTTGACGCGCCATCCCTAGTCGTCGGGTCGTTCTCTTCGTTCAGATCCGCCGCTGTGACGCGGCATGTGGCACTATTATTTGAGGGTCGCGCATCCGCTATGCGCCCGCCAGCGTATCTCGAGCCGGGAGGGGGTGATTTAGGAGAACATCATGCGTTGGTTCATTATCACGACTGCCGCGGCAGCTGCGGCCGCCATCGGAACGACGGCCGCTACGGCTCGCGACGACACGGGCAAACGTTTTATAGTCAATCTGCAAGGCGAAGTCGAAGTTCCGGTAATGGGCGACCCCGACGGTACCGGCTCGGCGATCATTCGCGTCAACCCCGGCCGCGGTCAGCTTTGCTATACGCTGAGGGTTCGTAACATCGAGCCCGCCACCGCCGCCCATATCCACGAGGCCCCGGCAGGTTCGGCAGGCCCGGTTGTCGTCGGTCTCACGGCACCTACCGGTGGCTCCAGTCAAGGATGCGTCGCGATCAGCCGCGATGAGGCCAAGGACATCATCCGCGAGCCGGAGAACTATTACGTGAACGTCCACAACGCCGAATATCCTGGCGGCGCGCTGCGCGGACAGCTGCGTTAAGTCCGTTCGATTTGCCTCGGGGGCGGCCGTTACGAGCCGTCCCCAGGCTCCTCGTGCCGGCGCATTAGCCGGGACGGTCGCGCGGGAGAGCGTAATGGTGTCCAGTCATTACCGGCTCCGGCTGGCAATCCTGCTATGCGGCGTGGCCGTTCCAGTCCATGCGCAGCAAAACGCTTCAGGTCCGGAGATCATAGTCTACGGCGAACGCCAGCCTATCGGCGCGCGCAGCGAGCGGTTGCTGACCGCCCCAGACATCGAAACCTATGGCGCCGGCAGCATCGGCGAGCTGATCGACGAACTCGCTGCCGAGCGTGGGGAAAGCTCGGACGACCTCATCTATTTGGTCAACGGGCGGCGGGTGACCGGCCTTCGCGGCATCGACGACTATCCCGTCGAAGCGCTGGAGCGAGTCGAAATCCTCGCCGCGGGTTCCCTTCAACGCGCCGGCGGACTGGCCGGCCAGCGCATCGTAAGCCTCATCTTGAAGCCCCAGGTGCAAACCTACGTCGGACGCGCGACCTTCGGCGCTGCGTCCGATGGCGAAGGCGAGACCCGTGGCGCCGACGTCAGCTTTACCGACATCCGCGGCTCGCGGCGCATCAATGTTGCACTCAGCAACCGAAGCCAGGCCGCCTTGACTGAATTTGATCGAAATATCGAACAGGACACCGGCGCGCCGTCCGATCGTGCCCGCGCGCGGACCTTGCGTCCCGACGTCGAGAATGTGGAGCTGAACATCTCGGCTGCCGAACAGTTTAGCGAAAACCTCGGTGGACAGCTGCAGATCAAGCTGGTCCGCGACCGCACCCTGACCGGCTTGGGTCTGAGCAGCGACGGCCTGCGCCTCGGCCAGCATATCGCCCGCCGGGGCGGCGAGGCCGAGATCCAGCTCAACCGCGAGGTCGGCGACTGGCTGTTCGTCGTCGTGGGATCTTACGCTGAGAACTGGCAGGTCAACCGCACCGACCGTTCCGCAATCGGGCTCCGCGGGATCGACCGATCCCGGACGACGTCGCGAACGCGCGACCTCGGCGCCGAGCTCAACGCTAACGGCCCCGTCTTCGACCTTCCCGCAGGACCACTCGACCTGCGCCTACGAGCTAAGGTCGATCGCAACGCGATCGGCGGCGATGAGGATGGCTTTACCCAGACGTCGGGCGAAATTGCGGCGGGCGTTCACCTGCCGATTGCAAGCGCCGCCGCGGGCGTCTTGCCTTGGCTCGGCGAGCTTAGCGCCGGGATCGAGCTTTCGCGGAGCCGGGTGAGGCGGCTGGGTACGCTCGCTAGCGCCACCTACTCGGTGCAATGGCAACCCGCGCAATGGGCGCGGCTGGCGGGATCGATCACCTCGGGCCGGACACCGCCCTCGGTCGATCTCATCGCCGGCCCGCTGCTGGCAACCCCGGGCGTGCTCTACGTCGATCCGCTTTTGGGTGAGACGGTTGACGTCGTTGAACTGACCGGCGGCAATCCTGTCCTGGGCGCCCAGCGGGGGCAAGACCGCCGGCTGTCGCTAAACCTCAAGCCGTTGCGCTCGGTCCCTCTGCTGCTCACCGGCGATTATTCCGCCTCTCGCAACCGCGACATCATTTCGTCCTTGCCGGCGGCAAGTGAGTTGCTGCTGCGGGCTTTTCCAGAGCGCTTCCTGCGCGACGGCGCTGGCGTGCTGAGCCAAGTCGATACGCGGCCCATCGCCTTCGCGCGGCGCAGCGAGGAACAGCTCCGCTACGGCATAGATCTCAACTTGCGGCTTGGGTCGCGCGGCGGGCGTTTACAGCTCAACCTCGCACACACGCTCTTGCTCAAAAGCGAGATCACGCTTCGGCCGGGGTTCGCACCGGTCGACCTACTCTCGCGCAACGCGATCGGCCTCGGCGGCGCGGCGCGGCCCCGCCACTCGTATGACTTCAGCCTCGGCTACGCCGAACGCGGGCTTGGCCTCCGCATGATCGGGCGGCACCGCGGAGTAAGCTATCTCGATCTGGCCGATGGTGGCGATTTCGACACGCTTCGCTTCGCGCCGTTCACAACGCTCGACTTGCGCGGCTTCATCGACGGACAGCGGCTTCTGCCCGCGCTCGACGAGATCAAGGGAATGCGGCTCAGTCTTACGGTGCGCAACCTTACCAACGCTCGGCAGCGCGTGCGCAACGCGATCGGCGAAACGCCGCTTCGCTACCAGCCCGGCTATCTGGATCCGCTAGGCCGATCGGTCCAGCTCGAGCTGCGCAAGGCGTTCTGATCAGCTCTTCGGCAAGCGGTCGAATTATCTTCGTCCAGTGCGGCCAAAGTCGCGAGAACTCATTTTGAACGACGCAAACGTGTTCCCGCCAGGCCCAATGTCCGCTTCCACCCATTGCAGACACTATCGAAGTGTCTGCTTTCGACCCAAAGCAGACATTAGCGTAGGTGCTTGGAATTGCGACCTCAGCGTGAGTGCTGCTTCAGAAATGCTGCGCTCTCTTTGAGAACCGGGAGCCGTTGGCGGAGTGGTCCAGCAA
>JBPCOC010000068.1:0-22074 GCA_051000635.1 Sphingomicrobium sp. | reverse complement strand
GCGGCGGCGGAGGCGGCGGCGGCGGTAGCGGCGGCGGAGGCGGAGGTGTGTCGCCGACGTTGCCCTGACCTCCATCGTTACCGTTGTTGCCGGTGCACGGATTGCCGGGAGCGATCTCGCAAACGTCGACTGGCGGTCCAGGCGGCGGCGGAGGTCCAGTATCGTCCGGTGGTCCTGGATCGGCCGGAGGACCCGGGTCAGCAGGCGGTCCGCTGCTGGCACTGAAGACGATGGTCCCATCCTCGACGTGGGCCTGGTCGGCGGCGGGAGGAGCCGAACTGGAAACGAGCAAGCTGACAGCGTCGGGGGTGCCAAGGCCATCCCCCGCCGCCGGCGTCATCGGCGAAATCGCACCTGTCGCGGCCCCGGACGCGCCAGTGTCCGCGCCGCGGTCGGACGATGGCACAGCTGCCTCGACCGCAATGTCGAAAGTCCCTTGGTCTACTACCAGCTCGCTGCCTGGATTAGGAAGGGCCGGGCCGGCGCCACTCTGTCCTTTCGCCGCTGCTGCCGGATCCGCCGCTGGCGAGACGGGGCGACCCGAGGGTTTCGACGCGGCCGGCGCGCTCGACGTGAGCGTTGTGGCATTTTTGCCGTGCGGTGCAGCGCGACCGTTGATCGCGAGCGGCTCCAACGCTCCTCGCGCTGCAGTGAACGTTGCGGCGGGCCCCTGCGGCGAACCGGCAACCACCGGACTCGTCGCAAGCGCAACAATCGCGCACGCGCAAAGGAACGCGCCCCGGCGCGGGGCGGCATTCGCCCTGAATTGTACGACTTTAATGGCCAAGGGCGCGTCTCTCCGATGGTACGACGCGAACAGTCCTCCGCTGCGAGGAAACCGCGGATTCACAGGGTTTCCGTGGTGACGCAAGGGCTCTTGCCCAACCCATTGAGGGTAAACGAAAACTTAATGATTACCGTAAACGGTTATTTACCACGATTAAGCGCGACTCGGAGCTGGCCTTAGCGAAGCATTGCATGGGCCGCGCACTTTCATCCCGGCCAGAAGCGGCCGTTCCGACCTCTTCGTCGGCGGCTCTGGGTGAGGCGGGATGGTCCGCCTGCGTGGCGCTTGCGCCTACTTGTCGCGAAAAATCAGCTGCGCTCGCGGCTCCGCGTCAGCCGCTTCTCGACCAGCTTGATCGCTTCTGCGATCGCCTGTTCGATCGTAAGCTCGCTCGTATCCAGCCGGTCGGCGTCGGCGGCTTGGGCGAGCGGCGCCGCTTCGCGATTCCTGTCGCGCGCATCGCGAGAGAGAAGGTCGCGCAGGACGTCCTGGTAATGGCCGGGCATTCCGCGTTCGAGAAGCTCTCTCACACGGCGCTGCGCCCGTACCTCGGGCGAGGCGGTGACATACAGCTTCGCATCGGCGTCCGGTGCGATTATGGTGCCAATGTCGCGGCCATCGAGCACCGCTCCGCCCGGCTGGGCGGCAAACGCGCGCTGGCGGTCGAGCAACGCCTCCCGAACTCCGGCGTAGGCCGAGATCCGGGATGCGATCTTCGATACCGGCTCGCTTCGAAGCTCCGGGTCCTGCGAATTGGAGCCGATGTCGTCGCACGCGCGAACAGCCTCGAACTCGCTTGAGGGATCGCCGCCCCAGCGCCACAGATTGAGCGCCACGGCGCGATACAGCGCGCCGGTGTCCATGTGCGGCAGATTGAACTGCTCGGCCAGCGCGCGGGCTATAGTGCCCTTGCCGCTTGCCGCCGGGCCGTCGACGGCGATGAGAACCCGCCGCTTCGGGCGTCGATCGGATGCCGAACTCTTATTCAAGCGCCGCGCTTTGACAGCGCCAAATGCCTATGGCAAGGCGCCCGCCGCATGCCGCAGCCGCCTCAGGAAGCCGGCGCCGAACACCGACAATGGAGCGAAGACCAGATGGTCAAACCGGAATGGGGCGCCAAGCGCACTTGCCCCAAATGCTCAACGCGATTTTACGACCTTGGAAACGATAATCCCGTGCACTGCATCGAATGCGGCACGGAATGGGTTCCCGAGCCGGTTCTGAAGTCAAAGCAGCCGATGCCGTTCGAAGCCGCTGAGACGGAAAAGAAGGAAAAGTCGAAGGATGAGGATCTCGAGGCGGAGGACCTCAGCGTCGACGAGGACGAAGAGCCGAGCGCCGATGACGAGGTTGACCTTGCGACCGACGATGACAATCTCGGGGTCGACGCGTCCAAGAAGGACGACGAAAGCTAAAGAAGAAAGCTAAAGAAAATGCCGTTTGCGCCGGCGGCATCATCGCCTAAAGGCGCGAAGGTCGGGGCCGTAGCTCAGCTGGGAGAGCGTCGCAATGGCATTGCGAAGGTCAGGGGTTCGATCCCCCTCGGCTCCACCACCCGCCTTCTAACCGACTGTTTTCGCAAAACGTCGCAGATTTCAGCCACTTCAGTCCGTGCCACTGGTACACATCCGTGGTATACACGAGGCATGAAGAACATGGCAGAAACTCACCACCTCCAGCTGCGTGGGGGCACCTGGTACTATCACCGCCGCGTCCCGCAGCACCTCATCGCTCGGATCGGCAAGAAGATCGTGAAGTTCTCACTGGGAACCTCCGACAGAGCCGAGGCAAAGCGGCTTCGAGCTATCCACGATGTGGCGACCGACGCAGAGTTCGCCCAGATCGAGACGGCGGCCCAGCCGGCAAAAAGCAGATTTCGAAAGCCGAAAGCGGCGAACAAAGAAGGCCAGCGGGTACCGCTTGAGGTCCTCACGGAGTACCTTCGCGAGGCTGTTGCCGCAGAGGATGATGGGAGCTCCTCATCTTATGCCTCCGATCCCCCGAGCAGCCTCGATGAACTATCTGAGATGCGCATCGACGCGGAGCAGTTCCTTCAAACGTTGACTGACCCCAATGATGATCGACGCGACCAGCAGCTTTTCAGTTTCGGGAGAAAGGTCCTATCGGAAGCAGGTGTGGAACCGGCCACGGAAGCGGACTGGACTGCATTTAAGGAGCTTGCTCGCCGGGGGCTCGTGGAAATCTATCGGAGGAAGGTAGCCAGATACAGCGATCAGTACGACAAATCCTACTTCGACGTCGCGTTCGACCCGGCAAAGCCCAAGCCGGTGCGTATCCGTGCTCTCGCTGACGCGTTCCTGAAGGAGAAGGAGCAGGAATACGAGATCAACGGCGTCGCCAAAAAGCGCCGCGACAAGGTCGTCGCCCACGTGGAGACCCTTGTCGAAATCCTCGGAGCCGACCTGCTCGTCAGACAGGTGGATGACGAAGCGGTCCAGAAGGTGCGGAGCATTCTTGCTCGGCTCCCGAAGAACCGGAAAAAGTTCTTTCCCGGGCTCCCCCTCGAAAAGACTCTCGACCGGGTAAAGGGGGACGGGCGACCGGGCCTCTCCGCCACAACACAGGGTTTCTATCTCGAAACGTTGCGAGGCCTCCTGAACCTGGCGGTGAGGAGAAAGCTTCTGCCGGACAACCCAGCCACGGGGGTTCAGCCGTTGAAGAAACGGACCTTGAAGCCGGACGAACTTCGGAACCCGTTTACGCCAGATCAGCTCAAGGCGTTCTTCACGTCCGCCTTCTATCAGAGCTGCTCTCCAGGTGCAGCGCAGCCGTATTCGAAGCCTGACCGAGATTGGCGCTTCTGGCTGCCTCTCATCATGCTCTTCAGCGGAGCGCGGCCGAACGAGATCGCGCAGCTCCGAGCAGCGGACGTGAAGCAGACCGCCGCCGGACACTGGTATCTCAACCTCGATACCTCCGGTGAAGAAGGCTCAAACAAGCAGCTCAAGACTCAGAGCAGCAGGCGTCGTATTCCGCTCCACTCGGAGCTTAGGAAGCTTGGCTTCCTTGCGTTCGTCGAGCAGCGGCGCAAGCTGGATAGCGATCAGGCGGAGCTTTTTCCCACATTGAAACCCGACAAATACGGCAATCGCGCCTGGTACGCGCTGAAACGGCTGAATGAGCGCTTCTTGCCGGCGGCGATTGAGCTTTCAGACCGACAAAGCCTGTACAGTTTGCGCCACAACGTGAGGGATGCACTTCGGAGGGTGGATGCTCCTCCCGGGGCATTGCAGGCAGTCGCGGGCTGGTCCCCAGGAGGCAAGCAGGTCAGCGACCATTACGGCGATCCAGGCAACCCCGACTTCTACGTCGAATGGGTGGATCGGATCAGCTACGATGGGCTCGACCTGTCATTCCTACACATCTGACCCGTTCTAGACCGCGATTTTAGAGCATCCCGTTGTGCAATCAATTTCACTAACCGTTGGTTGTCGCTCGAACCGCCCGTTTGACAGACGCTACAGCTGATATATTCCTAGGTCATCGGAACCAGGGAAGGAGACGCCGAGGCAGGCTCCTTCTGTGGTTCACCTGCTTCGCGTCTCCACGAGATGGAGAAGCAGAGTGACGAGCCCGCTAATGACAAGACCAGAGGCAGCAGCTTACCTCGGCGTGAGCGTTTCGACGCTGGCGCGTTGGGCATGCTTGCGAGAGAAGGTTCGCTACCACCGCGTAGGTAAGCGTGCGCTTTACCGAAAGAGCGACCTCGACGACTTCATCGCAAGTTCCGCGGTTGAACCGGTGGGGCCGTAGAATGAGCAACTCTAAAGGGGCGTGGGTACCGGCGCACTATGTGCAGGCGTTTGGGCCAGCTGCGGGTATCCTGCTTGGGCAAATCGCATATTGGCATACGAAGGCAAAGGGCGGCCAGAACGTGTACATCGTGGAGAAGTGGGGGCACCGCTGGCTGGCGCGTAGCCGCGAGCAGCTACAGCTCGAAACTGGACTGTCAGCCAGTCAGGTGAAGTCTGCGCTGAAGGTCCTTTCGACAGAGCAAATCATCGTTGTGGAACAGCACCTGTTCGGCAACAAAAACATCAGCCACATACGATTGGGTGCTGACGGGCCAAACTGGGTTGGCGCAGAGTTGCCGCCCGAGGCTGCGTGTTCATCCCAGCCCGAGATGGCCGAAACGGCCAACTCTATAAAGAGTAAGACTACTTTAGAGACTAAGGGAGAATATGGCGTGCCTTGCACGCATGTTTTTTCGGGAAATAAAGAAAAAGGAAAAAAGGACAAAAAGCACGGCGTACAAGAGGCTGGTCCTGCGCACGCTTCGGAACCGATAAGCGCCACTCAGCTGGAGGAGGTCTATCGGACCGCCTTCTCGGAAGCCTATGAGAACGAGTACCTCCCTCCCTTCGGGCCGAAGGAGCTTGGGCAGATTAGTCAGCTCGCGGCTAAGTGCCAGCCAGGCACTGCTCCGGCTGTTATAGACTACGCTGTGAGGAATTGGGACCTGGTCACCAGCATCGCGGCCAGTCATCAATCTGCCTTCAATACACCCACCATGCCGAGCGTTGGCTTCATGTTGGCGATGGTTCAATCCATGGTGAACGGTTATCTTTACGCACAGAAGGCGCCTGAGCCGAAAACGCGGAAGCCGTTCATGCCGCCCCCCAGTGCACCCCCCAGCAAGCCAAAACCTGAACCGATGCCAACTCTTGAGGAGACCTACGTTCTTCTCGGCTTGGGTTCGAAATACGATGGTTTGCCGTAGTTGCTGGACGCCCGGAGTGACACGATTTTTACTTTCTATTGATTTCGGAAAACCTAGGAGACAGACGGTGGGAGGCTGGGGTTCAGGAAGGACAAGAGAGCATCACCTGGTAGACGACGCGCTGACGCTCAATTTGCCGCTGATGCTGCGGCGCGGATTGGTGAAGAAGGGACGGAGTGGCAGGCAGATGCTCCGTTTCCGCTTCGGCGGCGAGCGTTGCGCGTCAATCCGGTTGGCGTACGACCTGACCGACCCGTACGAGTCTTGGCTCCGCCTAAACTACACCCGCACATTTCACGACGGGGGTCGCACAAGAGTAGAGCAGCTCATCCGGCTGACGTATACCGAACCGAACTTCGGCGGTCGGCGGTGGTGGATGGTTTGCCCATCCGACGGTCGACGTGTCGCAAAGCTCTACTTGCCGCCCGGTGGTGACACCTTCGCTAGCCGCGAGGAGTGGCGTCTCGTTTACAGATCGCAGCGTGAGGAGAAGATGGGCCGAACACTCGAACGGCTGTCTCGGCTGAAGGACCGGCTCTAGTTGGGTGACCGGATGCGGTACCGAGGCTCATGCCCCCAGCGCGTCTGCCGCATGAACTGCCGAGCGTTCGCTGTAGCATTCCGCATTCAGGGAAAGTGCTTCCGCACGATAATTGACCGCGACTGGTCAGTGCAATCAATTGCACTTGGCTGGATTACTGGTCGGCTGGCAATCTGGCCCGCACGGCCGCTTTTCCGGTGCTTCCACCCTTCCCCCTCCCACTCGCCAACCATTTCAGTCCTCCACGAACGCTCTAAGGGGCCTCACGAAGACTATCTTCGGGGGTAGCTGACGGACCGTCGCAAGTTCCTGCCGATATTCCACTTTGTCCTAGTAGAAACATAGCTACGATTTTGAGCGGGGTCTTCCGCTCATCGCCTCCCCAAAGGAGGCCCCATGTCGCAAGCTCCACTCGACCATCCGCTGAAACTTGACCCCTGGTCTGCCAGCTCGCTTCTTCAGAAATCCATTCGGCGGGGTGAAGTCGCTCTAGCTCAGCAAGCTGTCGCCAGTCTTCACAAGTATCGGGGCAGCGGCGTTTTGCGTCGGCTCGCCAGCATCGCCCTGGAGGATGTCGGAATTGCTGACCCAGAGCTGGTCTGGGATGCTGTCCGATTAGCAACGGACCCGGACGCGCGCGCATCCCGCACGCCTGACCTGCTGCGCGAGCTTGTGAACAGACTGGCAGCCGCCCCAAAGGACAGAAGCGCCGACTATGTGTTCTGCGCCGCAGTGAAGCTCGAAACGGCACAACAGGACCGCGTCGAGTTTGAAACGCTGACCTTCAACGAACGGCTTTCGATTGCCACAGCCAATTTTGAACCAATCCCTCGGCGCGCCGTCGCGGCGCTGTCGGCGTGCACCGCCGAGAAGCGCGGACGGCTAATCGTCGACGGAACGGCTGCCAAGAAGTTCGCGGCAGCATTCGACAACGTGCCCGAGCCTCTGCTAAATTCCGCGATGGCTCTGACGGGTCCAAGCAGCCACCCGTTCGGGCTGATGTTGCTGCTGGTTTGGTCGCAGTACCAATTCCTGGGCGGAGCTATGGGCTTCAGCAGGCCTCCGGTGCCGCTCGCCGAGTACGTAGATGGCCTCCCGCTTTACACTTTCGACAAGCACACAAGCGTCGGGAAGCGCGCGATTGCCACGTTGGTGGAAGAATGCGCGCCGCTCAAGAAGGCGCTGCGTGAGCATGTCCCCGAGCCTCAGTGGAAGAGAGTTGCCGAAATGGCAGCGTTCTACGCCGACGCGGCTCCAGTCGCCTATCGGCTCGAATGGGACTTCGGGCCGCTGCTTTCGTACATTGGCTTCAATGCTGACATGATGTCCGTGAGCTGCCCGATGGAGGGAGCGCAGGCCGTGTTCGAGTGCGTGAGAGACAATTTGTCACTGCTAAACGAGCTTAGGCAGAAAGCTCTGCTGCGGCTGGCATCGACATCCTGACTGCAACAAGAAGTCGCTGGGCAAACCGCCACTTCGAGTACAGAGTAGTGTTAGAAACAGACAGCTATCACCAGCGTAGAGGGGGCAACTAATGCACAGCTTACTTATGGGACTGGCTCTTGCCGTCAGCGGACCAGTGTATCTGGAGTGCGAGATAACCGAGACCCACACCGGCAACATTAGGCACCTGGACGTAACGTTGAACGAGGCTACCGAGACTGCAGGATATACGGTTCGGGAGACAGGGTTCTCGAGTTCCAAACTTTCGGCAGTTTTCGCCCCAAACAAGGTGACGATAAAAGAACCCGACAGCATGTTCGACACAGTGTTGGAGGTCGACCGCTCCACCCTCACAGTTGCGAATATCACGCGCACTCGCGACTACTCTGAGCGGAAAGTCTTGCGTGATGACCGCGGTCAGTGCTCCATACCCAAGCTAACCAAAGAACGGCAGTTTTGACACGCACTCTCCTGCTAGACCGCAGCCGGATGGGATAAGTGCAATTGATTGCACAAACGCTAATGTCCGTTTTCGACCCAAGCGGACACTAGCGTCTTAGGTCTGGGTTTCGACCTGTTGCGGACATTAGCTCGATCGAGCATTCTGCCGGTATGAGCAAAGCGATGTCGAGTGGAATGCTGTTCTTTGTGCTGACGGCATGTCAGACGAGTCGAGCAGAGAGCGAGTCCGTCTTCGCACGCCCGAGTGCTTACGTTGGTGAGGAGGTGGCCGTCTGTGGCTATCGGGATGTGCCTGGCAACCTGCTGGCTCGTCGAAATAGCACCGCTGTAGGGCTCAACCTAGCCCCTGGCTCATTCGGCCCTCGTCTGAAGCAAATGGGGCAACGTTCCCACGTGTGCGTGGCCGGACCCATTGCCTATGCGGGCTGTGCCACAGACCCGAACATCATCTGCACCGATTACGCATTTGATTACACCGTCACTGTTCGCAGAATCCTGTGACCAGCTAGCGTCCGCTTTCCACCCAAACCGGACGTTAGCGTAGTGTCCGGTTTCGACCCATTGCGGACGCTACGCCGCGACCGCCTGATTGTAGCGCCAGGGTGTCCTCTTCCTTGGGGGAGCCATTCACTTTCAGCGGGCCCAAGCGGCAGTTAGGCAGCATCATTGGCGCGACCCATCGCTGGCACTGGCGAAGGTCGAGTGCTAAGGGCTCTTTTCGCTACGGGTATCTGCCTCATGATGGGCAGCCCGGCGCTCCAAAAGAGGAAACCTTATATGGCCTTCCGCCCGTTACATGATCGCGTGCTGGTCCGACGCATCGAAGCCCAAGAAAAGACAACCGGCGGCATCATCATTCCAGACACTGCCCAGGAGAAGCCTCAGGAGGGTGAGGTCGTGTCAGTTGGCTCGGGCACGCGCGGCGAAGACGGTGCTATCACGCCGCTCGACCTCAAGGCTGGCGATAAGATACTGTTCGGTAAATGGTCCGGTTCCGAGGTCAAGCTGGACGGCGAAGATTTGATCATCATGAAGGAAAGCGACGTTCTGGGTATCCTCGCCTGAAACCTCGAATGGGACTAGGTGAGCCTTGACCGGCCGCCGGTGAAACCGACGTCATCGCAAAGGAAATCCTGACCATGTCAGCCAAGCACGTTATTTTCTCACGCGAAGCGCGTGAAGGCATCACCCGCGGCGTCGACATTCTCGCTAATGCTGTTCGTGTCACTTTGGGCCCCAAGGGACGCAACGTCGTCCTGGACAAGAGCTTCGGCGCTCCGCGCATCACCAAGGACGGCGTTACTGTCGCCAAGGAAATCGAGCTCAAGGACAAGTTCGAGAACATGGGCGCGCAGATGCTCAAGTCCGTGGCATCCAAGGCCAGCGATCACGCGGGCGATGGGACTACGACTGCGACGGTTCTCGCGCAGGCGATCGTCCGCGAGGGCATGAAGTCGGTTGCCGCCGGCATGAACCCGATGGACCTCAAGCGCGGTATCGATCTTGCCGTCACCAAGGTCGTCGAAGACCTGAGGAAGCGGTCGAAGGACGTGTCCGGCTCGAACGAGATCGGCCAGGTCGGAAGCATCGCCGCCAACGGCGACCGCGAAGTCGGCGAAAAGATCGCCGAGGCGATGGAGAAGGTCGGCAAGGAAGGCGTGATCACCGTCGAGGAGGCCAAGGGGCTCGAGTTCGAGCTCGACGTCGTCGAGGGTATGCAGTTCGACCGTGGCTATCTGAGCCCGTACTTCATCACCAACCCGGAGAAGATGCAGGTCGAGCTTACCGACCCGTACATCCTCATCCACGAGAAGAAGCTTTCGAACCTTCAGGCGCTGCTTCCGATCCTCGAATCGGTCGTCCAGAGCGGCCGCCCGCTCCTGATCATTGCCGAGGACATCGAGGGCGAGGCGCTTGCCACTCTGGTGGTGAACAAGCTTCGCGGCGGACTCAAGGTCGCGGCGGTCAAGGCGCCGGGCTTCGGCGATCGTCGCAAGGCGATGCTCGAGGACATCGCAATCCTGACTGGCGGCGAAATGATCAGCGAGGATCTCGGGATCAAGCTCGAGAATGTCACCGTCGAGATGCTGGGATCCGCGAAGCGGGTCACCATCGACAAGGACAACACGACCATCGTCGACGGGGCCGGTGAATCAGCCGCCATCAAGGGTCGGGTCGAAGCGATCCGGCAGCAGGTCGAGAACACGACGTCGGACTACGACCGCGAGAAGCTGCAGGAGCGGCTGGCGAAGCTCGCCGGCGGCGTTGCGGTGATCAAGGTCGGCGGTGCGACCGAGATCGAGGTGAAGGAGCGCAAGGACCGCGTCGACGACGCCCTCCACGCCACTCGTGCTGCGGTTGAGGAAGGGATCGTCCCGGGCGGCGGCACCGCCTTGCTCTACGCGACCAAGGCGCTCGACAAGATGAAGGGCGTCAACGACGACCAGACCCGCGGCATCGACATCGTCCGCAAGGCACTCCAGTCGCCAATCCGCCAGATCGCCGAGAATGCAGGGCACGACGGCGCCGTCGTCGCCGGCAAGCTGATCGATGCCGCGGACCAGACGATGGGCTTCAACGCCCAGACCGAGGTCTATGAGAATCTCGTCCAGGCCGGCGTGATCGATCCGACCAAGGTCGTACGCACCGCTCTCCAGGATGCGGCCAGCGTCGCCGGCCTGCTGATCGCCACCGAAGCGGCGGTGGCCGAGATGCCCGAAGACAAGCCGGCACTGTCCATGGGTGGCGGCGGTATGGGCGGTATGGACTTCTAAGCCGCTCGCCTACCGACATCCGGGCTGGCGCCAACCACGGTTTGGAGCCAGCTTTTATCTCGCTAACCAAAATTGGGCTCGTCGCAGCTCTCTCCTAGAGATGCAGCGCAAGTGTCTAAGCGATCCGCCTAATGTCCGCTTTCGACCCATTGCGGACATTACGACTTGGCAACCTTTCGAGCGCCGGCGACCGGCAAATGACGGCCTATTCCTCGTCGTCCAGATCAGGGTCGCGAGGTGCGCCCACGCAGGCGTCGAGCTCCGCGGTTGTTGGGGTTCCCGCCAGAGCGGCGTTGTACACCGGCTTGCCGTCCTTCCACACTTGCAGCGAAGTCGCGCTGCCGATCAGTTTGCGCAGGCCGGCATTCAGGTCGAAGCCAATCGATCCGGGCATCTCGGTGTCGCCGCTTCCCGCCCAGGCGCTCGCCGGCAGGCGCCCTGCCGGGTCGCCGACCGAAATTTCGATTTGATGGTCTTGGTTGTCGTTCCACGAATCGAAAGCATGATCGACAAATTGCACGACCGGGACTTCGTCGCCGGGGACGATGCCGCCCCGGTTCCATTTTTCCGAACGGTCGTGCATCTCCCAGTAGCAATGACTTCCCGGACCCGGAACGTAAGGGACGACCGAGCGCGCGGGCGGAAAGGGAGGACTGGTTGAGCCGGTCAGCAGCGCGGCGGCGAGAACGCCGACAAGGCGCCGCAGCTCAATGCGTTTCGTCATATTGCTTCTTCCCGGCAAGCCCGGATGGCCACACTCTGGTTTCCACCCAAAGCAGACACCAGGCTGGGCTCGACGCCTCACTCGTCCGCTCGCATGCAGGTGGCACCACCCGTAGCGATGCGGTCAGCCGCCTGTCGGGCCAACTCGTTCGCGTGTTTCAAGCCGCCGCCAATTGATGCGACACGGCACCCAGGAAGTTCTCGCCCTATTGTCTCCACGATAAGCCTCGACGACCTGGGCCTCCCATCACCACTCGACACCAACCGGTAAATAACGGCGAATGGTATTCCTCGCTGCAGGCGCCATTCGACCGTCGCACCTGGGTAGTCGAAGCTCTCCGCCCAAAATTCATCCGCGTCCTCGAGCCCTGCATCTATGTCGTAGCGGTCATCGCCGCTTTGGACGATCAGCGGGACGCCGCCAAAACCGGTGCAGCGCCAGGTCGGCGACTGGGCTTCGTCGTTGTCGGCTCTATCGCAATGGTCGAGATCGAGCTTGGTATAGGCGGAAGTAATTCCCTGCGGCAGCACTTGCGGCTGCGCAGCGGCAATTATGAGCATCAGAGACAGAATTGGCGGGACCATGAGGCGTTATTCCTGACTGAACTCGCCCGGACCAGGCTTGGTGTCGCACGCCTCCATAGCGGCCAAAGTCGGAGATCCTGCCATCGGCAAAGTGAATTCAGTCCTGCCATCGCTCGTCACTGTGATCTCTTTCGCGCCGGCAATCAGCGCCCGCTGCGGTTCATCAAGGATTACGGTCAGCAGCGTCGCGCTATCTTCGTCGCCGTGATTGCCTCGTGCCGTAACAGAGCGCTCAGAGGCGCCATCGGCGACGAAAGTGATCGGGAGCGAGTCACTCACCGGCCAGGACGGCATGGAATCATCGACGATGTTGAAGAATACGCCATATTCGCCGCCGCTGATCCAAGCGCGATGAGCGACTCCGTCAGGATATGTGAGCACCCAATAGCAGTCTGCTTCCTGCTTCCACGGCGGAAAGGAAGGCGACGTTGGTGCGGTGGCGGGCAGGGGGATGGTCTTGGCCTGCGCGGAAGCAGCTGGGCCTTCAATCGACTCTCGTGAAGCAGCGTCACCGCAGCCCCAGGCCGCGAGCGCCGTCGCCGCGGCGCAGAGCCAAGTCTGCCTGTTCACGCCGCGTCGAACGCATTTTTGTTAGCGATACGCCCTGCCCGGACAATGAAATAGAAGATGCCGAGCACCGCACCGATAACAATCGGAGTCAGCGGAAAGTCCGTCACGATGTCGCCGGCTCGAAGGATGAACCCGACGATCGCGATGATCCCGCCAATAGCCATGATCACTTCTATGTTGCTGAACCGGGCGTAATGCTTGCTTCCGTCGGCCGTTCGGACTCCGTGGATCCCGAGCGACCGCGCATGTGTGGACAAGTGAAACTCACCCTCGCCGCCGCGCTCGATCAGGTCGCGGATCGCGCCTGCCGCGCTGACTTTGGCCAGTTCCCGGATGCCGCCGCCATCCAAGTGGATTTGCAGCCTCTTGTAATAGGCATATCCCCATTTGACGCGGTCCGGCTTTGTCGGCTCGACCCGGCCCTTGATGATCTCGCTTGCGATCTCCCTGGCCTCCCCCACGACGAATGTGTCGTAATGCCGGGACGAAGTCCATCGCGCGTTTTGCACGTCCACTAACCAACAGGCCAGTATCAGCCTGTGTCCGCTTTCCACCCGTTGCGGATATCGCCGATCGGAAGTCGCGCTGGTCAAACCTAGCCGGAACCTGACCGTCAGTTTTGATTTGAAGTGGGACCATGCCGGGCATGCGTCGCGCGTCGCCTTCGAGTTGAAGCTGCGGGTGGCGGGCATGAGCAGAATAGTGTCATAACGCCATGCTGCGACGAACGGGGGTGGCTGTGGGACGACGGAAAACATCGATCGGCGCAGACAAGGCTGGGCTCGGAGTAGCATTCGCGGCTTGCCTCAAGGAGTCGATTGAGGACCTACCGCAGTTCGGCGTATGCCGATCGTAGGGGATTAATCAATGAGATTCTGGCCGATCATGTTCGTCGCTCTTGCAGCCTGCGGAAGCCAGCACGGAGCCCATGCGGCTGCCGGCAATAAGGCGGCGGCCGAAGCGTCGGAGAAGGCCGCGCCGAAAGCATCGAAATGTGACGTGCCGAAGCTCGATTTTCGCGCCTCAAATCTCGATGAAAGAGAGCAGCCGAAGTTTATCGCGCAATTCCAGGCCGCCTTTGACCGCGCCTGTCGCGAAGGACTGTTCGCGGACCTCCCGCTCGTCGACCCGCAATCCTTCGACCCGTCGACCCTGTTCGTCATGAATGCACCCGAAGCGAACGTCACCTCGATCTATTTTGGTCTCTCCGCCGCTCCGCCGAGCATGCTACTCGAGTCGCGATTTGGATCGCCGCCCCAAATCCCCTCCGCCGACGATCTTCACGAAGCGATGTACTGCGCGGTCCACGGCGCGACCCCGCAGGAAGAAGAAGAAAGCGGCCGATGCCTGCCGGATTGATGCGCTCGCTGCGCATAGCCATTCGCGGTGAGATTGCTTGCCGGATCATCGCACCGCGCGAGATGGGCGTGCCGGTGGTCGCGGTTTATTCGGATGCGGATGCCAAGGCACTGCATGCAGGATGGCCGACGAAGCGGTACATATCGACGTTTCGCCCGCGGTCGTCAGCGACTGGCTGGTTGAGAAAGGACCGACGAGTGGCCGGGTCACGATCGTCGCCGACGATTATCCTACCAGCATGGATTGCGATGCCCCGCATTACTCGATGCGCTCCGTCTCGGTGGTCAAAATGGTTCGTCATGCCAGTTGAGACGGTCGAGGTAGACTGCTGAGCGTTCCTTGACGTTCTTTTTATTTGTCCAGCCGCACCAAACGCGCGCTGACAGCTAGTGTCCGCTTTCCACCCATTCGAGACGCTAGCCGAGTGTCCGTTTCCGACCCATTGCGGACACTAGGAATCGGGCAGCACCTTCGTGCCACCTGAAACCCAATGCTTATTCGATTATCGGCCCCCGGCTTAAAACTCCCCGGCGACACCAACCCTGACGCCGGTATTCTTGCCGCCGGCGTGAGAAATACCGACATTGACGGCCATCGGATTGGCCGTTGGCAGCCGGTACATCAACGAGCCGCCGGCCGCATATTCACCGCGGAACGTGGCGCCGTTCACCGCATAGCTGATGCGGCCCGGTGCCGACGGCATCGGCGCGTTGGCGATGGCGATTGCAGCGGCGACGCCCTGCCTCATTTCCTGCTGATCCTTCCCGCGCAGGTCGAACAACGTGTCGACGTCGGACTGAAGGCCAGCGATGTTGGTGTTGATCGAAGCGACCTGGTTGTTGAGTGTGCCGATCTGCGTCGACTGCGTTGCGTTCACCGCCTGAACTTCCGCGATCTGCGTCGACTGCGTTGCGTTCACCGCCTCGACATCGTCGACGCGCGTTTCGACTGCGGCGACAGCGGTGGTGTTCGCATCGATCTCGGTCTGTTGCGTCGCGTTCGCTGCCTCGACATCGTCGACGCGCGCATCAACTGCGGCGATATCAGCGGTGTTGCTGTCGATCTGTGATTGCTGAGTTGCGTTGACCGCCTCAACATCGTCAACGCGCGTTTCGACTGCGGTGATTGCAGTTGAGTTGGTCGTGATCTGCGTCTGGAGCGCGGCGTCAGCTGCCTCCATCTGTTCGAGGTTGACCGCGTCCGTGGACTCAGTGCCGGCAGCGACATTCGTGATCTGGCGTTCGTTGCCTACGCTTCCCACTGAGACACTGTTCTCGCGGTCTGCAACTGAACCCTGGCCTAGCGCCACACTGCCGTCTGCCAAAGCGGCTGAATCGGCACCAAGCGCGGTGCTGTTAGCACCGCTGGCGGCGCTGTTTTGTCCCGTGGCGGTGCTGCTATCGCCGCTTGCGGAGCTCCCCTGTCCAGTGGCGGTGCTCTCGAAGCCGCTGGCGTCGCTGAAGGCTCCAGTCGCGGTGCTGCCATCGCCACTCGCGGTGCTGAATGCTCCAGTGGCCGTTCCTAAACCGCCGCTCGCGTTACTGTTTGCTCCAGCGGCAGTGCTCTGGAAGCCGCCGGCACTGCTGTTTGCTCCGGTCGCGGTGCTTTCTGTGCCGTTGGCAGCGCTGTTATTTCCAGTGGCGGTGCTACTATCTCCACTTGCGGTGCTGGCCACTCCAGTGGCGGTGCTGAACTCGCCGCTGGCTTCGCTGAGCGCTCCGGTAGCCGTGCTGGCACGACCGCTGGCCTCACTGGACGCTCCGGTGGCAGTGCTATTGGTGCCGGTGGCGTCGCTGTTTGCTCCAGTGGCAGTGCTGCTGGTGCCGGTGGCAAAGCTGAACGATCCAGTGGCAGTGCTGCTTGCGGCGCTGGCGTTGCTGGATGCTCCAGTGGCGGTGCTTTGGACGCCGGTGGCGAAGCTGGACGATCCAGTGGCGGTGCTGTTGCTCGCGGTTGCGTTGCTTCGCACTCCAGTGGCGGTACTCTGAGTACCGCTGGCGTTGCTAATCTGCCCGACCGCGGTGCTGGAATCACCAGTGGCAGAGGAGTTTGTGCCACATTCGGTCGACAACGCTCCTGTCCCGTCGTTGCATGGTGCTGTTGCGTCGGCGCGAGCCGGCGAAGGCAGGGACATCGCAGTTGCAAGCGCCAGCGGCGCGACGGCGGCAAGAAACTTAAGGGTGCTAGGCATTGTTCACTGCCTTCCCTGCCGCGATGGCCTTGACGTGCTCAGCCGTGAGCGCCTGTCCGCCAATTCCCCAGTCGCCACTTTCGACCTCGTTGATGGTGACCCAGGTGACGCCGCGAAGGTTCTCGCCTTCAATTGCGACCATTGCATTGGTCACCTTCTCGATGACGGCCTTCTTCATCTGCGGTGAGAACACACCTTTGATGGTGTGAATTTGAACTAGTGGCATGGGTGCTCCCCTCTGCTAAGTGTCTATGCCGTAACGGCACAGTCGACCTGTAAGCCCGATGGCGAGGCGGCCCCATTGCCAGGCGTTCGAATGATCTGACCGTTCGTCCGGCTCCACAATCGTCGCCCAAGCGGGAACTTTTCTGGCAGGACCGGCACACTGGAGACCAACCATGGTCGACGTTCTCTCCGACGTGCTTCGCGCCATTCGCCTCAAGGGCGCAGTGTTCGTCGACGTTGACGCGAAGGCACCATGGTCGGCGCGTACGCCTTCTGCATCAACGTTGCTCCCCATGGTGATGCCCGGAGCAGATCACCTAATGTCGTTCCATCTGGTTACCCAGGGAACGGTATGGGCCGTTACAGACAGCCAGACGCTGGAGCTCGGCGCTGGGACAATTATCGTGTTTCCTCAGGGGAAGTCGCATGTGGTCTGCAGCGATCCTGCGCTCCCACGGGGACAAGGTATTGACCCTTTCCGCCTTAAGTCATCTGCAACTCCGCCCTATCGGATCAAAGGCGGCGGCGCTGGGTCGGATAGGTCGCGAATGGTCTGCGGATTCTTTGGGTGTGATGCGAAACCGTTCAATCCGCTCCTTGCCGCTCTTCCCGAGGTCATCACGGGCGATGCCGCTTCAAAAGACGCAGGTGATCTGGGGGTCTTCTACCGTCTGGCTGCGTCGGAAGCGCATGCTGCCTCCCCTGGCGGTGCGGCAACCCTTGTTCGACTTTGCGAACTGATGCTGATTGAGGCGATCCGCCGCTACCTTCGAACGTCAATTGTCTCGGAAGGCTGGCTCGCGGGACTGACGGACCCGCAGATCGGACGCGCGCTTGTCGCCATCCATACCGACCCGACCCGCAGCTGGACGGTAGAGACTTTGGCTGGCGAGGCAGCCCTATCGCGGACGGTGTTTGCCGATCGCTTCAATGCTCTGATCCACCGAACTCCGATGGCCTACGTAGCCAGCTGGCGTCTTCAGCTTGCGGCACTCCGGCTGGCTGAGGGCGGGACAGTGGCTGCAGCCGCGGCAGAGGCAGGCTACGACGGCGAAGCCTCCTTCAGCCGAGCGTTCAAACGTTCAACAGGTCAGTCGCCAGCAAGATGGGGCAAGCACCGGCGCGAGGCGGTTGCCAGACACTAAGCTCCTCAAGCACCTCTCGGCGAACAAAGACTTTGCTAATGTCCGCTTTCCACCCATTTCAGACATTAGCGTAGTGTCCGCTTTCGACCCTTTGCGGACATTAGGCTATCATCAGTGCTTCTGATAACATGTCGCGCTCGGAATGAACTAGGGGGATCCAATGAAGAAGATGTTACTAACGTTGCTGGTTGCTGGTGGCCTGACGGCGTGCGTCAGCACGCCCATGGGCCCACTTACCGGCGCCGAACTATATGGT
Organism: Sphingomicrobium sp.; assembly: GCA_051000635.1. Taxonomy (GTDB): domain Bacteria; phylum Pseudomonadota; class Alphaproteobacteria; order Sphingomonadales; family Sphingomonadaceae; genus Sphingomicrobium. The sequence continues at coordinate 4,272 of JBPCOC010000068.1, read as the reverse complement.
AAGACAATCAGGGTTGATGGCCCTCGAGTAACAACGAGAACCACATTCAACCGGGATGGTACCGCCGTTACGGTACAGCCGGACGGCCGCCGAGTGACCGCCCGTTACTGGGTTGAGGACGGTAAACTCTGCTTTTCCCCCGTCGGAGGTACGGAGCGCGACTGCTGGATCTACACCCGGCCCCTCATGGAGCGCCTCGTTCGCGGCCAAACAATAGACATGACAGCACCTGACGGCACCCCAGTACGGGTGACGTTCGAGTAGGATAGAGGCGAAGAGGCGCGACGGTACGCGCGTGCCTCCTTCGTTCCCGTACCGGGGAGGGAATGTCCGTTTTCCACCCATTGCGGACCTTAGGCGAGTGTCTGCTTTCGACCCATTGCGGACATTAGCGGCTTTAGGTCGAAGTTGTAGTTATCCAATCGCACGTGCATTCATTGACTCCCGGCCGGGGCCGTTTAGCCTCGCCGTGCTTTCTATGGCGCAACGGGGTGGCCATGACGAAACTCACGGGTATTTTTTCGGCTGCCTTCTTGGGTTGTCTTTGCAATGGCTTCGTCGCGTCCGCGGAAGCAGCAAAGCCGGCTCGATATTTGTACGCCTGGGCCGGCGACGCCGACGAAAAGGACAGCGACTTCCTGGCCGTGATCGACGCCGACCCGGGCAGCGCGACTTATGGCCAAGTGGTCTCGTCCGGACCCATCGGCGTGAAAGCGACCGGCCCGCATCACATCGAATATGAAACGCCGCCGGGGACGACGCTGTTCGCCAATGGCTGGAAGTCCGGGCACAGCTTCGTGCTCGACATCGGCGATCCGCTAAAACCGCGCGTTTCGGCCGACTTTAAGGGCGCGGGCGAGTACATCTACCCCCACAGCTTCGCCCGGCTGCCGAGCGGCAACGTCCTTGCGACCTTCCAGTCCACAGGTACCAAATATGCCCCACCCGGCGCTTTGGTCGAATTCGACGATCGCGGCCGCGTAGTGCGGGCATCGCCCTCTGCCACGCCCGACATTCCGACCGCAATCAACTGGCCCTACAGCCTCGCGGTCGCAGCGGCGGTCGACCGCGTCGTCACGACCAGCACCGACATGGGCCTTGGCAAGGATTGGAAGAGCCCGGAGACCAGCCACGTGCAGATCTGGCGGTTGAGCGACCTCAAACTGCTGGCCAGCGTCGCGCTTCCCGAGAGCAAGAAGGGTAAGCACCACGCGTATCCGGCCGAGCCGCGAGTGCTTGCGGACGGCAGCGTCTATGTGAACACGTTTACCTGCGGCCTCTATCGGATCGAAGGCCTGGCGTCGGCCAAGCCGACCGCCAAGTTCGTGCACGCGTTTCCGTCCGGGCCGGCGGACCACGACATGTGCGCGGTCCCGGTGGTTTACGGCAAATACTGGATCCAGAGCGCCGGCGCGATCAACGGGGTGGTGGTGCTCGACGTCAGCGATCCGGATCGGCCGGTCGAAGTTTCCCGCCTATCGCTGCCGCACAGTTTCCACGCCCCGCACTGGATGGCTGCAGATCGGGCTAACGGCCGCGTCGCGGTGACCGGTATGTATGACAGCTGGCTCGCAATGCTGAAGTTCGACGAGCGGACCGGACAAATTTCGGTCGACGAGACGTTCGGCGCGCGTGGCGGTGTGCAGTTCGACCGCCCCGATTGGCCACATGGTGCGACTGGCAAAGCGATCGTCCACGGGACGGTATTCAGCCGCTGACAGCAGGAATTACGGCTAGCGACCTAATGTCTGCTTTCGACCCATTCCGGACATTCGGACGTTAGGACCAGTCACGGCTCAAACTGCGGCGGCGGGCAAATCCCTATTGTCGGAGGAACTGCTGACGCTCAGCGGCTGTCCTCTGCTTGAATCGCGCGTCAAGCTCCCGGTACTCGCCCGTGGATCGATAGGGATCGAAAGCGGGATAGAAGCTGAGCCCAGAAGAATGCGGCGTGGCTAGGCCGAGCCGATACGCGCGGGTCATTTCCCGAAACGCTGCCGCTTGATCTCCCCCAAGCGCGAGCACCTGAGCGGAGAGCCACGCCAGGTACGCTTCAGGAAAGTCGAACGAGCGAATAGATCCTCTGGAGTGGAGAGCGATGTTCTTCTTGACGCAGTCGAGCAGCGGTCGCGCATCTTCGGCTCGCCCTCGCGCTTTCAATCCTGTCGCTAGATGGATCAACCCCGACGGGCCGATCGAGTGCTGACAGAGATCACGCGCTGAAGCCGGGCGCTCATCGTAAAGCTTTTCGATGCCTCCCCAGTCGCGGGTGAGCGCAAGCGCCTCGAGGCTGAGCCCGGCACTCGGCTGTTCCCAAAGCCCCTCTCTTTGAACCACTTGCGCCAGCTCCCGGTATTTGCCGGATACGAAGAGCCGGAGTCGCGAATCGTTCTTCGCGAGGCTTGCCGCTCGTGCGAATAGCCCTAGGTCGTGATAGAGAAGGGATTGGGGCGGAAAAAACAGTTCCGGTCGGGATCGGATTACGGCCTCTGAATAGCGTACCGCTTCCGACAGGTCCCCCTTCATCCCTGCGTTAATCGACCGGATCCACGCTGCCTGAGCAGGCTCGCCGCCCCTGCTCTCGAAATCGCGGACGACGCGTTCAGCTTCCTCGTATTGTCCCGACGCAGCCAGAGTGTTGGCAAGGTTGCGAACCGCAGGCGCCCAAATCGGCTCCATCGCCACTGCAGCCCGATGCTGTTCGAGCGCCGCTTCGTTCCTGCCTATTTCGGTGAGGGCACTTGCCAGCCACAGTCGAAGCTCACCGCGCGAAGGATCAAGCTCGATCGCCTTCCTCAACGCTGCGACGGCTCTTTCCACGGGTGGCACAGTTCCAAGCGCGGCGTAGCCCTCCGCTTGGTTGGGAGCGAGGTTGATCGCGCGCAGGGCGTGCCGTCTGCCAACTTCCAAGGCCTGCTCGAGGGGGATGTTTCCGTATTGTCTCTCCGAAAGCAACCAGATCAGCTCCGCGAAGATCGCATGGCCGGGCGCGTAGTTGGGGTCGGCAGCGATGACCTGCTGGGCTAAGCGTAAAGCGTCCTTCAGCGCTGGTTCCGTTCGCTCTCGCATCTTCGCCCGAGCGGCGAGGTACAGTGTGTAGGCGTCGACGCCGGTCGACTGCGGGTTCGCCTGCCGTAGCTCGCGTGAGAGGCTGCCGCTCAGCCGCTGTGCAACCGCGCGGCCAATCTCAGCCTGGACCGCGAAGATGTTATCCATCTTCCGCTGGTAGTCTTCCGCCCAGACCTGGCTTCCGTCCGACGCGTCGATCAGTCGGACGCTCATGCGCAAGTCATCGCCTGAGGTGCGGGCGCTTCCCTCCAAGACATGGGTGACTCCAAGGGCTTTTCTAATCCCCTGAAGATCAGAAGACCCCTCCTGAAACTGTCGGGACGAGCTGCGACCGATGACCCGAATGCCGGGATCGCGCGCCAGCACGCTCAAGATTTCCTCGGCGACGCCTTCGGAAAAATAGGCCTTGTCACGATTCGGCGACAGGTCGGCGAACGGCAGGACTGCAATCGTCGGGGTCTCCGCAGTGGATGCGGAATCTCGCGCTGCATAGAACCATGCGCCCGTCATGAGGAGAGCGGCGACCAGCACCGCGACCACGGCAGTGACGAGCCCGAAGCGGCGGCTCCCGAAGATGGAAGCTTTTGCCGGGGCGCGCGCTTGCGCGTGCTCAGCCCCCTGGCGGTTCGGCGCCTTTTCCGCGATCGCGCTGAGCAACTCGTCGAATTGCTTGGGCGTGCCCCTGCCGGTCCAGCTTGACAGGTCCGTCGTCTGGAACTGCCGGAAGCCCATCGGTGGCCGGCTGCCGTCCAGCACCGCCGCCAGGAACCGGCCGCTGTCGCGCCCCTCGGCGGCTTCGTCGCGGACCCAGGAAGAACATACCGACTTTTCGGACCAAAGGACGAGCACTGCGTCCGCTCGCTTCAGCGCTTCCTCGATTGCTCCGGCGAATTCGGAGCCGCTTCGGATGTGCCGGTCCCACCAGACGTCATGGCCGGCACGCTCGAGGGCTGTGGCGAGGGCCTTCGCCTTGGCGGCATCTTCGCGCGCGTAGCTGAGAAATACACTCGCCATCAGCCCCTCTAGGTCGCAAGTGTGCGGTGTTCATAGTCGGAGTTCAAGTAAGGAACCGCTAATGTCTGCTTTCGACCCAAAGCAGACATTAGCGTAGGTGCTTGGAATTGCGACCTCAGCGTGAGTGCTGCTTCAGAAATGCTGCGCTCTCTTTGAGAACCGGGAGCCGTTGGCGGAGTGGTCCAGCAA
>JBPCOC010000063.1:0-17055 GCA_051000635.1 Sphingomicrobium sp. | reverse complement strand
ATCATCACCTCAATGGTTTACGCGAAAAGGCGCCGGCCCCGCATGCTCCGAGGGGAAGACGAAGCGGCTTCGCGACCGGCTCACCTGTGAGTGATAGGTCAGGCAGCTGAATGTCCGCAACGGGTCGCTTGTTGCCATTCGCCGGCACCCTGAACGAATGACCGCTTTTGCCGTTCGACCGCTGAAACCGGACAGTCCGCTTTCGGCCAACCCCAGTCACTCGCACGTACTTACGCTTTCGCTGCATGACGCCCACCTCGGGTCTCCGCCTTCAGGCGGTTGGCAAGAAACAGCCGGAAAACACTAGCGACTCGCATTCGGCCAGAGCACTGTAAATTAATGAGAGTTTTTGACCGAACCTTCCCCGGCGAGGTTCGGGTGGAAAGAGATGAAAGCCGATCAGAGACTGGTTCCGGCCTTCGCGGCAGTCTCCAAGGTTCGGTCGGTATCGCCAGAACGGCGCGGAAGCTGGGGATTTTTGACCCTTTGAAGGCACATCTCATTGATTCGCGACGAGATGTTGGCGGAGAGGGTGGGATTCGAACCCACGGTGGGCGTGAACCCACGCTGGTTTTCAAGACCAGTGCCTTAAACCACTCGGCCACCTCTCCGCTCGGGCTGCCGCGCGAAGCGGCGTTACCAATGCGACGTTCAGGTCGCCTTTGATATCGCCAGTCGGGACAGGTCGTGCAAGCCGCACGATCAATGCGTTGGCCGGGAACGGCGGCGCATCCTAGGCTTTAAAGTCCAGCGGGGTAGGAGAGTGGCGTTGCGTTTGACGATCGGATGGAGCTTGGCGGCGGTGGGGGCGCTTGCGCTCGGACCTGCTGCTGCGCAGGACAGCCGGCTCGTCGCAGCCGAGGCAAAGGCCGAGCCCAAGCCCGTCGAGGTTGAAGTCGCGCAGGCGCAGCCGGTCACCGTTCACCGGAACACCTATTCACCGCAACCGGTCGCCCAGCCGGCCAGTGGGTTCGAACAGTATAAGGCCTATCTGATGGGCCGCGCGCGCGCTGAGGGCGTTCGCCAGGCGACGATCCAATCGGTCATCCCGAATCTGCGGCTGAACCAGCGCGCGATGGACCTGGACCGGGCGCAGGCTCCGAGCCCGAGATCAAGCAGCAGGCCCCGTTATGCGCCCAACTTCGGGCCTTATCTGGAGCGGCACGTCACCACCTCGCTGATTCGGCGCGGGCAGGCGCGCTATTCGTCTCACTGGCCCCGCCTTTACCAGATTCACCAGCGCTACGGCGTTGACCCGGCAGTGGTCATGGCGATCTACGGCAAGGAAACGAGTTACGGGTCGATCACCGGCAACTTCGACCTTCTCGAGGCGCTCGCCAGCCTTGCTTACGAGGGACGTCGCCGGGCGATGTTCGAAAAGGAGTTCATCGCGGCGCTGAAGCTTCTCGACCAGGGCGTGCAGCGCTGGCAGCTGAAGGGCAGCTACGCCGGAGCGACCGGCTTTCCACAGTTCATGCCTTCGGTGGTGCTTCGCCTGCGCGCCGACGGCGACGGCGACGGCTATGCCGACATCTGGCGGAGCGAGCCCGACGCCTTCGCTTCGATCGCCAATTATCTGAGCCAGGCCGGCTGGAAGAGGAACATCCCCTGGGGCGTTCCGGTGCGCATTCCGCCGACTCTCAACCGCGCCGCGATCCAGTCACGGCTCACTCCACCGCGGTGCCCGGCGGTCTTCCGCAACCACAGCCGCTGGCTGACGGTCGGCGAGTGGCGCGCCCTTGGGGTAGTGCCGAGCGGCCGCGGGCTTCCAGACGGCGAGATGGCAACTTTGATGGAAACTCCGGGCGCGTATGCGCAAGGGTATCTGCTGACCACCAACTACCGGGCGATCCTCGATTACAATTGCTCGAACTATTACGCGATGGGGGTCGGCCTCCTCGCCAACGCGATCGCCCGCCAGTAGATCGGACGCTTTACCCCCTCGCGCGCACCGGGATCGCGCGATAGACGTAAAGCGCCCTTCCACCTGCCTGAGGATCCGTACCCACCTATGAAGCGCGCACTCCTGTTTGCCACCGTTGCGGCCACGCTCGCCGCCGGCGCAGCTACCGCGGCCGCCCCGCAGTTCGAAACGCCGGCGCCGATCGCCTATCTGATCGACCTGTCGTCGGGAGCGGTCCTGTTCTCGAAGAACCCCGACCGGCGCATACCGCCGGCATCGATGGCGAAAATGATGACGACGGACGTCGCCTTCGAGCTGATCGGTCGCGGGCAGCTGCCGCTGAACAAGATGTGCACGGTGCGTCCCGAGACCTGGCAGAAGTGGCACGGTCCGCAGGCGGGATCGACGATGTTCCTGTCGCCTAACGAGCAGGTCAGCGTCGAGAACTTGCTCCACGGAATCGTCACGCTCTCGGGCAATGACGCGTCGGTTGTTCTGGCCGAGTGCATTTCCGGCACCGAGCAGGCGTTCGTCGAGCAGATGAATGCGCTGGCCCGGCAGCTGGGCCTGAGCAACAGCCGCTTTTGCAACCCGATCGGCTGGCCGGACGAAGGCTGCTCCTATGTCACCGCGCGCGACCTGGCGACGCTTGCCCGGTCGACCATCGAGCGCCATCCGCAGCTGTACGAGAAATTCTATGGCCGGAGGAGCTTCACCTGGGGCAAGACCCTGGGCTCGGGCCAGGCGATCACCCAAGGCAACCGCAACCCGATCCTCGGCAAGGTCCCGGGCGCCGACGGATTGAAGACCGGCCACACGCAGGAAGCCGGCTACGGCTTCACCGGCTCGGCCGAGCAGAACGGTCGGCGGCTGATCGAGGTGGTCGCGGGACTCGATAGCTGGAACGGGCGGGTGCAGGAATCGACCCGGTTGATGGAATGGGGCTTCAACGCCTGGCAGGCCAAGCCGCTGTTCAAGCAGGGTACCGAAGTCGCGAAGGCCAGGGTGCAGATGGGCTCGAGCAGCGAAGTCCCGCTGGTCGCGCCGCGCGATCTCGCGGTCACCATCCCGGCGGGTCTCAGCGTCACCGAGCGGATGCAAGTGAACGTCCGGTACGAGGGGCCGATCAAGGCGCCGATCAAGAAAGGCCAGGAGATCGCCCAGCTGGTGGTGACGACCGGCGACACCCAGCCGCAGGTCGTTCCGCTCGTCGCCGGCGAGGATGTCGGCGAGGCCGGCTTCTTCACCCGCGCCTGGATCGGGCTGAAGGGCCTGCTCGGGCTGGCGTGACCGCAACGGGTCGATTCATCACCCTCGAAGGCGGGGAGGGGGTCGGCAAGTCGACTCAGCTTCGCGCGCTCGAGCAAGCCATCCGCAAACGCGGCATCGACTGTGTGGTCACCCGCGAGCCAGGCGGAAGCGAAGGCGCGGAAGCGATCCGCGAGCTCCTGCTCCAGGGCGACAACAGTCGCTGGTCGATAGAGGCGGAAGCGCTGCTTTTCGCGGCGGCTCGCGCCGATCACGTCGAAAAGACCATCCGTCCGGCGATTGGACGCGGCCAATGGGTGCTCAGCGACCGCTTCGTCGATTCGTCCTTCGCCTATCAGGGCGCGGCGAGCGGGCTCGGGATCGATCGGGTTCGCGAGCTTCACGAGTTCGCTTGCTCCGGCTTCCTACCTGACCGGACGTTGGTCATGTCGCTGGCCGAAGGTCACGAGCGGGCGAAAGCGCGCGACCGCGACACGGTCGACCGGATCGGCGGCCGTCCGGAGGATTTCCATCAACGGGTCGAGCTTGCGTTTCGGACCATTGCCGCCGAGGAGCCGCTCCGAGTTCGGCTGATCGATGCTTCGGGCACGCAAGCCGAGGTGACCGGGCGCCTGCTTGACGCCATCGCGGACCTGCTCCCGTGATCGCCGGCCACGACAAACAAGTCGAGCAGTTCCGGCAGGCATGGGATTCGCGCACTCTTCACCATGCCTGGCTGCTCGCCGGGCCCAGGGGCGTCGGCAAGGCCACATTCGCTCTGGCGGCGGCACGAAGGCTGCTCTCCGAGGCTGCCGGCCCGGAGTTCGAGGCGTCGGTGCTGGACGCGCCCGATGATCATCCAATCGCGAGACTGATCGCCGCCGGGAGCCATCCCGACATGCGCTGGCTGAAGCGCGTCGAAAACCAGAAGACAGGAAATCTCGCCCGGAATATCACTGTGGATCAGGTTCGCGAGGTTGGAGAGTTTCTCGGTCTGACGCCGGCGCTGTCGCCGTGGCGGGTCGTTGTCATCGATACGGTCGACGAGCTCGAGAAAGCGGCAGCCAACGCGCTCCTCAAAATGCTTGAGGAGCCGCCGCCGAACACGATCTTCTTCCTCGTCAGTCACGCGCCCGGGCGCCTCCTGCCGACGATCCGCTCCCGCTGCCGTCGCCTTCAGCTCCAGCCGTTGAGCGATGCCGCCATGACGTCAGTCCTCGAAACGCGGTTGCCGGAGATGAGCGAAGCGGAACGCCTGGCTCCGATCCCAATGGCCGCAGGGTCGGTCGGCCGGGCGCTGGCCTTCAGTTCGCTCGACCTGGGGCCGCTCGAGCGCAGTGCGGCAGCGATCCTTCGCGAAGGCGATCCCGACAACAGCAAGAGGTCGGCGCTGGCCAGCCAGCTCGGGCGCAAGACCGCCGCGGACCGGTACGCGGCATTTCTCGACGTGCTTCCCTCGCTCGTCGCTCACGAGGCCCGCAACCTTCCCGATCCGCAGCGGGAACGGGCGCTCGACGCCTACGAGCGGGTACGCGAGCTGGTTGCCATCGCCCCGCGACTGTCGCTCGATCCTGCAGCGACAATGTTTCAGCTCGGCGGAATCCTCGCCTCGGTGGCCGTGCCGCGGGTTTCTTGAAGGCGTCCGGTGCGGCGGCTAGGGGCGGGGCGATGGCCGAGCCTTATTACATCACCACCGCGATCAACTACCCGAACGGTCCGCCGCACATCGGCCACGCCTATGAGGCGATCGCCGCCGACGTGATCGCTCGCTTCCGACGGGCCCAGGGCCGGGACGTTCGCTTCCAGACCGGAACCGACGAGCATGGCCTGAAAATGGCTCAGGCGGCGCGCGCGGATGGGGTCGAGCAGCAGGCATTTGCTGACAAAATGTCCTCTCTTTTCCTGCAGATGTGCGAGACGCTTGAGATTTCGTGCGATCGCTTTATTCGCACATCCGAGCCGGCGCACCACCACGCAAGCCAGGCGATCTGGACGGCGATGGCGGAGCGCGGCGATCTGTACCTGGGCCGGTACGAAGGCTGGTACTCGGTTCGCGACGAGGCTTATTACGACGAGAACGAGCTGAGCGAAGGGGAAGGGGGGCAGAAGTTGTCCCCGCAGGGATCTCCGGTCGAGTGGACGGTCGAGGAGAGCTGGTTCTTTCGCCTGTCGGCCTACCAGGACAGGCTGCTCGCCCATTATTCGGCCGATCCAGAGTTCATCCGCCCCGAAAGCCGCCGCAACGAGGTCATGCGCTTCGTCGAAGGCGGCTTGTCCGACCTGTCGATCTCGCGCACCAGTTTCGACTGGGGCGTGAAGGTCCCGGACAGCGACGAGCACGTCATGTACGTCTGGCTCGACGCTCTGACCAACTACCTCACCGGCCTTGGCTATCCCGACGATACCGAGCTGTGGCGGCGCTACTGGCCGGCGGACGTGCACCTGATCGGCAAGGACGTGGTTCGGTTCCACGCCGTCTATTGGCCGGCGTTCCTGATGTCGGCGGGGATTGACCTTCCAAAGCAGGTCTATGGCCACGGGTTCCTGCTCAGCCGCGGCGAGAAGATGTCGAAGAGCGTCGGCAATGTCGTCGACCCGATGGCGCTGGCCGAGCGGTTCGGGGTCGACCAGCTGCGCTATTTCCTGATGCGCGAGGTGCCGTTCGGTCAGGACGGGAGCTATTCGGCCGAAGCGATCGTCAACCGGGTGAATGCCGAGCTCGCAAACAGCTTCGGCAATCTCGCCCAACGTACCTTGTCGATGGTCTACAAGAATCTGGATGGCGTCATTCCCGCACCTGGCGAGCAGGAGCAGGATCGGGAGCTGCTCCAGACGGTGGATTCGGCGGTGGGCGAGCTCGAAGCGCGCTTCGACGAGTTCGCCTTCTCCGTTGGGCTCGAAGCCTGGATGGGCGCCGTGTTCGCCTGCAACGCCTATGTCGACTTCGCCGCGCCCTGGGCGCTTCGCAAGAGCGACCCGGAGCGGATGGCGGATGTGCTCGGAACGCTCGTCGTCGCAATCCGAAAGCTCGCGGTTGCGGTCGTCCCGGTAATCCCCGGATCGGCCGAAAGGTTGATCGAGGTCATCGATTCCGGCCTTCACGGCGGCCTCGACCAGCCGGTGCCGATCTTCCCGCGCCTCGAGCTTGGAGAGGAGGGGTAGGCGGCGTGAAGTTGATCGATAGCCATTGCCATCTGAACTACGAGGGCCTCGCCGATCGGCAGGGCGAAGTGCTTGCGAACGCTCGGGAACGAGGCGTTGCCGGGTTCCTGAATATTTCCACTCGCCGGAGTGAGTGGAATGACGTCATCGCCGTCGCGGAACGCAACAGCGACGTCTGGGCGACGGTTGGAGTGCACCCCCACGAAGCCGACGCTCATCCGGATCTTGGGTCGGCGGCGCTTGTCGACGCGTCGAAGCACCCGCGAGTGGTGGCGATCGGCGAGTGCGGCCTTGATTATTATTACGACAAGTCCGACCGCTCGGCGCAGCGCGAGCGCTTCCAGGCGCATGTCGAGGCAGCAAAAGCGTCAGGACTTCCGCTGGTTATCCACACCCGCGAAGCGGAGGCCGATACGGCCGAAATTCTCGGCAAGGCGGTGAAAGAGGGCACAGTCACCGGCGTCCTCCACTGCTTCACCGGAAGCGCGGAGCTGGCGAGAAAGGGCCTCGACCTCGGCTTTTTCATCTCGCTTTCGGGAATCGTCACCTTCAAGAACGCCCGCGACCTGCAGGAAATTGCGAAATGGCTCCCGCTCGACCGGCTTCTGGTCGAAACCGACGCTCCGTTCCTTGCGCCGGTGCCGCACCGCGGCAAGACGGGTGAGCCGGCGTTTGTCGCCGATACCGCCGCCTTTGTGGCCGAACTTCGGGGGGAAGGGGCGGAGGAGCTTGCTGACGCCACGACGGCAAATTTCTTCAATCTGTTTGCCAAGGCCACCCAGGGGTGACGGCTTGAGGCTCCGAATTCTGGGCTGCGGAACGTCGAGCGGAGTGCCGAGGATTGGGCCCGGCTGGGGTGAATGCGACCCCGATGAGCCGCGCAACCGGCGGATGCGTTGCTCGCTGCTCGTCGTGAGCGCCGGCGAGCGCCTGCTGGTCGATTGCGGCCCCGATCTGCGCGCACAGCTCCTCGAGGCCGAAACCGGCGAGCTCGACCATGTCGTCGTCACCCACGACCACGCCGACCATTGCCACGGGATCGACGAGCTTCGCCCGATCGCACAGCAGCGCAGCCGCCCGATCCCGCTCTACGCACGGCAATCGGTGCTCGACCGGCTCAAGCAGCGGTTCGACTATGCGTTCGCCGGATCGGGCTTCTACGCGCCCGACGCCGAAGCCGTCGAAGCGGGGCAGGAGCTCAGCCTGGGCGATTGCCTGGTCCGGTTCGTCGACCAGCCGCACGGAGACATCACGTCGCTTGGGCTGCGCATCGATGAGGGCAGCCGCTCGGCGGTTTATGCTATAGATTTCAACGCAATGTCGGAAACAATGGCTCAGCTGTATGAGGGAGCGGACGTGCTGATCTGCGACTGCCTCCAGCGGCGGCCTCACCCGACCCACGCGCATCTCGATGCCGTACTCGGATGGGCCCGCGACCTTCGCGTAGGACAGCTCTATCTCACCCATATGAACACCAGCATGGATTATGCGACACTGGTCGGCGAGCTTCCCGACTGGGCCGCGCCTGCCCACGACGGGCTGGAGATTTCCCTGTGATTACCAACGATTACATGCTCGGCGGAGTCTACATCGTGCTGGCGATGATGCTGGTGCTGAGCGGCCTGATGGTGCGACGGGAACGGTTCGGCAAGCTGGCGATCTATGCGCTGGCGTGGATCGCAATCTTCGGTGCCGGCTTTGTCCTCTTCACATTCCGCGACAGTTTGGACTGGGTGTGGCAGCGGGTCCGGGCCGAAGCGACCGGCGAACCGGTCCGCCAGGGCGAAGAGATCAGGATTCCGATGGCAATCGACGGCCACTTCTGGGTCGATGCGACGGTCAACGGCGCAAAAGTGAGATTCCTGGTCGACAGCGGCGCCACCATGACGACGATCGACCGCGAGACGGCAACGAGGGCCGGCATTCGAATCAACCCGGCCGCCAGCCAGATCGTTCGCACCGGAAACGGTCTCATTCGTGTCGCCAGCGGCCGGGCCGATGAACTCAGGGTAGGGACCATCCAGCGCCAGGATTTCCGGTTGCACGTCACCGAGCGCGCCAATCTGAACGTCCTGGGCATGAATTTCCTGTCGACTCTCGACCGTTGGGGAGTGGAAGGGCGATGGCTGGTGCTGGTTTCCTGATGTCTGTACAGTTTTACATAATACATATTATCAGACTTACGGGTCAGGTGGCAGTGGCCGTCAGGGGGCTTCCCTCTTGAGCGAAAGCGACGGCCTCGGACGCCTCGTTGCGATCATGCGGCGGCTGCGCGACCCAAAGCGCGGCTGCTCCTGGGACCTTCAGCAGAGCTTCGAGACGATCGCCCCTTACACGATCGAGGAAGCCTATGAGGTCGCCGACGCGATCGACCGCGGCGACATGGAGGGGCTCGCCGACGAGCTCGGCGATCTCCAGCTCCAGGTCGTGTTCCATGCGCAGATGGCCGAAGAGCTCGGCCATTTCACTCTCGATGACGTCATCGCGGGCATTTGCAACAAGCTCGAGCGCCGGCACCCGCACATCTTCGGCGACGCGGCAGAAAGTCCCGGCTGGGACGCGATCAAGGCGGCCGAGCGCAAGCAGAAAGCCGACGAGAGCGCCCTCGCCGGAGTCGCCAGCGCCCACCCCGCCCTCGACCGGGCCGCCAAGCTGCAGCGCCGCGCCGCCAGGACCGGCTTCGACTGGCCGGACGCATCGGGGCCACGGGCGAAAATCGAAGAAGAGCTCGAGGAGCTCGACCGCGAGCAGGAGGAAGGACCGCGCCGGGAGGAGCTCGGCGACCTGCTGTTCGCTGTCGTGAACCTCGCACGGCATCTCAACATCGACGCGGAAGAAGCGCTACGGCAAGCCAATCGCAAGTTCGAAGCGCGCTTCCGGGCGATCGAGGCGGCGCCAGGCTTCGAGTCGATGAGCCTCGATGAGAAGGAAGCGCTCTGGCGGCAGGCGAAGGCCGCTCAGGCGGACTGAAGCGACTGGAATCTGGCCCAGTTTTCTGGCGAAAGCCGGACCTTCAGGTGCACGTGGCTGTCGCGGGTTTCCTGGCCGATGACCTCGCCGCGGGCGTGCAGCCAGGCGATCTTGCCGCCGTCGCCGGCCGGCAGGCTGACTTCGTGAAGCTGCGCGCCTTTGTGCAGCAAGTCCGCCATATGCTGCTGGAGATCCCCAACGCCGGCGCCGGTCAAAGCGGAAATCGGCACGACGTCTTCGCGGCGCCCTGCTTCGGTCAGCAGCGCATCCCGCTCCTGCCCTGACAGCAGGTCGACCTTGTTCCAAGCTTCGATCATCGGCGGCGCGCCCTCGTCCTCGGGCCCGACGCCGAGCTGCGCCAGCACATTCTCGACATCTTCGCGCTGCGAATCCCGGTCCGGATGGGAAATGTCGCGCACGTGGACCAGCAGGTCGGCCGACGCCACCTCCTCCAGGGTTGCCCGGAACGCCGCCACCAGCTGGGTGGGAAGGTCGGACACGAACCCGACGGTGTCGGACAGGATCGCCTTGTCGAAGCCCGGCAGCCTGACGTCGCGCATCGTCGGGTCGAGCGTTGCGAACAGCATGTCCTCGGCCACCACGTCGCCGCCGGTCAAATTGTTGAAGAGCGTGGATTTTCCGGCATTGGTATAGCCGACCAAGGCAATCACCGGCCACGGCGCTCGCTGGCGGCGGTCGCGATGCAGCGAACGCGTGCGGGTCACCTGCTCCAGCTCGCGCCGAATCCGCGCCATTCGGTCGCGAATGAGTCTCCTGTCCGCTTCAATCTGCGTTTCGCCGGGTCCGCCCAGGAACCCGAAGCCGCCCCGCTGCCGCTCGAGGTGAGTCCATGTCCGGACCAGCCGCCCCGCCTGGTAATCGAGATGCGCGAGCTCGACCTGGAGCCGGCCTTCCGATGTGGCCGCTCGCTCACCGAAGATTTCGAGGATAAGGCTGGTGCGGTCGATCACCTTGGTCCCGACCTTCTCTTCGAGCGATTTCTGCTGAACCGGCGTAAGCGGCGCATCGACCACCAGCAGGCCCGCATGATGTTCGCTCGCAAGCTCGGCGAGCTGTTCGATCTGGCCCTTGCCGAGCAGAGTCGCCGGCTTAGGCGCGCGCAGCCTGAACGTCCGGCTCCCGACGACCGTGACTCCGATCGCTTCGGCAAGGCCGATCGCTTCGGCCAGCCTGGCCTCGGCGGAACGGCCGTCGCTATCGGACCCCGCCCTTTCGATGCCGACGACCACTGCCCGCTCCCCGCGCGTAACGTCGAGCGCACCGGGGCTGTTGGAGATGGTTACGGTCACTCGTCCTCCGCCTCGTCGGGTGACTCGCCGCCCAGCGAAAGCGGATGCTCGGGCTCAAGCGTCGAGATCGCGTGCTTGTAGACGAGCTGCACCTGGCCGCCGCGCTCTAGAAGCAGAGAAAATTGGTCGTGGGTCGCGACCGCGCCCTGCAGCATCACGCCGTTGATGAGGAAAACCGTCATTCGCTGCTGCTCACGCGCGGCGGCCGACAGGAAAGCATCCTGAAGGCGTGGTTTCGAAGGTGCTTCCGAATTGGCAAGGGCATCGAGATCCAGCGGCTTGCCCGGCATGATCGTCGAAATCGAATGCTTGTAGACAAGCTGGGTTTGGCCATTGCGCCGAAGAAGAATCGAAAAGGCGTCGAACCAAGTGATCACTCCCTGCAGCTTGACGCCTTTCAGCAGGAAAATGGTCAGCGGAGCCTTCGACCTGCGGGCGCAGTTCAGAAAGTGGTCCTGAACGCTTAGCGGCTTCGCGGCCATCTCCGACGCGTTCGTCACTCCTCCTCGCGCTTGTCGCCGATCCCCAGGGCCTTGAGCTTCCGGTGCAAGGCCGACCGTTCCATGCCGATGAACGACGCTGTACGCGAGATGTTGCCGGAAAATCGACGGATCTGGATCCTCAGATACTCGCGCTCGAACGATTCGCGGGCCTCGCGGAGTGGGCTTCCCATGATCGTCATCGCCGATCCGGTGAAGCTAGACGCGCTCTTGCTCTCGAGAACCTCTGACGGGAGCATGTCGGCTTCAATCCGCTCGACCCGCTCGCACGGGGCGAGGATCACCGTGCGCTCGATGATGTTGCGCAGCTGCCGGACGTTGCCCGGCCAATCATGCGCCTGGAGGGCGGCGATCGCCTCGTCCGTCAGCAGCGGCGGGGGAATGCGGCGATCGGCAGCGAACCGCGCGAGAAACTGGTTGGCGAGATCGGGAATGTCCTCGCGCCGTTCCCGAAGCGGCGGGAGTCGTACCGGTACGACATTGAGTCGATAGAACAGGTCCTCGCGGAACCGCCCTTCGGCGATTTCCTGGGCGAGGTCGCGCGAGGTTGCCGAGAGGACGCGAACGTCGACCTTGACCGGTCGCTGGCCGCCGACCCGATGATAGCTCTGATCAGTCAGGACACGCAGAATTTTGGCCTGCGTCGTCGGCGGCATGTCTGCGATCTCGTCGAGGAATAGGGTTCCGCCGTGCGCCTGCTCGAGGAGTCCCGGGTGACTGACGTCGCCGCTGTCCGTTCCGAACAGCTCCTCCTCGACCCGCTCGGGCGTCATCATTGCCGCCGAGACGACGATGAACGGGCCGTTCGTGCGCGCGCTCCACTGGTGGATCGTCCGCGCCGCGACCTCCTTGCCGACGCCGGCCGGGCCGGTGATCAGGACCCGGCTTCCCGTGGGAGCGACGCGCTTAAGCGTTGCCCGGACGGTGTTGATCGCGACCGAATGCCCGCTCAGCACCTCCTCGTGAACGATCTGCTGGCGGAGACTCGCATTCTCGCGGCGCAGCCGCTCGGTTTCGGTCGCTCGCGAGACGAGGTGCAGAAGGTGCCCCGCTTCGAACGGCTTTTCGATGAAATCGACCGCGCCTTCGCGGACCGCGGCAACCGCGGTGTCGAGATTTCCGTGGCCGGAAATCATCAGGACCGGAAGGCTGGGGTCCTGGCGCTTGACCTCCTGGAGCAGTTGGAGGCCGTCGAGCCGGGATCCCCGCAGCCACACATCGAGAAGCAACAAGGATGGGCGCCGGTCCTTGATGGCTTCAAGCGCCGACGTGCTGTTGGCAGCGCTCCGCACCGCATAGCCTTCATCTTCAAGAACGCCGCTGACCAGCTCACGGATGTCCTCCTCATCATCGACGACCAAGACCTCGAGGGCCATCAGCAACGCTCCCTAAACATCAGTTCGATCCTCGTTTTCTTCGGTTTCGCCATCTTCGGGGGGTGGCCTCTCCCCTTCCCGCTCGACGAGCCTCTCGACATCGAACGCGATCCGCACGTGGGTGCCGCCGCCTGATCGGTCGAGGAAGGCGATCTCTCCGCAATGCTCTTCGACGATCTTCTTGACGATTGCGAGGCCCAGCCCAGTGCCCCGCACCCGCGTAGTCATATAGGGCTCGGTCAGGCGCTCGCGATCTGCCGGGAGTCCTATGCCTGTATCGGTGATGTCGATGACGAGCTGGTCGCCTTCGCGGTGGACGCGCAGCTCGACTCGGTCGCCGCCAAGGTGATGTTCGCCGCGTAATCGCCTGGATTCAATTGCTTCAACGCCGTTTTTTACAACATTTGTCAGCGCTTGCGCGAGCTGGCGGCGATCGCATACCATCGGGAATTCGCCGCTGGGGGGATCGATCGCGAACTTGACTTGCGGATGCGCCACCTCGTGGAGGAATAGGGCCTGCCTGGCGATTTCGTGGAAGTTCTCCTTGCGAAACACCGGTTTCGGCATCCGCGCGAAACTGGAGAACTCGTCGACCATTCGCCTGAGGTCGCCGACCTGCCTGACGATCGTCCCGGTGAGCCGCTCAAATGTCTCCTTGTCCGAGGCGACTTCATCGGCGAATCGCCGCTGCAGCCGCTCTGCCGCCAATTGGATCGGGGTGAGCGGGTTCTTGATCTCGTGCGCGATCCGGCGCGCGATGTCCGACCAGGCGGCGCTGCGCTGGTCGTGGAGCTGGTCGGTGATGTCGTCGAAGGTCAGCACTGCGCCGTCCTGATAGCGTACCCGCTTGACCGCGAGCGTGCGCCCGCCGCCGCCGACCTCGACGTCGACGTTTGCCTCGCGCTCCTCGCCGTACATGAACTCGTCGAGCTCAGACGAAACTCCGCCAAGGGCCCTCCCCTCGATCGCCTCCTCCCCCGGCTGGAGCAGCGCTTCGGCGGATCGGTTGATAAGGAGGATTCGGTTGTCGGAGTCCAGCGCAACGACGCCAGCGGTGACGCTGGAAAGAACCGCTTCGATAAACGCCCGCCGGGTGTCGAGCTGGGCGTTGGCGGCGCGCAGCGCTCCAGTTTGCTCCTCGATCCGGGCGCTCATCCGGTTGAAGGCGTGGGCAAGGGTCTCGATCTCGTCCTCGGTTTCGGTGACCGGCACGCGGGCCGAGAAATCCCCCTGCTCTATCCGCCCTGCAGCGACCGCAAGCTGACTGACTGGTCGGACTAGCCGGTCGGCAAGCCGGAGTGCAGCGAAAATCGCCAGCGCCACGATGATGAGCGAACCAAGCAGCAGCGCCGCGTTGAATCGCAACTGATTTGTCCGGGACCGCGCGAGCAGGTCGCGGTAATCCTCGAGCACCTCGTTCGCCCTACTGATCTGCAATGCGATCTCGGGATCCACCCACCGGGCTGCGTAGAGATAGGCGCCCTCCCCGTAGTCGAGCGGAGCGATCACCGAGAGACGGTCGGGCGTCAGTGCGTCGACGCTGTTGATGTCAGCCGTCTCATTCAGCCTCTCGACGGCGTCCTTGATTCGCGCCGGCTCCAGCATGCCCTCATAGGGATTCACGACTGCGAGGCTCTGCACCTCGCCCGTGGAAGTGATCCGCAAGATCGCCGCTTCATTGAGAGAACGGTTGTACGTCTGGACGGCCAAGCCTTCCACGATGCGCGGATCTTCAATTGAAGCGATTTCCAGATAGCCGGCGACGTCCGACGACATTGTGATCGCCTCGTTGGCCACCCTTCCCAACTCGAAGCGATACGCACCGCGCGCCACTTCGACCGTGTTTTCCAGCATTCCGCGGGCCCGGTCGGAGAACCAGAATTCAAGTCCGCTTTGGAACAGCAGCGATGCGAAGATTGCGACGAGGACAGTGGGCACAGCCGCAATGACCGAGAACAATGCGACCAGCCTCGTGTGCAGCCGCCCTGTTCCGGAACCGCCCTCCGCCGCCCGAGTCATCGCGAATCGACGAGACAGCAACACCATCAAAGCAATCGCCGGAATCAAATTCGCGACGAGCAGAAGCGCGATCATCGGCGGCGATAGCAGGCTTCCAGGTGCCCCGGGCTGCCGGAGCAGCCAGAAGCTCAAGCCCGCGATGACGAGCAGCAACAGCGCCGTCGCGATGACGGCATAGCGGTAAAGGCGGCCGCTTACTCGCTCGCGCTCGAGCCATCTGGTCATACGCGAGGCAGTGAAATCCGATTCGGCTGCGGGGGCATCCATTTTTTCTGCCGTAGCACGCACCGTTGCAGAAACAACACAGTTACGCTCTGCTCAAGCGTCGATCTGGCCCTTTGGTAAAAGTCGGCGCTGCCTAGCCGAGCTTGACGTGCCGCGGCGGCCGTCGCTCGCCGGCAATCTCGGCCTGTGCACTGCGCAAGCGTTGCGCCATCATCGCGATTGCGACGCCGAAGATTGCGGCGATGGCCGCAGTCCTGAGCGGAAAATCGATGACGCTGTGCGCGAGGATAGCCGCCGATGCGATGGTCCCTGCCCGCCCGAACGGTGTGCTCAGCGCCGACGTCCACACCTTGATCGCGGCGGCCGCCCACCAGCCCAGGAAAAGAACGATCAACGCCAGTCCCGGCGCGCCGAGCTCGAGCACCAGCTGGAGATAATCGTTGTGGGCGTGATTGACATAAGTGAGCGTAACGTCGGACGGGTCGTCGTACTGGCGATAGACCTGCTCAAAGCTTCCCAGGCCCGTGCCTGCTGGGAAAGTGTCGCGGATTGCACTGGAGGTAGTGCTCCAGATTGCCTGACGCGACTGAACCGACGTTTCCGCGCCAGCTTCTGTGATAACGGTGGCGATTGGGGCGCTCGCCAGCAACGCGACACCCCCGATGAGCGCAACGCCGGCGACCGGAAGCGCAATCCCACGCCATCGGACGGCCGCTGGAACCATCGCTGCGCTGGCGATGAAAACCGGTACGGCGAGGCTAATCGCTGCGAGCGAGCCGTTCAGCACAAGCCCGACGATCACCAAAATTAGTGCGGCAACCCCGATCACCCATCTCGCTTGCGCGGAACCGCCGCGGTCCCCTTCCGTCGCAACCAGCAAAGCGGTCGCGAACGGAATACTGACGATCAGCAAGGTTCCCATGTGGTTTCGGTTCGCGAAGACTCCGACGGCACCTCTGTTGGTGATCTCATAGAGGTATGCCCACGAGTCGCGTTCGCTCACGACCTGAAATGCCCCAAGGGCGATACTGCAGAACATGCCGGCCGCAATGGCAACCGCCAGCCAGCGCGGAGACGGTCGGACCATCTTTACGGCGGCGAACAGTGCCAGGCCCGGGATTAAAGCGAAAAGAGTCGTCACAGATCGATACGGAGTTTCAGAAAGCGGCAACGCAGGTCGTGTGTCGCCGATGAGAGCCAGCGCGGACACCAGCCCCGATCGGCCGGGCAGCTCAGCCCAAAGGCTCTGGGGCATCGGGATCAGCTGCAGCAAAATCACCAGCCCGCCGAGCCCGAGCAACATATAGACAATCGTAGAGCTATCCGTTTCCTGGTCCGGCGGTTCCGATGCAATGGCGGCCCCGGCGATCAGAGCGATTCCCAGCAGCTGAAGCGCGAGGTTGGTCCAGACGCCTTGTGCGCTCCCCCCGAGCAGGATGCACAGCAAGAGGTAGCCGGCAACGATGATTGAGCGCATTCTCTGGCTCAACGTCCCACCCTCTCGAGAGCGATAGGCCCAACGCGCACATCGCTTTCTTGCGCCATGTCCTGTGCTAGCCCCTTAAGCTCCAAAGCCTGTGCGGGACAATCGGCAGCGGGCACCTTAAACGTTCCTCGTGCCGTTGCGGATGGCGCAAGCTCCAGCGCGACTAGCGTTTGGCCCGAGGGCATGCAGCTCACGGACCAGGCGAGCGATCGCGGTGCCGGAGCGCCGGAGATCGGGACCGAAAGGCGGTATGCCGCACTCGGCAGCAGGAGCAGCTGCGATGCCAATGTTGCATTGGCCCGCCCATAGTAGAGCACGCGCATCGTGCCGTTTTCTGGTTCCGCAAATCCCGCTCCACTGGACGTAAAGCTCCAGTTGAACGGCGGCGGTGCCGCGACCCGCCTGAATTCAGGGTTGAACACCAACGGGCGCGGACCGGCGAATCGAGCGAAACGCTGCCACAGTGCGTAGGCGCGCCCATAAGCACCGTCGCGGATCAGGCTGTCGAGCAATTTCGCCTGCCAGGGCGGCGGTCTTCCGCTGACCGACCCACGGTCAGTGCCTGCCAGCTCGAGGATCAGCTGGAGGTTGTCCGGATCCGCTGCAAGCGCATTCAAGAGGGGCCGCTTGAGCCGGGGATTGGTGGACAGAATTTGTCTCAACTGTTCGCTTGCCCCGGCCGTGCGGACATATTCCGACAGCGCTGGAACCAGCTCTACGGAACCTCCAGGCAGGAGGCGCGAGAGAATTGCCATTTCGACGAGGCCGTCGGCGATCCGGCCCTGCCGAAGCCACAGATCGGCCAAAAGATAGCGCGCTGCTGCCGATCGCGGATCCCGCCGACGCGCTTCGAGCA
>JBPCOC010000062.1:0-9745 GCA_051000635.1 Sphingomicrobium sp. | reverse complement strand
CGCGACCCGCGCCCAAACTTTGACAGCGTCACCAAACGAGATGTTGTGGGCCTGCGAACCTGACATTGCCCGGCCATACCAACGCTACTTCCTTATGTCCGCTATGGATCGAAAGCGGACATTGGCCTAATTCCTTTTCAAACTTCGCCAGGCTCTCACCCAGCGCCTGCAAAAACCGCGACTTCCGCCCTAGAGCAGGGCTTCGGCCGCGGGTGATCCCATCGGCCGCGACGCGGAACCATCTCGCTCGTTACCCGCTCTCTTTTTCGGGGGCCCCTCCACCAGCAATTTCAAGGAAACACCGCCATGTCCGTCGCCAAAGTCACCGAAGTCATCTCCTCCTCCACCAAGGGGATCGAAGACGCCGTCCGCACCGGCGTCGCCCGCGCCAGCAAGACGCTCGACAATATCCAGGGCGTGTGGGTCAGCGACATCAAATGTACGGTCGACGGTGAGAACATCGCCGAGTGGCGCTGCACTCTCAAGATCACGTTTGTTCTGACCGACTAGCAGGTCCTGGCCGACTAGCCGGCGCGAAACGCGCGGGCGGGGCAGTCGCGCTAAACCCTCGACAACCGCACCAGCGCCGCATCCAGCGCCTGCAAAAACCGCGATCGGTCCGCCTTGGCGAAGGGCTTCGGCCCGCCCGTGATTCCGTCGGCGGCGACCCGCAAATCGGCCATGATCGCCCGCGTCGCGATCGCTCCGCCGATGCTCGCTGACGTGAACGGCTTGCCGTTGTGGCCGATCACGGTCGCGCTTTTCTTCAGGCAGCGGTCGGCGAGCAGGATGTCGCCGGTGATCACCACCGTCCGCTCGTCCGCCTCTTCCGCGATCCAGTCGTCGGCGGCGTCGAAACTGTCGGACACCACCACGCGCTCGACCAGCACATGGTCGGGCACGCGCAGCCAGCTGTTGCTGACCACCTTCACAGGCACCTCGCGCCGCCACGCGACTTTGTAGATCTCGTCCTTGACGGGGCAGGCGTCGGCGTCGACCAGGATGCGAACGCTCGTCACCGATACACTTCACGCCGGTGCGCCACGCGCACGATCAGGATCGTGATTCGCTCGTCTTCGATCCGCGCGACCACGCGATAGTCGCCGATTCGCCAGCGCCACAGCCCGCCGAGCTCACCCGTCAGCGCGCTGCCGAGCTTGCGCGGATCGTCGAGCGTCGCGATCCGGGTTTCCAGAGTCGTGATGATCCGCGCCGCCTCGGTTCGCCCGAGCTTCTTCAGCTCCTTCGCCGCCGCTGGTACGAACTCAACTTTCCAGGCCAAGCTCGGCCTTCAGATCGGCAAGAGGTATCGCCTCTTCGCTTCGGAAATCCTTCAGCCGCTCCTCGGCGAGGAAGAAATCCTCGAGGTCGTCGAGATGCGCCTCGATCGCCTCGCGCGCGTAAAAGGTCTTGGTGCGCCCGGTCTTCGCCGCCAGCCGCTCGAGCCGCTCCTCGAGGTCCTTGTCCAGTCTCACCGCAAGCATCCGACATCTCCTGCTATACAAATATAGCAGACGAGCGGGATTCGCAAGGAGGGGTTACGCCGCCTGCCGTGCCTCTAATCGTTTTTCAGATTCTCGAGCCCGCGGACTCCGCCTTTTTGCGAGGGCTGCGACGCGTTGGTCTTCACCTTCTCCTTCTTGGGCTTGCGCAATTCCTTGTTCGATCTTTGCTGTCCCTTGGCCATTTTCACTTCTCCTGCTCGTTTCGATTCTGCTGTCCTACAGCACAGCTTTTGTGATCCATACTGCTCGATGCGCCAAAGCGATTCGCGAACCTGCCCTCAAAACGTCCCACGGGACGGCTGGACTTCCGCCCGCCAGCTCGCCTTCCTCGGTGCCCTCGCCCGCGCCCGCAGCGTCACCGCCGCGGCGCGCGCCGCGGGCATGAGCCGCGAGAGCGCCTATCGCCTTCGCCGCCGGCCGTCCGCCGCTTTGTTCGCCGCCGCCTGGGACCAGGCGCTTCGAAGGCCTGCCCTGAGCGCGACGCAGGGTCACAAATTGGTCAACTTCGCTTCTTCCGGATCGCCCGCAAATCGCCGCCGATTTCCGGCGCAAATCCGTCGAAAACCACAAAGTGGATGAAGTCGACGAGGCGCCGGGTTCACGCGCAGCACAGTCAAGTTCGTGACCCTTCTGCTGCTCCGGCATAGCCGCTCAGGCAGAGTCGCCGACCCCCGCCCGCTCGAGCTCGGGCCCCAGCCGACCGGTCAGCCACAGCCACCACATCCTAAAGTCGGCGGCCAGCGACCAGAGTGGATAGGTGAAGGTCGCCGGCCGGTTCTTCTCAACCTGGAAATGCGCGACCCAGGCGAAGCCGTAGCCGGCGACCGGGATCGCCAACAGCAGCCACCAGCGCCCCGTCAGGACGGCGAACAGCAAGATCGCGACCACCAGGCTGGTGCCCGCATAATGAAGCGCGCGGGTGCGCGGCTTGCTATGCTCGCGAAGGTAGAAGGGCCAGAATTCGGCGAAGGTCCGGTGTTCGCGCGCCATGGCGACGTCATGCCATGGGCGAGCGCGCCGGTGCAACCGGATCGGAAAATGGACGGATCGGAAATGGCCGGATCGGAAATGGCCGGATCGAGAAATGGGGCGCCCGCATGGGCAGGCGCCCCGTGGCCCAGCGCGTGCTCTCGCCGGATCAGTAGGTGTTGGTCGTGTTGTCCGTCGTGCCGGTCTCGTTCATGGCGTTCATGTCGAGAGCGTTCATGTCGGTCATGTTCATGTCCGTCATGTTCATGTCGTCCTCGATCACGAGGTTCTCGACGACCATGTTGTCGATGGCCGCGTTGTCTTCGGCAGTGTCGGTCCCGCAGGCACCGAGAGCCGCCGCACCCGCGGCTGCCAGGCATGTCGTGATGATCTTCATTCGCTTTCCCCTGTTGCGTCGCCTCCGCATCCAGCGCTCGGCGCGGCCAACGGTTCCATCCTGTCCGATGGCCGACGCCCCGGTTTCCCGGCGCGGCGAGCGGAGACTCGCGCCTGCACGCGCGCACATGCGCACGCGTGTAGGCCTATGACGTTTGGGACGTTTCGCGCCGGACGCGCGATGACGGCAGAGCTAGGCGATCTTTTCGGCGTAGAGCATCCGACCGCCGGTGAGCTTCTTCATCACTTCATACTGGTCGCGGCGGCTGAACGCGAAGCAGCCCTGGCTTCGGCCGAGCTTGCCGTGCTGGGAGACCATGTCGGGCTCCGCGTACCAGGCATTGTGAATGACGATCGCCCGCGACATGGCGTTGTTGTTGGTCCAGTCGTGGCCGTGAAGCCTCATCGAGAGGCCGTACTTGCCATGGTAATATTCGCCGGTCGTGTAGGTGCCGTTGGAGGTCGCCTCGGAGCCCGGAGTGTTGGAGAATTGCTCCAGGAAGCCGCTGTGGGCCGGGTCCGATCCGCTGCCGTGGGTGACCCGGTAGGTTTCGACCTGGCCGCTCCTGAGGTCGACGACGTGGAATCGCGGGTCGCCCGACGCGCGCGCGAAATCGACGATGCCGATATGGTCGCGGGCGCCGATCCGGTGCTGGTCGAGAGCGGCCCTGGCGCGCTGGAACAAGTGCGGGTTGATCCCGCCTGGCGCGTACAGCGCCATTCGCGGCGCTGCCGGTACCGGAAGCCGGTCAATAGGCGGCGGCGGCGCGTTGTAGACGACGGAAGGAAGACCCATTCCGGCGACCGCGGACGAGACCATCGCGGCGCCTGCGCCAACGGCGCCCCAGCGCAGCAATTCCCTTCGATTCAAAGACTTTTGCCCCTCGTCTCTCATGCCCTCGTCTATATCAAATTAAAGGTTAACCGCTGCCAACAAATCGACATTCGTTGCGCCGTTCACCGCTTCGCAATCACGACTCGCCGCAAGACTGCGCAATTCGGCGCCAGGATTCGCCGCCAGGTGCCCGAATCGTGGTCGAAGCTGGCAACTTGATGTCGATTGCGGCTGCTGCTAGAGGGCCCGCCACCGCCGCAGGCACGCTTGCGGCGAACAAACTGGTGCGCTCCGTAAAAACGGACCCTCCCGTCAGCGGGGGCGTTGTTCGAAAGGGAGCTTTAAAACCGAAAGGATTTGACGGGCCGTTTATGCAGATCATCGTTCGCGACAACAATATCGACCAGGCGCTGCGCGCGCTGAAGAAGAAGCTGCAGCGTGAGGGTGTCTACCGCGAGATGAAGCTGCGCCGGCATTACGAGAAGCCGTCGGAGAAGCGGGCCCGCGAGCGGGCGGCCGCGATCCGCCGCGCCCGCAAGCTCGAGCGCAAGCGCGCCGAACGCGAAGGCTAGGCTTTCCTCACTTCCTCGAGCAGCGGAGCTGATCCGATGTCCGTAAGCACGCTTGCTCACCCCCCTGAACACCGCTCGTCGCTGGCCAAGTTCTGGCTCGCGATCGCCTTCCTCGTCGCCGTCGGAATCGGCCTTGCCTGGCTCGGCGCCGGCTCGATGCGCGGCGAGACGACCGACAGCGGCGTGATGATCCGAACGGTCGAGGCCGGAACGGGGCCGGTCATCACCACCGCCGATGCGGCGCTCATCGACTATGAAGGCCGGCTTTTGAACGGCGAGGTGTTCGACAGCAGCGCCGCCCATGGCGGTCCCCAGGCGGTGGCACCCGGACAAACGATCCCGGGCTTCTCCGAGGCGCTCACCCGGATGCGCAAGGGCGGCCGCTATTTGATCCGGATCCCGTCTCAGCTGGCCTACGGCGAGGCTGATCAACCCGGCATTCCGCCCAATTCGGATCTCGAGTTCGACGTCCACGTCGTCGACGTTGCTCCCAATGCCGCCGCGATGGCGGCCCAGCAGCCCCCGCAGCAGCAGCAGCAGCAGCAGCAGCAGCAGATGGAACCGCCGCAGCAGCCCTGATTATTCGGCCTGCTCGACCTTCTCGGGCCTCAGCGAGGTCCCGGCCCGGCCGCCGCGAAGCGCCTGGACCCAGCTGACCGGGTTGAGAAGCTCCGTCGTCCCGTCGAGCGAGAAGGTGATGAACTCGGCTCGGCCGCCGACATTCTCCCACGGTACCGGCCCTCCAAGGCCGTTCTCCGGAGGGCCTGCCGGGAACCGGCCGTCGGCGCTCCGGTCGCGGTTGTCGCCCATCAGGAACAGCTGGCCGGGCGGGATTTTGATCGGGCCGTAATCGTCGCCGGGGCTGCGTCCGAGGTCGATCGTGTCGTAGGTGACTCCGTTGGGAAGCGTCTCCCGGATCACCGGAAGCCGGCAATAGTCATTGCCGTCGGCGCCCTGGACCAGGAAGCCGGAAAATTCGATCCCGCACGGCACGTTGGCATCGGTCGGAATCATCGTCGGCGCGCGGCGCTCCCATTTCACCATCTCGCCGTTGAGGATCAGCCGTCCGTCGCGGATCTCCAGGGTGTCGCCGGGAAGGCCAATGACCCGCTTGATATAATCGTCGTTGCTGCCCGGCGGAGTGACGATGACGATGTCGCCGCGCTCGGGCATCCGCCCAAGCAGCCGCCCCTTCCAGTGCGGAAGCACGTGAAAACTCGGGCTTACCCACGACCACCCGTACGGATATTTGCTCACCACCAGCCGGTCGCCCTTGAGCAGCACCGGCATCATCGATTCGGACGGGATGTAGAAGGGCTTGGCGACGAAGCTGTGGAAGGCCAGCACCGCAAGCAGAACCCAAAGCAGCCCCTTGATCTCGCGCCACAGCGCGGACCCCTTCTTTTCTTTTTTCGCGGGCGGGCTCGCTGCCGGCTCGTCCTTCGCCACCGCCAGGCTGTCGTCGGCCAATCAAGTCTCCATCTTGCGAGCAACCAGCATCACAAACGCCTGCGCCCATGGGTATTCGTCGGTGAGTGTGAGGTGAATGTCGACGCCGTGGCCGTCCGGAGCAAGTGCGTCAAGTCGCGCCTTTGCGCCACCGGCCAGCTGGAGCGTCGGCTGGCCCGAGGGCAGGTTGACCACGCCGATGTCCTTCATGAAGACGCCGCGCTTGAAGCCGGTGCCAACGGCTTTGGAAAACGCCTCCTTGGCGGCGAAGCGCTTGGCCAGGGTCCCGGCGCGCGTGTACGGGCGCCGCGCCGCCTTGGCGCGTTCGGCCTCGGTGAACACCCGATTGAGGAAACGATCGCCGAACCGGTCGAGCGACTTCTCGATCCGGCGGATATCGCAGAGGTCGGTGCCGATGCCGATGATCATCCGCGCGCCTCGTCCATCAGCCCGCGCATCCGGCGAACGCTCGCCTCCAGGCCTGTGAAGATGGCCTCGCCGACGAGGAAATGGCCGATGTTCAGCTCGGCCAGCTGCGGGATCGCGGCAACGGGCGCGACATTGTGGAAGGTCAGGCCGTGGCCGGCGTGCGGCTCGATCCCGTTCTTCACCGCTAGCGCGGCGCAGTCGCCAATCCGCTTCAATTCGACGGCCCGTTCCTCGCCGCCGCAATGGGCGTAACGGCCGGTGTGGAACTCGACGACCGGCGCGCCCAGGCGAAGCGCCGCCTCAACCTGCCGCACGTCGGGCTCGATGAACAGGCTGACCCGGATGTTGGCGGACGCGAGGCGATCGACATAATAAGCGAGGTGATTGTGCTGGCCGGCCGCGTCGAGCCCGCCTTCGGTCGTCCGCTCCTCGCGCTTTTCCGGAACGATGCAGGCGGCGTGGGGCCGGTGGGCCAGAGCGATCGCCAGCATCTCCTCGGTCGCCGCCATCTCCAGGTTCAGCGGCAGGTCGATCTCGGCCATCAGCCGGTCGATGTCGTCGTCGGTGATGTGGCGACGGTCCTCGCGCAGGTGGGCGGTAATCCCGTCGGCGCCGGCATTGGCAGCAATATGCGCGGCCCGCACCGGATCCGGGTGATCGCCGCCGCGCGCGTTCCTTATCGTCGCGACGTGATCGATATTGACGCCGAGGCGGAGCCGGCCCGCGGATTTCTGGCGGAGCGGCTCCGTCACGCCGCTGCCCGGCTCCCGGGTTTCACTGGCGGAATCGCGGCGAGGTCGGGGGGGATCTCGTCCGGCTGATAGGATGGGACGTCGATCCGGATCAGCGCCGTGTACGGCACTCCAAGATCGGCGGTGCCGTTCGAGCGGTCGACGAGCGAGCAGGCCGCGACGACCTTGCCGCCGGCCTCCGTAATCGCGGCGATCGCCTCACGCGACGAGAGGCCGGTGGTCACGACGTCCTCGACGAGGAGCACGCGCTGGCCTGGCTCCAGCCGAAAGCCGCGGCGAAGTTCGAACCGGCCTTGCGGCCGCTCGACGAACATCGCCGGCCGCGACAGCGCGCGGCCCATCTCATGGCCGATGATCACTCCGCCCATCGCCGGCGAGACAACGGCCTCGACGCTGTCGCGCATGTCCGGGGGCAGCTTGCCGGCGAGCGCTCGGGCAATGCGCTCGGCGCGGCGCGGGTCCATCAGCAGCCGCGCGCATTGGAGGTAGCGCGGGCTCCGCAAGCCGGAAGAGAGAATGAAATGCCCCTCCAGAAGCGCGTCCGCGTCGCGGAATTCCGCAAGAATTTCGTCGTCGGTCATCGCGCCTTCCACCGCCGCTGCGCGGAGGGGCAATAGGCCCGCCGGCCCGATGCTTCAACCTTCACAGATGGGCGCTTGAGAGAGCAGGAACCCGCGCCTATAAGGCCGCCGAAATCGGGGG
The DNA here is from genome assembly GCA_051000635.1 of Sphingomicrobium sp. Taxonomy (GTDB): domain Bacteria; phylum Pseudomonadota; class Alphaproteobacteria; order Sphingomonadales; family Sphingomonadaceae; genus Sphingomicrobium. The sequence goes on along the minus strand of JBPCOC010000062.1, from coordinate 2,136 downwards.
CCGCCAAGGCGACTCTCCCCGCAGAAACCCATTGTCACCCCGGGGTGCGAATGAAACTCACTCGATGGGCGATCGCCCTTGCCGCCGCCTTGACCACACCTGCGGCAGCTCAGGATTTTACGACGAATCAAGCTGCAGTGACCGAGGCGACGCCCGGCCAGACGACTAATGAGATGGCGCAGGACCCGGCGGGCACCGGCGGCCTGGAGCAAATGGCCACGGAGCCTCTCAAAACCGTTGCACCAACACCCGGCATCGGCGAGCCGGTCCCGGGCGGCTGGAGCACGCAATTCCAGGTGACCGAGGTCGGCCGGCAGGCAGCGGAGTTCCACAACATCTGGCTGTTGATGCTGTGCGCGGTGATCAGCCTCATCGTCCTGGGCCTGCTTGGATATGCAATCGTGCGCTACCGCAGGGCCGCCCATCCGGAGCCGTCGCGCACCTCCCACAACACCCTGGTCGAGGTCATCTGGACCGTGGTCCCGGTGTTGATCCTGGTGGCGATCGCGATCCCGTCGATCCGGCTGATGCGCGCGCAATATGAATTTCCGCCGGCCGACCTGACGGTGAAGGTGATCGGCAACCAATGGTACTGGACCTATCAATATCCGGACAACGGCGGCTTCGAGCTTGTCTCCAACATGCTCAAGGAAAAGACCGATCCGACCTTAAGGCCGGGCGAGCGATTCCGAACCGACGCCGACGGGCCGCCGCTCCTTGCAGTCGACGAGAGGCTGGTCATTCCGGCCGGCCAGGTGGTGAAGTTCATCGTCACCGCCAACGACGTCATCCACGCCTTCGCGGTTCCGTCCTTCTGGGAGAAGATCGACGCCAACCCCGGCCAGCTCAACGAGACCTGGGTGAAGGTCGACAGGCCGGGCGTCTATTTCGGCCAGTGCTCGGAGCTGTGCGGGGCGCGCCACGCCTATATGCCGATCGCCGTCGAAGTCGTTCCTCCGGCGCAGTTTGCGGCCTGGGTCGCTTCGAAGGGCGGAACGATGCCGGGAGCGGAGCCCGCTCCAGCCCCGGCAGCCGCCCAGCCGCCCGCGGCCAACGGCGAGGCCGCTGCACCGCAACCGGCCGGCACACCGCAAGCCGCTCAACCCGCTCCGCCGACTCCGGCAGTCGCGAACCGCGCCACGGCGCAGAATTGATCGAGGGACCTCCACGAGCATGAACACCACCCCCGCAGACGCGCTCCACCTCGAGCAAGCACGCGAAACGCACCCGGCCGAGCACCACGCCGACCATAAGCCCGGCTTCTTCGTCCGCTGGTTCATGTCGACGAACCACAAGGACATCGGAACGCTCTATCTGATCTTCGCGATCGTCGCCGGAATCATCGGCGGCGCGCTCTCGGGAATCATGCGGTTCGAGCTGATGGAGCCCGGAATTCAGGTGCTCAACCAGGGCTGGCCGCTCGGGCCCGGGACCGCGAATTTCGACGAATGGGCGCACCACTGGAACGTGCTGATCACCGCCCACGGGCTGATCATGGTCTTCTTCATGGTGATGCCGGCGATGATCGGCGGCTTCGGCAACTGGTTTGTGCCGCTGATGATCGGGGCGCCCGACATGGCCTTCCCGCGGATGAACAATATCAGCTTCTGGCTGCTCGTCCCGGCATTCCTGCTGCTGCTCGGTTCGGCCTTCGTCCCGGGCGGGACCGGCAATGGCGCGGGCACCGGCTGGACGGTCTATGCGCCGCTGTCGACGATCGGCTCGCAAGGGCCGTCGGTCGACATGGCGATCTTCTCGCTCCATCTGGCGGGCGCTAGCTCGATCCTTGGCGCGATCAACTTCATCACCACCATCTTCAACATGCGCGCACCGGGCATGACGCTGCACAAGATGCCGCTGTTCGTATGGTCGATTCTGGTCACCGTATTCCTGCTGCTGCTGGCACTGCCGGTGCTCGCCGGGGCAATCACCATGCTGCTGACTGACCGCAACTTCGGAACGTCATTCTTCGACGCGGCCGGCGGCGGCGATCCGGTGCTTTACCAGCATCTGTTCTGGTTCTTCGGCCACCCCGAAGTGTACATCATGATCCTGCCCGCGTTCGGCATGGTCAGCCAGGTCATCGCCACCTTCAGCCGCAAGCCGGTGTTCGGCTATCTCGGAATGGCCTATGCC
>JBPCOC010000009.1:0-99619 GCA_051000635.1 Sphingomicrobium sp. | reverse complement strand
GCGCCTGGATGCGTGGACCCGCAGCGGTCGTTGATGTTGGTGCCGTTGGGACTGACGCCAAGCGCGACGACGTCCGCGCCCAATTCCCACAACGCCTCGGACGCCACGTGATAAGCGGAGCCATTGGCGCAATCGATGCCGATCTTGAGCCAGTCGAGCCGCAATTGATCGGGAAACGTCGATTTGGCGAAGTGAATATAACGGCCGCGCGCGTCGTCGATGCGCTTGGCTCGGCCGACGAGCTCGGGCTTGGCGAGCTTCGGCTTCTTGCTGAGCCGACGTTCGATCGCGCGCTCGGCATCGTCGCTCAACTTGTAGCCGTCGGGGCCGAACAATTTGATACCATTGTCGTAAAATGGATTGTGCGAGGCCGAGATCATCACGCCAAGGTCCGCCCGCATCGAACGCGTCAGCATCGCCACTGCGGGTGTCGGCATCGGCCCCAGCAGGACGACGTCCATGCCGACGCTGGTGAAGCCGGCGACAAGGGCCGATTCCATCATATAGCCGGACAGTCGCGTGTCCTTGCCGATCACTACCCGGTGGCGGTAGTCGCCGCGGAGGAAGTGGGTCCCCACCGACTGGCCGACGCGCAGCGCCGTCTGCACCGTCATCGGCTCGCTGTTGGTCAGGCCACGAATGCCGTCGGTCCCGAAGAAATTGCGCGTCATGGCAGTCCCATAGCCGCCATTGCGGACGGAGCGAAGCAATCCCGATGCCCTAACGCCGATACGCCTCCGGGAGTACGCCGCGCTCGAGGGTCCGATAGCGATCGCGGAGCTTCGTCTGGCGGGTCTCGAGCGGCTGCTGAACACCGTCGATCATGACCATCTCGGCGGCGCTGGTGACCTGCAGCGGGTCGTCTGACCAGATGACGACGTCGGCGCGGCGTCCGGGCGCGAGACTCCCGATTTCGCGGCCCATGCCGATCGCCTCGGCTGGCCTCGAAGTCAGCATCGCCAGCGCCTCGCCCCAGGACACGCCGGTCGCTCCGGGCACGTCGTTGAGCGCCACCAGATTGCCGGCATATTGGCGCTGGTTGAACAAGTTGCGGGTCTCGTCGTCGTTGATCATCCCGATCGCGACATGGACGCCCGCATTGCGCATCCGTCCGACATTCGACTGGGTGGCGGCGATCTGCTCGAAATCCCTGGGCAGGTCGTTGAGCGCCGAGGCGATCACCGGAATGCTGGCGGCGGCGATCCGGTCCGCGACCATCCAGCCCTCGCTGGCGCCGACCAGAACGATCCTGAGGCTCGGATATTCGCTCTTCAGGTCGATCATGTTGAGGATGTCCCGAGCCCGCTCGACATGGATCAGCAGCGGCTGACGGCCCTGCACAACCGGGACCAGAGCGGCGGCGTCGAAGCGCGTGAGAAGAACGTCCTCGCTTCGCCGGGCATCAGGGCCATATTCGCGCGATTCGTTCGGATTGCGGATAACCGGCCGCTCGATAATCGGTGCGAAGGGCTCTCGCACTTGCTGGCGGCCCCGGCTTGACCGGATCGGCGACGAGAACCGCCGAAGCTCGTCCGCCTCGCGGAGTGCGTTTCGGAACAGCACATGCGCCGAGGGGCGCGAACCGCCGGCGCTGCCCGCCCCGCTCTCGCCGAACTCGACGAACTGAAAGCTGCGCGCGCTGGTGATGGGATCGAGATCGGCGCCGAGGTCGATGACCGCACCCTGGCCGGCGAAAATGCTTCTGGCGACGGCCGGGGCAACGATGGCCCGGGTGACTCCGTCGGCGCGATTGATGGCGATGGTGGAATAGGTCGGGTTCACCCCCGGCGCCACGTCGATCGCGGCGCTGAACGGCCCAGCCTCGGCGCGATCGTCCCGAATCCCGCCGGACAAGTCGATTTCAGACAGTCCCAGGCGCGAGAAGCCGGCGACGATGCCCGGAGTCACCCATTTGCCGCGGGCATCGATGATCGTCGCATTGCCGGGAACGCCGATGCCGTGGCCGGCGGCAACGATCCGCCCGTCGCGGATGACGACTGTGCCTCCCTGGATCGGCTCGCTGCCGTCGCCGAGGGCTATCGTTCCGCCGGTTATCGCGAAGGTCTGGGCCGCGGCCGGCGCCGAGACGGCGAGGAGGAGCGCGGCGATTGCGGAGCGGATCACTTCACATCTCCTTCGCCTTGCTGGCCGAGCTCGAAATCGCTGACCGGGCGGAGCCGCGGATTGTTCGCGTCGTAAAGCAGCGCGCCGTCGATCCAGACACGCTCCGGTCGCGTGTAGGTGCTGAACGGATTGCCGTTCCATAGCACCACGTCGGCCATCTTGCCGGGCCTGAGGCTTCCGGTCCGCTCGGCGATTCCGAGTGACTGGGCCGGATTGTAGCTCAGCCAGCGCCAGGCATATTCGTCAGTGATGTTGTAGCCCGCCCGGCGTCCGTCGGCGAGCGCCTTGGCCGCTTCCTGGTTCAGGCGCTGGATCCCGTTCGGGTCGTCCGAGTGGACGATCGCGCAGGCGCCCGCTTTGTCGACGAACGGAATGTTCTCCTTGATTGCGTCATAGGCTTCCATCTTGAAGCCGTACCAATCGGCCCACATTGCCGAGCATATGTTGTTGGCGGCGAGAAGATCGGCGATTTTGTAGCTTTCGACCGCGTGATGGAAGGTGCCGACCTTGTACCCGGCCTCCCTCGCGACATCGATCATGAACGCCATCTCGTCGGCGCGATAGCAGTGGTTGTGGATGATGATGTCGCCGGCGAGAACTCCGCGTAGCGTGTCCATCGCCAGGTCACGCTCGGGCATCTCGCCGCCGTCGCGTTCGTAACGGTCCCACTTTCGCTTATAGGCCTGCGCCTTGACCCAGGTCTGGCGCACCGACGCGATGTTGCCCATCCGGGTCTGCGGCATATTGTTGCGGCTGCCGTAGACGCGTTTCGGGTTCTCGCCGCAGGCCATCTTCAGCCCATAAGGGGCGCCGGGGAACTTCATCCCCTGGACCGTACGCGCAGGCACATTCTTCAGCGTGACACCGCGGCCGCCGAACAAATTGGCGGAGCCGGGGAGGATCTGCAGGCTCGTTACTCCACCATTGGCGAGAGCGCGCGAGAAACCGGGATCCTGCGGCCACACGCTGTGCTCTGCCCAGACTTCCGGGCGCGCCGGGGCCGTCGCCTCGTTGCCGTCGGAATGCGACGGAACCGAGGGCGACGGATAATCGCCGAGGTGGCTGTGCACATCGATGATCCCGGGAGTGACGAACTTGCCGGCGGCGTCGATCATGAACGCGCCTTCGGGTACCGGCGTGTCGGCACCGCCGATCGCCTGGACGAGGCCGTCGGCAAGAACGATGGTTCCGCCGTCGATCCGGCCGCCCTCGCCGTCGTAAATCGTGGCGTTGCGGATGACCGTCAGTGCGCCGGGATAGGGGGCATAAGTAGATGCGAACGGGTCCCGGTTGACCTGGACGGGCGCGGCCTTCTTCGGCGGCGGCGAAAGCGCGGCGCAACCACCCAGCAGAGCGGCGAACAGCACTCCGCCCAATGTGTTCAAGCGCATTTCAACCCCTTGGGAAGATCAGAATTCCTCGCGGCTCGGCTTGGTCTCGTCCCGCGGGAACATTCCCGCAGCCTGCCTCTCGCCAAGCTCCTTGTAACCGGCAAGCTCCTGCTCGTCCTTGAGCGTATCGAGGTGCATCAGCTTCTTGATCACCGGCGAGATCAGAATGACCGCAACGCCGACACCCACGGCGACCCAGCCGACCGTCGTATAGACGTCGAGATAGATCGTCGGAGTCTCGGCGACTTCTCCCGCCTCGAGACCTTCGGCACCCGTCGCGGCCGCGATGAGACCAGCAGCGAAATTGCCGGTGGCGGAAGCGAAGAACCAGGTCCCCATAATGATCGACGCCATGTGCGCCGGAGCCAGCCGGTTCATCGCCGACAATCCCACCGGGGACAAGCACAGCTCGCCGGTCGTGTGGAGCAGATAGATCAGGAAGATGAAGATGATCGGGGTCGCGTTCTCAAGTCCGACCGCATGGGCGCCCCAGACCAGCACCAGGAAGCCGGCGCCGAGCTGGATCATGCCGAGGCCGAACTTGGCCGGAGTCGACGGCTCCAGCCCCCGCCGCCCAAGCGCCGTCCACAGCCATGCGAACAAAGGCGCCAAGAGGATGATGTAGATCGGGTTGATCGACTGGAAGATCGCCGCCGGCACTCCGCCACGGTCGGCATAGCGGTCGGTGTAGAGGTTGAGCGACGATCCCGCCTGCTCGAACAGCGCCCAGAACAGGATCGACCCGAAGATCAGGAACATCGCGGCGAAAATCCGGTCGCGGTCCTCACCGGGCACGGCCATCGCCTGCTCGATCAGGATCCCGAGGATACCGAACGTTCCGATCGCGGCAGCCAGGCCCCACAGCGGGAAGGACATCCCGAACACGTCCATTTCCTGAGTCGCGAAGGCGAGCACGTCTCCGGCGCCGAACGAGCCGATCGCCGTCAGCAGGAAGGACAGGAAGACGAGCCCTCCCAGCGTCACCATCGCGGCCTTCAGCGCCGTCTGACGATCGGCGCGCGGGTCGGCCAGCTTGAACACGCTATAGTAGAAAATTCCGACGACGAGGATCACCCCGAACAGGGCGAGCAACCAACCGACCACCTCCTGGAACTGGATCAGCGCCCAGATGCCGACGACGGCCGCGAGGCCGATGGCGTACATCAGCCATTCGAATTTGAACGGCCCGACACTTGATTGCAGCCTGGCGGGGTCGCGCGATTCGCCGCGGCCCAGCAGAAGCGGCTTGAAGTAGATGAAGACGACGAGGCCAAGAAGCATGCCGATGCCGGCGGCTCCGAAGCCGTAGGACCAGCCGTAGGTCTGCCCGAGGTAGCCGGCGATGATCGTTCCGATCGCCGCGCCGGCGTTAATGCCCATGTAGAAGATCGTGTAGGCGCCGTCGCGGCGAATGTCGGTGCGCGGGTAGAGCTGGCCAACGATGACCGAGATGTTGGCTTTGAGGAAGCCCGATCCGACGATGATCAGCGCCAGCGCCAGCCAAAATACGTTGATCGTCGGGTCGGCCTGCCCGCCGGTCCCTTCGAACGCCATCGTGAAGTGGCCGGCGGTCAGAAGCACCGCTCCGAACAGCACCGCCTTGCGCTGGCCGAGGTAGCGGTCGGCGAGATAGCCGCCGAGCACCGGAGTAATGTAGACCAGCGCGGTGTAGGCGCCGTAGATGATCGACGAGCGCTCGTCAGAGAACAGCCAGTGCTGGGTCAGATAGAAGATCAGCAGCGCCCGCATGCCGTAGTAGGAGAATCGCTCCCACATCTCGGCGAAGAACAGGACGTAGAGCCCCTTGGGGTGACCGGCGAACTCCGGCTCCTTGCGAGTGACGATATAGGCGCCCCCCGCAAGCAGGATCAGCAGCAAGACAGCTGCGCAAAGGGCGATTACGGCTCCGGTCTCCACGGTTCAGCTCCCCAACCTGATGTCAGACCGCAAGAGCGGCCGCAGGCGGCGCACCCTAGCGGGCAAAATCAAGTTGTGAAGCTGCATTGTTGCAACGCTCCAGCCCGCCTAGATGAGCGGCCATCATGCTGAACGACCGCTCGTCCGCTTTGTCGCTGCTCGAAACCAGACGGTCCGGAAAACCGCGGATGATCACGGGCCCGGGCCCGACATCCGAGGATCTCGAGCGGATTTTGATGATCGCCGCACGCACGCCCGACCACGGCAAGCTCCATCCGTGGCGGTTCGTGATCGTCGACGAGAATCATCGCGACAGTCTGGCAGCGCTTCTTCGCGCAGCGCTTTCCAAGGACGATCCAAACGCCACGACCGCTCACCACAGCAAAGAAAACGAGTTCGCCCATTACGGCGGCACCCTGGTGGTGCTCGTCTCCGCACCGGTTCACAGCCACAAAATCCCGCTGTGGGAGCAGGAGCTGTCGTGCGGCGCTGCGGGGTTGAACCTGCTGCTGGCCGCGCACGCTTTGGGATACGTCGCGGGATGGGTGACCGGCTGGCGCGCTTACTCGCGGCGCGTAACCGCCGCCTTCTGCGCCCCGGGCGAGCGGATCGCCGGCTTCATCTTCATCGGCAAGTCGGCGGTCGAGCCGGAGGAGCGGCCGCGCCCGGCCCTTGAGGACGTCGTCCGAAACTGGGCACCACCAGGCTAATCCATCGGAAAAAGTTGACGAATTTCCGAGCTGCTGTATTATGACAGCATGACGCTCCGCACCAGCCACGAGAAGCCCGTGTACGTCCGCCTTCGCGAGACGATCGCCAATGCCATTCTTTCCGGGCAATACCGTGACGGCGACCCGTTGCCGTCGGTCCGGGCGCTTGCGGCAGACGAGCAGGCTAACCCGCTCACCGTCGCCAAGGCCTATCAGGGATTCCAGGACGAGGGCCTCGTCTTGGTAAAGCGCGGCGTCGGCCTGTTCGTCGCGCCCGGAGCGCGAGCACGCCTTACCGAATCGGAGCGAAGCCGCTTTCTGACTGAGGAATGGCCGGAAATCCGCAAGCGCATGGACCGGCTCGGAATCGATCCGGCGAAGCTGCTCGACAAAGAACGCGCCTAGCCTTTCTGCAATCGCGAGAATCCGGTAGCGGCGCGCTGGTGGCGAAGCCGCTCGAAACCCGAATCTTGCCTTTCGGCGACGAAGCGATCGCCGAAGCCGCCCGGCTGATCCTCGGCGGCGAGCCCGTCGCCGTTCCGACCGAGACGGTCTATGGCCTGGCCGCCGATGCGACGAATGCGCGAGCTGTTGCCCAGATTTACGAAGTCAAGGGAAGACCGTCATTCAACCCATTGATTATTCACGTTCTCAACATTGAAGAAGCGCGTCGCATCGCGGACTTCGGACCGCTTGCTCTGGAGCTTTCAAAAGAGCATTGGCCGGGACCGCTGACGATCGTGGCGCCGTTGAAGGCGGACAGCGCAATTGCCTCGCTCGTCACTGCCGGCCTGCCGACCATCGCGGTTCGAGTACCGCAGCATCGGGCGATCCAGGCGCTGCTTCGAGCCGTCTCCCGGCCCCTCGCCGCCCCTTCCGCCAACGCGAGCGGCTTGATCAGCCCGACCCGAGCCGAGCATGTGATTCGAAGCCTCGGCGGCAGAATACAGCTGATCATCGACGACGGGCCCTCCGCCGCGGGAATCGAATCGACGATCGTGGCGGAACGTGACGGTCAGCTGAGGCTTCTGAGGCGCGGCCCGATCGACATTCCTGGCGCAATGCTCGAAGCGGGACAGGCCGTCGAAGTTCCGGGACAGCTCGCAAGCCACTATGCACCGTCGAAGCCGCTCCGTCTGAATGTTACGCGAGCTGCGGACGAAGAATATCTGATCGGTTTCGGCGACGTGGAGGGCGACTCGAGCCTCAGCCCTTCAGGCGACCTCGTCGAAGCTGCGGCCCGATTGTTCGACCTGCTGCACCGCGCCGACGCCTGCGAGAAGCCGAAAATCGCGGTCGCGCCGGTGCCTGACCAGGAACTCGGCGCTGCGATCAATGACCGGCTGAAGCGCGCCGCCGCGCCGCGCTAAACCTCCGCGCCCGCGCTCTTTGCGCGCGCCTGGAAGCTCTTCCTCAGTTTCTGAAGCTTGGGCGGGATGGTGGCGATGCAATAGGGATTGCGCTGGCCCTCTGCTTCCCAATAGCCTTGGTGGTGCTCCTCGGCGGGCCACCAGTCGGATTTCGGCTCGACGGTCGTGACAACATTGCCGCCGCAATTCGCCTGGGCGCGTTCACGTGCAAGGCGCGCCTCATTCTCCTGGCTCTCGTTCTGAGGGAAGATCGCAGACCGATATTGCGTGCCGACATCGTTGCCCTGGCGGTTGAGCTGCGTTGGATCGTGGACGGCGAAGAAGATGTCGAGCATCTCTCCGTAGCTGACGACCTCGGGGTCATAGGTGACCCGGATCGCCTCCGCGTGGCCGGTATTGCCACCGCATACCTGTTCGTAGGTCGGATTTGGGACGTGGCCGCCGGTGTAGCCGCTCTCGACCGACTTCACTCCGACGACGTCGTTGAACACCGCTTCCGTGCACCAGAAGCAGCCGCCCGCCAGCACCGCCACATCTTCCGCCATCGCCTGTCTCCTAAGTTTCGGAGATAGGTCTTCGCGGCGGTCTTTGCGAGAGCGCGAGCCCGCGCGCCCACCGTGCTGGTCAGTTGGCCTGGAAGCTGGCCTTAAGGCTCGCAACCTCGAGCCGCTTTCCGACCCATTCGGCGAGCTCGTCAAACTCGAGCGGCTTTTTGAAGACAATCCCGGCTCGGCGCTCGCTATACCAGCGAACTTCGCCCTTGATCGGCTTCAGGCTCTCTACGACGACAATCACCTCTTTACCGACGCAATATTCCTCGATCGGTTCGACTTTCATGCCGCCAAGCGAAATGTCGTGCACGTCGACCGTGTAATAAGTCTTGCCGACGCGAATCGACGCCATGCAGCTTACGTCGAGGCGGGGCGGCCGGGGCCGGAATCCGTGCCTCGGCTTGCGCCCGGCCAACAGCTCTCCGAGATCGACCGTCTGGTCGAACTTGATCCCGACGAGGCCGTCGCGAATCCAGATGACGCTCGACGGGATCTTCTGCGACGACAACTCGACTGAGACCTGCTCGCCCACTGCCGGGCAATCGCCGATTTCCGCCATCAGGCCGCCTGCCGAGATGTTGCGCACGCGAATCAGCCGTTCGCCGCTCTGGCTGACCAGCTTCGCCACCTTGAGCAGCGGGATGAGTCGATCGTCGGAGCGGCGTTCCGCAGGACGCGGAACCGCTGTGCTCAACGAGAAGGTGGTCGACTCGAACGCCGACTGACCGTCGCCGGACGATTTCGCCCGCTTGCGCTGAATCAGGGATGCAAACATCGGCACTTCCTTTGCCCTAAAGTGCACTTCTGTCCTTATTCTGGACGAATTGCGGTTAAAAACCGGTTTCATTCGGGACCCGCGAAGCGCAAAGCTCGTCGAAGAGACTGCGGAGGGAGTGCTGAATGACGCAGCCGCGGCTGCTCGTGATCGATGACGAGCCGGCTCTCGCCGAGTTTGTCGCTCATGTTGCAAGGGACTGCGGGTTCCTGCCTACCCTCACCGCCGACGATCGCGGGTTCCGCGAGGCGTTCCGGTCCGAGAAACCGGACCTGGTCGTGCTCGATCTCGGGATGCCGGGAATGGACGGAATCGAGCTGCTTCGATTTCTTGCCGCCGAAGACAATCGCGCGCCGGTGCTGATCATCAGCGGCTTCGATCGCCGGGTGCTCGAATCCGCGTTCCGCCTCGGCGAAGCCCTAGGGCTCGAGATGATCGACCCACTCGAAAAGCCGGTGAGGATGGAGGCACTCGAGCGGCTTTTGAGCGAACTTAGGCCGAACTTGGTCCGGTGAGCTCCCATCCTGACCGCAAGCTCGTCCAGGGCTTCGAGCGAGCACTCGAGCGGGGCGAGCTTCACATGCTGTACCAGCCAAAGATTCGGCTCGACACCGGTGCCCTGACCCGGCTCGAAGCGCTTGTGCGATGGGAGGAACCCGAGCTCGGGCCCGTCGAGCCGTCGCGTTTCGTTCCGCTTGCGGAAAAGCACGGACTGATCGCGCCACTTACCGAATGGGGGCTTCGAACGACCCTGGAGCAATGGCGGTCGTGGCGTGATCAGGGGCTCGACACCAATGTTGCTTTCAACATCTCGGCGATCAGCCTTCAAAGCCTCGATTTTCCCGACCTCGTCGAGCGGATTTGCCAAGAGCTCGAAGTTCCAACCGACCGGCTTGTTCTCGAGCTTACCGAAGGGGCGTCGCAGCCGCTTATTAAGCTGATGGACACGCTGACCCGGTTCCGGATCAAGGGCATCGGCCTTGCGATCGATGATCTGGGGACCGGCTATTCGTCATTGATGCAGCTTCGCCAGCTGCCGTTCACCGAGGTGAAGATCGACAGGCTGTTCGTGAAGGACCTTCCGGGCGCCCACGACAGCTCCGTCATCGTCAAGTCGATCGTCGACCTCGCCCACGGCCTGGGTCTGATTGCTACCGCCGAAGGGGTGGAAACGCCGGAGCAGTTGCGCTTCCTGCGAACCATCCGCTGCGATGTCGCTCAAGGCTATCTTGTCGCAGAGCCGCTGGAGCCCGAGGCGCTTGCCTGGTGGAGCGCCGATTTCGAGAAGCGGTGGCCGACTCTGATCGGCTAGGCCGCTTGCCCGGCCTTATCCGAGCAGCTCACGCGCCTTTGCCATCGCCGCAACGCCCGAGTCGATCGTCTCGTCTTGCTTGGCGAAGCACAGCCGAACGAGGTGCCGCGGCGCCTCCTGTTCGGCAAAGGCGGAGAGCGGCACGACTGCGACTCCCGCCTGCTCGACCGCCGCGGCCGCGAATGCCTCGTCGTCGAGGGATATCCCCGACGCGCGAAGGTCGACGCACAGGAAATAGGTCGATGCCGGCTGAAGGCTTGCGTAGCCGACGGCCCGTAGCCCTTCGATCATTCGGGCGCGGGCGCGGGCGAAGCGCTGCTGCATCGGCTGGATCCACGAATCTCCTTCCGTCATTCCGAACGCAACCGCCGACTGCAGGTTTGGAGCGGTCGAAAAGGTGAGGAATTGGTGCGCTCGGGAGGCGACATCCGCGAGGTCCGGGGCGGCGGCAATCCATCCGACTTTCCATCCGGTAAGAGAGAAAATCTTGCCTGCCGACCCAATTTTCAGTGTCCGACCGGCCATTCCGCCCAAACTGGCAATTGGAATGAAGTCCTGGTCGTCCAGCAGGATATGCTCCCACACCTCGTCGCTGATGACGATCAGGTCGTGAGCTTCGGCGGCGTTTGCGATGACCAGCAACTCGTCGGGCTCGAACAATCGCCCGGTCGGATTGTGCGGGTTATTGAACAGGATCGCGCGAGTCTTCGGGCCGATCACCACCTCCAGCGCCTCCGGCTCGATGCGCCACTCCGGCGGGCGAAGCGCGATCTCTCGCACCGTTCCGCCGGCACGCCGGATCATCGGCGCGTAGCAGTCGTAAGCGGGGGTGAAGACGATCACTTCATCGCCGGGGGTCACCGTCGCGAGGATACACGCGCCGAGGGCCTCGGTCGCTCCCGACGTCACGCAGATGTGATCCGGCTCGAGAGACTCACCGAAATGGCGGTTGTAATGATCGGCGATCGCTCGCCGGAGCTGCGGGATTCCGCGCGACGGCGGATATTGGCTGGACCCCTCTTTGAGCGCCTGGGCAGCCGCATCCAGGATTTCGTCCGGCCAGCCGAAATCGGGAAAGCCCTGCCCGAGATTCACCGCATCGTGGCGCATCGCCAGCGCCGACATTCGCTCGAATACGCTGGTCTGGATCTGCTCGTACAACGGGTTCACAGAAGCGCTCCTTCGCGGCGCAGACCGCCAATCTCTTCGGCCGAATAGCCGAGCTTGAGAAGAATATCCTCGCCGTCAGCGCCCTGCGCACGCGGCGGCCGCGGCTCCACGCTTTTCGTTTCGGAATAACGCGGCGCCGGGCCGGGCTGCACGACCCCGTCCAGCTCGACGAACGTCCCGCGCGCGCGGTTGTGCGGGTGGCCCGGCGCCTCGCCCAGGCTCAGCACCGGCGCGACGCAGGCGTCCGTCCCTTCGAAATGCGCAACCCACTCATCGCGGCTGCGCATCGAAATCGCCCTTGCGACCTCCTCCCTGCCTGCGTCTTGGGCAAGCCCTAGGCCCTCCAGCAGCGCCTGGCGGAATTGCGGCTCGATCGCTCCGACAGCGACAAACTTGCCGTCGCTGCACTCGTACACGCCGTAGGTAGCGGAACCACCATCGAGCAAATTGGCTTCGCGCTCGTCCGCCCACAGGCCCGCCGCCCGCATCCCGTAGGTGAGCGCACCGATTAGCGCCGCGCCGTCGCTCATCGCGCAGTCGATCACCTGTCCTGCGCCGCCGCGCTCAACGGAAAGGAGCGCCGAGACCATTCCGAACGCCAGCATCATTCCGCCGCCCGCATAATCGGCGACATAGTTGACCGGCACCACCGGCCGTTCCTTCGGGCCGATTCCGTGAAGAAGTCCCGAAAGCGCGACATAGTTGATGTCGTGCCCTGCCGAATGGACAAGCGGCCCCTCCTGGCCCCAGCCAGTCACCCGGCCGTAGACCAGCCCGGGATTGTCGCCGAGCAGAAGGTCGGGCCCGAGCCCGAGCCGCTCCATCACGCCGGGGCGACAGCCTTCGATGAAGCCGTCAGCGCCGGCCGCAAGCCTGCGGACGATGTCGCGCGCGCCCTGTTGTTTGAGATCGAGGGCAATGCTGAGCCGGGAGCGCAAGAGCGGGTCGTTGGGGATCCCGATCATCCCCGATCTTTCGACCCGGATAACCTCGGCGCCATGGTCGGCGAGCATCATTCCGGCGAACGGACCCGGGCCGATGCCGGCCATTTCGACAATCGTCAGTCCAGTGAGCGGCCCGGGCATCGGAGCAGTCATGCACTCCCCAGGAGCCGCACTTCAAGGGGTCCTCAGCGCGAGCCGAGCGCCGTCTGCACCGCAGACAGCGGCTTCGTCAGCGCCTGCTGCGCATAAGCAGCGACTCCGCCTGCAAATGCGGTCCCGACCAACACCAGCGACACGAACTCGATTGCTCGCGAACGATCCCTGCTACGCTCCCCATCACGCGGGCGGTTCCGGCGCTCGATCTGCGCTCGTCCGGCGATGGTCGGGAATGCGGCTTTCGCAGCGTCGCTGCTGATGAGCTCGTCGACCGGAAGCGGCTCGGGGCTGCACAGCCCGATCCGCTGGTTCTTGCGCCAGACCACTCGAGTGCTGATCATTCGTCCGCCGCGGCAAAGCTCGACATGGCTCCCTGGTTCGACCGAGCATTTCGAATAAATCATCAGGCCATGCAGCGAGATGTTGAGGATGCAGGCGTCGTTCCAGCCAAGTCCGTTGCGCATGCGCGCCGGCAGCACCAGGCGCCGCCTTTCCTCTCTTGGTTTCACTGTCGGATTTTACGCGGCTGCGGCATTGGCCAGTGCTGCGGCCCCGCTACTCACCGGCGGATTAACCTTGTGTCCAGACTGGATAATGTCGCACTCCGGAACACGCCGGGCGGCACCTTCGCTGGAATTTCTGGGAGACGTTTGATCTCCAGCTTTTCCACGGTACGGCGTGGTCCCGCGCTGTCGCTGGGCCTGAGCGGATTGCCACGGAACCACCGTTAAGCGCTGGCATTGTTCATCGAGCGAGTAGCGGGCAAGTTCGCGATGAGGGGCTCGAATATGGCGGCAGCCGCGACAGAAACGATCTGGGTTCCCTATTGCGGTGCCGCCCCGCTACCCGGCGCATGGCTCACGCACTGGAACTTCGACCCATTGCTGGTCGCCGGCCTGGCCGCAGCAGCGATCGGCTGGTACTTCGCCATCGGCCGCGAAGCCCCCGATCGACGTTACTGGTTCGCTGCCGCCTTCGCACTCCTGCTAATCCTGTTCGTCTCGCCATTTTGCGCCCTTACCTCCGCGCTGTTCTCGGCCCGGGTCGTCCACCATGTGCTCTTGACGACTGCAGTTGCACCTCTGCTGGTGTTGTCGGTGCCGGGCTCTAAAATGCGGGTGCCGGGACCGCTCGTCTTCTGGACCGCGGCCTACGCCCTGATTTTCTGGGCATGGCACGCGCCCGACTTCTATGCGCTCGCACTTTCCAATGATGCCATCTACTGGCTGATGCAGGGGACGCTCCTGGGGTCGGCATTCGGCTTCTGGTCCGCGCTTCGGCGCTCGGCCGAGCCCGCTGCGGTTGCCGCCCTGCTCGTCACAATGGTCCAGATGGGCCTTCTCGGCGCGCTGATCACGTTCGCTGCCAATCCCCTTTATGCTCCCCACTTCGCGAGCACGATCCCCTGGGGTCTCGACCCGATCGAGGATCAGCAGCTTGCGGGGCTGATCATGTGGGCGCCCGCGGCGGCGATCTATCTTGCCGCAGCGCTTTTCATCGCCGGGCGCTGGCTGGCACGCGAAGACCGCGCAGCCGCCCGATGATCGAGAAGTTCCGAACGTGGGCGCAGAGGCATACGGAAACGGGGCGGTACTCGCCCGTCGGCATGGTCTTCCACTGGGTGATGGCGGCGCTGGTGCTTTTCCAGCTCGGCTGGGGCTTTTACATGGACTGGATCCAGCCGGGCGGAAACAAGCTTTACGCCTACCAGGTTCACAGCACTGCCGGGCTTCCGATCCTGATCCTCGCGCTTCTGCGCGGCGCCTGGCGCATTGTCATTCCGGGGCCAGTGAACCAGGCTGACGAGCTCGGCTGGCAGACGACGATTGCTTCCATCACCCACTATCTTTTTTACATCGCCTTTTTCGGCCTTCCGCTGAGCGGCTGGGTGATGTGGTCCTCTTTGGCACAACCCGGACCGCTGTACCTGGCCGGCTTCGTTCCCTGGCCGCAATTCCCGCTCGAACAGCTGGATATGACCACCCGGTTCGCCATCATGGACGTCGCCGAGGACGTCCATCACCTGCTCATCGTTTTGCTGCTCGTGCTGATTCCGGCACATGTAGGAGCGGCTCTGAAACATCACTTTGTAGACCGGCACGACGTGCTTCGGGGAATGCTTCCGGAGATCCCGGACTTGGAGGACCCCCGGGGAGCCGGGCAGCATAAGCCGAGAGAACCGCAGTTTCCGCAGGAGTCAGGCGCTGGCTGATGTGGAGCATGACGTTGCCGGGGTCGTTGCGGCGCCGCGCATGGACCCATTGCATCACTTGCCCCGCCAGATAAGGCGCCGGCTGCCCGCCGAGCGGCGGGTTGGCCGGGCCGATGCCCTCGCCGCGCAATCCATGGCAGCTCGCGCAGGCGGGCAGATTGCGCCCGGGTTCTCCGCGGACGTAAAGCACAGGCGGCGGAACGCCGGGCATCGGCGGGGGCGCGTACGCCATGGTTGCGTAATAGCCTGCGACCGCGTGGCGGTCTTCCGGGGACAGATTGCGCGCAATCCAGCTCATCTGGGGGTGCTTGCGGCGGCCGTCGGCATAGGCTTCGAGCTGCCGTTCGAGATATCCGGGATCGAGACCGGCGAGCCTCGGGCTCCCGGCGCCGTCGCCCAGACCGTCGAGGCCGTGGCAGGTGAAGCAGGCGTTGGCAGCGCCGGCAGGCCCTCCGCTAAGCGCCACCAATTCGCCGCTGGCAGTGAAGCGATCGGTCGACGTGCTTTCCACGGCGCTGCAGGCGCCGAGCAGCGCGGCCGCGCCAGCGGCGGCGACCAGGCAGATGGATTTGCTTGCCCGCGCCATCTACGCTCGGGAACCTGCGGGCGCGGGCATCGGTTCCGGCTCAAGGACAGGGCCGGCAACCAGATCGGGGGAATTCTGCCCAAGGGTCATGCCATTCTTCCGCTCCTCCTCCTGGCAAGCGCATGCAAGCCGCCGCCAGACGAGCGTCACGACATGCCGATGGCGGATTCGAGCCGCGGAAAGCAGGCCATAGAGCGTGTCGGCTGCGGAAGCTGCCATAGCATTCCCGGCGTCCGCTGGCCCAAAGGCGAGGCCGCGCCGGCTCTCGAGGGAATGACCGGACGAGCGCTCATCGCCGGGCGTCTGCCGAACGAGCCGGAACTACTCGCCGAGTTCGTCCGCGACGCGCCGGCGCTGGTGCCTGGAACGGCCATGCCGGCAATGCCTCTGAGCGAGCAGGAATCCCGTGACGTCGCGGCCTATCTTTACGAGATTGGCGAATAGATGCTGGAAGGCTGGCCCCCACCGATCATCGATCCCGCCGGCCCCTATGCGGGGCCGATCTCGACTCTCACCTGGGCGCTGCTCGGCATGGCCGTGCTCGTGCTCCTTATCGTCCTGACTGCACTTTGGTTCGCGTTGTTTGGAAGAGAGCATCACAAGGCGAAGCTCGGCGGAACGGCCGTCATCTGGCTTGGCGGCATCGCCTTCCCGGTCGTGGTTCTCAGCGTCCTGCTATACTACGGCTTGTCGCTCACCAGCACCCTCTCGGGAACGGTCCGCGGAGACGAGATGCGCGTGCGAGTCACGGGCGAGATGTGGTGGTGGCGTGTCGCCTATCTCGACGATCGGAGGCGGCCGATCATCCACGACGCCAACGAGCTTCACATTCCGGTGGGGCAACCGGTGGTGCTGGAGCTCGAATCCGCCGACGTGATCCACAGTTTCTGGGTGCCGCGCCTCTCGGGCAAGCTCGACATGATTCCGGGACGGCGGAACGTGCAGCTCATCCAGGCGGACCGCCCGGGAGTCTACGGCGCCCAGTGCGCCGAATATTGCGGGGGACCGCACGCGCTGATGGGCATGGTCGTCGTCGCCCATCCGCCCGCAAAGTTCGAAGCGATGATGCAGGCGCGGCTTCAGCGCAGGCCGGAAGCGCCTGCTTCGCCCGAGGCGGCGGGCGGCGGGCAATTGTTCCAGTCTGCCGGATGCGCCGCCTGCCACCGGATCGCCGGCACCGAAGCGAACGGCCTCGCCGGGCCCGACCTGACCTACGTCGGGACACGCCGGACTCTTGGAGCGGGAATCCTTCCGAACAACCGCGGGACGATGATGGGCTGGATCGCCAACAGCCAGGCGATCAAGCCGGCCAACAGAATGCCGCCCTACACAATGCTCTCGGGCGAGGAAGTGACGGCGCTCGCCGCCTATCTCGAGGCGCAGAGGTGAAATCAGAGACGGGCTTCGATCCCGAGCTGTTCAAACTCTTCCCCACCAAGGGGGGGCGGCCGGAAGGCGAGCTGGAAGAGCTGACCCGCATCTGGGCGGCACCGCAGGGCTGGGCGCGCCTGACTGTCGTCAACAACAACTACATCGGCGTCTACTACGTCGGCACCGCCTTCCTGTTCTTCTTACTCGCCGGCGCCCTCGCATTGGTGATGCGCGCGCAGCTCGCGCTGCCGCTGAGCGGAATCCTGCCGCAGGAAACCTACAACCAGTTCTTCACCATGCACGGCACGATGATGATGTTCCTGTTCGCCGTGCCGATGATGGAAGCGCTCGGAGTCATGCTCCTGCCGCAGATGCTTGCGGCCCGCGACCTGCCCTTCCCCCGCCTGTCGGCCTATGCATTTTGGGCCTATTTCGTCGGCGGACTGTGCTTCTTCGCGTCGATTTTCTTCGGACTGTCGCCAAGCGGCGGCTGGTTCATGTACCCGCCCCTGACCAGCGCCACCTTTTCGCCCGGAATCAATGCCGACTTCTGGCTTTTGGGCATCGGCTTCATCGAGATATCCGCAATTGCCGGGGCGATCGAAATCCTGGTTGGAGGCCTAAAGACCCGGGCTCCGGGAATGACTCTCGCGCGAATGCCGATGTTCGCCTGGGGCATCTTGGTCTTCGCCGGAATGATTGTGATCGCCTTCCCGGCGATTATCCTGTGCACCTTGCTGCTCGAGCTCGAGCGGGCGCTCAACTGGCCGTTCTTCGACCCTACGCGCGGCGGGGATCCCCTGCTGTGGCAGCATTTGTTTTGGTTCTTCGGGCACCCCGAAGTTTACATCATCTTCCTTCCCGCAGCCGCCCTCATGTCGATGATGGTGGCGGCGCTCGCACGGACGAAGCTGGTCGGATACCACCTCGTCGTCCTCGCCATTCTCGCGACCGCGTTCATCAGCTTCGGCGTTTGGGCGCATCACATGTTCGCGACCGGCATGCCGACCATGTCGGTCGGCTTCTTTTCGGCCGCCAGCATGGCGGTCAGCGTACCGGCCGGGATCCAGGTCTTCGCCTGGATCGCGACCTTCGCGGTCGGAAAGCCGCAATACAACACGCCGACCCTGTTCGTGATCGCGTCGCTGATCACCTTCGTCATGGGCGGCCTGACCGGCGTGATGGTGGCGATGGTGCCGTTCGACTGGCAGGTGCACGACACGCACTTCATCGTCGCCCACCTCCACTATGTGCTGATTGGCGGAGCCGTATTCCCGCTATTCGCGGGCTTTTATTACTGGATGGGCATGACCAGCAGCCGGCCACTTTCCGAAAAGCTCGGAAAGTGGGTGTTCTGGCTGATGTTCACCGGAATGCACATCACCTTCCTGCCGATGCACCTGACCGGCTTCATGGGAATGCCCCGGCGCGTCTACACCTACCTTCCGGAATCCCAATGGATGATCCCGAATTTCATATCGACTGTCGGCGCGTTCATCCTTGGTGCCGGAATTTTGCTCTTTCTCGTCGATCTTGCGCGCAACTTCCGGTTCACGGTCGATTGCGATGCAGGCAACATCTACGGCGGCGGAACGCTCGAATGGCTCCCGACCGGCCTGTATTCGACCCGCAGCATTCCGGTGGTCCGAAGCCAGCAGCCGCTGTGGGACGACCCGAATATCTGCGAGGATGTGGAAAAAGGCCGATATATGCTCCCCAACGCCGCGACCGGTCATCGCGAAACGCTCATCACGAGTCCGATCCGCGCAGAGCCGCAATATCTTCAGATCATGCCCGGCCCGTCGGTGTGGCCGCTGTTCGCCGCCATTTTCACCGCCGGGTTTTTCCTGCTGCTAACGATCCAGGCCTACACCCCCTCATTGATCAGCGGCGCACTGGCGCTCCCCTGCATGATTCGCTGGCTTTGGGAGACCGATCGGCCGGTGGCGATGCGTGAGGCGGATGTCGGCGCCGGAATCCGGCTTCCCACTTATGTGACTGGCCCGAGCACCCACGGCTGGTGGGCGACCGTCATCCTCCTGATCGTGATCTTCATGATCTTCCTGATGACGGTCTTCGCCTGGTTCTTCGCCTACGGGATCCACCCGGCGTTCTGGAGCGAGATCGGCGATCCCTATTGGCTCATCCCGATCCTCGGAGGCTACGGCATTGCGGCCGCGCTGATCTTGTCGGGCCGCTGGCTGCTCGCTCGCGAGAAGAGCACGCACTGGTCGCCGCCGACTCAGATCCTGCTGGCCGCCGGTGCGATCCTCGCCGCCTTCGCCGTCGACCTGTGGAACTGGGATCTCGCCGGGCTCGATCCGCAACTCACGTCGCAAAACGCGCTGATCATGGCGTTCATGAGCCAGCAGGGAATGCTGGTCGCAATCTCGACGATCATGGCTCTCTACCTCGGCGCGAGAAACGCGCGCGGGATGATCACTCGGCCACGCAACGTCACCTTCGACGTGGTCATGCTGTTCATGCTCTACACGGCCGCCCAGGGCACAGTGACCGCAACGCTGACGCGCCTGTTCCCCGGAGGCCTGTAGCGTGCGCAAGTGGAGCCTCCTGCTCGGCGGACTCACGATCTGGGCTGCGCATTTCTTCCTGCTCTACGGGTTCGCGAGCATCTTTCCAGGCTCGCGACTCGCGAACATCCTGACCCTGATCGTCACTGTCCCGGCGCTTGCAGCCAACGCCGTCCTTGGGTGGACTGCATGGACGGGAGCCTTGATCGCCAATGCCGACGAGCTCGACAAATGGGTGCTGAAGGTCGCTTCGGCCGGCGCCGCGCTCTCCTTCGTCGCGATCCTGTGGCAGGCTTTGCCCGCGGTCATTAGCTGACCTTCGGGGTTTACCGCGCGCTCACTGGCGGCCGGCTGTCGCTCGCCTCCCACCAATAGGCCGGCCGGACACGGTTGCCGGTTACCTGCTCATTGAGAGTTGCGGCGTCGTACAGCCTGCCGCCGAGCATTACCTGGCTGACATTGTCGCTGTTCTGGATGTTCTCGAGCGGGTTGGCATCGAGCACGACGAGATCGGCGAGCTTGCCCGGTTCGAGTGAGCCGAGGTCGCGTGTCATGCCCAGAGTCCGCGCCGGCATGATTGTCGCCGCCTGCAGCGCCTGAAGCGGAGTCCAGCCACCCTTAACGAAGCTCCACATCTCCCAGTGGGCGGCAATGCCCTCCTGCTGGCCGTGAGCGCCGATGTTCACCTGAACCCCGCGGTCGGCAAGCTTGCGGGCCTCGCGAGCCGCCCAGGTGTCGGCATAATCCTCTTCGGGAGCAATCACTCGCCGGGCGCTGCCGGCCGCCAGGATCGTCGGCGGAGTGTGCGCGGTCAGGAGCGGATGCTCCCACAGGTTCATCCGCGCGCGCCAGTAGGGGTCGCCACCAGGCCCGCCGTAGGTGACGCCCAGCGTGGGGGTGTAGTTCGTGTCTGTTTGCGACCAGAATTGCAGCACGTCCGAGTAGAAGGTGCTCCCGGGCACATTGTGTTCGATCGTCGCATTGCCATCCGCAATCAGCGACATGTCCATGTTGAACAGCGAGCCACCTTCGGGAACCACGAGCATGTTCTCGGCCTGCGCGGCCGACACCACCATCTGCCGCTGTTCGCGGCGCGGCTGGTTGTAGTTTTTGACGCTCCATGCACCCTGCGCCTTCAGGCGCCGGACGTGGGCAAGCGCATCTTCGAACTTGCCGACCTCTGCGAACACGCCGGCGGCCTTAGCGCCGTAGATGATTTCCCCCGTCGAGAAGATCCGCGGCGCCAGGATCAGCCCCGCCCTCTGCATCTCCGCCGCTGCGAAGATGTCGGCGGCGCGGTTCGACGGATCGTGGATGGTGGTCGTGCCGAGCGCCAAATTTGCCTGAGTCGACCAGTTCTGCTGCGGCACCAGACCATTGACGCCCTGGGGCCCGTGCGCGTGCGCGTCGATGAAGCCCGGGACGATGGTCTTGCCGGTGGCGTCGACGGTCGGAGTGCCGGGCGGCACCGCAACGCTGCCCCGCGGACCGACGGCAGCGATCCTGTCGCCCTGCACCAGAATCGTTCCGTCCTCGATGATGCCGCCATTCTCACCCGCCATGGTGACGATTCGGGCGCCGGTCAGCGCAACGCTTCCAGTCGGCCTTGCGGCGAAAACATTGGTCGAGAGGCTGATTCCCGACTGCGGCGGCGAGTAAGCGCCGGCCCGGTAAATGCCGCGCGTGTCGGCGGTGTAAACCGTGGGCCCGACGCTCCAGTGAACACGCGTGCCGTCGTGTGAGAAATGCATGAAGTCGCCGCCGCCCTGGCTTAGCCGAAGTGGCGGCAGCGCGGATTTCTCGGTCGCGACCTCGACATTCTGAGTGCCCGGCATCAGCGACATCAGGAACGCTTCATAATTCTGGCGGAACGCGACCGAGCGTCCGTCCGGTGAAACTTGGAAGTCGCTCGTCAGGTCACCCGACGCATGGATCCGCCGCGCTTCCCCGGACAGATCGGTGCTGACCAGCTGGAGCTTGTCGTCCTCGGATGCCACGGTCATGAATATGCGGTCGCCGCTTGCGCCGAATTGCGGGTTCGACGCTCCGCGCTCGATGAGATCGGGCGACCCGCCGCTCACCGGCACCGAGTAAACGCCGCTGTCGCGCCCCCAATTGTCCGACGTCAGATAACCGCCCGATCCGGCCTCGAACACGATCGATCGGCTGTCGGGCGAGAAGCGCGGGCTCGAATAATGGCCGGGCTCGCTGGTGACGGTCCGCGGCGAGCCGCCGCCGGCGCCGACAGTCTGGATGCGCCCGAGCTCTTCGTCGCTCCAGCTGACGAAAGCGATCGAGCGGCCGTCGCGCGACCAGGCCGGCCAAGCCTCGAACCTGTCGTCGTTCCCGCGAGTGAGGCGGCGGGGAGCGCCGCCGGCTGCGGGGCGCAGCCACAGCTTGCCAAGCGATTCATAAACGATTTGCCGGCCATCGGGGGACCTCTACGCCCACCGGATCATCTTCGTCTCGAAGCTTGCCGGTGCGACCTCGACGGTCGGGTGAAGCGAGTTGGCGACGACGCGCTCGTCCTGAACGCGAAATGGAATCACTTGGCCCTGCCCGCCAGTCACCGGCACCGACCGAATCTTTCCGCCAGCCCAGAACACCACGTCGCGGCTGTCGGCGGTCCAATCCATGTTCGGATAGACGCCGGTGACCCCCCACGTCTCCTGCATGTCCTGGTCGAGGTCGTCGTAAATCTTCCATTCGTTTCCGCTGGCAAGATCGCGCACGTAGAGCTTGGACTTGGCGCGCTCGCGGCGGACGAATGCGAGATATTTGCCGTCGGGCGAAGGCGTCGGCCGGACGGCGCCGCCGTTTCCGGCCGTGACCCGATGCGTTTCGCCGCTCTCGAGCTCGTAGCGCTCGATCGCGAACACCTCCCGGTTGGTGTCCTGGGCGTATTGGAAGGTGCCACCCGGAGTGATGTTGCGGGTGAAATAGACGCTTTTACCGTCGGGAGCGAAGGTCGGCTCGCCAAGCTCCTTCTGGTGCTTCTCGTCCGGACGCTTGACCAGCAGGACGCCAACTCCGCCATCGATGTGGTAGAGCCACACCTCCCCGGTGCCGAGCGAACGCGCGGTCGTAAAATGCTTCTTGGCGACGATGTAGCGCCCGTCCGGGCTCCAGCTAGGCTGGTTGAGAAGGCGAAAATCCTCCTTCGTCAGCTGCTGCTTGTTCGAGCCGTCGGAGTTCATGATCCAGATGTTGTCGCCGCCTGCACGGTCGGAGACGAAAGCAATCCGGGCCCCGTCGGGCGACCAGCGCGGCTGCTGGTCGTAGGAAAGGCTCTCGCCGATACGAACCGGAGTGCCGCCGCCGATCGGCATCACGTAGATGTCACCGAGCATGTCGAAGGCGACTCGGCTCCCGTCGGGAGAGACATCGACGTTCATCCACGTCCCCTCGTCGGTGTCGATGCGCACCGTTCGCGTGGTGACTCCGCGCGGCCGCTCGACATCCCACTTTTGGGGCGTTGCCTGAGCCGCCGGAGCAACCGCAGCCCCCTGCGGGGGAATATGATGAGTCGCGGCTTGGCTCGGCGACGGCTCCGGAGGAGCCTCCTCCTGGGCGTGAACAACGGCGCTGCTGGCGAGCAGAAAACAGGTGAGAGAGAGCCTGGGAAGCATCGGAAACCTATTGCTGGTGACGGGCGACCGGCGTGGCCGCCGAAGCTGTCGCCGCTGCCCGGCAGAACGTCAAGGGAGAGTGCTGGCTGGGGCGGCAGGATTCGAACCTGCGATTGCCGGTACCAAAAACCGGTGCCTTACCACTTGGCTACGCCCCAGCAGGCAAGAGCGCGATATAGCCGCGCCCGGGTGAGTTGGAAGGTCTAACGGTTCGGCACCCGGCCGTTGACCAGGTCGTCATAGTCCTTGGCGAGCTGGCGGGTCAGATCGCCGACCTCGAAGGTCCACGGTCCGGCCGATCCGACCGGCGTCACTTCGGCCGCGCTTCCGGTGAGGAACATCTGCTCGAAGCTCTCCAGCTCTTCGGGCCAGATCGCGCGTTCGACGACCTCGACCCCGCGCTCGCGGGCAAGGTCCATCACCGTCCGTCGGGTGATCCCGTCGAGGAAGCAGTCCGGAGTCGGCGTAAAAAGTGTGCCGTCGCGCACGAAGAAGGCGTTCGCACCCGTCGCCTCCGCAACCTGCCCGCGCCAGTCGAACATCAGCGCGTCATCGTAACCTGTATCCTCCGCGTGCTTCCGTGAAAGCATCGCGATCATGTACAGGCCCGCCGCCTTGGAATGGACCGGCGCAGTATAGGGTGCCGGCCGGCGCCACGGGGCGATCGTCAGGCGAATCCCCTTCTTGGCCTTCTCGGGATTGAAATATTTGCCCCACTCCCAGGCTGCGATCGCAAGGTGCACCTTGGTACCGGCCGGGGACACGCCCATCCGCTCCGAGCCCAGCCAGGCGACCGGGCGCATGTAAGCATCGACGAGCTCATTGGCCTCGAGCACTTCTCTGCAGGCGGCGTTGATCTCTTCGACACTCCACGGGATCGCGAAGCCCAGGATCTTGGCGCTCTCGTGCAGCCGCTCGCTGTGCTCAGCGAGCTTGAAGATCTCGCTGTTGTAGGCGCGCTGGCCCTCGAACACGGACGAGGCATAGTGGAGTGCGTGGGTAAGGACGTGAATGTTCGCATCACGCCACGGTACGAGCTTGCCGTCGAACCAGATGAATCCGTCGCGGTCGTGATAGGTCTTCGGTTCGGCCATTTTTGTCCCTGTTGCTGGTCCGAAACGGCGTAGGGCAGCAACTTGAGGTCGGCAAGTTGGCGGGCGGACGTGCGGCGGACCTCCGCCGGCGGCGATTTCGCTAGGCGACCTGCTCGCCGCGTGCCTTTGCTGCGAGCTCGGCTCCCCGGCGCCGCGCAGCGTCGATCGTCGCCCCGATCAGCTGCTGGAACGCGCCTTCGCGGTCGAGGACCGCAAGCCCGGCTTCAGTCGTTCCTTTGGGGCTCGCGACGCGCCGGGCGAGGACCTCCATGGTCTCGCCGTTTGCCGCCGCCATCCAGGCGGTTCCGAGCACGGTTTCCAGAGCGATCGTCGAGGCGAGCGCCGGCGGCAGGCCCTGCCTCGCGGCCGCATCGGCAAGGGCGTCGGTAAAGCGCGCGACATAAGCAGGCCCTGCCCCCGCCACCGCTCCGATCGCGCCGAGCGCCGCCTCGCTTTCGGTCCACATCGCCAATCCCAGCGCGGAAAACAGGTCGGAGAGCTGCTTGCGAACGCCCTCGTCCACGCCCTGGCTGTGAAGCGCGACCACACCTCGTCGGACCGATACCGGAAGGTTCGGCATGGCCCGGATTATGACACCCTTTCGGAACCGTCGCCTCAGGCTCTCGGCCTCGACACCGGCGAGGATCGAGACGAGGATCGTCTTCGAGGTGAGCCAAGGCGCAAGATCGGGCGCGACATCGTCGAGCGACTGCGGCTTGAATCCCAGAACCACCATTCGCGGCGCTGCTCCGGCTTCCTTGAGCGAGCTTACGGTGCGGACGCCCTCCACAGGCTTTCCGCTGGGCCGGATTGCGGTCGCCATCGACAGGTCGATGCCGGCTGTACGCCAGCCTTCGACCATTGCTCCGGTCATGTTGCCGCAGCCGACGAACCAGGTTGGAGACGGTATCTGCATTTCTAAGCCTCGCCGTGAGTATCGATGAGTGCTGCGGCGATCGCTTCGCCGGGGCTCTTGCCGCCCCACAGCACGAACTGGAAAACAGGGTAGAATCGCTCGCATTCCTCGAGCGCGGCCTCGGCGATCGCTTCGGCCTGATCGAGGGTCAACCCTTCACCGTCGCGCGTGTCGAGAACCGTTGAGTGGCGGAAGACGATCAGGCCGGAGCCCGACCACATCTCGAAATGCCCGAGCCACAGCTGCTCGTTCATCAACCCGATCGATTCATAGATGGTGGAGCGTTTTTCCGGCGCGACCTTGATGTCGGGGAAGGCGAGGAACTGAAGTACCTGGTCCTCCGGCCTCCAGACGCCGCGAAATTCATATTGCGCCCAGCTTCCGCTCGCCGAAGCGACGATCTCGCCCTCGCCCGAGCGCTCGCATGCCCAGCCGCGCGCCTCGAAATATTGCTCGAGGACCTCGATCGGAGCACCGTCATCGCGCTCACTGGTGGAATCGCTCTCGGTCAGGACTTCGCCCCCGGGTTCCCGGAAGAGCGCGAGACAGGCTTGCCCTTGCCCTTGGGCGCTCGCTTCGTCTCGCCAGCCGGCCCGGCGACCTTCGCCTCGAGCGAAGCGATCCGGCTCCTGAGGATTTCGTTCTCCTCGCGAGCTGCGGCCGCCATCGCCTTTACCGCGTCGAACTCATCGCGCGAGACGAAGTCCATCCCGCCGACCCACTCGCGCATCTTCTCGCGCATCGAGTCTTCTGCCTCGCGTCCCATGCCGGCCATGGTGCCGGCGACGCCGTTCATCATCTTGACGAAATCGTCGAACAGCCGATTTTCCGACTGCATGTCCTCATCTCCTCATTAGCCGAGCAACGAATCCGCGCCCGGATTGAGCCTGTCGATCGCTGCGTTGAGCGCCGCCGCGAAGCACAACCACGCCAGATAGGGAAGCATCAACGCGCCCGCTACCCGCCGGATTCGCCAGAACTGCCCTGCCGCCATGGCGGCAATTGCGGTCATCACGAAGACCGTAACCAACGCGATCATCACCGCGTGCGCTGCAAAGAACAGCGGCGACCAGGCGAAATTCAACGCCAGCTGGGCGAAAAACAGGATCAGCGCCTTGGTTCGAGCCGCCGACGGCGGCTCGGCGAGAATCATCGCCACGGCAATCCCGAGCAGCACGTAAAGGATCGGCCAGACTACTCCGAACGCCCAACCCGGCGGCATAAAGAACGGCTTGTCCAGCGAGTCGAACCACATATTGCCGTAGCCCGAGTTCGACAGCCATCCCATCAGCGAGCCGAGGAGGACGATGGCCGGAACCGTGATCAGCGCATTATGCCACCACTCACGGCGCCGTTCCGCTTCAGCCATTCTTTCGCGCCCCCAGCAGAAATTCGACATTGCCCTCGGGCCCGGTAATCGGGCTTTTGGCGATTCCCACAACGCTCCACCCTTGCGAGCCGACCCATTCGGCCGCGGCGGCGCAAACGCGCTCGTGGACCTGCGGGTCGCGAACCACGCCGCCCTTGCCGATCTCCTCGCGCCCGGCCTCGAACTGCGGCTTGACCAGGGCGATCAGAACGGCGTCACTCCTTGCAAGTTTCAGCGGCGATTCCAGCACCTTGGAAAGCGAAATGAAGCTAGCATCGCAAGTGATGAAATCGACCGCCTCGGGGATGATACTGCTGTCGATATGGCGTGCATTGGTCTGCTCGTGGACGATCACTCGCGGGTCCTGGCGGAGCTTCCAGGCAAGCTGGTTGGTTCCGACGTCGATCGCGTAAACCTTCGCCGCTCCTCGGCTGAGCAGGACGTCGGTGAACCCGCCGGTCGAGCTTCCGACATCGAGAGCCACGGCGCCGGCGACGTCGAAGCCGAAGTGATGGAGCCCGTGCTCGAGCTTGATCCCTCCGCGCGACACCCACGGATGGTCCTTGCCGCGAACCTCTAGCGGAGCCTCGTCGGCCAGCATGTCGCCGGCCTTGGCAAGCTTTCTCTCGCCGCAGAACACCGTCCCGGCCATAATTAGCGCCTGCGCCTTGGTCCGGCTCTCGGCCAGCCCACGGTTCACCAGCAGCTGGTCTGCGCGGACTTTGGCTACGCCCGGACCCCCTCGAAGCCGGCGCTGTTGCTGCGCAGCGCCTTGAGCACCGTATCGACGATGTGCGACGCGTTCAGGCGCGCCTCGTCATACTGCTTGTCCGGCTTGTCCTGGTCGATGAACCGGTCCGGGAGCCGCATCGTCCGGATCTTCAACCCGGAATCGACCAGCCCTTCGTCGCTCGCCAGGGTCAGCACATGCGCCCCGAGGCCGCCGATCGACGCCTCCTCAATCGTGACTGCAACTTCGTGCGTTGTCAGGAGCTTGCGGATCAACTCCTCGTCGAGCGGCTTTGCGAAGCGCAGGTCGGCGACGCTCGTCGAGAGCCCCTTGGCCTCGAGCTGGTCGGCGGCCTTTTCCGCTTCCTCGAGCCGCGTTCCGAGCGACAGGATGGCGACCTTGCTCCCCTGGCGGACGATCCGGCCCCTGCCGATTTCCAGTTCCTGCGGGACTTGCGGAAGCGGGACCCCCCTGCCCTCGCCGCGAGGATAGCGGACTGCGATCGGCCCGCTGTCGTGGAGCGCCATCGTGTGCACCATATGCGTGAGCTCGGCCTCGTCGGAGGCGGCCATCACGACGAAATTGGGAAGCGTGCAAAGATAGGCGAGGTCGAAGCTGCCTGCGTGGGTCTGACCGTCGGCGCCGACCAGCCCCGCGCGGTCCATCGCGAAGCGGACCGGAAGGTTCTGGATGGCGATGTCGTGGACGACCTGGTCGTAGGCGCGCTGAAGGAAGGTCGAGTAGATCGCGCAGAACGGGCGATAGCCCTGAGCGGCAAGGCCGCCGGCAAAGGTGACGCCATGCTGCTCGGCAATCCCGACGTCGAACGTGCGCTCCGGGAATTTGGCTGCGACCTTGTCGAGGCCGGTCCCCGACGGCATCGCCGCGGTGATCGCGACCACCTTCTCGTCGCGCTCCATCTCCCCGATCATCGCCGTTGCAAAGACGCTCGTGTAGCTCGGGGCGCCCGTCGCCGCCTTGGCCTGAACTCCGGAGACGACGTCGAACTTGACGACCCCGTGGTATTTGTCGGCGGCTTTCTCGGCGGGCGCATAGCCTTTGCCCTTGCGAGTGACGACGTGGACCAGCATCGGCCCTTCTTCCGCGTCACGAACGTTCTCAAGAACCTCGACTAAGGCATTGACATCATGGCCGTCCACCGGGCCGACATAGTAGAAGCCCAGCTCGTCGAACAGCGTCCCGCCGGTGATCATCCCGCGTGCATATTCCTCCATCCGGCGAGCCGCCACGTGAAGCGGCTCGGGCATGGCCCGGGCGAGCTTCTGGGCGAGCCGCCGCGGAGCGAGATATTTCCCGGAGCTGACCAGTCGGGCGAGCGCGTTGCGAAGCGAGCCCACCGGCGGCGCGATCGACATGTCATTGTCATTGAGGATGACGACCAGCCTGTTACCGGCCGCAGCCGCATTGTTCATCGCCTCATAGGCCATCCCGGCGCTCATCGCGCCGTCGCCGATCACCGCGATCGCCTTGCCTTCGGCGCCGGCTAGCCTGTTGGCGATTGCGAAGCCCAGCGCCGCCGAGATCGAAGTCGAGCTGTGGGCTGCTCCGAATGAATCGTATTCGCTCTCCGAACGCTTCGTAAAGCCGGAGAGCCCGCCGCCCTGGCGAAGCGTACGGATGCGTTCGCGCCGGCCGGTGACGATTTTGTGCGGATAGGCCTGGTGGCCGACGTCCCACACAAGCTTGTCGCGCGGCGTGTCGAACACATAGTGGACCGCAACCGTCAGTTCGACGACCCCGAGCCCAGCCCCGAGGTGGCCGCCGGTAACCGACACGGCCGAGATTGTCTCCTGGCGTAATTCGTCGGCAAGTTGCCGAAGCTGTCCCTTATCGAGGGCGCGAATTTCGGAAGGATACCGAACAGTATCGAGCAACGGAGTTTCTGGCCGGTCGGACATGGCGCCGGCCTTAGCTCCTAATCTGCCTGCGTCAAAGCGGGGCCCTACTTATGATATTGGTATCAAGCGCGATTAGTGACCGCTGCGGAATTGAGTTCGGTCATACCGGCGCACTGCTGAACGAAGGAGGCATGGTCAGGCATCGACGCCACGCCCCGAGACACGAATTCCCGAACCTGCCGCAACTGCCCTTCGATGACATCGATTGGAATGCCTTGCATCAGCGGGTCGTACGCCTCAGCGTGCAACCCTTGGCCCTCGAACACTGCCGTCCAGCTCAAGGGGCTGAACAGCTCGTCCTCCTGGCGGAAGACGCGGCCATGGCCCTTGTACAGGTCGATGCGATTCCTGAGGCTGTCCGGAATCTCCTCCTCGCGGCACCAGTCCCAGAACGGCTGACCGCGGCGGTCGTTGGCGATGTAGTGCAAGATGATGAGGTCGCGGACGTAGTCGAACTCGAGCGCAGTCACCTTGTTGTAGAAGTCGATGTCCGCCTGCCGGAAGCTGCGGTCGGGAAAGAGGCTGAGAAGCTTTTCGATCCCGGTCTGGATCAGGTGAATGCTGGTCGACTCAAGAGGTTCGAGAAACCCGCTCGACAGGCCGATCGCGACGACGTTCTTGTTCCAAAAGATCTTTCGGCGGCCGGTCTTGAATTTGAGCACCCGCGGCTCACCCACCTTCGGCGAAGGCAAGTTGTCCAGCAGCGTCGAGGTGGCTTCATCGTCGCTGATGAACTTGCTCGAATAGACGAGGCCATTGCCGGTGCGGTGCTGGAGCGGGATCCGCCATTGCCATCCGGCGTCACGGGCCGTTGCCCGGGTGAAAGGCGGAAGGTCGGGCATGACTTCGGAAGGCACGGCGACCGCCCGGTCGCTTGGCAGCCAGTGAGTCCAGTCTTCATATTCGGTGCCGAGTGCCTCGCCGATCAGAAGCCCGCGAAAACCGGAACAGTCGATGAAGAGGTCGCCTTCCAGGGTTTCGCCGCCTTCCAGCACGAGCCCTTTGACGAAGCCATGCTCGGTCATCTCGTGGCCGACGACCTTGCGGTCGTGGCGAACGGCTCCGCCCTGCTCGGCCAGGCCACGCAGGAATTGCGCGTACAAGCCGGCGTCGAAGTGGAAGGCATAGTCGACTGGGATTTGCGCTTGGCCGGAGGTGAAGACCCGGTGGAACTTGCCGGCGTGACAGGCCTGGGCGGTGACCGAATAATCCTCCAGGCCGCCGGCGACCTCGCCGCGCTCGGCCTTGAGCCGGCGCCAGCGGTGCACCAAGGCCAGACCCGGGTTGAACCCGATCGGTCCAAAGGCGTGGAAATAAGCTCGTCCGTCGCCGCTCCAGTCGACGAATTGGATGGCGGCCTTGAAGGTCGCGCCGGTTTTCCGGATGAACTCGTCCTCGTCGATTTCAAGGAACCGGTTCATCTGCCGGATTGGCGGAATGGTCGCCTCACCGACGCCGACGGTCCCGATCGCGGACGATTCGACCACATGGACTTCGCAGGCCCGGTTCATCACCTTGGTGATCGCCGCAGCCGTCATCCAGCCGGCAGTCCCGCCGCCAAGGATCACAACCCGTCGGATCGGCTCACCCGCGCCCAGCATTCCCTCCCCCAATTGGCTTATTTCGGAGTGCATACACGGGGCATGGAGGCCAAGCCCCGGCCACAGCAGCTACTCCGAGCAGTCGCCGCAGGTCCCGCGTACTTCAATAACCGGCCGCTTTGCCGAAAATCCGACGGTCGCTGCGGCATCGCGAATTCCGCCCGACACGCCATCGTCGTCGATGTGCACCGCCTGGCCGCAATCGTCGCAGATCAGGAAGATGCAGTCGTGAAGGCATTCCGGGTGCTGGTTAGCGACATAAGCGTTTGAACTTTCGACTCGCCGGGCGAGGTTGGCGCCCACGAACAGATCGAGAATCCGGTAGACGCTATTGGCTGCGATACGCCGCCTCTGCGACTTGGAGACCGCTTCGGCGATGTCATAGGCGCTGGCCGGACGATCGAAGCCCGCCAGCGCGTCGAACACTGCCGAGCGCATGTCCGTCCACTGCTCGCCCCTGGCCTGCAGTCGGCTGGCCGCGGCGGACCTGAGCGATTCGCCCTGGTGAAGCTGATGATCGTGAGAGGCCATATCTGTATCTGTCATTGAAGTACGCCCGCGGACGGGCAGCGGCAAGTTTCGGAAAAATGTTTACTCGGCCGCCAGAAAGTTGAGCCGATGGCCGAGCGCGAGAATGCCGACGCCGATCATCGTGAACATCGCTTCGGTACCGTCATGCGGCAATTGCAAAGCGCCAGCCATGACTCCAAGCCCCAACGCTCCGACCGCGCCCGGCATCATGAACCCATGCTCGAGCACTCCCCGACCGAGTGCGACTGCGCCCAGGATCATCGCCAGAGTCAGGCCGACTTCGTGGATGATCGGAGCGCCAAGCAGACCGCCGGCAGTCGCGACGGCAGCCAGAAAGACCGCAGTCGCCAAGCAATGGACGAGACACAGGCCGGAAAGGCCGATCGCGAACCGATCCAGACGTCCCGATTTTGCAAGAAGCGCTAGCATTGCGCCGACGGATATAGTCGAGGCCGCGTCAGGATACAACATCACATTGCCGCTGAAATGGCTCTTGCCGCTTCCGTGGCGGCGCGGGCATAGGCCGCCCAGTCATGGATTCCACCCTCGCCGCGTCTGCAGACGTGAAGATCACCGGCACTTCCAGGCCGCTGGCGATCTCCAACTGGTTGTTTGCAGTCGCAACCCTTGTCTTTCTGATGGTCGTCGTCGGCGGAATCACCAGGCTTACCGAAAGCGGGCTTTCGATCACCGAGTGGAGGCCAATCACCGGCGCAGTCCCGCCGCTCAACGAGCAGCAGTGGAACGAGGCATTCGAGCTCTACAAGCAGACGCCGGAATATCGGGAGGTCAATGCGCCACGAGGCATGGACCTCGACGCCTTCAAGCGGATCTACTTCTGGGAATGGTTTCACCGGCTGCTCGGCCGCGTGATCGGGCTGGCCTTCGCGATCCCGCTCGTCTGGTTCGCGGCCAAGCGGGCCATTCCGCGCGGCTATGGCTGGAAGCTCGTCGGGCTGCTGGTTCTCGGCGGTCTCCAGGGACTGCTCGGCTGGTACATGGTCATGTCGGGGCTGGTCGACCGCACCGACGTCAGCCATTTCCGCCTCTCAGCCCACCTGCTGCTCGCCTTCGCCATCATCGGGGCGCTAATCTGGGTGGCGCTGGACCTCAGGACCCTCGCCCGCACCGGCGAGGACCGGCGCGCTCGGCTGACGGGATATTCCGTAGTTGTGCTTGCGATCCTGTTCGTGCAGCTCCTCTACGGCGCCTGGGTCGCCGGGCTCGACGCTGGCTATGTCGCCAACACATGGCCGGGCATGCACGGCCGCTTCTTTCCGGACGGGGTCGACTGGTCGAACGGCGTCCTGTTCGCTCTTACTCACGATCCGTTCCTCATCCATTTCATCCATCGCTGGTGGGCATGGATTGCGGTTGCCGCGCTGGTCGTCTTCGCGCGGCGAATCCGCCGAGCGGGCGCGCGCTCCGCATCGATCGCCGTCCATTCGGCATTCGGAACCCAGATCATCGTCGGAATCGCCACCGTGATGACGGGAATGGCGATCTGGCTCGCAGTGCTCCATCAGGCGATCGCAGCGGCGCTGGTGGCCGCCACGGCCTGGGGCGCGCATGTGCTCGGCCGGCGGGAGGAAAGACGATGAGCGTCGTTTCCGTTTACGCAATCTTCGCCGACGCAAAGGAGGCGGAACGCATAGGCCGCACCGTCGTCGAGGAGCGGCTCGCCGCCTGCATCAACATCCTCGGTCCCTGCCGCTCGGTCTACCGATGGGAGGGCAAGATCGAAACTGCGGAAGAAGTCCCGGCAATCCTCAAGACCCACAGCTGGCAGGCAGACGAGCTCATCACGCGCATCGCCGCGCTCCACAGCTATGATGTCCCCTGCATCGCCGTCTGGCCGATCGACAAGCTGCTTGGCAGCTATGCAGACTGGGTCGAGGACGAGGTTGCCCGGAAGCGCTAGTCGAAGCGTCCGATGCTCAAGGTCGAAACAGGCCGAATGCTTCAGCGTGAGGCTGCGTAACCTATGTGAATCCCGTTTTTCGAAAAGCCGTGATAGTTGTGCGTTTCGGGGGAGGCTGGTGCGTTGCCGGAGTACAGGCATTATCGGCTCGATGGAGCGGGAAACATCAACAGCGCCGACTGGCTCGAGGCCAGCGACGACGACGACGCAGTGCGCCGGGTCGGGGAGATGAAACTCCTCGTGTCGTCAGAAATCTGGGACCGCAACCGGCTCGTCGCCCGGATCGAGGCAGTGAAGCCGGAGTAACCAACGAGATTCGCGCCCTTTCCGTAATAGCTATGTCGAGATTTGGCTCCCGCGCCTTCTCCAGCGCCGGTTGCGTCGAATGAAGCGCGCGATCCATGTGTCCACGTGCCGCCGCCGCGACTGGCGGATGTACAGCCAGCCGGAAACGCTCACTATGGCTGCTCCGCCGGCGTTGACCATCATGTCCCACATCGTGTCCGTCAGGCCCGACGGATCGGCGAGCATCGGCTTTTGCATGGTGAGCCCGAAGTTCTGGTCCATTGCGAATTCGAAGATTTCCCAAAGGGTGCCGATCGACAGTGCAAAAGCGAACGCGAACAACGCCATGAACAACGGACGCATCTGCAGCTGAACGTCGCGGCTCTCGTTCAGCACGTAGACGATCAGGAAGCCGAGCAGCCCGAGCAGCAGGCCCGCAGTTGTGTGGAGCGCAAGGTCCCACCACCAAATGCGCTCGTAATAGTCGCGAACCTCGCCCAAGAAGAGCGTGGCGAACACGAACAGAACGGCGAGGATCTGCACTTCCGAAGGGATTTCGACCCGGAATTTGCGGCGGATCAGTTCTGGCGCGAGAATCCCGGCCATCACGGCGGCGGTCAGGAAGACATGCATCCACTGGCCGCGGATAACCAGCAGCACCAGCTCGGCCGCCATCAACGCCTGAAGGACGAGAAGAACGGCGAAATGCGCGCGCCGCGCGAGCCGCGGCCCAAAATCTCCATCGGACTGCTCTTCTGCCATCACCCTTCCCGTCAGCCCGATGCGGCCGCGCCAACATCGCAACCATGAAGTACCAACCGGTGTTGACAGCAGATGGCGGACCCAGACTCGATGTCAAATCGAACTCCCGAAGCGCCGGTCCTGGTGCGTGCGCCCTCTTCGGCAGAAGCGGTTCCGGGAGTCTATGATTCGCCGCACAGCGGCCGCAACTATCCGCCGGACTTCATCCCGGCGGTCCCTGTCGAGCAGCTGCGCGGACATGAGGACCGGCTGGTCGACGATCTGATCGGCGACGCGCCCGATCACGGCATCCTGCTGCTCGCTGCGACATTTCCGCGCGCCTACGTCGATCCCAACCGGGCGATCGACGATCTCGATCCGCAGGTGGTCGGGGACGACTGGATCGATCCTCTCAAACCCACCGCTTATTCGCAGCTCGGCCTCGGCCTGGTGTTCAGGAACGGCCTCGACAGCAACCCGATTTACGAACGCCCGCTCGGCCGGGCGTCGGTGATGAATCGGATCGACAATTACTGGCGCCCCTATCACGAGGCGCTGGAGGCGGCGCTGAGGCAGGCGCAGGAGCGGTGGGGCGCGGTCTGGCACATCGCCTGGCATTCGATGCGGCCGGTCGGCGATTCGCAGTCTCCCGACCCGGGTGAGGCGAGGCCCGACTTTGTCGTCAGCGACCTCGACGGGACAAGCGCCCAGCCCGACTTCACCGGCTTCGCGGTCGATACGCTGCGCGGCCTCGGCCACAGCGTCGCCGTCAACGAGCCTTTCAAGGGCGGCTATATCACCCAGTGCCATGGCAGGCCCGAAGAGGGCCGGCACAGCATCCAGATCGAGATCAACCGCGCGCTCTACCTCAACCTCGAGACTCTCGATCTCGAGCCCGGAGCCGCGGCCCTGAAGCGCGACCTCGCCCGCTTTTCGAGAAAATTCGCCGACTTTGCGGCCGAGCGTTCCCGGACCGTCATTCCTGCAGAGTCTTGATCTTGCCGAACGACGACCAGTCAAGTCGGTCGGTGAGCATTTCGAGCGCCAGGGTGCCGAGCTTGGAATTGCCGCTCTCGTCCAGACCCGGCGACCACACGGCGATCGACGCGGTGTTGGGCGCGATCGCCAGGATTCCGCCGCCGATCCCGCTCTTGGCGGGAAGCCCGACGCGATAGGCGAAATCGCCTGCTCCGTCATAGAGGCCGCTGGTCATCATCAGCGAAAGGATCCGCCGCGCCCTGCGCGCGCGCTCGAGATCGGGCTTCGACGCCTCGTCGAAGCCCTCGAGCATTAGAAATCGCCCGACCCGCGCCAGCTGCCGGCATGAAAGCTCGATCGCGCACTGCCGGACATAGGCTTTCATAATCTTGTCGATGTCGTTCCGGACGTTTCCGAAATGTTGGGAGATGTTCAGTATCGCCCGGTTGAGACTGCCGGCGTCCTCGTCCGACTTCGCCACCTCCTCGTTCAGGCTGAAGCTGTCACCGTCCAGAAGCCGCTCGACGAACTGGATGACCGTCTGGACCTCCTCGTCGGGCTCCAGCGTGTCGAGCAGCATGTCGACGACGATCAGCGCCCCGGCATTGATGAAGGGATTGCGCGGATGGCCCTCCTGCCGCTCGAGGTCGATCACCGAGTTGAACGGGTCACCGGACGGATCGCGCCCGACGCGGTCCCACAGCTCGTCGCCGCGCGCCTCGAGCACCAGCTCGAGCGAAAAGACCTTGGAAATGCTCTGGATCGAAAACGGAGTGTCTGCATCGCCCCCGCACACCAGGTCGCCATCGCGTGTCAGGATTGCGATTCCGAACTGGCGTGTGTCGATGTCGGCAAGCGCATCGATCTGCCGGGTCGGTTTGCCCCAGTCTTCGCTCGAAGAGATTTCCGCGGATATGTCGCTGACGACCCGCTCCAACTCTTTCGGGACGATCGCCCGCCTGTGCTGCATTGTTGAATCTTTCCGCTCGTTACGCTTGGGAGAACCCGCGACCGCGCCGCTGGTTCAGGTGAGTTGCGAACAGGCAAGCGGCATCCCCAGCTTGTTCCGGTAGTATTTTACCCTCCGTCAACAGCACGACTTTGCTTGACTTTTCACCGGTCAGCCGCAATTAGCGCGTCCAGCGGCGGCGCCTGGGCGTCGCCTTTCGCATTCCAACGAAAGGTTCAACGCCATGAAGGCGCTGATGAAGACGACGCGGTCGGTGAAACCGGCCGAGGTCGAAAAGAAATGGCATTTGATCGATGCAGATGGCCTCGTCGTCGGTCGAGTCGCGACGATCATTGCCAATCTGCTTCGAGGCAAGCACAAGCCGAGCTACACTCCGCATGTCGACTGCGGCGACCACGTCGTTGTCGTCAACGCCGAAAAGGTGAAGTTCACCGGCCGCAAGCTCGACCAGAAAATCTACTACAAGCACACCGGCTTTCCCGGCGGAATCAAGGAAATCACCGCCGGAAAGGTGCTCGAAGGCCGCTTTCCCGAGCGGGTGCTCGAAAAGGCAGTCGAGCGGATGATTCCGCGTGGCCCGCTTGGCCGCGATCAGATGCGCAATTTGCACCTCTACAACGGCCCCGAGCATCCGCACGCCGGGCAGAGCCCGCAAGTCCTCGACGTCGCGTCGATGAACCGCAAGAACAAGGTGGGCGCATAACATGGCCGACAAAAAGAGCCTTTCCGATCTCGCCGAGCTAACCAAGGAGGAGGCGCCTGCCGCCGCCGAGGCTGCGGCAGAAGAAACTGCCGCCGAAGCCGCTCCGCCGCCCGCCGAACAAGCGCCGCTCCGCGAGCAGCAGCTCGACAAGCAGGGCCGCGCTTATGCGACCGGCCGCCGAAAGGACGCGATCGCGCGCGTATGGCTGAAGCCGGGCTCGGGCCGAATCCTCGTCAACGGCCGCGAGCAGGAAGTCTATTTCGCCCGACCCACGCTTCGCCTGGTCATCAACCAGCCGTTCGACATCGCCGACCGCCGCGGCCAGTATGACGTCGTCGCCACCGTCAAGGGCGGCGGGCTGTCGGGCCAGGCTGGAGCGGTGAAGCATGGGATTTCGCAGGCGCTGACCCGCTTCGAACCGGAGCTCCGCGGAGTGGTCAAGCAGGCCGGGTTCCTGACCCGCGATTCGCGAGTCGTCGAGCGCAAGAAGTACGGCCGCGCCAAGGCTCGCCGAAGCTTCCAGTTCTCGAAGCGATAGTCACGCGCAGCCAATCCAGAGGATTGGCGAGCGTGATTATCCTGAGATCAATATTCGTCACGCGAGGGCGCTTCGGACCTTCCGGAGCGCCCTTTCTCATGTCACCGGATAGAGTTCGCTGAGAGCCTGCAGCGAGCTTCGGATGAGCGCCTCCAGCACCTCCAGGTCAATGTCGGCCAGCTGCTTGATGTAGAGGCAGGACTTGCCGACGCGGTGCTTTCCGAGCCGCGCGAGCAACTGCTCGCGATCGGGCGAGTCGGCCATCAGATAGACCACCAGCTCCTTCGCCCGAGGGGCGAAGCCGGTGGCCAGCCATTCGCCCTCGCGCCCGCTTTCATATTTGTAGCGGTAGCGGCCAAAGCCGATCATGCTTCCGCCCCACAGCACTGGCTCCTCGCCCGTGACCCGCTGCATCAGACGGCAGAGCGTTCGCGCGCCGTCCCTCCGGTCCGCATCCGGAATCTTGTCGAGAAATGCCTCGACACTCTCGCTCGACGGACGTGTCTTGTTCTCGCTCATGCGCTGTCTCCGGTTCCGGTTTACCGGCAGGCCGCACCGGTTCAAGGCCGCGCCCCCCTCCTCCGGCGCCAGCGGCTGTTACGCCTGTTCTTCCCCGCCTGGTGTCCTTTGCGCTAGTCGTTGGCCGTGAGCGACAAGAAACCGGACACGAAGCTCGTCACCGGCGGCCGCCGCCCGGAGTGGCTCGGCGGGATGGTCAACGTTCCCGTCTCGCGCACGTCGACGGTGCTGTTCGACAGCGTGGCCGACCTCAACGCCGCTTATCCGCCTCTCCAAGGGCGCCTGAGCTACGGGCGCCACGGCACACCGACCCACTGGTCGCTCGCCGAAGCCTTGACGGAACTCGAACCTGGAGCAGCCGGAACCGCCCTCTTCCCGTCCGGCCTTGCAGCCGTCGCAATGGCGCTGGTGACGGTCCTTTCGCCCGGCGACGAGCTGCTGATGGTCGACAACGTCTACACGCCGACCCGGACCTTCTGCGACCGCGAGCTGAAGCAGCTCGGAATCACGACGCGCTATTACGACCCGCTCGCGAGACCGGACCAGCTTGAAGGCCTGCTCTCCAACAATACGCGCGCCATCTTCCTCGAAAGCCCGGGTTCGCTGACTTTCGAGGTCCAGGACGTGCCCGGGATTTGCGCAATTGCGCGAGAACGCGGGGTCGCCATTATGCTCGACAACACCTGGGCGACTCCTTTGTTGTTCCCAGCGATCGAGCATGGCGTGGACCTCGCGATCCTCGCCTGCACCAAATATATCGCTGGCCACTCGGATGTGATGCTCGGCTCGATAACGGCCTCATCGTCGCACTGGGAACGGCTGCAGCGCACCAGCTCCGCCTTCGGCCAGTTCGTCAGCCCCGACGATGCCTATCTCGCCGCGCGCGGACTGCGGACGCTCGGCGTGCGGCTGCAACGGCACCAGGAGAATGCGTTGACGGTCGCGCGGTGGCTCTCTGAGCAGCCGCAAGTCGCGCGGGTACTGCATCCGGCGTTCGAAAGCTGCCCCGGCCATCAATATTGGAAACGGGACTTCAGCGGCTCGAGCGGCCTCTTTTCGATCGTCCTCGCCGGTGGCGGCGACGCCGCCCGCGACCGGCTCGTCGACAGTCTGGAGCTGTTCGGGATCGGCTACAGCTGGGGCGGGTTCGAAAGCCTCGCTGTGCCCGCGGAGCCGCTGCGAACCGCGACGGATACGACGTGGGACGGGCCGCTGGTCCGTCTCCACATCGGCCTCGAGGATCCGCGCGACCTGATCGCCGACCTTGCCTCGGCGCTCGCGGATTACCCGGGCGGCTAAGGCAGCGAGCTAGCCGAGACGACAGACGAGCATGTCGAAGACCGCGGAGTGGAGCGGACGGACGAACTCGGCACCGGCGACATTGTGCTCGACCCAGCACACTGTCGCCTCAAGACCCTCAAGACCCTCGAACTTGATTTAGACGGTTTCGTCGAGTTGCGGCCGTTCGAGGAATTCGAGCTTGCAGCCTTCTGGCGAGAGGTCGAACGCCTGCACGGTGAAATTGTGGTGGCCCCTTCTGGCGCAGCTTACCAGGAGCCCGCGTTGACGGTGCCGGCCCGACTACCTAATTCGGCGGCGTTGCGCGGGTATGATGTAGTGGCAGCCTGTCAGCTTCCCAAGCTGAACGCGCGGGTTCGATTCCCGCTACCCGCTCCGGCATAGGCAGTCCGGGGGACTGCCGTCATGGCGAGCGCAGGCTCGCCCAGGGCGAGCGGGGCGATAAGGAGGGGATAATTCATGTCGCACCATGGGAAGCTCTGGACTGTTGCGACCGTGCTCTTCGTGCTGGCGATAATCGGCTACGTCCTTCAGGATTGAGAGCGGCTCAGCTCACTGGTCGCGAGCTAATTCGATTCCCGCCTTCTTCAATCGCTTCCCCAGCAATTCGGCACAGCGCTTCGCCAGATCCTCGTCTTCCGACCGGAGGACGAAATCCGCGCCGAAACCTCCGTCGCGATAGAAGGGATAGCTGCCGATCGATACGCCAGGATTCTCGTCCTGCACCTGTTTCAGCAACTCGGCGACTTCACTTTCGGCCGCATGCGCGCGCACCGTCACCGATACGATCGGGCGGCCTCCCTCAAGCTTGCCCTCCAGCGCCTCGAGCATCGCCTTGGCGACATTCGGGATGCCCGCCAGGATGAACACGTTGCCGATCCGGACGCCCGGGGCGCCCGACGTCGGATTGGGGATGAGCTCGGCCCCGGCGGGGACTCGCGCCATCCTCAGCCGCGCTTCGGTTAGGCCGGAATCACGGTCGCGATAATAATCCTCAAGCAGCCGCCTGGCGTCGGGATGGACGATCACCGGAACTTCGAATGCCGCGGCGATTGAGTCGACCGTGATGTCGTCGTGGGTGGGGCCGATCCCGCCGGTGGTGAACACATAATCGTGGACCTGCCGAAGCGAATTCACCGCTCCAACGATCGCTTGCTCCTCGTCCGGGGCGATCCGGACTTCGGAGAGACGAATACCCTGGAGGTTCAGCCAGCGAGCCACCTGAGCGACGTTCCTGTCTTCGGTCCGGCCCGACAGGATTTCGTCGCCGATGACGATCAGGGCGGCCGTCCAGATTCTCGGTGTATCGGCCACTCACTCCTCCGGTGACTTTGCGCGCCCGAATGCCTATCTAGGCCGCATGACTCAATACATCACCGTCGAAGCAGACGAGCGGGTCGAATCCCGCAACGGCGTCATCAAGCTGCACGGGGCAGAGGCGTTCGAGGGCATGCGCCGTGCGGGCCGGCTGGCGGCCGAAATCCTTGACGCGCTGGTGCCACAGGTGGTTCCGGGCGTGACGACCGCCGAAATCGACGCGATCGTGCAGCGAATGACGATTGAGGCCGGTGCGGTCCCTGCGACACTCGGCTATCGCGGCTTCACCAGGAGCTGCTGCACGTCAATCAACCATGTCGTGTGTCATGGGATACCCGGCGAGAAGGTCCTCAAGGACGGCGACATCGTCAACATCGACGTCACTCCGATCCTCGACGGCTGGCACGGCGACACCAGCCGAATGTATCTGGTCGGCGAGGTTCCGCTCAAAGCGCGGCGGCTGGTCGATGTCACCTACGAATGCCTGATGCTCGGTATCGAACAGGCGAAGCCTGGAAACCGAATGGGCGATGTCGCCCACGCAATCCAGAGCCATGCCGAAAAGCATCGCTACAGCGTCGTTCGGGACTTCTGCGGCCACGGGCTCGGACGCCTGTTTCACGACAGTCCCGAGGTCGTTCATGCGGGCCGGCCCGGTACCGGCCCCGAGCTCAAGCCTGGAATGTTCTTCACCGTCGAGCCGATGATCAACATCGGCCGGGCGGACGTGAAGCTGCTCGATGACGGGTGGACCGCGGTCACCCGCGACCGCTCGCTGTCGGCCCAGTTCGAGCATTCGGTCGGGATCACCGACGACGGCTGCGAGATTTTCACTAAGAGCCCAAAGGGGCTTAACGCGCCGCCCTACGCCTAGGCGGCCCGCCGCGCCGAGTCCCAACCGGCGACGAGCGACTGGGCCCGCTCGACGTCTTCGGGGAAGTCGACCTCGCCCCACTCCTCGCCGCTGATGTCGAAAGTCCAGACGTCGGAGCGCTCGGCGATGTGGTGAATCACCCGCAAATACCAGATGGTCGTCCCCTCGCTGGTGCGCATGTCCCGCTCGATCGCCTCGCGGAAGTGCTCGGCACCTCCTGAGCGGAATGCGAGCAGGCCGATCGACTCGCCGTTGACGTCCTCTTTCGGCAGCCGCTTGGCGATCGCCCTGAGGCGGCCGTCGGGATCGACTGCCACCTTCATGTCGTCTTCGTCGTAGCTGTCCTTTCGATCGATGGTGACGCAGATGCCGGGCCGGTCGTTGCCTATGACCCGGGCCATAAGCGAGTCCGACACCAAAGTATCTCCGTTCCACACCAGGCAGTCGCCGGTCAGCTCGTCGCGCGCCAGGAAAATCGAGCCGAGATTGTCGGCCACTTGGTAGAAGGGATTATAGATCGTCCGTACGTCGGGCCCGCCGCTGCGCCTTGCGAGCGCCTCCTCGACCAGATCGTCATGGAAACCGGTGACCACCACCGCCTGCCCCACCGCGTTTGCCGCAAGCGTGTCGAGCTGCCGGTCGAGCAAGGTTCGTCCGCCGAACTCGATCAGGCACTTGGGCCTGTCGTCGGTGAGGTGGCCCAGACGCGAGCCCTGGCCGGCCGAAAGGATGATCGCCTTGTTCATCAGGCGCGCGCTCTGCCTTTCAAATGCGGCGGCGATTGGGCATTAGCCGTGATCGCTGCTGATAGGGGTTCCCCGCGTGAAAAAGATCGAAGCGGTGATCAAGCCGTTCAAGCTCGACGATGTGAAGGACGCGCTGCACGAGGTGGGCGTGTCCGGAATTACCGTGACCGAGGTGAAAGGCTTCGGGCGCCAGAAGGGTCACACCGAGCTGTACCGGGGCGCGGAATATGTGATCGACTTCCTTCCCAAGGTGAAGATCGAGGTCATTGTCGAGGACATGCTGGTCGACAACGTGATCGAGGCGATCACCCAGTCCG
This sequence comes from Sphingomicrobium sp., assembly GCA_051000635.1. Classification (GTDB taxonomy): domain Bacteria; phylum Pseudomonadota; class Alphaproteobacteria; order Sphingomonadales; family Sphingomonadaceae; genus Sphingomicrobium. Next base: position 57,502 of record JBPCOC010000009.1, on the reverse strand, counting down.
CTCGGACCGGCCGCATCGGCGACGGCAAGATCTTCGTCCTTCCTGTCGACGAGGCGGTGCGAATCCGAACCGGCGACCGCGGAGCGGACGCCATCTAGATGGACGATCCGCGCCTCGCGTCGATGTCGCCGGATGAATTGAAGTCGGCGATGCGGACTCTTGGCTATCGTACCCAGGCGGACCTCGCCAAGGCGATCGGAGTGTCCCGCTCGGCGGTCAGCCTGTGGCTCGAAGGCAAGGTCGGGGTTCCGAGACCGGTGGCGATGCTGCTTCGGATGCTGATCGCAGCCCAGCGCCGCGTCTACTGAAAAAGGGAGACGGCCGTGCCCGGTACAATTCTCGTGATCCTTCTCATCCTGCTGCTGGTCGCTGCACTTCCGAACTGGGGGTACAGTTCTGGCTGGGGCTACGGCCCTTCAGGGTTGCTTGGGCTGATCCTGATCGTCGTCATCATCCTGCTTCTGATGGGTTATCTCTGAGCAGGAAGATTTTTACGGTCGCTGGCAGCCGTGGTAAACCTGCCCCCGCAAACAGGGGAGGATGTACATGGCCAAGACGATGATCTCCGCGGCGGCCGCGGCCGCTATGCTCGTGTCGGCTAGCCCGGCGCTCGCTCAGCCGCCGGAGAATTTGGCCGCCGCCCAGCTCGAATGGCGCGAGATGTTCTCGGGAGTGGAATTCGCCCCCGCCTACGGCGACTGGGAGAAGCAGACGCACGGCAAATATGTCCGCTTCGTCCCCGCAGCGAAGGTGCCGATGCACATGCACTCGAACCCCTATCACGGAGTGATGATCTCCGGCCGGATGGCCAATCTCTACGACGGCGGGAAGCGGGTGGAGATCGACCCCGGCGACTATTGGTATGTCGCCGGCGCACGTCCGCACGGCCATGAGTGCCTGTCGAGCGAGCCCTGCTTCTTCTACACCTACGGCGACTCGCTTTGGGACATCGAGCTGGTCGAAGCCGAGTAGAGGTCGCCATTCGCGGAAAAGGTTCCGGTGGTTCGCCGCCGGAACGACCGGCGCCGGGAGCCGTTGCTCTGGAGAACGGACAAGGAGCAACGACCCATGATCGGCTTTGCAGTAACCCTCCTCATCATCGCCTTGGTCGCGGCGATCCTGGGCTTTGGCGGAATCGCCGGCGCCCTTGCCGACATCGCGATCTTCGTCTTCGTGCTCGCGCTCATTGGCGGGCTGATCCTGCTCTTCCTCGGGTGGAAGGCGGGCAGGGCGATTTTCGACTAGCGGTGCAACTACCTAATTCTATGCGAGAAACCTAGAACGAGCCGCCCTCATCCGCCGTTAGCCGAGGTTATCGCGTCCGACCTTTTTTCCGCGCCGGTGAAATATTCGCCGCCCGGCTGACTCTGCCGCGCGACTCGGCAATTTAACCGGCAATCCTATCGGCACCCAGGGAGCGATCAGATGGCGAACGACGCCGGGACAATGATTTCGAAGATCAAGGACGAGGAGATCGAGTGGGTTGACCTTCGCTTCACCGATCCGAAGGGAAAGTGGCAGCATTTGACGATGGCCTCGGGAATCATCGACGAGGACCAGCTGACCGACGGATTCATGTTCGACGGAAGTTCGATCGCCGGTTGGAAGGCGATCAACGAGTCCGACATGATCCTCAAGCCCGACCTCGACGCAGCCTATGTCGACCCGTTCAGCGCCACCCCGATGTTGATCCTGTTCTGCAATATCGTCGAGCCGTCGACCGGCGAGCTTTACGGCCGCGACCCGCGCTCCACCGCCACGCGCGCCGAAGCCTATCTGAAGGCGAGCGGAATCGGCGACACCGTGTTCGTCGGCCCGGAAGCCGAATTCTTCATGTTCGACGACGTCCGCTTCGAGGACGGCTATGCGACCAGCTATTACCGCATCGACGACATCGAGCTTCCGACCAACACCGGCCGCGAATATGACGCCGGCAATCTCGCCCACCGCCCGCGCGCCAAGGGCGGATATTTTCCGGTCGCTCCCGTCGACAGCGCAATGGACATTCGCGGCGAAATGGTCGCGACAATGCTCGAACTGGGCCTTCCGATGGACAAGCACCATCACGAGGTGGCCCCCTCGCAGCACGAGCTGGGGCTGACCTACGGAAGCCTTGTCCAGACCGCCGACCGGATGCAGATTTACAAATATGTCGTGCACATGGTCGCCCACGCCTACGGCAAGACCGCGACCTTCATGCCCAAGCCGATCGCCCAGGATAACGGAAGCGGCATGCACACCCACATGTCGATCTGGAAGGGCAAAAAGCCGCTGTTTGCCGGCGACGGCTATGCGGGCCTGAGCGAAACCGCGCTCTACTTCATCGGCGGAGTGATCAAGCATGCCCGCGCGCTGAACGCTTTCACCAACCCCACGACCAACAGCTACAAGCGCCTGGTGCCCGGCTTCGAGGCGCCGGTGCTTCTCGCTTATTCGAGCCGCAACCGCTCGGCCAGCTGCCGGATCCCCTACGGCGCCGGCGAGAAGGCGAAGCGGGTCGAATTCCGCTTCCCCGACGCGCTCGCCAACCCCTATCTGGCTTATTCGGCGCTTCTGATGGCCGGGCTCGACGGGATCCAGAACCGGATCCATCCGGGCGACCCGATGGACAAGAACCTCTACGATTTGCCGCCGCAGGAGCTGGTCGACGTGCCGACCGTTTGCGGAAGCCTTCGCGAGGCGCTTGTGAGCCTCCAGAACGACCGCGCCTTCCTGACCCGCGGCGACGTGTTCAGCGACGACCAGATCGACGCTTATGCCGAGCTCAAATGGGAAGAAGTGATGCGCTGGGAGACAACCCCGAGCCCGGTCGAGTTCGACATGTATTATTCGTCCTGACGGACGTTTGCGGCAAGCCAGTCGCGGATCGCTGGGATGGCGCCGGCGCCCAGCCCGCCCTCGGAGGTCCAGCCAAGCGAGTGGCCGACGCCCGGCAGCACGACAATCTCGTAATTGTCCTTCCCGACCACGCCGAATCCGAAACGAAGCCGGCGCACGCTTTCGGCAACTGCGACATTGTCGGCTTCGTCCTGCTCGCCGTAGAGGATTAGCGCCGGCCGGCGTACCAGTGTCCAATAGGGCATCGGATCGAAGGCGAACGCTTTTCCATAGAAGGTCCAGATCGGATCGCCGACCGGCGGGAAACCGCGTGCCACCGGTGCCCAGGGAGCTGCCAGCCCCGCCTCTCGCAAACGGGCATATTCACTCCAGTCGCCGGTGAGCAGCGCCCGGCCGGCGGCCGCATTCAATTGCAGCACCTGTTCGCGCAACGGCTCCGGGAGCTTTGCCTGGCGCGCCACATTGCTCATCTCGTGCGCCGACTGCTCGGCAAAGGACACGGCATCGCCGACGATGTTGATCGCGAAGGCGACTGCGTCGGACCGGGCCGCCGCGACGGGAACGACCCGCCCGCCTTGGCTAAGACCGACAAGGCCGATGCGGGATTTGTCGATAGACGGGCGCGAGGCGAGATACGAAAGGCCGGCAAGCGCGTCGTCGGCGAGCACCTCGAATCCGCCGCTGTGCCAATCGCCACCTGAGGCGCCGCTACCGCGCTTGTCCGTGAGAAGAACGGCATAGCCTGCCTCGGCAATCGTTTCCGATATCGAGCGCGCCCAGCCGTTGGTCCGGTCGGAATCGCCGGAGCCCTGGATGATGACGGCTGCTGGATGGGGCCCCCTCCCCGTCGGGAGAAGTAGCAAGCCAGCAAGCTCCACATCACCCGAACTGTACGTCCCAGCTTCCTCCCGGAGCGTTGCCGCACCAGCCGCTGAGAACGCTTCCGCAATGCCGGTCGCCAGAACCAGCCAGACCGCCGCCCGCATCAAGATCGTCATAGCCAGACCTCCATTTTCGGACCGATCATTAGCGGCGGCGCCGAGTTGATGTATTGTAGCCAATTGACGCCTTTCAGCGGGAGTAGCTCGCAGTGCCCCGGAACCGCCCCCTCACTGCCGTCCGCAGATGCACCGGCCATGAGCGTCTGGCCGGGCGAGAGAAATTGCCCAGGCACCGGCACACGCGGGGCTATGTCGCGATCCTTCTGGAAGGCGGCTATTACGAGACCGGCGACCGGGGGCGATATGCGGTCAGGCCCGGCGACGCACTGGTTCACAGCCAGTTCGAAGCCCATCAAAACGACTCTGCGGCGTCCGGCGCTCGCATTCTTAACCTTCCGATTGCGCCCGGATTGGCCCAAGCAGGCCTGTTCGAAGTCCTCGATCCGGATTTCCTCGTTCGCCTTGCCGAGCGGGATTTCGCCGAGGCGGCCGAGGTGTTCAGCGAAACTGCGCGTCAACAGGACCGAGCTGAGGCCGACTGGCCGGACCTGCTGGCTGCGGAGCTTCGCGGTCTCGCACCGCTACGCTTGTCGGAGTGGGCGCGACGTCACGGATTGGCAGCGGAGACGGTAAGTAGCGGCTTCGCAAGGGCCTTTGGCGTTACGCCGCATCTCTATCGTGCGGAGGCACGCGCTCGAAAGGCTGTTGCCGCAATCCAATCCGGCGCGCATTCCCTTGCTGCTATCGCGGTCGATCTTGGTTTCAGCGATCAGGCCCACATGACCCGCGCCGTGCATTCGCTGACCGGTGGGAGCCCAAAACAATTGTGGAAACTGAACGCGTAGCGGTTTCGCCGTTACTGGATCGAAAGCGTCAATAATCCTTCGACACGCGCACGTTGGCGCTGACCCGGCCGATCGTCGACACGGTCGACAGGATCGAAAGCCAGCGCGAGACCTGATATTCGACCCGGGTTGCCGAATATGCGTGACCGTCGGTGATCACTTCGACGTAGACCTTGCGGCCGATATACTTGCCGGCGGCCACCGCCGTCCTTTGGCCGGTCGCGATGTCGGCCGGAAGGATTCGCAGCCGGTCGAGCCCGACCGCTCTCCGGAGCGCGTTGATCGGGTCGAGGCTACCGGTCCCGGAGTTCAGCGCCGCAACCGCCGACGCGAGCTGGAGCGCTTCGGGAGCCGACAAGTTGGTGATCGACGTGCCGAACAGGATTCGAGACAACAGCTCGTCCTGCGGCAGCTGCGGCACGGAAGCAAAGCTGATCTCCGGCCTCAATCCCGTGCCTTGGACCAGTACGGTGGCGTCGAGCCCCTGCACCTGCGCCTCGGCGCGGATGTCGAGCAGCGGGTTCGGCGGGTTCTCGCCGTTGAAGCGGATGATTCCGTGGCTTAGCCGGAAGGTGCGCCCGGCGAAGTCATAGTCACCGCGAACCAGCTCCGCGCGGCCGGTGAACGCCGGCGAATTGGCCGACCCGCCGATTTGCAGGTCGGTCCTCCAGCTGCTCCTGATCCCCAGGCCGCGGACCTCCAAATTTCCGCCGGCCAGAGCGACGTCGAGCCTCCAGGGGCGAATATCCTCGGTCTCGATAATATCGGCTTCGTCGACGCCCGTTTGCTTCACGGCCAGTTTCGGGATCGCCGCCACGTCGCCCGCCCGCCCGAGGGTGAAGCGGCCTCTGTCGAGATGGAGCTTGCCAGAGATCGTGCCGCCGCTTCCGGTCGATCGGACCTTGAGCGGACCGGTGACGGTGGCGGCGATGTCGTCGCGGTTGAGAAGTTGCGCGCGGGTCGCGGCGAACGACAGGTCGAGCAGGGTCCGGCCGCCGGAGAAGGTGACCGTTCCCGAGCCATCGATAGAGCCGCCGCCCGGAGTCTGCCCGCCCAGCCTGCTGAACACCAGCCTGGGTCCCGAAAAGCGGCCCTCGGCGACCAGTTGATTGATAATTGTTCCGGTGACCGAGCTTTCGAGCCGCGCCTTTTGCGTGCGCACCGAACCTCGGATGACCGGGTCGGAAAGCCTGCCGCCGATATCCGCGCCGATTACCATCGGACCCGTCAGGTCGAAAATCTCGACCCCGGAAAGCCGCCACAAAGTGTCCGCAGGCCCTTGGTAGCGCAGCTGCGCGAACAGCGGCGCATTCATCAGCTCGGCGACGACCGGGCCTCCACCGAGCGGAGCGAAGCGCGCCTGGGCGCGGCCGATCGTCTGGCCGTCGCTGACCGCGACGGCCCTCAGTCCCGCCCTGTCGCCGGTCAGGATCGCCGCCACTCCGACGTCGATCGGCTCGGAGGCGAGCACCAGCCCCGAGCGGCTGAGCCCGCGGACGGTGAGGTCGAGCCGTCCCGAGCGGGTGCCCTTCCACGCATAATCGAGGCTTCCGCTCGCACGGCCGCCGAGGTCGAGGCCCGGCCAGGCGATGTCGAGCACGTCGAGCGGCATCGAACGCAGCTGCGCGCGCACCGCCGGGCGCGATCCGCTGTTGCCCGACACGACGGCCTGCCCGCCGCCGAAAGACACGCGGGTGGGAGCGAGAGCCCAGCCGTCATCGGACCGGGTCAGAACTGCCGCCTGTTCGAGGACCAGCGGCTTGCGTTCCACCTGCCCGCGGCCGGTCAGGCGAATCCGGTCGGGAGAAACGTCGGCTACGGTCGTGAATTCGAACGCCGCCCCACGCCGTCCGGCAACTGCGGCGCGGACCTGGCCGGTTCCGTTCACCAGCTTGGCATTGGCGGTCAGCCGGGCAAGGGAAATCCCGCTTAGCTCCACGCCTCTCGCGTTGACGACGCCGGTTAGCGTGGTGCGGCCGTCGGCGAGGAGGATCGCGCCGTCGAGGCGGCCGCTGCGCACCGCGAGAGCGCCGGGGAAGTTCGCGCCGCTCGCTGTCAGGTGCGCTTCGATCTTCTGAGCGCCGCCGACTGGAGCGAAGGCTAGCGTTCCGCTGACCCCGCCTCCTGAAATGTCGAGCGCTCCGGTGAAGCCGCCCGGGTCCGAGCGCAGGCGTCCGCTCGCGCGAGCGCCGCCCACGTTGAGCGCTGCAACGGCGATGGTCGCCCGCCCGCCCCTGGGAAGCAGGATCTGGCCGTTGCTGGTGAACGGCCCGAGGCGCGATCCGCCCGCCGCGCGATAGTCGAATCCGGCTGCAGTAGGATTGAGAAGCAGCCGCACGTTGGTAAGGCCGAGCGTCTCGTTCGGCCGTTCGAGGAAAAGCTCGACCCGCGGCCGGGCGATGTTGCCGTCGAGCGTCATCCGCACCGGCCCGTACTTCGCCTGCCGTCCGCGAGCGACGATGTGGAAGGTGCCGTCGCGATTGCGCCGGCCCTCGCCCGATAGCCGGAGCTTGGGCGAATAGAGCTGCAAATCGTGGAGGCGCAGGATTCCGTCCTGGCCCCGTGTCAGCCCGGTCTCGATCCTCGGGAGCCCGCCTGTGAGATCCCGGAAAAAGCTATTGTCGAGGCGGCGGACCCAGGCCTTGGCGGTGCCGGTGACGATCGAGCCCTGGCCGCCGGGACCGGGGACCACCCGAAGATCGGTGAGAACGTCGACGATCCCCAGCCCCTCGATGAAATAGCGTCTCAGGCCGCCCGAGAGCAGGACTTCGAAGCGGCCGGTAACGAGGTCGATCAGAAGCGAGACCTTGCCGTTGAGCTGGGCGCTGCGCAGCTGCAGCCCCTCTCCCCGAACCAGCTTCGGAGTGACGGTGAGGAGACCGTCGAGGCGGGCGTTGGCGAGGATTGCGCCAGCTTCGTCGCCGACTCCGGTGATCGCTCGCGCCCGCAGGTGAAGCGGGACCTTCATCGGCCAAGGCGAAAGCTGCCCCCTCCCCTCGGCCCGAACGTCGATAAACCCTGTCGTGTCGAACCTCACTCCCGGCGAGGTCAGCCGGTAGGCGTAGGTCGCGGTGGCGAACGGGCCGTTCAGGGTGACGAGCATCCGCACGTTGCGGCCGGCCATGTTCGGGAACAACGCCGGCGGACGAAGTAGGTCGACTCCGATCCGGACCGCCCGGAAGCGGTTTTTGGCCAGGTCGAGCGCGCCGCTGGTGGCCACACGCAGAGCCGCGGAGCCCATGATCACCTGGCCATCGAGAATGCGGTCCTCAAGAGTCGCCGCGCCGCTTACCCGTACGACCGGAGCCGTGAGCCGCATCTGCCTCCCGGTCAGGAATTGCGACGGAGCGAGGAGGCCGCGAAGGCTGAAGCGCCCGTTGTCGGCGGCAAGGCCAAGTCGTGCAGCCCGCCGGCCCGACATGTTGAGCGCGGCCCCTCCGCGCCAGCGGGTCCAGGTTCCATCGCCGGTGATCGTAAGGTCGAGCGATCGCTTCGACCCCACCAGCGCCGGAAGCACTCCCCCGGCGGCGGATCGGGCGCGCACTTCCAGATCGAACCGGTCGCCGTCAGGCTCTGCGTCGAGCGTCAGCGCAAGCCGGTCGGAGCCGGCTATCGCCGCCTGCAGCTCCACTAGCGCCCGACCGGACCGAACGTCGGCGCTTCCCCGCAATCTGCCCACGCGCTTCGTGCCGGTTACTCCGCGCCCGATCTCGAAGCGGTCGATCGTCAATCTTCCGATGTGGATGTCGAAGCCGGGCAGTATCGGCCCTTCCGTCTCGGTGGGCTTGAGCTCCGGGAGCCGGACCAGCGTCGCCCGGTCGGCGTGGAGGCGCCTTATGTCGAGCTTGTTGTAGAGCCAGGCGCCCGGTCTCCAGTCGACCTTGATCTCCGGCGACGTGAAGAACACTCCCTGCTGGTCAAGGATCGCGACGTTCCTGAGCGTCGATTGGCCGTAGATCGAGCCGTCGATCCGGCCGATCCGGAACTTCAGCCCGGACGAGGTTTCGATCTGCGCGATCCGGTCGACGATCCATCGATGGCCAGGCGCGGTATCGAGGACGAACAGGGCCAGCGCCAGCAGCAGCACCAGCACCAGCAGAAGCGCCAGCAGCTCCTGCAGCAGACGGCGGCCCCAATTGGGCTTGAGCCGGTACGGCGGCTGCTTGGGCCGGCGTTCGGCGACGGCAGCTTCGGCCATCAGAACGCCTGCCCGAGCGACACAGCGACCGCGATCGGGCTGTCGCCTTGGCGCGGGTTGAGCGGAGTTCCGACGTCGATACGGATCGGGCCGAAGCTCGAATAATAACGGAGCCCGATCCCGGCCCCGAACTGCCAGCCATTGAAGTCGGGAGTGACCTTGTTGGTCAGGTGTCCGCCGTCGAAGAAGGGGACGATTCCGAAGTTCCCGCCGAAGACGTTGAGGCGGAATCGCGCCTCGACCCCGAATTCGGTCAGGGTCTTTCCGCCAATCGGATCCCCTTCGAAATCGCGCGGGCCAACGCGCTGATAGCCGTAGCCGCGAACAGAGCCGCCGCCGCCTGCGTAGAAGCGCCTCGACGGGGCGATGGACGACGCATCGGCGCCGAGAATGTTCCCGAACCGCACCCGGGCGGCAAGCACCGTACTTCCGGCGACAGGCAGATAGGCGCTGCCGTCGAACTGCGACCGGGCGTAAGCGAACGACCCGCCGTGGGCGGAAATCTCCGGACTCAATCGAATTCCGGCCCGGAACCCGCGGGTGGGGTTGAGCAGGTCGTTGCTCCCGTCGTAGCCGAGATTGAGCGGAAGCGCTCCGATGAAGAACCTGCGCGTTTCCTCGATCAGCGGGTTGTCGAAAACTCCCCGCTCGTCGGTTGCGAGAAGCTCGGCGCCGACGCTCCACGTCCATGTCTTGCGCCAGATGATGTTGCTCTGCCGCTCGAGGCTGCCGAGAAGGCGGATCGTGCGCGCCTCATAGGCATCGAAATTGCTGTTGCTGACCGCGAGCTGCAGGTCGAGCACCCGGTCCCGGGCACCGTAATTGGCGCGCCGGAACTGGACTCCCGCGAGCTGCTCGCGTGTTCCGGCTATGCCGCGCAGCGTAAGCGCGCCTTCGGGATTGACGAAATTGCGATTCTGCCAGCTGGCCTCCAGCCGCGCGCCCTGTCCCGTCCCGTAGCCGAGCTCTCCGGCAATCGTGCGCGTCGGTGCCGGCGTCAGCTTGACGTCGAGGTCGACAGTTTGCCCTCCCGCCACCGGCACGATGCCGACCTCGGCCGAGGCAATCAGGCCCGTGGCGATCAGCGCCCTGCGAAGATCGTCTATCTTGTCGCGCTCGAACCGTTCGCCGGGCCTGAAACGGGCGATGGTGGCAATATGTCGGGCACTGAAGGGGGGATCGCCGCTCACCCGAATGGCCCCGAAATGCGCGACCGGCCCCGGATCGACAGGAAGCACGAGGCTTGCGAGCTGTGTCCGGTGGTCGACAATGATCTGCTGCTCGCCGATCTCGGCCAGCGCGAAACCCTGCTCTCCCAGGGCCACCTTAAGAGCGAGATCCGCGGCAATGACGTCCTCGGCGACGACCGGATCCCCGGCCTTGACGGCGAAAGCCTCGCGCAGTGCGTCGGAATCTGCTCCGGCGGCTTCGAGGCCGGGAAGCTCGACGGACTGGAATCGATACTGGCTGCCCGGGTCCGCCTCCAGGGTGACGTGCAGAACCGAGCCTTCGGGCGCGATGACCGGTTCGACAATCGCGTCATAATAGCCTTGCGAGCGAAGGATTTCGGCAAGCAGCTCTGCGTCGGCCTCGGAGCGACGCTGGATCTGCGCCACATTGGACTCTTCCCTTCGGCCTTCGAACAGTGCCGAGTGCTTCTCGAAAGTCTCTGCCAGGGCTTCGGCGTTGCCGATCTTCTGGAGACCATGGATCGCGATCGTATAGTGCCGCTCCGCAGAGCTGTCGGTAATTGCCTGTGCCTCCGGCGCGGGTGCGTCGGCGACCGGCTCGTCAGGCGGCGCGGCGTCGAGGTCCGGCCAGTCGACGCCGATGTCCGGCATCGGGTCGAGCGGTTGCGAAGGATCCGGGTCGGCGGTGTCGGCGGGCGGAGCCTGCTGCGCCAACGCCGGCGCCGAGGCAAGCGCAGCGGTTGCGGCCGCGCACAACAGCCGCGCGGCGACGCTCGCCTTGGACAAGTTCCAGCGACAGGCAAGCGGCAAGCTTGCCCGTCCACCCCGCTCTCTCATTTCGTCAGACTAGAAGGCGCACATGAACCGCGCCAGACTGGCGGAGCACATTAATGAATGCTTCCGAGCACTTCCTCGCTTCTGAGAGTGAAGATCACCCGCTCGATCTGCCGCCAGTGGCAGAAACGGACGACATTGCCGGCTTCGCGGCTATGCTCGGCACGAACGGCTGCCTCGAGGCCCGCATCGTCGCCAAAGAGCTCGATGAGCTCGGCGGCATCGGCGAGCGCCGGCCGCCCGGAGATGAAGAGTGAGTCCATGCACTCCCGTTAACGCGGCAGCTGTTTCCGGACTGCCGACAGATATCGTCAACACAGCGTTGACCATTGCTTGAGTCTGTTTTTCGCATCCGCCACAGCGCGGCGTATGGAGCGCACACACAAAGCCGGCGGCTGCTTTCTCATGGGCGCGATCATGCTCGGCTTCATCGCCGGCCTTGCGACCGGCGATGCGATGCGCGGAGTGGTGATCGGGACCGCAATCGGGATCATCATTGCGGTCGCGATCTGGCTGGTCGACCGCCGCAGAGCTTGATTCAGGCGATCCTACGCCCAGCCCAGACGACTCGCCCGATGCAGTGGATCGAATCGAGATCGCAGTCGGGCCAGTCGGGATAGGCCGGATTGTCGGACTGGACCGTCACCCGCCGCCCCGTCGGGTCAATGGCGAGTCGTTTGACAACCAGCACATCGTCTGCGCGAAGCACGTAAATTCCGTCGCGGAGCCGCTCCAGGCAGTCGCCGAAATCGACGAGAATGTCGTCGCCGGCGCCGAGCGTCGGCGCCATCGAATCGCCTTCGACCCGGATGATCGACAGTTTCGACAAGTCCGAGGGCGTGAGGGTCTTCAGCCACCGCTCGTCGAACGCGAGATACGGCCGCCCCTGCTCCTCGCCGGCGAAGCTGCCGGGACCGGCCGACGCATGGACGAGCGTGCGCTTGACCGGCACCAGCCCTCCTCGGCCTGGCTCCGCCTCGGGCGGGCCGCCGAGCACGGATTCCGGAACAGCGAAGAAGCGCGCGAGCTTCTTTCGGTCCTCCTCCTTGAGCTTCCTGGGAACGCCGCGACGGACGAACTGCTGGATGTAGGCCGGATTACGGCCCAGCATCCGCGACAAGCCTGCGAAATCCTCGCCACGTTCGATGCAGAGGCGTTCAAGCGTAGCCCGGGGATCGAATTGCATAAGGCGACCTTAATTGTAGGAATGTGCCTAGACAAGTAGGAATTGAGTTGGGATTGGATGTGCAGCCGAGTCGCCCTTAACCCAGGGGGGTGAAAGTGCATCTGCTACGACAAGTCGAGAAATTTCTGCGCAGCGAGCGAGTCGCACCGACTCGATTAGGGCGTGAAGCCGTCGGTGATCCCCGCTTTGTCTTCGACCTTCGGAAGGGAAGGGAACCACGGCCGCAGACAATCAGGCGCGTGATCGCTTATCTGGAAATGATCCAGTGATGCGGCTGGCGATGTCCCCGGCGGCTGCGGGACTGCTTCGCTCGCTGCTTCGGCGGGCCGGGATCGATCGTGATAGGATTTTGCTTACCGAGTTTCGTTCAACGGATTGGCAATCGTTAACCTTCATAGGCGAGCAACATCAAATCCGCCTCCGGATCCCTGCGCCGGACTCGGATGAAATCGCCGCGCGTCTGGTTAATGGTCTCGCCGAGGAGGAGTTCGAAATCCCGGGCCACGTCGTCGCCGATGTTGTCCTTGCAGGCGAGCCCGAACGACGAGAGGATGGGTCGATCGTGATTGCAATCGAGGCGCTGACAGTCGAGGAATGAGCTAGGCGAGAGAGCGGCGAAGTTCTGCCAAAGCGTTTCGAAGGTCGTCGGCCGGGCTCAGTGGTGGCGCGCTATGTTGAACCGCGCCAATGAGCTGGACGCCTGCCGCATTGGCGTCCGGATCGAATTCGAGCGGCGCCGGCTCGAATTGCGGAAGCGTGTAGTCGCGCGTCATCCAAAGCTTGTGCAGGAGTTCCATTCGGCGCGGCGTAACGCGCAAACCTTGCCAGCTGGTTAGGCGAGTGCGCGTGCATCCACCGACTCGACGAGCGCGATCAGCGCGTCGGTGAACGGCGCAACGTCGTCGGGATTGCGGCTGGTGACGAGATTGCCGTCGACGGCTGCGGGCTCGTCGACGACCCGCGCGCCGGCGTTCTTCAGGTCGGTGTGGATCGATCGCCAGCCGGTGACGGTTCGGCCGCGAACGAGGTCCGCTTCAACCAGAAGCCACGGTCCGTGGCAGATGGCGGCGATTGGCTTTCCGGTGCGGGCGAAATCGCGGATCAGCGCGATCGCCGCATCATTGGTGCGCAGTGAATCCGGGTTGCGCACTCCGCCGGGCAGGATCAGTGCGTCGTAATCTTCGGCATTTGCGTCATCGATCGTCATGTCGGGCCGGATGGTCTTTCCCGGATCGTCGTGGACTGTCGCCTGGATCGGTTTCAGCTCGGGCGCCGCGAGCTTCACCTCCGCTCCCTGCTTGGTCAGGATCTCGAGCGGTCCGAACAGCTCCGATTCCTCGAAGCCGTCGGTGGCCACGATCAGCACTTTGGAGTCGGAAATTTTTGGCATTCGGGATTTCCTCCTTCTTCTTCAGGAACTCGCCCTCCCCGCCGCTCGTCTAGCCCTCCAATGCCCGAACAGAAGCCCCGGTTGCGACACAGCAGCGATTCCGAGCCCGGATACACGCGCAAGCGGATGGGCCGGTACTGGGCCTATTTCGACGAGAACGGCGAGCGGGTCACCGATCGCGACACGATCGCCCGACTGAACGAGATTGGGCTTCCGCCCGCTTATACCGACGCCTGGTTCTGCAAGGATCCTAACTGCCATCTGCAGGCGACCGGGATCGATGCTCGCGGCCGCAAGCAATATCGCTACCACGCCGGGTTTCGCGCCCGCGCGGACAAGAAGAAGTTCTCGGGGCTGGTGGAGTTCGGGCGCGCACTGACGAAGCTTCGCGCGCGCATCGACAAGGACCTTGGGGAACGGGCGCTGTCGCGCGAAATGGTCCTCGCGGCCGTCGTCCGGCTGCTCGACACGCAATATCTGAGGGTCGGAAACGAGCGTTACGCCCAGGACAACAAGAGCTTCGGAGCGACCACCTTGCTGCGCCGGCATGTGAAGACGAAGGACGGAAAAGTCCGGATGCGCTTCAACAGCAAAGGCGGCCAGGCGCGGGAGGTGACCATCACCGACCGGCGGCTCGGTCGGATCGTGCGCCGCTGCCATGAGCTGCCCGGCCAGTCGCTGTTCCAGTACATTAACGGCGAGGGCGTCCCGCACCCGATCACCTCGGCCGACGTCAACGACTATATTCGCGACGCTGCCGGCGGCGACTTTACCGCCAAGCACTTTCGAACCTGGTGGGCGAGCGTGATCGCGTTCGAAAAGATGCTCGAAGCGAGCGAGTCCCGGCGGGTAAGCGTTCAAACCGTCGTGGAGCCGGTTGCCGAGGCGCTCGGAAACACCGTGGCGATCAGCCGGAAGTCCTATGTCCACCCGGCCCTGATCGACGCAGTGAAAAACAATCCGCGCGACCCGCTCGGCGGGCCCCAGATTCCACGACAACGGAAATGGTTGTCGCTGCCGGAGGTGGGATTCCTCAATTTCCTGGAGCGGCGGCACAAGGGCGGCAGGACGAAACCCTCGGCTTGATAAGCCGCTCTTCCCCCGTCATGTGCGGTGAATGACGATTGCGGGGAATGCGTCGGAAGCGGTCGAAACCGGTCGCGGCTCGGTCGATGCACTGATCGGCTGGTTCGAGGCCAATAGTGACGACTTGCCGGTCGGCCTGGCCGTCGCCGCCGCGATCGTGGGCATCATGTTGGTCGCGCGCTGGTTCGGTCACTGGATGACGAGCGGCGATCCCGACTGCAGGAGCTGGCGCGGAGTCATCGGCCGGGTGCTGTCGAAGACCACGGTGCTGTTCATGGTCGCGGCGGCGTTCGACATCGTGACGACCTATGCGGAAGTGCCGCCGCGAATCGGCCGCCTTAGCGACATCTTCTTCATCATTGCCTTCGCCTTCCAGGGCGCGATCTGGGCTCGCGAGCTGGTCCTGGGCCTCATCGGCCGGCGCGCTGCCGCCGCCGATGACTCGACCGAAAGCGGTCTGGCGAACGCGATGGCCGTGATCCGGGTACTGGTCAGCATCGCCCTGTTCGCGATCGCCATCATCGTCATCCTCGACAATCTCGGAGTCAACGTCACCGCGCTGATCGCCGGCTTCGGCATCGGAGGAATAGCGATCGGCCTTGCCGCGCAAGGCATCTTCTCCGACCTGTTCGCCGCCCTCTCCATCCTGTTCGACCGGCCGTTCCGCCGCGGCGACACGATCAAGTACGGGACCAGCATCGGTACCGTCGAGAAGATCGGCCTCAAGACGACCCGGCTGCGCTCGCTCGACGGGGAAACGCTGGTGATGGCAAACACGCAGCTGCTCGAGCAGGAGATTCACAACTTCGCCGGCGGAAGCAGCCGGCGGACGAGATTCGAATTCGGCCTCATCTACCAGACTCCTCCCGACGTGATCGAGCAGGTGCCGGAGCTGGCGCGAAGCGCCGTCGAGAGCCGCAGCGGCTGCGAGTTCGTGCGCTGCTCGGCCACCGGATTTGGAAGTTCGAGCATAGATTTCGAGCTGTACTTCGATTCCGCAACGGTCGAAATCAGTGTGGTCACCGCCAACCGCACCGCTGTCCTGGTTGCGCTAATGCGGATGTTCCAGACGCATGGAATCGAGTTCGCCTACCCGACTCAGACGAGCTTCACCGCCGCGCCCGACGGGACCATGGTGTTGCCATACCCGGCACATTTACCAGAGGGGCCTGCCGCAGGTGCTGCCGGCAACGCCCCCAAAAAGCGCTGATGCCCGTCGCCACCCTCGAGGAAATCCACTCGCGAGTTGGCGAGGAGGTCGGAGTGTCGAGCTGGACGATTGTCGACCAGCAGCGGATCACTGCCTTCGCCGACGCGACGGAAGACCAGCAGTTCATCCACGTTGATCTGGATGCCGCGGCTCAAACCCCGTTCGGCGGTACCATCGCCCATGGTTTCCTGACCCTGTCGCTGCTTTCCCGAATGGCCTCCGACGCGATCCTCATCCCCGACAATGCGACGATGGTCGTCAACTACGGCCTCGACCGGGTGCGCTTCCTGGCGCCGGTCCGGTCGGGCCGACGCATTCGCGGCCGCTTTGCACTCGACGGCGTCGAGGAGAAGGCGCCCGGCCAAATTCTTTTGCGCCATATCGTCACCGTCGAGATAGAGGGCGAAGACAGGCCGGCGCTCGCCGCCGTATGGCTGACTTTGTTGATGACCCGAGGAGATCCGAATGCCCCGTGATGCCGTGATCGTTTCCACAGCCCGAACGCCGATCGGAAAAGCCTATCGCGGAGCGTTCAACATGACTCTTGGCCCGACGCTCGGCGCTCATGCCGTCAAGGCCGCAATCGAGCGCGCCGGGGTCGAAAGCTCGGAAGTCGAGGATTGCCTGATGGGCGCGGCGCTCCAGCAGGGCAGCCAGTCGCCGAATATCGGCCGGCTGGTTGCGCTTCGAGCGGGGCTTCCGGTCTCTGCTCCGGGAATGTCGATCGACCGCCAGTGTGCGTCCGGCCTGATGGCGATCGCGACCGCCGCCAAGCAGGTGGTGATCGACCGCCAGGACGTGGTCGTCGCCGGCGGCCTCGAATCCATCAGCACCGTCCAGACGGCCGAGATGCGGGTTCAGCCCGACATGGAGCTCGTCGGAATGCATTCGGCCATTTACATGCCGATGCTTCAGACCGCCGAGACGGTCGCACAGCGCTACGGAATCTCGCGCGAGGCGCAGGACGAATATGCGCTAAAGTCCCAGCAGCGCACCGCAAAGGCGCAGTCGGACGGCAGGTTCGACGACGAAATCGTGCCGGTCACGACGACGATGCAGGTCAAGAACAAGGAAACGGGCGAGACTTCGACGAAGGAAGTCACGATCGAAAAGGACGAGGGTAACCGGCCTGAGACCAATCTTGACGGGCTGAGCCAGCTCCAGCCCGTCCTCGGCCCCGAAACGACCATTACCGCCGGCAATGCAAGCCAGCTTTCGGACGGAAGCTCGGCCTGCGTCATCATGGAAGCCTCGGTGGCGCAAAAGCGCGGCCTGGAGCCGCTCGGGCGCTATGTCGGAATGGCAGTTCACGGCGCCGAGCCGGACGAGATGGGGATCGGCCCGATCTTCGCCATTCCGGTGCTCCTGAAGAAGTTCGGCCTGAAGGTCGACGACATCGGCCTGTGGGAGCTCAACGAGGCGTTCGCGGTTCAGGTGCTCTACTGCCAGGAAAAGCTCGGGATTCCCGAAGACCGGCTCAATGTCGACGGCGGCGCGATTTCCATCGGCCACCCCTACGGGATGTCGGGCGCAAGGCTCACGGGTCACGCGCTGATTGAAGGCAAGCGCCGCGGCGCCAAGCATGTCGTCGTCACCATGTGCGTCGGCGGCGGAATGGGCGCGGCGGGCCTGTTTGAAGTGCTGTAAGACAGGGGTGCTTCTGGGGTTGCGCAGGAGACCGCAAATGAGGGTTTGGGTCGTCGGAGCTTTCCTCGCCATCGGCGTGTCCTGGCCGGCTGCGGCATGCATTCTCGTGCCGCCGTGGGTGCCGAAGCTTCCGAACGAAACGGCCGAACAATATGCCGAGCGGCGAGATCAGGCTTACGACGATCGCGAAGCGGTGTGGGAATTCAATCGGCAGCAAGCGCTCGTTGAGAAGGCAAGCGATGCATTCCTCGCCGAAGTCGTCGCATCGACCGTCACTTCAGAGGGGCACAACGTCGCGACGGTCAAACCGGTTCTGGTCGTGAAGGGCACGCTCCCGGACCAGCTCGTCCGCCTCGAAACTTACTCGTTACCCGGCTGCGTTCCCCATCCTGCCATCGACGGCGAGGGCGCATTGGCGAAAAAGGGCGACCTCGTATTCGCCTTCACCGGGCTCGAACCGCACGCTGAATTCAGGCCGCGTGGTATCGATAGCCTGAAGACAGGCCGCATTCTCAGCGAAACGCTGGTCGAGATTCTCAAAGCCTATGGTCTGGAAGAAGCGGACGAGTGACCCCGCGCCTCGGGCTCAAGGCCAACCTTCCCCAATTTTCGCTGCTCGTCCTGGTCAACGCCTTTGTCGGCGGGATGGTCGGGATCGAGCGGAGCATCCTGCCGGCGCTGGCCGAAACCGAATTCGGGCTAGCCGAGCGAACCGCGATCCTGTCGTTCATCGCGGTGTTCGGGGTCACCAAGGCGCTCTCCAACTATCTGGCCGGCAGGCTCGGCGATCGCTGGGGGCGCAAGCCCGTCCTCGTCGCCGGCTGGATTATCGCCGCGCCTGTGCCCTTCCTGCTAATGTGGGCGCCGACCTGGGGATGGGTGATCGTCGCCAACGTCTTCCTCGGAGTCAGCCAGGGGCTCACCTGGTCGACGGCGGTCATCATGAAGATCGACCTTGCCGGCCCCAAGAGCCGCGGCCTGGCGATGGGACTGAATGAATTCGCCGGCTATTTCGCAGTGGGCCTGGCAGCCTGGGCAACCGGGTATCTTGCCGCGACTTACGGCTTGCGGCCCGAGCCTTTCTATCTCGGAGTGGCGTTCGTTGCCGCCGGCTTCACCCTGTCCGCCTTCGTCGTTCGCGAAACACGCGGCCATGCCCATCATGAATCGGGGCTGGCCGACGGCGGCAAGCCGAGTGCGCCGGTCAGCCAGCTGGAAGTGTTCCAGCGCACCACCTGGCGCGACAAAAACCTGTCGTCCGCGACCCAGGCCGGACTGGTCAACAACCTCAACGACGGCCTTGCCTGGGGGCTATTCCCGCTGATGTTCGCCGCCGGGGGCATGGGCCTGGCCAATATCGGTATCCTGGCCGCGATCTATCCCGCTGTCTGGGGAGCGACCCAGCTCGTCACCGGTGCGCTGTCGGACAGAATCGGCCGCAAGTGGCTGATCGCAGGCGGAATGTGGGTGCAGGCTTTCGGAATCGTCGCGATCGCGGCCTCCTCGACCTTCCCCGGCTTCGCGCTCGGCGGAATCCTGCTCGGCATCGGAACGGCTATGGTCTATCCGACTCTGCTCGCAGCGATCGGCGACGTCGCCCACCCGTCATGGCGAAGCTCGGCGATCGGCGTCTACCGACTGTGGCGCGACATGGGCTATGCGGCCGGCGCAATCATCGCCGGCGTCGTTGCCGACAGCTTCGGCCTCGATGCCGCCGCGCTGGTCGTCGCCGCGCTGACGTTCGCTTCGGGGCTGGTGGTCGCGGTCAGGATGACCGAGACATTGCGGCGGCACGGTGCGGCATGATTGAACCGCATCGGCTCCAGCCGGTTTAACGGCACAGCAGGAGGTTCCAGATGCCCGAATCCAATGCAGCGCTTGTTGAGCGCGTTGCCCGAGTCCTCGCCGGATCGGAGCTGAGCAGCAACGCCAACGGGACCGATCCTCATGCAGGCCCGGAAGTCGACCGCACCTGGCGCAACCACGTCGACGACGCGCTTGCGGTGCTTCACACCATGCGCGAGCCCGACGAAGCGATGGCGGCGGTCGGCGACGTCGACATGTGGCGCAACATGGTCGAGGCCGCGATCGCTCAGAAGGTGGACTGAACAGCAACTCGTCAATCCCGCGAAAGCGGGAGCCCAGACCTGGGTCCCCGCTTCCGCGGGGATGACAACTCAGTTGTGCTTCGCCACCCACTCCTCGACGACGGGAGCGATCATCTCGCGCCACTTGCGGCCGTTGAAGATGCCGTAATGGCCGACATTCTCGGCGAGGAAATATTTCCTTTTCGACGCCGGCAGCTTTGGCGCGAGGTCGAGCGCGGCGCGGGTCTGGCCGATCCCGGAAATGTCGTCGCGCTCGCCCTCGATCGCCAGAAGCGGCGTGTCGGTGATCGCATTCGGGTCGACCCTTCGGCCGCGGTGCATGAACTTGCCCTTCGGCAACAGGTGCTTCTGAAAGACGGTCTCGACCGTTTGAAGGTAGAATTCCGCGGTCATGTCGCAGACCGATCGATATTCTTCGTAGAAAGCGCGGCTCGCCTCGGCGCTTTCATCGTCGCCCGCGACGAGATGCTTGAACATCTCCCAATGGCCAACGAGATGGTCGCCCAGGTTCATCGCCATGAAGCCGGCGAGCTGGAGGAATCCCGGATAGACCTTGCGCCCGGCGCCCGGATGGATCGCCGGCACCGTCGCAACGACATTGTGCTCGAACCAGCTCAGCGGCCGCTCGGTGGCGAGCGTGTTGACCGCGGTCGGCGCCTTCCGGCTGTCGATCGGTCCGCCCATCATCGACAGGGTCTTGGGCCGGAACGGGTGCTTGTCGGCGTTCATCAGGGCCGTCGCCGCGAACGCCGGGACCGACGGTTGGCATACGGCGAGCATATGCGGCCGTTCACCGGTCTGTTCGCCGATCGCTTGTGAAAACTCGATCAGATAATCGATATAGTCGTCGAGATCGAAGCTGCCGTCGCTTACCGGCACCAGCTTCGCGTCGCGCCAGTCGGTCACATAGACGTCATGGCCGGGAAGCATCCGTTCGACGGTGCCGCGAAGAAGGGTCGCATAATGGCCCGACATTGGCGCCACGATCAGCAGCCTGGGCCCGGTGTCGACGCCTTTGCGGACGAACCGATTCAATTGCCCGAACGGCTTTTCGAGCACGACCTCTTCGCGGACCCGCACTTTCTTGCCGTCGACGAGCGTGCTCTCGATCCCGAACTTCGGCTTCCCGCGCGGAGCGGAGGCATGGGAAAAGACTTCGAGGCTGGCCGCGATCAGCGGACTGGCCGATGCATAGGAAAACGGATTTGCGGGATTGTTGAGCCATCCGGCCCCCATCCCCGCCAATTGGCTCGCTCCGGCAAGGAAGGAGCGCTGCACTTCATAAGCGTTGTAAAGCATCCGCGCCCGATGTGGCCCCTATTACCGACCTGCGCAAGGTGATGCTGCAGTGCAACAGTGGCGGCGCACGGATGTCGGCAATATCCCGATTTCAACCCATTGCAGACATTCGCCTTTGCGGCCATTCTGCCGGTGAAGCGGAAACCGGATATCACAGGGTTCGGCCCGTCCTGAACTATAGAAGCGGGAGATCAGCTATGATGACCACAGTCCTGCTCGTAGTTGTCACAGCTTTGCTCACCGCCTTGATAATACATTGGTTCAGATCGCCGCCCCCATTCATTCGAGCGCTCACCGGCGAGGAAAAAGAGGCCGGCCGAGCCAAGGACATTGGCAGCCAGCTCGACGGTGCGCGGGACCGCGCCAGCCTGGTCGAAGTCGAGCGCAATAAGCTGGCACTTGCAAAGGCGGTTAAAGCGGCCTTGTGGGTGACGGAAGCTCGGCTGAACTTCGCGGTTCCCGAGCTGCTCAAGATCGCGCAGCGTTGGAGGGACAAATCTAAGCGCCGCGGCGAGAAATGGAAAGCGCCCGAGGGAGTGACCAAAATCGAGGGTAGCGACGACCCGAACTCACCGTGGGCGGCATGGTCTTCGAAGGACCATCACTGGCGACTTGAAGGACAGTGGCGCCCATCCATCCTCCCCGAGGAGATCGAGGAGGATATCGGCACGTGCAAGGTCTTCCTCGATCATGAGCTCGTGCTGGACATGACGATCAGCAGCAAAGACCTCACGGTTATGTGGATCGATGCCTTGACGGTGGGCCCGTGGGTGTCGGATCTGCTCGAATTTGCGGGCGAGCAGAAGTCGGATGCGCAGGCTCGTTCAAGCGCGAGGTCGGCTCGCGAGCATCAGGACCGTGCAGACAAAATCCGTTGGTCATGAGCGGAACTGTCCCCTTTCCACCCATTCGAGACCTTAGCCCTTAGCGCGTCAATCATGGTTGGCGAACTCTCCCGCTCCGATTTCACGGCTTAAGTCTCGCGCCTGGCTGCTCATTGCCTTGGCCGACCTGCCGATCGCGCGCATTTGCCCAACATGCGCTGCGACCTGGGGATCGAGTCGCCCGTCCGGACCATAGAAGCGCTCCGGCCGGTCGAGATATGGCAGGATCCGCTCCTCGCTGAACCGGTTGTAGCGAAGATAGCGTTCACCGAAGCTGTCGGCCCGGTCGAAGAACAACGTCAGGCGTAACAAGCGGTCGGCGCTCAGGCGATTGGCGACGCCCGTTGCAACGATCGCGTCCCACAGGCTCGACGGCGGCCGTTCGCCCTCGAATTTACCCGGCTCAACCTCCTGATAGACCGGCGGAGCCGGACGCTCGCCGGCCGCTCGCTCCCGGTCGAACTGCTCGACCATCCGCTGGATGTCCCGGCTGATCGACTCTCCACGCGTTGCGAAGCGGTCAAGGACCGTTGCGAGCGCGCTGACCATTTGCTGGTTGTAGGCGCGCTCCTGGCGCTGTTCCGCCCAGGCCGAGGCCTGCAATCCAAGCAGGACAGCCAGGATGACAGCGAAAATCTCGATGCCAACGCCGAACCAGTCCTGCCGGCGCAATGCGTCGCTGATTCGACGAGTGAGTGGACGATGTGTGCGCATCGGCGGCCCCCTTCGAGCGCTCGGGTCAGCATGAGCATCAGCCCGCCGGTTGGCAACTGGCGCCCGGCAATTTGCCGGTGCGGACGAACGGTTGAGCAATTGTCTTCCGGCTCATACCCTGTGCCCACTGCCAGATAGCCCCGGGGGGCGGCGCGCATGTCAGTGACGGAATATGTTTCGGTCTTCGCCGCCATCATCGTCGGCCTGGCAGCGGCCGATCTGTTGACGAGCTTCCACCGGGTGTTTCGGGCGTCCAGGAGAATCGCTTGGGACTGGATGGCACCGGTGCTCGGCATTCAGATGTTGTTGCTGACGGTCTCGGTCTGGTGGCGCCAGCTATAACTGGTATGCGGGCATCGACAGTTACCCGCTTTATGCGTTCATTCCGGACTTCGCGATTCTTCTGTCGCTATTTCTCGTGGTTTCCGCGGTGCTGCCGGATGAAATCCCTGCCAAGGGACTCGACCTTCGCAAATTCTACCTGGCTGAAGCGCCCTACCTCTGGACGATCTATGGCATCGGTTCACTCATTGTCGTCGTGCACGCCTATTTCAGGCAACCGATGGGCGAAGCTGGATTATTCTCTTTCCTTCTCTTGCAGTGGCCGAATGTCCTGGGGATAGCGATCGCTGTTGCCATGCGGTTCAGGCCGCATTTGTGGCTGCATTATGCTGCGATCGTCGGCTTCATGAGCTACGTCACCTACCGCAACTCGCTGGCTGTAATCGGTGGCTAGCAATCAACGAGCCTGAACGCGGGCGGCGCAGAAGCACTTTGATTGAGCCGCACCCCACCCCCTGCTAGGCGAAGCGGATGGCGGGGGTCCCGGACAAGCAGTACGCGAAGCTTGGCAATCTCAAGCTCGTCTGGCACTTCGCCGGCCGCTATCCGCTGTACATCGCCGGAGCGTTGTTCTTCCTGATGCTGTCGGCGGCTGCGACGCTGGCGATCCCGTACGGCCTGAAACGAGTGATCGACCGCGGATTCGGCGGCGGCGGCGCAAGCCCGGAAGCGGTCGCCCAGGCCTTCCACTATCTGCTGATGGTCGTCGTCGTGCTCGCGGCCGCGACCGCGCTCCGCTATTATTGCGTCTCCTGGCTCGGCGAGCGCACCGTCGCCGACCTTCGGCTCGCGGTGCAGAAGAATTTGCTGACCCTGCCGCCGCGATTCTTCGAGGAAAACCGTCCGTCGGAAATCGCGTCGCGGCTGACGGCCGATACAGCGATCCTCGAGCAGGTGGTCGGATCGAGCGTGTCGATCGCGCTCCGTAACCTCGCCACCGGCCTTGGCGGAATGATCTATCTGTTCGTTCTGTCGCCCAAGCTTGCCGGATTCCTGCTGATCGGAATCCCGGTCGTGTTCGGTCCGGTGATCCTGTTCGGGCGCAGGATCCGGTCGCTCAGCCGGGCCTCGCAGGACCGGATCGCCGATGTCGGTTCGACCGTTTCGGAAACCCTGGGAGCGATGAAGGTCGTCCAGGCGTTCGGCCAGGAGGACCGCGAGCTCGGGCGGTTCCGGAGCACCGTCGACCGGGCGTTCGAAATCGCCCGCCGGCGCTTCCGGATGCGGGCGGTGATGACGTTCACGATTATCGCCTTGGTGTTTAGCGCCATCGTCCTGCTGCTGTGGGAAGGCGCGACCGACGTCGCGGCAGGCCGGATGAGCGGCGGCTCGATCGCCGCCTTCGTCTTCACCGGGGTGCTGGTTGGCGGAGCCTTCGGGGCGCTCACCGAAACCTATGGCGACCTGCTTCGCGGGTCGGGTGCCGCAGGCCGGCTCCACGAGCTGATGATCGCTCGTCCCGAAATCCATGCGCCGGTAAATCCGGTCGCGCTTCCGGAGCGGGCGCTCGGTTCGCTGGAGTTCGACAATGTCACCTTCCGCTATCCGACCCGCCCCGATGACAAGGCGCTCCACGATTTGTCGCTCTCGATCGCTCCTGGCGAAACGGTTGCGGTCGTCGGCCCGTCGGGCGCCGGCAAGTCGACGCTGTTGCAGCTCGCGCTGCGCTTCTACGACCCGCAGCAGGGACGCGTGCTGTTCGACGGAATCGACGTTCGCGACACCGACCCTGCCGAGCTTCGCGAGCATATCGCGCTCGTTCCGCAAGAAACGGTGGTCTTCGCTGCATCGGCCCGCAACAATATCCGCTACGGCCGCTGGGACGCTGGCGACGACGAGATCATCGACGCCGCCAAGGCAGCCAACGCGCACGAGTTCCTGGAGACGCTTCCGGACGGTTACGACAGCTTTTTGGGCGAGGGCGGCGCACGGCTTTCGGGCGGCCAGCGGCAGCGGGTCGTCATCGCCCGTGCGCTTCTTCGCGATGCTCCGCTGCTGCTTCTCGACGAGGCGACATCATCGCTCGATGCGCACAGCGAACGCCTGGTCCAGGAGGCGATCGAGCGCCTGATCAGGACCCGAACGACAATCGTCATCGCTCACCGCCTGGCGACGACCCGCGCCGCCGACCGGATCATCGTCATGGATTCGGGCCGGATCGTCGAGCAAGGCACGCACTCGAGCCTGACCGAGGCCAACGGGCTCTACGCCAGCCTCGCCCGGCTGCAATTCGCCGGTCAGGCCGCCTAGCTTTTCGTACCGCCGCCGCGGGTAGTGCGCGAACGCGTGGTCGTTTTCCTGGCGCGCGTTGTCCGGCGCTTTTTGGCGGCAGTGCCGGTCTTCGCAGTCGACCTCGATTTCGTCGACGCCGAGCGCGTTGCGGTCTTGCGCTTGGCTTTCGGCTTCGCGCGTGCAGACGTCTTGCGGCCCGTGCTTTTTGCGGCACCGGCTGCGGAAGTGGATTCATCCGGCCATTTGCCGGACATCACTCGCTCGGCTGCATCGGCAACCGCGTCGGCGATCAGCGCCCCGAGCCGGGTCGCGCTCGTCATGACGGAATTTGCCGCCTGGCTGGCCGTGTCCGCGGCATCCATTCCGGCCTCCTTGATCGCCTTGCGGGCCTTGGGGCTGGCGCTGATCGCGGCTGCGGCCGCGGCGAGTCCGGCGGCGAGCATTTCCTTGCTCATCGCCGCTTTGGCAATCTTATCGACAGTCGTGTTCGACTTCGACTTGGGCTTCGACTTCGACGATTTTGATGAACCTTTTCGAGTGCTGGATTTTGCCATCGCAGAACCTCCTTCGTTCGTTTCCAATAGACACACGAAGCCTACAACAGTTCCGTTGCGGAAGCGAAAGAGGGGCGGATTTCGGCCAAACAACCGAGTTGCAAGCGCGCAAGGCGGGCAAGTTAAAGGGGCGGTCCCCGTGCTTGTCTCCGGGGGAGGACAAGTCAAAGGGGACCGCCGGCCAGCGACGATCCCCTCGAACATGGTCAGCGGCCGGAGGTGTCCGGCCGTTCACCTCTATGGGGTGCGAACGACCTCCTCCGACCTCTCTGCTGAACCATGAGACATCGGATCACCTCCTTTCGCTGCGTTGAAGCTGAGTGCGAAGATGAATCGTCGCGCCGCTCAGCGCAAGTCTTGTATTGCGATTTTGTTTCGGCAATTCTCTTCGACTTCGCGCCGCCAGGATCTCCTGGTCGCGGTCAGCTCCTGCAATCCTCGATCACCCGCACGGTCTCCGGTGAGACTCCAACCGCCAGGAGCGGCGCGCCTGCAGCAGCAGTTGCGAAGCGGCCGCGGCTGAACGCAATCGCGTCGAGCAGCGGATCCGTTGCCCGCAGGTCCGCAGTCAGGGTTCGCGTTACGTCGAATCGCGACGGGACGCTTCGCGCCGCCGACGTGGTCCAAATCGTCAGCGTTGGAGCAGCTGCTGGAACCCCGGTTCGAATGACGGATATCGTTCGCGAGACCCGGTTGCACCGCAGGATGAAGCGCTGAGTCGAGCCCGCATCGACAAAGGCGGCGAAGCTGCCGCCCTGGACTGCCTGGTACGACCAGGAGCCGGACAGCGGCTGCACCGCCTCGAGGTCGATCTGGGCTGGAATTTGCGACAATGCGGCGGTCGGAAGCGGCAGCGCAAATGCTGCCGCCAACGCAAACAATGCTGGTCTCATTTGCTCAGGCGATCGACTTTTTCCTGAAGCTTCGCAAGCTCCGAACGCAGTTCCTCGAGTTCTTTTTCCGATGCGTCGGCAGCCTTCTTGGCGCCGCCGGCGATGGTTCGGCTCGCATCCTCGAACACCGCCATGTTGCGCTTTGCAATCTCCGCGAAGGCATTTCCGCCAAATGCGTCGCCGAGCGCCTTCTGGTTGCGCTTGAACGCGTCCATCGCCGCTTCGAGATATTGCGGGACGACGCCCTGCATCGAGTTGCCGTAGAGCCCTATCAACTGCTTGAGGAAATTGACCGGAAGCATGGTCGTGCCGCCGCGCGCCTCTTCGTCAACGATGATCTGGGTCAGCACCTGGCGGGTGATGTCCTCGCCGGATTTGGCGTCGACGACTTCGAACTCGCGGCCCTGACGAACCATTTCGGCCAGCCGGTCGAGCGTGATGTAGGACGAGCTTTCGGTGTCATAAAGACGCCGGTTCGCGTACTTCTTGATTGTCACCTTGCCTTCAGATTTGCCCATGACCCGCTCCGATGACTGCCAAGACAGCGTAACAGACGCGAAGTGTGCGGTGCAACAAAG
The DNA here is from genome assembly GCA_051000635.1 of Sphingomicrobium sp. GTDB lineage: Bacteria > Pseudomonadota > Alphaproteobacteria > Sphingomonadales > Sphingomonadaceae > Sphingomicrobium. The sequence goes on along the minus strand of JBPCOC010000009.1, from coordinate 30,533 downwards.
CCACGCACCGCGGCCACTTCCTTTGTTCCTGGAGCTGGTTCGGCACGTCTCCGGGCAGGCCCCGGATCTCGCCGCCAGGGCGCTCGACGGCCTCGCCCGTTACGAACAGGCCCCGCGGCCGAAGATCAGGCCCGAACGGCCGCCGGTCGCGGCGGTTGGGCCGGCCACTCTTCTCGACTGCGGCGGAACTGGCCGGGCGGTCGTGCTGGTGCCGTCTCTGATCAACCCGCCGCACGTGCTCGACCTCGATTCTGACGTATCGCTTGCGCAGGCCGTTGCGGGTGACGGGCGGCATGCGCTGCTTGTCGACTGGGGCGCGGCACGCGAGCGCGGTGGCCTCGACCTTGGCGGACACATCGAGCAGCTGTTGCTTCCGCTCCTTCGCGAGACCGGCGAGCGGCCGGCGCTTGTCGGCTATTGCCTCGGCGGAACGATGGCGATCGCGGCGGCAAATCTCATCGAGGTCGAGCGAGTCGCGACGCTCGCCGCGCCGTGGCGCTTTTCCGATTACCCGGACGAGGCGCGCGATTCGCTTCGGCGCTTGTGGGACAGCGCCATAGGGGTTGCGCAGCAGCTCGGCGCGCTGCCGATGGAAGTGCTTCAAAGTGCCTTCTGGTCGCTGGACCCGAAGCGAACGGTGGCGAAATTCGCCCATTTTGCCGATCTGCCGCCCGAAAGTGCCGACGCGCACCGGTTCGTCACACTCGAAGACTGGGCGAACGAGGGCGAACCCCTTCCCTACCCCGCAGCGCGCGAGCTGATCGAGGATTTGTTCGGCCGCGACCTGCCTGGAAGCGGCCGGTGGCGGGTGGGCGGGCGCCCCATAACCTCCCGGCTCGATTGCCCGGTGCTCAACATCACGGCGGCCGACGACCGGATCACCCCCGCCGCGACCGCTCCCGCCGGGAAGACCGTGCATATCCCCGCCGGCCACGTCGGGATGGTCGTCGGCTCGTCGCGATCGAAGCTGCACGAGGAACTGGCGGCGTTTCTCGACTGACCTTGTCCAGCGGAACCGCCGTCGCTAAGTCGCACGCCCACGCACCCATAGCTCAGCTGGATAGAGCGCTGCCCTCCGAAGGCAGAGGCCAGAGGTTCGAATCCTCTTGGGTGCGCCATATTCGATTCCAATTTGAGCCCTTGAGGGCGGACGCGATCCCGCCCGCAGGTGTTGAAGTCGACCTCACATGGTCAAAGCTTCATTGTCGCGGAAGTATGCGGATAATGCCTGGTCGAGCGGGCGCAGAAGCAATCCTCGATCGCTGGTCAGGCTCGTATCGGCTTTATCGGCGTCTTCGGCTGGAAGGACTAGAGAGCGCCCAATTCGCGCCCTGTCGGCAACCTCGCAGGCAAGCTCGTGCCAGCTGATCGCGCCATCATTGGTGAGGTGCCATATGCCTTTCTCTTCATCGAGCAGAAGATCGAGGGCGGCGTGGACGAGGTCGGGCACATAGGTTGGCGATACGATCGTCCTGTCGCTGGCGATCACTTCCTCCCCACGCTTGAGCCGATCGAGCGTGTCGAACAGGAAATTATACCGGTCCCAGGGCCCGAAGAAGCTGCTGGTGCGGACGATCAGCACCTCGGCATCGATGGAGAGCAACCGCGCCTCGGCCTCGGCCTTGCTGCGGCCGTAGGTGCAGGCGGGCGCCGGCTCGTCGGGCTCGATATAGGAACGCCCGAGCTGGCCGTCGAACACGAGGTCCGACGAAAAAGTGACGAGAGGGATTCCGTGCAGCTTGCAGGCATTGGCGAGCAGCTCAGGCCCGGTGACGTTTGCTTCGAAGCATTCGTCGGCCTTCGCTTCGGCTTCCCAGGTGCGGACGAATCCGGCGGTGTTGATCACCGCCCACGGCTTGTCGCGCTCCAACGCAGCGGCAATCGATCTCTCCTCGCAGATGTCGAGCTCCGCCCGGCTAGTCAGCACGTGCGCAAGCCCTCGATGGGCGCAGATCTTTGAGAAAGCCCGGCCGAGCGTGCCCGTAGCGCCGGTGATCAGGATTGGCCGCGCGTGCGAGCAGTCGCGCGGAAGCATCTCGAACCGGCGCCGGTTGTTGCAGCGCCCGGGCCGGCGCCACCAGCCGGGCAGGTCCAGCAGCGGGTGATCGAATGTTTCGCCGGCGCCGAGCTTTTTGGCGGCCTTTGCAACGAGGGTCGGGCGCGGCTTTTCGGAGCGGGTGTCGAAAGCTCCGACATCGTAAACCCCCTCACGCCGTGTCAGCAGCGAGCGCCAGTCGACGACGCCAAACATCGACCACAGGGTCACCGCGCGGATGTCCGCGCCCTTGCGCCGCAGCTTTTCGCACGAGTCCCAGACCTCGACCAGCCACCGGACCTGCTCCTCGCGAGTGGAGCCGTGATGCACTTCCGAATAGACGAGCGGGGTCGAGTAGCGCTCCCACACCTCCTTCAGCCGCTTCGCTGGCCCGACTTCGTTCCTGAGCCGATGCACCCGAACTGCCTCTAGGTCGACATAGGTTTCCGTACCGTTCGAGCCTGGCTCCACGTGAGGGTAGCGCTGGATCCGATGGTCCAGATAGCGCTCGCTCGTCAGGTAGTGATTGATGCCGATGAGATCGGGCACGCCTTCTCCAGTCGCCAGCTCGTCCAGCGCGTCCTGCGGAACGCCGCTGTTGATCAGCCAGTCGTAGAAGGCATGGCCGGGCACGACGCGGCCGGCAAGCAGGTCGAAGCTGAGCCAGCGCCGCTCGTTCTCGTGATCGGCCTGATAGGCGAGCTTCTCGGTCGAGAAAGTCTTGCCGAGGTCCTCTGTGATCATCAGCTTCGCGCCCGGGCTGACTTTCCGGATTTCGCGCATCGCCAGAAGCGTAGCCGAGCATTGGTTGGCGGCGGCGCGGAACATCGCCTCGATGCTCCGCTCGTGGGGGTACCAGTGTCCGTAGAGGCACGAAAAGCGCGCGGTCGTCAGCGGTTCGTTGACCGGAGTCCATGTCTCGATCCACGGGTAGCGCCTGGCGACCTTTGATGCATAGTCGGCAAGCAGCTTCGGGAAGTCCGGATCGAGCAGGCTCGTGTAGCGCGGTCCCGATCCGTGGTGGACGAGGCCGCCAATCACCTGGATGCCAAGCTCGCGAAGGCGGTTCAGGCGTTTGTCGTGCCAGGAAAAGTCGAGCTCGCTGGGCACTTGCGGAGCGACGGTTTCCCAGACGATCGGATAGCGAACGGCCTTGACGCCGAGGTGGGCCATCGCGTCGAGGTCTTCGATCCGGCACCAATGGCCGGTGTCGACAAGCTGGTTGCGATAGTCGTCGCCGACGCGCACCACCGTGCATTCGACGCCGCCCCAAAGCTCCAGCGGCTTCGGTTGTTCGCTGCTTGTCGTATCGGCGCCAGCCAGGTCGGCCTCCTTCAAACTATTGCTCAACAATAAGCCCCTGCTTCGCCGGCTGATTAAAAAGCCTTCACTTCGCTGCTCGAACCCAAAATCGGTCGACATCTACGCGCGTTTCGTATCGTCCTCGTTTTTGAGCCTCGAGCTTGGGAGAAGTGCTGGAATTCAAACGCGATTCCGGAATTGATTGTTCCACGTAACGAAGCCCGCGCGTCCGGTAACTGCCGATAGCTTTGCAAGCGAAGCTTCTGCTAGCTTCCTTCCCACTTCATAAAGCAGGGAGGTTCAAGAGTGACTGCCGACCAGCAGGACTATGACGTGGCTGCGATCATGGGCGGGCTGTACGGTGACGGGATCATCGGCCTGAAAGGGGCATTCCCCGCCACCACCGCCGACTCCATCCATCAGGACATCCTGACGTTATTCGGCGAGGCGCGCGCGGTGCCGTCGGGAGCGTTGCCGCGCGGTCCGGAGCGCTGGTACGTGGAGGTTCAGCCCGAGCGGATTCGCGCTTTCGTCGACATTGCGACCCACCCCTGGTTCGTGGCCGTGTGCGAGGCGGTGCTTGGACCCGAGTACAAGATCGTCGAGGTTGGTTTCGACATCCCGTTCCCAGGCGCGGCGGACCAGCCCTGGCACCGCGACTTCTCGGCTCCGGAAGCAACCATGAAGGGGCGCAGGCTCAACTCGCTCGCGTTCAACCTCCCCTCGATCGACACCCGACCCGAGCACGGAGCCTTCGAGATCGCGCTCGGCACTCAGTGGGACGACACCAAGGGCTGCAAGGATGAGATGTTTCCGCCACACGAGCTGTGGGATCGCTATGTTTCGCGCGCGGTCGAGAAGCTGCCGCAGCGGGGTGACATTTCAGCGCGGTCTGCACTTACCATCCACCGCGGCACCGCCAATCGGTCCAGCGAGGCACGCCCGGTTCTGGTTGTGGGAGTCGATGCGCCCGATGCGACCAACGCTCGCCATCACGACCTGCAGGTAACCCGGCCCTATCTCGAAAGCCTTCCGCCGCGCGTCTCCGATCACCTCACGTACCGAGTGACCGATGAACTTGAACCCGTAATCCAGCACCATGTGATCGAGGGCCTTCTCGAGCCGACTTATCGGTAGCGATTTCGCTGAGCGAGACCTGGGGGCCGTGGTTTATGCCGGACCGATCATGCGGGCGGCCAGTTCTCCAGGATTTCGACGAAGCGCGTCAGCCACGCGTTGGTCTGGTGCCCGTCGACCACGCGATGGTCGATGGTCAGGGTCACATAGGCCATCGGGCGGACGTGAATCGCATCTTGGCCGCCCACCTCGCGGACGACGACCCTTTTCTCCAGCTTGCCGATGCCGAGGATCGCGGCCTGGCCCTGGTGAAGGATGATCGGAGCGGCGAGGAGCGATCCCGATACGCCGTGATTGGAGATGGTGAAGCTCCCCCCCGAAACGTCCGCGCCGGTAAGCTTCCCGTCGCGCGCCCGCCGTGTGAGGTCGTCAAGCTTCTTGGCCGTTTCCTCGAGCGTCAGCGAGCCTGCGTCCTTCACGACCGGGACGATAAGCCCCTTCTCGCCTAGCGCAGTGCCGACGCCGATGTCGATCGTCGGCGATATGGCTATCCGGTCCTTTTCCCAGCGGCCGTTGATCGCCGGCGCCGCCGCCATCGCTTCGGCGGCCGCCCTGACGAAGTACGCGGTGTAGCTGAGTTTCGTACCCCGATCTGCCATCGCCGCCTTGTGCTCTGCGACGGCCGAAAAATCCGCTTCGAACACCGCCGTGACGTGCGGCTGCTCCGAGACGGCGCGGACCATATTCTCGGCGATCTTCAGTCGCATCCGGTCATGCGGAATGTCGGCGCCCTCGAAGTGCCGCGGCTGCGCGGTCGTGGCCTCGCCGACCTGAGTCACCGTCGCTTCCCCGACCGCCTGGTCGACGTCCTCGCGAGTGATCCGGCCGCCTCGGCCGGTCCCCTTGATGCGCGACGAATCGATGCCGTGCTGCTGCAATGCCCGGCGGACCGACGGGGACAGGCGGCTTTCCACGCCGCCGTTCCCCGGCGAAGGCCGGGGTCCAGGAGCGCCGTCAGGCGCTTTCTCGACATGTTCCTTAACAGGCTTCGCCTCCTGGGCCCCGGCTTTCGCCGGGGAACTGGTGCTGATCCGCCCAAGCACCGCTCCGGGAAGCGCCTCGGCATCGGTGTCGAGCACGATCTCGGCCAATACCCCATCGGACGGCGCCGGAACCTCCTGGGTCACCTTGTCGGTTTCGAGCTCCACGAGTGGGTCGTTCTCGGCAACCTTATCGCCGACCTGCTTGAGCCACGATCGGACGACCGCCTTGGTCCCCTCCTGCTCCTCCGGAACGCAGACGTCGATCACCTCAAAACCCCGCCAGCCGATCGATTTCGGAGCGGATGTCGGCAACCGAAGGCAGCGCCCAATCGAGAAGCTTGGGGTGATGCGGGCTCGGGATGTCGGGCATCGTCACTCGCGCGACCGGCGCATCGAGGTCGAGGAAGGCTTCATCGGCGACGACCGCGGCGATCTCCGCGCCGAATCCGCCGGTGCGCAGATCCTCGTGAACGATGAGGCAGCGGCGAGTCCTGCGGACGCTCTCCAGAACCATCTCCCGATCCCAGGGCATCAATGTCCTCAAGTCGATGATGTCAGCGCTGACGCCTTCGGCGGCGGCTTCGCAGCGCGGGACCATCGCTCCCCAGGTGACGATTGTGATCTTGTCGCCTTCGCGGGTCTTCTGCGCTCGGCCGAAGGCAAGCACATAATCGTTGCCCGGCCACGGACGCCGCGCCCACGAATCGTCGTACATCGCCCGATGCTCGAAGAAGATCACGGGATCGTTGCCGCGCAGAGCGCCTCGGAGCAGGCCGACCGCGTCCTCTGCATTGGACGGCACCGCCACCTTCCAGCCGGGATTATGGACGAACTCAACCTCGTTGGTCTGGCTGTGCCACGGGTCGCCGCACTTGAAGAAGCCGCCGGGAATTCGAAGCACCATCGGCGCAGCGAAGCGGTTGTGGGTTCGCCACCGCATGGTTCCGCAATCGTGGATCTGCTCGGTCGCAGGCTCGGAATATTTGCGGAACTGGATTTCGGGGACCGGCATCAGCCCGGCGAGCGCCATTCCGGCGGCGCGGCCGATGATGCCCTCTTCGTTGAGGCTGGTATCGAACACGCGCGTGCGCCCGAATTTCTCCTGGAGGCCCAGAGTGACCGCGTGGACACCGCCCTTGGGCCCGATGTCCTCGCCGAATAAAAGCACTCGGGGATTGGCTTCCAGCTCCTGCTCGAGCGTCCGGCGGATCGCAGTGACCATGTTGATCCGCTGGCCGCCGGACTTGGGCTTGTCCTTGGAACGTGGCGGCGCATAGCCGCTGTTGAGAAGGCCGCCGACTTTCTGAGGCGCACCTTCGAAGAAGACGTGCTCGGTAACGCGTTCGGGCTCCGACGCGCCTCGCGACTGCGCTTCGGCGACGGCGGCGGCAACCTCGGCCGCAACTTCGCGCTCGATGTCGTGCCACTGCTTGTCGGAAAGACCCGATTGCGACCTCAGCTTCGGAAGCGGGTCGCGCGCCCACTCGGACGCGATCTCGTCCTCGCTCTTGTACGCCTGAGTGTCCTGGGCGCTGTGCCCCTCGAGCCTCGGCACCGTCAGCCGAAGAAGCGCCGGCTGGCGCAGCTTGCGGACGTGGGCGACGGCATCCGCGATAAGCTTCGAGGCCTGTTGCGGCTCGGTCCCGTCGCCGTTGAAAATCTTGAGCCCGCGGAAGCTGGCGAGGTTCGCGGCGATGTCGCGGCCCGGAGTCTGATATTCGGACGGCACGGATATGCCGTATCCATTGTCCTCGATGTAGATGAGCAGCGGGAGCTGCTGGGTCGTCGCAATCGTCAGCGCCGACCAGAAACCGCCGGTCGCGACGCTTGCGTCGCCGCCGAGGACGAGGGCGATGGCGTCGTCCGGTCCCTCGCTCAAAACCTCCTGCTTGTAAGCGATCGCCTGCGCCCATCCGGCCGCGGGCGTGTACTGGGCGCCGACTCCGCCGCTCATCGGCAACGCATGGGCGCCGCCGGGATTGGGATAGTTGAAAACGACTCCGATATCCCGCCCGTCGGAATAGCCGCCGGCGAGCCCCATTCCCGAGCCGAGCGCGTCGGCGAGCGGAACGCCCAGCGAAAGCAGCAGCGGGCGCGAGCGATAATAGCCGCTCGCCGCATCGCCGTCCTTCAGGTGAAGCCCGAGGATAATTTGAGCCATGTCATGGCCGCGGGCGGAGAATTGGTAGAGGATTTTTTTAGCAGGGACGAGCTCCTGCTCCTCGATCCGGTCCATCTCGCGCGATGTCAGGACGAGCCGCGCGACCCGGCCCCAGTCGACAGTCGCCTCGGTCAGCCTCGCCGCATCGGCCTCAGCCACGCATCACCTCGAGGACTGCCGATGCGAACCGGTCGACATCGTCGTCGCGCATCCCGCAGACATTGAAGCGGCCGCTGTCCGCCATGTAGATTGCGTGGCGCTCGCGAAGGTCGAGCACCTGCTCGGGACTGAGCGGAAGCATCGAAAACATGCCCTTCTGGGCGGCGATAAAGGCGAGCGCCGGGTCGGCAGCCGCAAGCCGCTGGCGAAGGGTGACGATTCGCTCGCGCATCTGCTCGAGCTCGGCTCGCCAGTCGGCGCTGAGCTTGGGGTCGTCGAGCACGATCCGCACTACCGCAGCGGGGTGATCGGGCGGCATCGACCAGAATTCGCGCGAAATCTGAAGCACGTGGCCGAGCGCGGTCTTCGTGCCGCTCGCCGACCCTGTCTTGAACCACAGCGACCCCAGGCGATCGCGATAGACTCCGAAATTCTTGTCGCAGCTCTGCGCGACGAGCACCTCGTCGCAAGCGGCGAGCAGCCCGCGCAGACCGGCGGCATCGGGGGCAATCCCTTCGCCGAAGCCCTGGTAGGCGATGTCGACGAACGGGAGCAGCCCGCGCTCGGCGATCATGCCGATTATCTCGGCCCATTGTTCGGGGCTGAGGTCGGCGCCGGTCGGGTTGTGGCAGCAGCCGTGAAGCAGCACGACGTCGCCTGCCCGCGCCGACTTTACCGCGTCCACCATCTCATCGAAGCAGACCCGCTTCCCGACCCGGTCGTAATGCGGATATTCGACCATTTCGAGCCGGGAGCCGCGGATGATCGGCGCATGGTTCGGCCAGGTCGGAGTTCCGACCAGCACCCGCGCATCCGGATTGGCTGCCTTGATCAGCCGGAAGCCCAGCGTCAGGGCGCCGCAGCCACCAGGGGTCTGGAGCCCGGCGATCCGATCGTCGCCGGCATGCTCGCCAAGAAGGATCGGGCGAAGGAGCTCGGTAAAGCGAATGTCGCCGCGGCCACCGAGATAGGCTTTCGTCTCCTGGCTTTCCCACAGGCGCCGCTCGGCCTCCTTCACGACGCGAAGGATCGGGGTGTTGCCGGCGCTGTCGCGAAAGACTCCGACTCCGACGTCGATCTTTTCGGCGCGGGAATCGGCTTTGGCGAGCTCGATCAGCGCGAGCAGCGAGTCGCTCTTGACCGGCTCGAGATCGCCGATCGAGCGGGCATCGAGTGCCGGGTCATCCAACATGAAATGGACTTAGCGGCAAACCCGCGGACTCGCAAAAAGGCTCAGGCGTCGTAATCGACCGCAACTCCGTCGGCCGCCGGCACCGACTGGCAGGTCAGGACGTAGCCGTCTTCGACTTCTTCGTCAGTCAGGCCGTAGCGCGCCGCCATCTCGACCTTCCCGCTCACAACTTTCGCCCGGCAGGTGGCGCAAACGCCGGCCTTGCACGCAAATGGCGCTGGAAGGCCCGCCGCCCGGGCGCTGTCGAGGATGTTGCCCTCGGTGAACTGGACTTGCCGTGTGCGCCCGTCGAGCGTCACCGACATGGCAATTCCGGCGGCCTTGCTCTGAAGCTCGGCCATTTCCTTGATCAGCGCTTCCGGCGGCCGGTCGGCGGTGAAACGCTCGATGTGGATTCGCTCGCGCCCGATACCGCGATCGACGAGCACGGATTCGGCCGAGTCCATCATCGGACCGGGTCCGCAGATGAACCAGCCATCGATCTCTTCGGGAGCGTCGACCAGGTGCTCGACCGCTTCCTCGCAGCGCGCCCGGTCGAGCATTCCATTGAACAGCTCGACCTCCCCCTCTTCCTGGTCGAGGAAATGATAAAGCTCGAACCGGTCGAGATAGCGGTCTTTCAGCCGCGCAAGCTCCTCGAGGAAGATGATCGAGCTGCTGTCGCGGTTGCCGTAAAAGAGCGCGAAGCTACTGTCTGGCTCCTCCTTCAGCATGGTCCGGAGCAACGACATAACCGGAGTGATTCCCGAGCCGCCGGCGATTCCGACCAGGCGGCGCCTGCGATCCGGATCGAAGTTGGTCGTGAAACTGCCGTGAGGGGGCATGACGTCCAGCGTGTCGCCGGGCTTGAGCTGGTCGCCGACCCAGTTGGAGAAGATTCCGTCAGGGATCCTTTTGACCGTAACCATCCAGTCCTGCTCGTCCGGAGCGGTGCACAAGGAATAATTGCGCCGCACCTCCTCGCCGCCGATCTCCGCCTTGAGAGTCAGGTGCTGCCCGGCCCTGAACGCGAAAATCTCGCGCAGCTCCGACGGGATTTCGAACCGGATCGAGTTCGCTTCGGCCGTCTCGGGGACGATCTCCGCCACCCGCAACGGATAGAAATGCGCACTCATTACCAGGTCGCGTCAGGGTAGGTGCGCGCAAGGAACTGCATCGCCGCGAGGATGTGACCGAGGTGCTCGCTGTGATGGCCGCGCCGCCCGCCGAGGATCGGCCGCTGCTCGGCGGGAGCCTCGAGCTTCGCATCCTTGAGGACGGCCGCGAGCGCCGAGCGGTACTCGTCCTCGAATTCGCGCGGGTCGGGCGCGACGCCGCGGCCGATCAGTTGCTCGAGAATGTCGTCGACCTCGAACAGCTCCGGGATGAATCGCCAGCACCAGTCGAGACCCTCGGCCATTCGCCGGGCGCTCTCTTCGGTGCCCTCGCCAAGCCGCACGGTCCATTCCGACGCAAGCTCGCGATGATAGGCGACTTCCTTAACCGCCTTGGCTGCGAATTCGGAAAGGAAGCGGTCGGATGAACCGGTCAGCCGCTTCAGAAGCATGTGCTGCCAGGTCGAATAAAGGAGCTGGCGGGCGATCGTGCGCGCGAAATCGCCGTTCGGCTGCTCGACGAGCAGGCAGTTCCTGAAGTCGAGAACGTCGCGGTGGAAGGCAAGCCTGTCGCCGTCCCGGCCTTCGGCCTCGCACATGCCCGCCTCGTTCAGAAGCAATGTCGCCTGCCCGACGAGGTCGAGAGACAGATTGGCGAGGCTGAGATCGACTTCAAGCGCCTGCGCGTGACCGCACCATTCACCCAGGCGCTGCCCGAGGATGAGTGCGTCGTCGCCGAGGCGCAGCAAATAGTCGAAGCGCGCGGGGTCCGGCTCCCCGGCCGCCGGCGAATCGAAGGCGCCGCCACCGGTTGCGTGGTCCGGCACGTCGATCGGCGGCAGTGACGCCATCAGATGTGCTTCACCTCGTCGGGAATGTCGTAGAATGTCGGGTGCCGGTAGATCTTGTTCGCCGCCGGCTCGAACATCCCGCCCGACTCATCGGGATCGCTGGCGACGATCTCCTTCGATGGCACCACCCACAGGCTCACCCCTTCTTGTCTGCGCGTGTAGGTGTCGCGCGCGTGGCGGATCGCGAGCTCCGGGTCAGGAGCATGAACGCTGCCAACGTGGCGATGCGAAAGGCCGCCCTTAGAACGGACGAAAACTTCCCAGAGCGGCCAGTCACCGCTCAAGCCGCTTTCCTCTCGCGCCGCTTCGCTTCGTGAGCGTCGGCGGCCTCGCGGACCCAGGCGCCGTCCTCCCACGCCTTTGTGCGCGCTTCCATCCGCTCCTTGGCGACGGGTCCCTCGCCCTTCACCACAGCGTAGAACTCGTCCCAGTCGACCTCGCCGAAATCATAGCCGCCCTTGTCCTCGTTCCACTTGAGGTCCGGGTCGGGGACGGTGAGGCCGAGGAAGTCCGCCTGCGGGACGGTGATGTCGACGAATTTCTGGCGGAGCTCGTCATTGGTCTCTCGCTTGATCCGCCAGCGCATCGACTGAGCGGTGTTGGGGCTGTCCTCATCGGGCGGCCCGAACATCATCAGCGACGGCCACCACCAGCGGTTGAGCGCATCCTGCGCCATCCTTTTCTGCTCGGCTGTCCCGTTCGCCATCGCGATCATGATCTCGTAGCCCTGGCGCTGGTGGAAGCTCTCTTCCTTGCAGACCCGGACCATCGCCCTGGCGTAAGGGCCATAGCTGGTGCGCTGCAGCGGCACCTGGTTCATGATCGCCGCTCCGTCGACCAGCCAGCCGATCGCTCCGATGTCCGCCCAGGTCAGGGTCGGATAGTTGAAGATGGTGCTGTACTTGGCCTTTCCGCTCAGGAGCGCCTCGGTCATCTCGTCGCGGCCGACACCGAGCGTTTCCGCGGCGCAGTAGAGATAGAGGCCGTGCCCCGCCTCGTCTTGGACCTTGGCGAGGAGGATCGCATTGCGCCGAAGGCTCGGCGCTCGGCCGATCCAATTGCCCTCGGGCAGCATTCCGACAATCTCGGAATGGGCATGTTGGGACATCTGCCGGATCAGCGTCCGGCGATACGCCTCGGGCATCCAGTCCTTGGGCTCGATGAACTCGTCGGCAGCGACACGGGCTTCGAACGCCTCGGTCAGCTTCGGGTCGTCGAGATTCTTGATCTTCGCACTCTTCTGTAGCTCGGTCGTATACATGGGTCCGATGTAGCCTCCACAGTGCCAACGTTCAAACGTCGACAACCGCTCCGCCGATTGTCCGCGAATAGCCGGTGAACTCGCCGACCGGACGCCCCTCTGCGGTCTTCACCGAAACGCGGGTGACTCCGCTCCGGCCCGAAGTCGCCGCCTCCTCGGCCTCCGCGACCAGTGTCTCGCCCGCTTTCGCCGAGCCGAGGAAGACGATCGACGCCTGGGCGGCGACGGTTCGCTCGTTGCCGGCGTTGCAGACATAAGCGAAAGCGGTGTCGGCGAGCGCGAACACCATTCCGCCGTGTGCGATTCGGTGGCCGTTGAGCATGTCGTCGCGAATTTTCATCGACAGCCGGCAATAGCCTGCGCGCGCCTCCTCGATCCGGATCTCCCAGGCGGGGCCGGTACCTTCCGCGGCAAGCATCGAATGGGCCACGCGTTCGGCGAGTTCGTTTGCGTCCACAGCCTCTCCTTCGCTACTCCGGGGCATGGATTACGACACTATCGACTTCAAGCTCGAGGATTCGATCGCTCGAATCACGCTCAATCGCCCCGACCGCCTGAACAGCTTCAATGCGCGGATGCACGAAGAGCTTCGCGACTCGCTTCGAAATTCGGCTGAAGCGCATGTGGTGGTCCTGACCGGTGCCGGCCGTGCCTTCTGCGCGGGCCAGGACCTCAACGACCGCGCAGTCTCATCGAACGAGCACCCGGTCGACCTTGGAGTGACGGTCGAGACCTGCTGGAATCCGCTGATCCAGATGCTGACCAGCCTGCCGCAGCCGCTGATCGCGCGAGTCAACGGAGTGGCGGCAGGCGCCGGTGCCAACGTCGCGCTTGCGTGCGACATGGTTGTCGCCGCGCGGTCGGCGAAGTTCATCCAGAGCTTTTCGGCGATCGGCCTGATCCCCGACAGCGGCGGTACCTGGGTGCTGCCGCGTCTCGTTGGACAGGCGCGGGCGCTGGGCCTCGCACTCACCGGCGAGCGGCTTCCGGCCGAAAAGGCGGAGGAATGGGGGCTGATCTGGAAATGCGTCGAAGACGACCAGCTGGATTCGGAGGTGGATGCGCTTGCTTCCAAACTGGCATCGCTGCCGCCGCTCGGGCTCGCCGAGATCAAGACCCTGATCCGCTCGACATGGGGCCGGACCCTGGATCAGGAGCTGATCGAGGAGCGCAATCAGATGCGCCGGCTCGGCTTCACGAAGGACTATCGCGAAGGTGTTGCGGCTTTCCTCGAGAAACGCCCGCCCAGATTCGTCGGGCGGTAAGAGTCAGTCCGGATCGGCTTCTGATTCGACCTGCGGCTCGTCGCCGCTTCGAGGCGCGCGCTTGGTCGGTTGGCTCGTGAAGCCCTTGAGACCGGAAAGCTCCTCGGAGTCGCGCCGGATCTTGACCGGACTTGCGGCATAGGCACAGACCAGCTGCGCGATTGATTTCAGCGCATCGATGTGAATGCGTTCATAGCTGTGGCTAGCGTCGATCCCGAAAGTGATGAGCGCGGTTCGAACGTCAGCGCCGCCACCGAGCGCCGAGGCGCTGTCGGAGCGATAATAGCGGAACACGTCCCGCTGATGCGGGATCTTCTCCTCTTCGCACAGCCGCAAGAGCTTGCGAGTCAGGTGATAATCGAACGGCCCCACCTGGTCGGCCATTCCGATAGTCACCCCGGTTTCGGCACTGTTCTGGCCCGGAGCGGTCGCACCATTGTCGATCGACACCATCGCGACGACGTTCTCGAGGAGGACCGCTGACGCGCCCGAGCCGACCTCCTCGGTGATCGTGAAGATGAAATGGATGTCGACCGGCACTTCGACATTCGAGTCCACCATGGCCTTCATTGCCGCAAGCATCGCCGCGCAGCCCGCCTTGTCGTCGAGGTGGCGCGAGATGATGTAGCCGTTGTCGAGCATCTCCGTTCCGGCATCTATCGCCACCGTATCGCCGACATTGACTCCCAGCGCATGGACGCTGTCACGGTCGTGCGCATCGCCGTCGATGCGCAGCTCGACGTGACTCCAGCCGACCCCCTGAGTGTCGATTTCGTCGCCGTACGTGTGCCCGGACGCCTTGAGCGGCAGGATCGTGCCGCGGAAGAAGCCGGAATCGGTGAACAAGGTACAGCGCGTCGTCTCCGCGGACCGCGCCGACCAGGTCCCGATCGGAACCAGCTCCAGCCTCCCGTTGTCCTTGATTCGCTTGACCGTGGCCCCAAGGGTGTCGAGGTGAGAAACGATCGCTCGAGCGCCATCTGTCTGTGCGCCGCTGTAGCAGGCGAGAATCGCACCGCGACGGGTGACTGAATAGGGAATGCCCAGCTGCTCTATCTCGCTGCAGACGCAGCGGACGATCTCGTCCGTGTAGCCCGCCGGGCTAGGCACACCGAGCAGGCGCTCGAGAACATCCTGGAGATAATCGAGATCAATCGGCGGAAGCATCACTATCCTGTGCAATATTGGTATTTTCCGGCCTGCTCAGCGGGAACAGGAGGTCGATGAAACGCTCAGCGGTAGGCTGCGGCTCGTGGTTGGCAAGCCCCGGCCGCTCGTTGGCTTCGATAAAGACATAATCGGGTGCCTCAATATCGGGAACGATGAAGTCGATCCCGACGACGGAAATTTCGATTGCGCGCGCGGCGCAGATCGCGGCATCGACAAGGTCGGGATGCACCGATCCGGTCACGTCGTGGATTGTCCCGCCGGTATGGAGGTTTGCTGTCTTGCGGACTGCGAACCCCTCGCCTGCCGGCGGAGTGTCATCGAGCGAAAAGCCCGCGTTGCGAACGCACCGCTCGGTTTCGAGGTCGAGCGGGATGCTCGACTCGCCGCCTGTTGCTGCGGAGCGGCGGCGTGACTGCTTTTCGATCAGCTGGCGCACCGTATTCCGGCCGTTTCCGACTATCGCCGCGGGGCGGCGGATTGCCGCCGCGACGACATCAAATCCGATGACGACGAGCCGGAGGTCCTCGCCTTCGTGATAGCTCTCGACGAGAACGCGTCCCGACTTCTCGGCGGCACGTCCGATCGCGGCTTCCAGCTCCTCCATGGTCGTAAGGTCGACGGCAACTCCCCTGCCCTGCTCACCCCTCGCAGGCTTCACGACGAGCGAGCCGTGCGCTTCAAGCATCGATCGCACCTCGTCGGGATCATCGGCCACGATCTGCTCGGGAACTTTGACTCCCGCCCGGCTGACTACCCTTCGAGTCATCGCCTTGTCGTCGCAGATCGCGACTGAAACTGCAGTCGTGAGATCGCTCAGCGATTCGCGGCAACGGATCCGCCGGCCGCCAAAGCGCAGCTCGAACACCCCGCCGTCGGCGTCGAGCACTTCGACCCCGATGCCGCGCCGTCGAGCCTCGTCGATGATGATCCGCGCATAGGGATTCATCGATGACGCAGGGTCGGACCCGACGAACAACCGCTCGTTGATGACATTCCGGCGCTTGACCGTGAAAACCGGCAGCCGTCGGAATCCCAGCTTCTCGTACAGCGCGATCGCTCCCTTGTTATCGTGCATCACCGACAGGTCCATGTAGGCGCACCCGCGCGTCTGGTAATGCTCGGCGAGCCAGCGAATCAGCGCCTCTCCGACCCGCGCGTGCGGAGTCTGCGGATCGACGGCCAGAGTCCACAGGGACGAACCGCGTTCGGGATCGTCGAACGCGACCGAGTGATCGACGCCCGTGACGGTGCCGATCACGTCGCCGGTCTCCTGGTCCTCGGCAACGAAATAGGTCAGCAATCTGGAGTCGCCCCTCATCTGCCGTGCGAAGAACTTGGTCGGCACGCGCACCATCTTGTGCAGCGAATAGAGCCGGTTGACCGCTTCTGCGTCGGTCTCCGGGACCATCCGCCGGATGAAGAAGCCCGACGGCCGGCGCCGCGACGCCCGATAGGTGGAAAGGTTGAGGCGGTACGTGTGCGACGGATCGAGGAACAGCTCGGCGGGGGCAGCGGCGAGGACCACGTGCGGGTCAGTGACGTAGAGGGCGATGTCGCGCTGCTCTTCGCCTTCGGCGCGCATCTCCTGAAGCAGATCGTCGGCATTCTCGAACGTCTGCGCAAACAGCGCCCGGCCCCAACCGAGGTCTGCAAAGGCGTTCGGCCGCGGCTGCGGCGCCGTCGGGTTCTGAACGTAGGGAAACAGCGCCTCGGGCCGTTTGGTTCGGGGAGGATGCGCCATCAGCCTACCGCGTGCTTCTCAAGCCACAACTCCAAAAGCCCCACCTGCCACAGCTCCGATCCGCGGAGCGTCGTGATGTGTGCCTTGGGATCGGCGACAAGCGCATCGAGATAGTCCTGCGCGAAAAGGCCGCGTTCGCGTGCAGCCTGGCTCGACAGCGCATCGCGAACCAGCTCGAGATACGGACCTTCGATATATTTGAGCGCCGGCACCGGGAAATAGCCCTTTGGCCGGTCGATGACTTCGCTCGGGATCACGTCTCGGGCGACATCCTTGAGAATGCCCTTGCCGCCCTGGGCGAGCTTGAAATCGGCTGGAATCCGGGCCGCCAGCTCGGCAAGGTCGTGGTCGAGGAACGGGACCCGCGCCTCCAGGCCCCACGCCATCGTCATATTGTCGACGCGCTTCACCGGGTCGTCGACCAGCATCACCGTCGAGTCGAGCCGCAAAGCCTTGTCGACCGGATCGTCGGCGCCGGGCCGCTCAAAATGCTCGCGGACATACTCGAGCGGAGCCTCGCCGCCGTTGCGCCATTCCGGCCCGAGCTGCTGGTTCAGGATCTCGGCGTCGCGGTCGAAGAAGGCGCGCGCATAGGCCGACACCGGATCGTTCGCCGATCGCATCGGCGGGTACCAGTGGTAACCGGCGAACACCTCGTCGGCGCCCTGACCGGACTGGACGACCTTGATGTGCTTTGCGACCTCGCGCGAAAGCAGGTAGAAGCCGATGTTGTCATAGGACACCATCGGCTCGGCCATCGCCTCGATCGCGCTCGGAAGCTCATCCAGAAGCTCTTCGGAGGGAACGAAAATCTTGTGGTGGTCGGTGCCGTAATGCTCGGCGATCAGGTCCGAATAGGCGAACTCGTCGCCCTTTTCCCCATGCGCTTCCTCGAAGCCAATCGAGAATGTCGACAGCCCGGTCTGGCCAAGCTCCGCCAGTAGCCCGACGACGAGGCTCGAATCCAGACCGCCGGAAAGCAGCACTCCGACCGGTACGTCGGCAACCATCCGCCGTCCGACCGCGGTACGAAGCGACTCATGAAGCAGCTCCCTCCACTGCGCCTCGCTCCGGGTGGCATCGCCGTCCTGAGGACCGAACGGCGGGTCCCAGTAGCAATTGTCGCTGAACCGCCCGTCCTGTTCGTACGTCCGAACCGTCGCTGGCGGCAGCTTGCGTACGCCGTTGAGGATCGTCATCGGCGGCGGGACGACCGCATGCCAGCTCATGTAGAAGTGAAGCGCGGTTCGATCGATCGACGTGTCGACATCGCCCGCGGCGACGATTCCTGGCAGCGTAGAAGAGAAACGAAGGCGCTGCCCGACCTGGCTGTAATAGAGCGGCTTGATCCCGAAGCGGTCGCGGGCGAGGATAATTCGGCCGCTCTCTCGCTCGTGGATCGCAAAGGCGAACATTCCCTTGAAGCGCTCGACGCAGGACGTTCCCCAGGCATGATAGGCCTTGAGAATCACCTCGCTGTCGCCGTCGGAGAAGAAGCGATATCCGAGGGTGCGGAGCTCCTCGCGAAGCTGCTTGTAATTGTAGATGCAGCCGTTGAAGACGAGGTCGAGCCCGAGCTCCGTGTCGACCATCGGCTGCGCCGAATGGAACGACAGGTCGATGATTTTGAGGCGCTGGTGGCCGAACCCCACCCGCCCGCGCATCAGCTGGCCGCACGCGTCGGGGCCGCGGCGCGCCTGGCTGCGCATCATCACTGCGACCGCTCCGGCATCGGCGATGCCGCCGCCGAACAGCACCTCTCCGGCTATGCCGCACATGCGCGGCCTCCGTGCCCGATATGGGCGTCTATGGTCGTCGATGGAGCGATCATTGGTCGATAGTCCGTGGGACCCTGAACGTCCAATTTTGTTCCGCCTGCCTTGCGTCCGGCCGGTGGTCCCGCAATTACGCAGCTGAAGGTGAAGCACATGAAAACGACGCAACTTCTCAATTACGAACGCGACCGCTGGATTGCGGGCGAAAGCGGCCTCTCCGAGCTTACGAGCGCGATCGACGGCTCGCCGGTCGCCATTGCCGGCTCCGGCGGGCTCGATTTTGGCGCAATGCTGCGCCACGCCCGCGAGGTCGGAGCGCCGGCGCTGCACAAGATGACATTCCACGAGCGGGCGCGGATGCTCAAGGCCCTCGCCCTCGCGATCATGGACAAGAAGGAAGCACTGTACGAGCTGAGCTACCAGACGGGAGCGACCCGGAAGGACGGGTGGATCGACATCGAGGGCGGCGCAGGCACACTCTTCTCCTTCTCGTCGAAGGGCCGCCGCGAGCTTCCCGACGCCCATGTGCTGCTCGACGGGGCGCTCGAACCCCTGTCGAAGGGCGGAAGCTTCGTCGGACAGCACATCTACACGACGATGCAGGGCGCCGCGGTGCACATCAACGCCTTCAACTTCCCGGTGTGGGGAATGCTGGAGAAGCTTGGGCCGACGCTACTGGCGGGAATGCCGGCGATCGTTAAGCCTGCGTCGGCGACATCCTACCTCACCGAAGCCGCCTTCCGGGTGATGGTCGAGAGCGGGGTGCTGCCCGACGGCGCGGTACAGCTGATCGTCGGCGGAGTCGGCGATCTGCTCGACCATCTGACGGGCCAGGACGTGGTCAGCTTCACCGGCTCCGCGTCGACGGCCTACAAATTGCGGACTCACCCGGTTGTGATGCGCGAATCGGTGCGTTTCATCGCCGAGCAGGACAGCCTCAACGCGTCGATCCTGGGACCCGATGCTGCTCCGGGAACTCCAGAGTTCGATCTGTTCGTCCGCGAGGTCGCGATCGAGATGACGGTCAAGGCGGGGCAGAAGTGCACGGCGATCCGGCGGGCGCTTGCCCCGGCTGAGCATATCGATGCGGTCGAAAAGGCGCTGCGCGACCGGCTTTCGAAAACCAGGGTCGGCGATCCGAGAGCCGAGGACACGCGCATGGGCGCCCTTGTGAGCGCCGGGCAGTGCGAGGACGTGCGCGAGAAGATCGCCGAGCTCGAGGCCGCCGGAGCGCGGATCGTCGCCGGCGACCCCGGAGCGGAGTCGCCGGTGAAAGGCGGCGCCTTCCTTCAGCCGATCCTTCTTCGAACCGACGACCCGTGGCGCACCGAGGCCGTCCACGACGTCGAGCCGTTCGGTCCGGTGTCGACGATCATGCCCTATAAGAACCTCGATGATGCGATCGCGCTTGCCAATCGAGGGCGGGGAAGCCTCGTGCTGTCGCTGTTCACCAACTCACGGCAAGCGGCCCGCGATTTCGTTCGCGGAACCGCTTCGTTCCACGGGCGAATGCTGGTCGTCGACCGCACCAGCGCCAAGGAATCAACCGGCCACGGCTCGCCGCTCCCGGTGCTTGTCCACGGCGGCCCGGGTCGTGCCGGCGGAAGCGAGGAAATGGGCGGCGTTCGCGGCGTCAAGCACTACATGCAGCGCAGCGCGATCCAGTCGTCGCCGGCAATGATCGCCGCGATCACCGGCCAATATATCGCCGGCGCCCCAAAGCATGTCATCGACGTGCAACCGTTCCGGCTGAAGATGAGCGAGCTCAACATCGGCGATACCTGGGTCACCGGCAGCCGGACGGTCACTCTCGAGGACATCGAGCATTTCGCCCGGTTCACCGGCGACACCTTCTACGCGCACATGGACGAAGAAGCGGCGAAAGCTTCACCGATCTTCGAGGGCCGGGTCGCGCACGGCTATTTGATCCTGAGCTTCGCCGCCGGACTGTTCGTCGATCCCGATCCGGGTCCCGTGCTGGCGAACACCGGCCTTGAGGATCTGCGCTTCCTGACCCCGCTCTACCCTGGCGATTCGATGCGGGTGGAGCTGTCCGTGAAATCCAAGTCGATCAAGACCGAGGAGACCGGCCAGGTCCGCTGGGCGGTCGAGATCTTCAACCAGAACGACGAGCTCGTCGCCACCTACGACCTTCTGACCGAGAACGTGCCTTAAGGCCGCGCAACGCCCGCCCCGGCTGTTCGTTGTTGTGGGTGAACCGACGAAAGGAGGACTCGATGAAGATCAGCCAGGTGATGACCCGCGACGTGAAGACGGTCCGGCCGGACCAGACGGCCAAGGAAGCCGCAAGCTTCATGCTCAGCGAGGATGCCGGATCGATGCCGGTCAGCGACGGCGACCGGCTGATCGGAATGATCACCGACCGCGACATAGCCGTGCGCGGAGTGGCCAAGGGCCACGGCCCCGACACCCCGGTGCGCGAGCTCATGAGCGACGAGATCATCTGCGCTCGTGAGAATGACGATGTTGACGAAGTCGCGACCAAGATGGGCAGCGCTCAGGTCCGCCGCCTGCCGGTGATCGACGACAATGAGAGGCTATGCGGAATCGTCAGCCTTGGCGACCTGAGCCGCGAAGCTGAAGGCGAGACCGCGCACCGGGCGCTCGACGGCGTCAGCGCCCCCGGCGACAAGCACAAGCAGGGGTGATCGCGTCATTGCGAGGAGCGGTGCGAGGAAGCAATCCAGCTGGACTGCTTCGCTCTACTCGCAGTGACGACTAGGGAGCGTTCCTCAGATCCTCAATGGCGCTGTCGATCAGCGCTGAATCGGCATTCGCGTCGACCCGCTCGGCGATTAGCCGGGCGGCGGCGCGAGTCGCTGCTTCGGCGGCTGCCGCGCGCAGCTGCTTAACCGCCGCCCGCTCTTCGGCGGCGATCTTCTCCTCGGCCATCTTGCTGCGCCGTTCGACCATCGCTTCGGCATCCTCGCGCGCCTTGGCGATCAGGCCGTCGGCCTCGTGACGGGCGCGCTCGACCATCGCCGCCGCGTCGCTTTCCGCCGCTTCGGCCTTGGCCGCATATTCGGCTTTCAGCTCCTCGGCCTCCTTGCGCAAGGCTTCGGCTTCGGCGAGCTGGTCGCGGATCGCATCAATCTTCTTGTCCAGCGCCTTGGCGATAGCTGCCGGCACCTTCTGCCAGATCATGATCGCGAAGACTGCGATCATCGCCAGGGCGATCCACATCGGCGGAGTGATTCCGAGCAGGGCCGGAAGCGCGTGCTCGCCGGCCGTTTCGGCGCCCTCGGTGACAAGAGTGGGCTCAGCCACGGGCCACCGCCTTCACTGCCTTCCTAGCTTCTTCGGCATCGATCCGCTCGCCGGTCAGCTTCGCCATTAGATCCTGGGTCGCCTCGGCGGCGATGATTTCGATCTCGGCCATCGCCTTGTCGACCGACTTGCGAATTTTGGCCTCCGCCTTGTCGATCTTCTTGCCGACTTGGGAGTCAAACGCGCGTTTTCGCTCTTCCGCCTCCCGAGCGCCCTCCTGCCTCGCCTGCTGCGCAAGCTTCATCGCCTCGGCGCGGCTGGCATCGATCCGCTTCCGGTATTCGGCCTCGGTCTTTTCCGCTTCGTCGCGCGCCTTCTGCGCCTGGTCGAGGTCTTCGGTGATTTTCCGGTCGCGGTCTTCGACGACTCCCCGGATCTTCGGCACCATTCCCCGCCCGATGACAAAGAACAACGTGCCGAAAATCAGCAGCAGCCAGAACAGCTGCGACCAGAAAATGTCCGGAAGTTGCGTGATCTGAGGCATTTCAGCTCCGGCTGGAGGTCAGTCCCGTGGTGCGATCAGCGCGCGTACAGGATGATCATCGCCACTGCGAAGGCGATTAGGCCCAGAAGCTCGGCCGCCGCGAAGCCGATGAACAGGCGGCCCTGCTGGCCGTCGGCCGCGGCCGGGTTTCGAAGCGCGCTCTCGAGGAACGAGCCGAAGACGTTGCCGACACCGATCGCGGCAGCGCCGACGCCGATCGCCGCGAGGCCCGCGCCGATAACTTGAGCGGATGCGAAGTCCATTTGATAACTCCCTGTAAAAACTGGTGAACTGACTAGTGAAGGTTAACTGCATCGTTGAGATAGAGTGTGGTCAGAAGCGCAAACACATAGGCCTGGATCGCAGCCACCAGCAATTCGAGCGCCGAGACTCCGATGATGAACAGGAAGCTGATGGCGCTGACCAAAAGCCCCATCACTCCCCCGCCGCTCGCCGGAGCTTCCGCGAAAGTGCTTCCGGCGCTGACGACGAAGGTTCCGAACACTTCCATCAGGATATGACCGGCGATCATCGCGACGAACAGTCGAAGGCCAAGGCTGAAGGGTCGAACGATGAAGCTGATGAACTCGATCGGGGCGATCAGCGGGACCATGTACCAGGGCGTTCCGTGCGGCACGAACAGCGAGAAGAACTTCAGTCCGTGGCGCCAGAAGCCGACGATCAGGACGATCGAGAAGCTCATGATCGCGAGCACGCCGGTGACGCTGAAATGGCTGGTTGCAGTGAACGGATGGAAGCCGGGGATCAGAGCGAAGGGCATCAGGCCCAGCAGGTTCGAGACGAGGATGAAAGCAAATAGCGAGAAGATGTACGGAACGTACTTCTTGCCCTCGGGACCGATGTTCACGTGGACCAGGTCGTCGATAAAGCCGGTCACTCCCTCGACCGCCATCTGCCAGCGGCCGGGGACGACCTGCCGCTTCATGCCTCCCCACATGAACAGTCCGATGATCAAAAGCGCAGCAAGCATCCACGCGGCGCTGTTGGTGAAGCTGATGTCGTAGCCGCCCACCTGAAGCGGCACGAGCGGCTCCACCGTGAACTGGTGCATCGGGTCGATCTTGCCGTCTTCAGTGGCCACTTGCCGCTCGTTACCTCAGCTTGCGCCCGGGCTGGAACCCGAGGGCGTTTTGGAAATCCTGATCACATTCCTGATCCCGACCCCGAACCCGACGAACAGAAACAGCAACATGAACACCGGTAACGTCCCGAAGGCCCTGTCCAGGAGCCAACCGAAGAAGCCGCCGGCGAACGGGGCGCCGATGAGGTGCCCCAACACCTGCTGGCCGACCCTGTAACTCGGATCGGCCTCTTGCCTTTTGTCCCGCAACTCCTCCTGTTCCTGTGCGTGCTTGAGCCGCTCGTCGAGCGACCCGAGCCGCGCATCGGGAGGAAGCTCTGGGTCCTGCGGAGGTTCGTCGGCAGCCATGTCGTTCCTCCATCGCTCAGCCGGTCCGTGAGACTCGGCGGATTCGGGCAGGTTCAAGGACATGGCGGCGTTCGAGCCCGCCAAGGCGCGGCCCCTTTATGAACCGGGGTACCGATAGTCAACCGCGACCGATGGCTGTAGGCACGTGGGAGCAAAAGGGGGAAGAAACTACCGTGACGCAGACTTTCAAGCTCGTGCTTCCGTTGCTTCTTGTGGCCTGCCCGGCGGCCGCTCAACCCGTCGAGCTACCGGCCGAAACCGGGCCCGTGACGCGCCAGACGGCGGACCGGGAATCGCCGCTCCTCGACTTCGAATATAGCTGGCCGCAGGCGATCTCGTCAGAAACCCGGCTTGTCGAACGCCTGAGTGCAGATCTGTCGAATACCTACGATGAAGCGCTCAAGGAGGCTCGTGCAAACAAGCAGGACATGGACAGATTGGGGGGTCCGTTCAACCAGAACCACTTCACGCGCATGTGGAACCTCGAAGGACAGACACAGCGCCTGATTTCCCTTGCGGCGGACACTCACACCTACACCGGCGGAGCCCACCCCAACCACACGAGCTCCGCGCTGCTGTGGGACCGCTCTGCCCAGGGGGAGATCAAATTCGCCGAGCTATTCGAATCGCCGAGCGCTCTCGAAGGCACGGTCCGGGCCCGATTCTGCGAGCTTCTGGACGCCGAGCGTCTGAAACGGCGCCAAGGCGAAACGATCGAGGGATTTACCGAATGCCCGGCCTTTTCCGAGCTGACGATCGCTCCTGCGGATACGAACGACAAAGAGCGGTTTGATTCCGTCCAGCTGACGGCTGACCCTTATGTCGCCGGTCCCTATGTGGAGGGCGGTTACGAGATCAATGTTCCGGTTTCGGCCGGACTGATTGGCGCGTTGAAGCCCGAGTATCGAAGCGATTTCGAGGCTCAGCCCCGGCAATAGCCGGGCACCGGCGCCGGCTGGCCGGCCGCTCTTTTGCGCCACACGCCGTCGTCCAGCATGTAGACTTCGCCAATTTTGACCTCGGCGAGCAACTCGCAGCCGGCGGCGATGCCGACCGCCTGCAAATTGACCCGCCGCCGGGCCGCAAGGCCGGTGTAAAGGCTCCGCCGGCGGATATTGATCGCACCCACCTGACGGCGCACCTGCTCCGAAGGAGTGGCCGCCAGGCCGAGATAACCGTCGAACCGTTCTCCGACGACACCCGATTGGCGAGCGGCGGCGACGACTGAGCTGGACTGAGCCGCCGCCGGCGCAGCGACGCCCAGCAGGAAAGCCGTGCAGGCTAGCCGCAACATGAAGCTCACTGCGACCCTCCGGGAGGATTTTGCGGAAAGGCTTCCGGGTTTTCGCGGATCAGCTGCTGGACGTCCTGTTGCAGGCGCACCAGCACCTCCTGCCGAATATCGACGTTGAGGTTG
The DNA here is from genome assembly GCA_051000635.1 of Sphingomicrobium sp. Lineage (GTDB taxonomy): Bacteria > Pseudomonadota > Alphaproteobacteria > Sphingomonadales > Sphingomonadaceae > Sphingomicrobium. Next base: position 5,768 of record JBPCOC010000009.1, on the reverse strand, counting down.
ATCTCGATTGGCTTGTCCGGCGATTCGACAGTGACGCAACTGGCCAGCGGCACGGCAATCGCCGCACTTGCCAGCAGCCGGAGCCGTCGTCTCATCATATGTTCGGTCATGGCTTCACTCGCTTGGCTGTGGGGGTTGGGTCGAAATCTTGATGTCTTCCTCCGGGGGCTGGGTTTGCGTTTGCTCTTCCTCTTTCCTGATGGTGCGCACCTCGGTTTCCACTCCGGGAGCATCGAGCGGGAACGGCATCACCGGCTCGATCACCGCGGTCGGATCCTGAAAGCCCTTCGCCATCTGGACGAGTGCCCGGAATGGCCCGTTGATGTTCAGGTTCACCACCAGCGGAACGTTCCTGAAGGCGCCGCGCACCAGGCCGGCCGGGAAACCGCCTTCGGTCCCGAGCGAAATCTCGCTGATCGTGAAGCGGGTCGCGAACTCGCCGGCGAGGTCGCCGTCGAGGCGGATAACCATCGATTCATAGCGGATGTCGCTCAGCAGGTCGAAGGCGACCCCGGCCGCCAGCCCAAGCTCGGGCTTGGTGCCGGTGTAGCGGAACTGGCCTCCAGGCGGCCGCGATTCGAGCCGTCCGCCGACGATCCGGCCGCCGCTCTCGTCGAAAATCATCGGCAGCACTCCATCGAAGGTGCCGGTGATCTCGAGCCCCTCGAAGCCCAGGCTGTCGATAAATTGCTTCGCCTCGAAGCCGACGAGCTCGAACGTCAGCCGCTTGTCGGCGCCGCTCCCGAAGTTGAGGATGGTCTCGTGAAGGATCAGCCGGCCGCCCATGAAGGGCCATTCCCCGCGTTCGACCTTCACCAGCTGGTCGGGCAGGATCTGGTAGCGGATGACTCCGTTCTCAACGAGAATGCCGGGGTGGATCGACCTTGCCGTCGCCACCTGCCCAGGCGCGGTTTCGAGGCCGAGCAGGTCGGTGAAGTGGATGCTCGTCGTCAGCCCCTCGATCGGTCCGAACGGGGCGGCGAGGTCCATGTCCCGAGTGGCGAAGTCGCCGGTCGAGTTGGCCTCGCCCGTGCCCGACCAGTTGATCCGTCCCCGACCGCTGACCGTGCCCTCGACGAGCGCGACCACGCCTTCGGTCAGCCGGGTCAGCTCTTCGGGCTGGAGATTGGGCCCGAATGTGATTCCGGGGACGTCGAGAATCGCATGGCCGTCGCCGTTGTCGAGGTCGTGCTCGACGGATACGTCGGTCACTCGCGTGCCCGTCCCGGGGTGGCGAAGGGTTCCGGTCGTCGAGATTTGGTTGTCGGCAAGCACGAAGCTGACATCGTCGCTCCTCAGCGGGTAGAATCGCGGCGGGTCGGCGCGGTCTTCGACGAGCAGGCCGCCGTCGATCGCCACGCGGCCTCCAGCGAAGCTCCAGCGCCCATCGATATCGGTCAACCTGAGGGGGAGATTGGCAATGATCGCGTCGGCGTTCGTCATGGTGCCGCTGGCGCCGCCGCTGGTGAAACTGCCGCGCAACGCGTCGGCATTGAGGATCACTGGAGCGCGGCTCCCGCCGATCCGGAGCGAAAGATCGTCGCTGGTGAAGCCCGATTGCGACAGGAGAATGCTGCTCGACTGAAGCTGGAGCCTCGAGGAACCCAGCTGTCCCGTCAGGTTGGGGTTTCTGATCCGCCCGCCGACGCGCAGCTCTCCTCCGGGCGACTGGGCGATGATCGCCGGTCCCGTCGGGCACACGGGAAGCCGCGTTCGCCCGAGCTGCAGCTCCTGCATTTGAAGATAGTCGAAGCTGACGACGATACATTCCTGCCCCACCAGGATTCCACCGTTCGGCCCGACCCGACCACTAATCGGGAGGTTAAAGTTGCGAACCTGCCCGCCGGGAAAGTTCCCGGTAAGGTTGGCGACGGTGCTGAAGCGCGTGGCGCCGCTCGGCTCGGCCTGGAAGCGGAGCGTCGACAGCGCCAGCCGAGTTCCGTTTGCGGTATACGGCTGGAAATTGCCGACGCCGGTGATCCCGCCGTTTGGCGCCTGTTGAAGCGTGATGGATCCGGTTGGCAGTCCGCCGCCGGCCATCGAGATCGTGCCGTCGACGCGAAGCCTGCCCGACGGCCAGTAATATGTGACTCCGTTGCCGCCAAACATGCGTGCCTCGCCGCCGGTCTGGGTCCGGATACGGGCGTTATTGACTCGCGTGGCGCCGTAGCCGGGGAGGTTCACCACCCGAATGTCGCCGCCGACATTGAATGAGCGGGCGCTTCGGCTGATCGCACTGGCCATTCGAGAGACGACGGGGCCGATTGGAGTCGAGCGAGTCGCCGCGAGCGCATCGGTGAGCGGCGCGATCATCGACGGGTCGAGCCTGGCGTCGTTCGCCACATACTCGCCGATCATGATCAGCGTGCCAGCGTCGGCGCTCATCCTGTACTCGCCCTGCACAAGAGTGCGCTCGGCGTAGATCGTACCGAGCCGCGATCGCTGGGCGGCGAGATTCACTTCTCCGCGAGCGTCGGCTGGATTGCCGATTAGGGTCATTTTGCCGTTCAAGGCAGCAAGGCCGTTCTCGCCGGCGATCAGCTGTTGCGAAACGATGCGGGCTTTGGCGTCGAAGCTGTCGAACCCCTCTGTGAACTGGCTGTCGATCTCGAGCCGCGGTTGGGCGATGGAGAATTGGCTCTCGGGGCAGGCGAAGCTGTCCGCCGTCAGCGGCCCGACGACGTGCGGACGCCGGGCTTCGATCGCGATCGCCGCAGAGCCGCGGACATTGGTAGCAAGGCAATTGCCGGTCTCGAGCCGCGGGCTCGACGAAACGAATCGGCCCTTGAAGCCACCGGTCAAATTCCCGCTGCCCTGCACTGCGAAGCCGAACGGGCCCCAGGGTGTCTGCAACGCGATGCTGCTGTCGGCGATGTCCAGGGCAACATCGGGAAGTCTGAACGGTTCGTCGACCGGCGGCGGCAGAAGCGCGTCGATCTGCCCCCAGCTCACCCTGCCGTCGGGTAGCACCTCGCCGCGCAGCCGGACTCCGCGGGCGACGATCCGGTAAACGTCGATGCTTCCGTTCCACTTGAGCCGCATCTGAATCAGCACTCGCCGGGCGGTGACGTCCGGGTTGTTCGGATCGCCGATCCTAAGATTGCTGATCTGCTGGGTCCTCAGACCCACGCGATCGAGCGTATATTCCGCTTCGACCCCGCTGCTCTCCAGCTGCCGGTCGATGATGTCCCCTGCGATCTGACGCCGCTGAGTCCAGGCGATAATCAGCGCGATCACGAGGAGCACGAGGACGGCGACGGCAGCCCAGGCCAGGATCCGACGGAACCGCGGCTGCCGGATCACCAATTGATCCGGGTCTTCCCGTTCCCCGCTCTCGACCTGAGTTTCAGCCATCGGAGGCTATCAACCCGCGCAAATGGCAGCCGTTCCGTCACCGGCACGACCGGGAAGCCGTCCGGCGCACGCGTCTTTCCAGCTGGCGCGATCTGTGGCTAGTATGGCAGCGCTCGGGCTGGTTGCTGTTAGGAACGGCATGCACGGGCGAATCACACCCTCGAAAAACGCCGCCAGCGGCCACCGTTCCCGGTTGCGGCAGCGCCTGTTCGAAGGCGGCGGCAAGGCGCTGCTCGACCACGAGCTTGTGGAGTATCTGCTGTCGGTCGCGATCCCTCGCCGCGACACCAAGGATCAGGCAAAAGAGCTGATCGTCAAATTCGGCGGGATCGGCCCGCTCCTGTCGGCAAGCGCCGACACTCTGAGGCGCGAAGGCCTGAGTGAATCGGTGATCGGCGCGCTGAAGATCGCCGAGGCGACCGCGCTCCGGCTTCTGGAGACCCGGACCGAAGGGGCGCCAATTCTGTCCAGCTGGGATTCGCTTTGCGACTACCTCCACGCGGCGATGGCCCATTCCCGCACCGAGCAGGTGCGCGTGCTGTTCCTCAATGCAAAGAACATGCTGATCGCCAACGAGGCGATGTGGAACGGCTCGGTCGACGAGGCCTCGGTGCACGTTCGCGAAATCATCAGCCGGGCGATAGCTCTGGGAGCGACGGCGCTGATCATCGTCCACAACCACCCGAGCGGCGACCCGACACCGTCAAACCAGGATGTGCGAGTGACTCAGGACCTCGTCGAAGCCGCCCGCCACATGAAGATCAGGATCCACGACCATGTGATTGTCGGCGCGACCGGCCGCACCAGCATGCGCGCGCTCGGGCTGATTTAGCGGGAGACTGCTAATGTCCGTTCCGACCCAAAGCGGACATTAGGCGGAGCAAGTGTTAGGTTCCGGCAGGAGGTGAATCATGCCCCTGCTGCTTCTGGTGATGTTACTGTGTCTCGCGGTTCCGACAGAGGCCCGGCCGCTTCCCGTGATCGACATGCACCTCCACGCGTCCGTGGCGGACGCAAACGGACCTCCGCCGCTTGGGCTGTGCATACCGATGCTGTCCTATCTTTCGCCGCTCGATCCCGGCCGCGAGGAGTTCAATCCGGTGTCGCGCAACCCGCCGTGCCCGAATCCGATCTGGTCGGCGCCGACCGACGAAGCGGTGATGGAGCAGACCATCGCGGTGCTCGAGCGGCGCAACATCTTCGGCGTGCTCAGCGGTCCGCCGGATCGGGTGCTGCGCTGGAGCGAAGCGGCGCCTGGGCGGTTCATCCCAAGCGTCCAGTTTCAGCTCGGGCGCGACGACATGTCTCCCGAGGCAATGCGCCGCTTGTTCGCGGGCGGCCGCTTCAAGCTGCTCGGGGAGGTTTCGAATCAATATGTCGGAATCACTCCAGACGACGAGCGCATGAGGCCGTATTGGGCGGTGGCGGAAGAGCTCGACATTCCGGTCGCTATCCACCTCGGGGAAGGACCGCGCGGCGCCGCTTATCTGATTCCCACCTACCGTGCGCGGCTGTCGAATCCGTTCCTGCTGGAGGCAGTGCTGCTTCGGCACCCGAAGCTACGCGTATCGGTGATGCACTACGGTTCGCCGCTGATCGACGAGATGATCTCGATGCTCGGCGCTTATCCGCAGCTATACGTCGATTTGGGCGGCATCCAGTGGTTCTACCCGCGCCCCTATTTCTACGAGCAGCTGCGGAAGTTCGTCGATGCGGGGTTCGGGAAGCGGGTAATGTTTGGCTCGGATCAGATGGTATGGCCGGGAGTGATCGAGCCCGCCATGGCAATCATCGAAGAGGCGCCGTTCCTCTCGCACGAGCAGAAACGCGACATCCTCTACAACAACGCCGCCCGCTTCCTCCGGCTCAGCGAGGAAGAGATCGCGCGGCATCACGGCCGCTAAGGGGACCTCTGAAGCGACACACGAGTCTCCCCATCAACACCGACTGCGGCCAGCGTCCGCTTTCCACCCATTGCGGACACTGGCTCGGAATTGAAGCAAAACCGCCGCTCTGCTAGCCGCCCGCAATGGTACCTCGTTATTCCCGGCCCGAAATAACGGCAATCTGGGCGCCGGAGAACCGCTACCGGATCTGGTGGCGGATCGAAGTCTTCGCGGCCGAAGCAATGGGCAAGACGGGCATGATTCCCGCCGAGGACGCGAAGGCGATCCGCAAGGCCCATGATGACAACGTCATCGGCGAAATCGACGTGCCGGCGATCGACGCGATCGAGGCGGTCACCAAACATGACGTCATCGCCTTCCTGACCTGGGCCGGCGACCAGCTGGGGCCGGAGAAGCGCTGGCTTCACCAGGGGCTGACCAGCTCGGACGTGCTCGACACCGCGCTGGCGGTGCAGCTCAAGCAGTCCGCCGACATCCTCCTTGCCGACCTTGACGACCTGCTCGAGG
>JBPCOC010000048.1:0-78896 GCA_051000635.1 Sphingomicrobium sp. | reverse complement strand
TCGACCGTGAACGGCTTGAGAAGATAGTCGTGGATGCCGCTCGCGACGAGGTCGCGGTAGAGGCGGACGTCGTTCACCTGGCCGGCGGCGATGACGATCGTGCCCGGCTCGCAGACTTCGGCGAGCGCGTTGATATCGTTGAGCGGATCGGCCGATTCCGAAAGGTCCACGAACAGGATGTTGGGGCTCGCCGAAACAGACAGCGACTGGACCGCGTTACGAAGCCCGCCCTTGTTGACCTTCTCGGGGCTCCAGCCATGTTCGACCGTGACCGGCCGAAGCATATCGGCGGTCGCATCGTCGCAAACGAAGGCGGTGAACGGATCGCGCAGCCCGGCGCGGCCCTGGAACGGGGCGTTCATCACTGATCTCCCTTGGTCGTGCTGATGTCTTGCAGGCCCTTTTTGCCGGTCGGTTCGGCCTGGCGGTAATATTCGACCGCCTTGACGGCTGTAGCCGTATTGCCGGCCCCGGTGCCTTCGCGCCCGTGGAACAGATCCTGCGGGTTGGCGACCATCGCGGCGAGGTTGGAATTCACTGCGCAGCCGTAGTTCGGCGTTGTTCGATTTTGCATGTTCGGCTGGGATGGAACGCTCCAGTTAGGGCATCCCGGAACCTCGGCGCGAGTACGCGCTATGACCACCCGTACGGCCCCCGGGGGAACGGCGCCGGCCGTCACCGGAGCTGCCGGGAGAACCATCATACCGTACCTGCCGGCGACTTCGGCGACCTGCGCCCGGGCCAGCTCGGCATAGGCGCCGTCGACGAAGATCGAGTCGCCGTAGCCAAGGTTGAGGCCCTGGAACCAGCCGTCGAGGCGAGCGGCTTCTTCAGGTGCGAGGCTCCCGCCCGGAGCGGTCAGATCGACCGCGAAGGTCGCCTGGCTGAGCACCGGCACGTTGACCGAGGAGAGACCCCGGTCGGCCGGGCCGCCGCCCGGCGTCGCGCAGCCTGCGACCGCTGAGGCGAGCAGAACGGCGATCAGTTTCTTGACCATCATCGCATCCTTTCTCATCGCGCGGCTCACAGCTTGAAGCCAGGCGCGGCAGTGGTCGTGGCGGTGCCGCCCACGGAGGGGCCGGGCACCGGCGCCGGCGCCATCGCGGCGGGGCCGCTGACACCCTTGTAGGACTGGCCGAGGAACACGCGCTCGCCGTCGGTCGGAGCGCGATAGCCGTCGGTCGGAAGCGCAAGGCGTCCGCTGACCGGCCGAACCAGATACGGCGTGACGATGATCACGAGCTCCGTTTCCTGACGGCGGAAAGACGTCGAGCGGAACAGCGCGCCAAGGATCGGCAGGTCGCCGAGGAACGGCGCCTTGTCGATGTTGTTGCTATTGTTGTTCCTGAGCAGCCCGGCGAGCATGAAGCTCTGGCCCGAGCCGAGCTCGAGGGTAGTTTCGGCGCGCCGGGTGGTGAGAGCTGGAACGTCGAAGCCATTGAGCCGGATCGATCCCTCGCTCGACAATTCGCTGACTTCCGGCCGGACCCGCATCGAAATGCGGCCGTCGGCAAGAACGATCGGAGTGAAGGCGAGCGATACGCCATATTGCTTGTACTCGATCGACACCGCGCCGAGCGACTGAGAGACCGGGATCGGGAACTCGCCGCCGGCAAGGAAGCTTGCGGTTTCGCCCGACAAAGCGGTCAAATTGGGCTCGGCGAGCGTGGTCATGAGGCCATCGGTCTCGGCGAGATCGAGCGAGCTCATGATGTCCATTCCGAACAGCCGTCCCACACCCGACAAGGTCGAACCGATCGGGCTTCGCAGGATCGCCGGGGACAGCCCGTCCGTGTTGTCGGGCGGCGGCAGGAAGATCCCCTGCCCCTGAGCGATGCCGATGTTGAACTTGCCGCCTGTGTCGGCAAGCAGGTTCACGCCGATCTGCTTCAGTAAAGTCCTGCTGACCTCGGCGATCTTGACCTTGAGAGTCACCTGCAGCGGAACCGCGCTTCGTAGGCGGCTGACGACCTGGGTCCCGTCGCCGACATAGGCCTGCACCAGGCGCTGGGCTTCCTCCACGTCCTCGGGAGCCGAAACGGTGCCCGTAAGCAGGACGAGATTGTTCATCGGCGTTGCGGCGATGCTTGCTTCGGGCATTGCCAGTCGAAGCATCTCGCCGAGCGAGCCGATGTTGCTTCCGACCCGGACATTGGCGGCATAGACCACCCGTCCGCCCTTGCCGGTCGCATAGACGGTGGTTTCGCCCGAACCCTTGCCGAAGATGTACAGCTGCGAGGCGGAGCGGACCTGGACGTCAGCGATCGCGTCGTTGGCGACGAACAGGTCGGTCATCGGTGAGGACAGCCGGACAAGAGTCCCGGTCCCCTGCGACAGGTTCAGCGTTTCCGACGGCGTCGCCGCGAACGGCTGCGCCACCGCGGTGGCCGGCGCGGCGAGAGTGCCGAGCCCGATTGCCAGCGCGACGAACGCGGCGCTGAGGTTGGTTTTATAACGTTTCATGTTAGCGAGCTCCCACCGGAACGACGGTTATGGTGTTGCCGCGGGCGACCCGGACGACGGGCCCGCTTACTGCTGGCGCGGACTGGGGCTGGCTTTGGGACCCGCGCCCCCCAACCAGCGCGTTGGCAAAGTCGGCCAGTGCGCCGCCGCCCTGCTGTGCAGGACTCGCGGACTTGGCCGGGACCGTGCGGCGCTGGAAGCGCGATACGTCGCCACCAGTCGTGTAGGTCGTGTTGGTGTCCATCGGACGGTTGGCCCACGATGTCAGGAGCCGGCGCTCGTCGGCGGGGCTTGTGCCTTGCGGCACTTTCACATGGCCGGTGGCAACCGCCCGCTCCAGCTCCGAAGTCGAATCGGCGATCGAGCGTAGGGACAGCGACAGCGTGCCCATGCTCTGCGCGACCGCGATTTTCTCGGCGATTCGCGGAGTGGCTTCAAGCGTGACGGTCTGCGCCTTGAGCACGACCGTCTTACCGTCTTCGTCCTTCTGATCGAAGCGCTGGTCGGTGGCGAGCACCCGCAGGTTGCGGACGATCGTTTCCGAGACCCTGAGGGGCGCGCCATCGCCGCCGCCCTCGATCTCCTGAGTCAGGACCATGTCGACGCGGTCGCCCGGGAAGACGAAACCGCCGACGCCGCCCGTCCTGTCGTCCACAGGGACGGTGACGGCGCGCATGCCGGCGCCGAGAGCAGCGGCGAGGAAGCCGCGGTCCTTCGGCCCGACGAGCGCTCCGTGAGTCAAAGGCTGGCCGGCAGTAACCGGATAGCGCACCACGGTTCCAAAAAGCTTCGACGGATCGGCATCCGGCGATCCCTGGAGATAGAAGGCGGGGTGAACCGAATCCTTCGGCCACGGCTCGAAGCCGATGCTGGTGGCGTCAATAATGGTGCCGACCGGAAGCGGCTTGCGGGCGACCAGCACCTTGGGGTCCTGCAATTCAGCCGGCGCTGCGGCCGCCTGTTGAGCGCCGGCTCCGGCGAACATGTTCTTTGCCATGATGGCGGTCACGACCGCGACCATGAGCGCTCCGACTAGAAGCACGACTTTCTTGAAATCCATGGCGAAATCGCCTCCCCTACGGGCCCCTCTGAATTGCGACACACATCAGGCAAATTGGTTAAGAAACCGTTGGGCGAGAATCGCCAGACCGCCGATTGCGATCGCGACCCCGTACGGAATCCGGGGCCGGCCCTCTTTCGAACGGAGCCGGTGAACGACCAGGACGACGAGCGTGAGAATCCCGCCTGCAATCGACATGAAAACCAGGAATTTCAGAGTGGTAGCGGGCGAGAACCACAGGGCCAGCGCCGCCGCGAGCTTGACGTCACCGCCACCCATCATGCCCGCGTAAAAGGCGGCAGCGAGAAGCGCGAAGACACCGGCCGCAACGGCGATCTGCACCCCCGCGTCGGGCCAGAGCGGAAGCCCCGCCGACCACCAGAAGACCGGCGCAAGTGCCGCGACGGCCACGTTCAGGCGATTCGAAATCGTGAACGTCCGGACGTCGATGACCGCTGCAATCACGAGGAGCAGAGCGAGCAGCGCGAGCAGCAATTCGGTGAATCCGATGTTCATCACTCCGCCGAGGTAGACGACGCGGCTTTCAAAACCGTAACCAGCGCCGCGATGACGAGCGATTGGCGAAACTAGCCATGGCTGGCGTTGACGTGCTGATCGTCGGTGGCGGGATTGGCGGCGCGAGCCTGGGCGCAGAGCTTGCCGCCCAGTGTTCGGTTCTGCTCGTCGAGGCCGAAAGCCAGTGCGGAGTGCACGCCACCGGCCGGTCGGCGGCCTTCTGGCTCGAGACTTATGGCGGGCCGATCGTCTCGCAGCTTTCGGCTGCCTCGCGCGGCTTCCTTGCCGAGCCGCCTGGCGATTTTTCCGAACAGGGCTTCCTTACCACGCGCGGAGCGATCCACGTCGCCCGGAGCGAGGCGGAGCTTCCCGAGCTTGTGAGTGCGAGCGCTCTCGGCCGCGACGAGCTCGAAGCGCTCGTGCCGGGAATCCGGCGCGAGTGGACCTGTGCGCTGTTCGAGCCAAGCTGCTCCGACATCGACGTTGCCGGGCTCCACTCTGCCTATCTGCGCCGGCTCAGGCGCTCGGGCGGCGAGGTTCGGACAGACTCGGCGCTTGCCTCGGCCCAGCATCAGGGCAGTTGCTGGCGCGCCAGTCTTCGCGACGGCACCGAGGTCGAGGCGGACGTGATCGTTGACGCCGCCGGGGCCTGGGCCGACCCGGTCGCGCGTGCGTGCGGGCTCGAGCCTCTCGGTATCCAGCCCAAGCTTCGGACGATGGTGCAGCTTCGGGTCGGGCGAGCCGGAATGAAGGGGATGCCCCTGGTGATCGACGCCAGCGAGCAATTCTATTTCAAGGGGGAGGGCGACCGGACGATCTGGCTCAGCCCGCACGACGAGATCGACAGCGACCCCTGCGATGCGGCTCCCGAAGAAATTGACGTTGCCGTCGCTATCGACCGGTTCGAGAAGGTCGTGGACTGGGGAATCGAAGCGGTCGAGCGCCGCTGGGCGGGGCTGAGGAGTTTCTCGCCGGATCGAAACCCGGTCTATGGGTTCGACCCTGAAGCTCCGGCCTTCTTCTGGTGCGCGGGGCAGGGCGGATTTGGAATCCAGACCGCGCCTGCTGCTGCCAAAATGGCAGCCGCGATTCTGCTCGGGCAAGTACTCGAGCCGATGGTCGCCGACATCGATCCGGCGCCGTTCGAGCCGGCGCGGTTCCGCTAACCGGAGGTCAGAACAGCTGCGAGAGGATCACCAGCAGGCCCGCTGTCGACACGCCCCAGATCAGGGTCCGAAGCCACGGAACGCCGAGCACGTACACCAGTGCATAAGCGACGCGCCCCCAAAAGAAGATGTTCGCTCCGAGAGCGGTCGTCTCGTTGAGGCGGTCTGTCGCTGCGGCGACGAGCACGAAAATTCCGAAGACGACGAGGCTCTCGAGCATGTTCACATGCGCGCGCTGAGCCCTTAGCGCCCAGCCGGTTAGCGGCGGCACATTGTCGCGGTTGCCGGCAAGCACCGGCAGGCTCACCTGCGATTGTGCGCCAGCGACGGCGATCAGCATCTGGATCAGCGCCAGGATCGCCGCCCAGACGAGCAGTTGCAGTTCTACCGGCATCGGATCTCCCCCGTTTATTTCGGAAGCGATCCTAACAGAGATCGGCCCGATTGGAACCAGTCAGCAGCGCGGCGTCAGCCGGCCAACTGGCTCCCGGCATCCAAACCTGCGATAAGCGGATTCGGCACGCGGCAGCTGCAGGGGAGAGATGAATTGCGACATTTTCTGATATTTTGCGCGAGTGTTTCGCTGGCCGGAACCGCGCCTCTTGCGGCGCAGGCGCCGGCTTCAAGCGATGCGGCCCATCATGGAATCCACCGGGCTGCCGATATCGACTGGAAGCCGGGCCCGCCGTCGCTTCCTCCCGGAGCGCAGTTCGCGCTGCTCGAGGGAGATCCGTCAAAAGCCGGCTATTTCGCGCTGCAGCTCAAGATGCCGGACGGCTATGTAATTCCACCCCACTGGCATCCGGTTCAGGAAAGGGTGACGGTCCTTAGCGGCACCTTTCACCTGGGCGAGGGCAAAACCGTGAACCGGCAAGCGACGCAGGCACTGCCGGCGGGCAGCTATTTCTCGCTAGCATCGGAAATGACCCATTATGGGGTTATGGAGGGAGAGACGGTGGTCCAGCTGACCTCAATCGGACCCTGGCAAATCACTTACGTCAATCCGGCCGACGATCCTCGGAAATAGGCGAACAGCCGGCGCGCCTCAGCTCTGCCGTTGAGCGTCGGCCTCGGCGCAGGCGAGCTCGTCGACGCGGTCGTTTTCCGGATGGCCGCTGTGGCCCTTGACCCAGTGCCAGCGGACCTGGTGGCGCTCAGCCGCGTCGAGCAATTGCTGCCACAAATCGGCATTCTTCACCGGCTTCCGGTCGGCGGTCCGCCAGCCGTTGCGCTGCCAGGAGTGAATCCATTTGGTAATTCCCTCGCGCACGTAATTGCTGTCGGTGTGGAGACCGACGACGCACGGCCGCTTCAAAGCCTTCAGCGCCTCGATCGCCGCGGTCAGCTCCATCCGGTTGTTGGTGGTCATCGGCTCGCCGCCGGCGATTTCCTTTTCCCTGGCGCCCGAACGGATCAGCGCCGCCCATCCGCCGGGGCCGGGGTTGCCGCGGCAGGCTCCGTCCGTGAAGATTTCGACCGCTGGCAGGTCCGCCATTCAGGCGACGAGTTCGCGCGGAAGCTTGAACACCATCCGCTCGGGGCTGTGGTCCGCCTCTTCCTCGGTGACGTCGAATCGCTCGCGGAGCGCATCGATCACTTCGCGGACCAGGAGCTCCGGAGCCGATGCGCCCGCAGTAACGCCGAGAGTTGCCGGCTCGCCAAGCCAGTCCCAGTCGATGTCGGTCGCGCGCTCGATAAGCCTGGCGGGTACGTTCATCCGTTCCGCGACCTCGGACAGCCGCAGCGAGTTGCTGCTGTTGGGAGCGCCGATGACCAGCATCCTGTCGCATTCGGGAGCGATCGCCTTGACGGCCGCCTGTCGGTTCGACGTCGCGTAGCAGATGTCTTCGCTTCGGGGCGCCTTGATGTTCGGGAAGCGGCGCTTGAGCGCCTCGACGATCGCGGCCGTGTCGTCGACCGAAAGCGTCGTCTGGGTGAGGAACGCCAGTCGGCCGGGGTCGGCGACGGAAACATTGAGCGCGTCCTCGACGGTTTCGATGAGCGTAATCGAGCCCTCGGGAACCTGGCCGAACGTGCCGATTACTTCGGGATGGCCGGAATGGCCGATGAACAGGATGTGGAGATCGTCGGCGATCAGGCGCTCGGCCTGACGATGGACCTTCGAGACGAGCGGGCAGGTTGCGTCGACGAAGGTCAGGCCGCGCTCGCGCGCGTTTTGCGGGACCGACTTGGGAACGCCGTGGGCCGAGAAGACCACCGGCCGGTCGTCGGGCACCTCATTGAGCTCGTCGACGAACAGCGCCCCCATTTTCTTGAGCCGGTCGACGACAAAGCGGTTGTGGACGATCTCATGGCGGACATAGACCGGCGCTCCGAACCGCTTGAGCGCAAGCTCCACGATCTGGATCGCGCGATCGACTCCGGCGCAAAAACCGCGAGGCGCAGCGATCAGGACATGAAGTGGTGGGCGCGCTCGGGCCATCGCGGCGGCGATGTAAGCGTTCGCTTGCAGCAATGGAAGGCGGTTCCTATGACACGGCCTCCCAAGCGACCGCCAAGGAAACATTCGTGAAGCTTCGTTTCGCCCCAATAATCCTCCTCGTCCTGCTCGCCGGCTGCAGCCGAAGCGGCAATATTGAGGAAGGCGGGATCTACACGGTCCGGAGCGCCTGCCCGCAGGTGGCGATCCCCGGCGCAACCGGCGACATCACCCTGTTTAACCCCGCGGGAAGCACCGACGCCTCGGCGATCGACGTCGAAGCGGCGATCACCAACGTCCGCGCCAACTGCCAGGAGACCGGCAGCGAGATCGTCTCCACCGCGACTTTCGACGTCGTCGCGACGCGGCGCGACGCGGGCCAGGCGAGGCAGGTCGTCCTGCCCTATTTCGATGTCGTCGTTCAGGCTGGCGAGCGCATTGTCGCCAAGCGCGTCGGAGCCGTGGCGCTGAACTTCCCGGCCGGCAGCATTCAGGCCCAGACTTCGGGCCAGGCGACGGCACGAATCTCGCGCGCTGCGGCCACTCTTCCGGAGGATGTCCGCGAGATCCTCACCCGCCGGCGCAAGGTCGGCGAGCTTGAGTCGGCGATCGACCCGCTGTCCGATCCCGCCGTCCGCGAATCGGTCGCGCGCGCCAGTTTCCAGCATCTGGTCGGCTTCCAGCTGACCCCGGTGCAGCTCCGCTACAACGCGACGCGTTAGGGCCCGTGTAAGTCGTTGACTCGCGGCTTTCGCGCAGCCAAGGCTGCCGGGGTCACCGGCGGAGGATTTCGCCGGGAGGCCGCGCGGGAGAGTTCGCCGGGTGTTTCAAGCACTTGGCGGCGCCGAAGGAGCAACCGCCCCCGGAATCTCTCAGGCCCAAGGACCGCGCGCGCCTGACAGTCTGGAAAGTGCCTCGGCGTCACCGCCGAAGCCGCCGAAGGAGTAACCCCGGACCAAGTCCGGGGGAAAACTCTCAGGTCCGAGCGACAGACGGGGGCGAGGCGGGAAGCGGCGACAGGCCGCCGACCAACTGTCGCGGAGCCGAACCATGAGCCGAGAAGTCCACAGCGGCCCCACCGATCAGCACCATCAGGCGCGCGGAACGCCTTACACGGGCGCGCCCGAAGGCGAAGCGCCGGTTGAGCCGCAGGCTCTCGCCCTCGACGGCTGGCACCGTCGCAACGGCGCCCGGATGGTCGAGTTCGCCGGCTATTCGATGGCGGTCCAGTACCAAGGCATCATGGCCGAGCATCTCTGGACCAGGGAGAATGCCGGCCTGTTCGACGTCAGCCACATGGGGCAGGTCCTGATCCACGGCCGCAATGTCGATAGTGCTTTGGAGGCGCTGCTTCCCGGCGACCTCAAGGGCCTTGCCGACAAGAAGCTGCGCTATTCGATGCTTCTCGACGACAGCGGCGGGATCATCGACGATCTGATGGCGACCCGGCGCGGCGAGGATTTCTACCTCGTCGTCAACGGAGCGACGAAGCACGGCGACCTCCAGGTGATGCGGCAGGGACTGCCGGACGAGATTATCGTCGATCATATGAAGGAACAGGCCCTCCTCGCGCTCCAGGGCCCGAAGGCGGTCGAGGTGCTCGACGACCTGGTTCCGGGCGTGTCCCGGCTGACCTTCATGGAAGGCGATGCTTTTCAAGCATTTGGCCAGACCCTGTGGATCAGCCGGTCCGGCTACACCGGCGAGGACGGGTTCGAGATTTCCATTCCGGCAAGTGCGGTCGAGCAGCTCGCCGATTCCCTCGTCGCCGACGATCGGGTCAAGCCGGTCGGCCTCGGCGCCCGCGATTCGCTCCGGTTGGAAGCGGGACTCCCGCTCTATGGGCACGACCTCGACCGCGAGACCACTCCGGTGATGGCCGGCCTCACATTCGCGATCCAGAAGCGCCGGAGGGCCGAAGGCGGCTTTCCCGGTGCGGCGCGGATTCTCGCAGAAATCGAGGACGGTCCGCCACAGAAGCGCGTCGGTTTCGAAGTCGAGGGTCGCCAGCCGGTCCGCGAGGGCGCACTCGTCCTCGACGGCGAAGGCAATGAAGTCGGCCGGATCACCAGCGGCGGCTTCTCGCCGTCGCTCAAGCGGCCGATCGCCATGGGCTATGTCGCGACAGCGCTGGCCGAGCCCGGAACCGGGCTCAAGCTCGAGCAGCGCGGCAAGCTGTTCGAATCGCGGGTCGCGGCAATGCCCTTCGTCCCCCACCGCTATTACCGCAAGGGAGCTTCCAAATGAGCCTCTATTTCACCCGCGAGCATGAGTGGATCCGGGTCGACGGCGACACCGCGACCATAGGGATCTCGGATCACGCGCAGGAGGCGCTTGGCGACATCGTCTTCGCCGAGGTCCCCGATGTCGGCAAGCAGGTGAAGAAGGGCGACGAAGCGGCGGTCGTCGAATCGGTGAAGGCCGCCTCCGACGTCTATGCGCCGGTCAGCGGCGAGGTGACGGAGGGCAATTCGGCAATCGCCGACGATCCGGCGATCATCAACCGCGATCCCGAAGGCGAGGGCTGGTTCTTCAAGCTCAGGCTGGCCGACAAGGGCGAGCTCGACGGGCTGATGAGCGAGGACGACTATCGCGACTGGGTGAAGACGCTCTGAGCCAGCCTGCCGCCTCCACCAGCCGCTGGAACGCCGACGATTACGCGCGTGTCGGCGCCTTCGTGCCCAAGCTGGGCGAGGCGGCGCTCGAGCTTCTCGATCCGAAGACCGGCGAGCGGGTCCTCGACGTCGGCTGCGGCGATGGAACGCTGTCGCTGCAGATCGTCGACCGCGGTGCTGAAGTGGTCGGTGTCGACAATTCGCCCGAGCTGGTCGAGGCGGCTCGAGGCAAAGGCATTCATGCCGAGCTGCTCGACGCGGCGGAGATGAGCTTCGACCGGCAGTTCGACGCGGCCTTTTCCAACGCCGCGCTCCACTGGATGCTGGACCGCGACGCAGTGGCGGCGGCGATCTTCCGCGCTCTGAAACCCGGCGGCCGCTTTGCCGGCGAGATGGGCGGCGAGGGAAACCTCGCGAAGCTTCGAGAGGCGCTGGACTCCGAGCTGGTGATCCGCGGCTATTCGCCGCCGGGCGAATCGTCGAACTGGTACGCGTCGGCCGAGGAATTCGCCGACGTCTACGAGGATGCCGGTTTCGACGAGATCGACGCTCGGCTGATCGACCGGCCGACGCAGCTCGAGCACGGGATCGCTGCCTGGGTCACGACCTTCCGCCGCGGCTGGCTCGAGCGCGCCGGAGTGCCCGAGGACGAACGTTTTAAGATCGGTGCCGCAGTGGCCGAGCGATTCGGCTCCGACGTCGCCGACTACGTCCGCCTCCGCTTCATCATGAGAAAGCCTGTTTGATGCGTTACCTGCCTTTGAGCGATCCCGACCGCGCCGAGATGCTGGACGCGATCGGTGCCAAGTCGATCGACGAGCTGTTTGTCGATGTGCCCGAGGGCGCGCGGCTGGACGGACTGATCGAGGGCCTGCCGATGCACGCTTCCGAAATCTCGGTGGAACGGCAGCTGGGCGCGATGGCGGCGAAAAACATGGTCGCCGGGGACGTGCCCTTTTTCCTCGGCTGCGGAGCCTATCGTCACCACGTCCCGGCATCGGTCGACCACATCATCCAGCGCGGCGAGTTCCTGACCAGCTACACGCCCTATCAGCCGGAGATCGCGCAGGGCACTCTCCAGGTGCAGTTCGAATTCCAAACCCAGGTCGCGCGACTGTTCGGCTGCGACATCGCCAATGCGTCGATGTACGACGGCTCGACCGCCTGCTGGGAAGCGATCCTGATGGCGGCGCGGATCACCCGGCGAGACAAGGCGGTCATATCGTCCGGGCTTCACCCGCATTACGTCAGCGTCGCCACGACGATGGCGCGCTTTACCGGCGATATTCTCGATACGGCGACGCCGGAACTGTCGGCTGAGACGGACACCGAGAGGCTGATCGCGGCAATCGACGACCAGACGAGCGCCGTGGTGGTCCAGTACCCGGACATACTCGGAAGAATCACCGACCTCGCTCCGATCGCCGAAGCGGCGCATTCGAAAGGCGCGCTGCTGATCGCGGTGGTGACCGAGCCGGTGGCGCTCGGGCTGATCAGGTCGCCGGGAGAGATGGGAGCCGACATCGTCGTCGGCGAAGGCCAGGCTATCGGAGTCGGGCTGCAGTTCGGCGGGCCTTATGTTGGCCTGTTCGCCTGCGCCGAGAAGTTCGTCCGCCAGATGCCGGGGCGGATCGCCGGGCAGACCGTCGATGCGGAAGGCAAGCGCGGCTTCGTGCTCACTCTGTCGACCCGTGAGCAGCATATCCGCCGCGAGAAGGCGACTTCGAACATCTGCACCAACTCGGGGCTGTGCGCGCTCGCTTTCTCGGTGCACCTTAGCCTTCTTGGCGAAAAGGGGCTGAGGCAGCTCGCCTCCCTGAATCACGCGCGCGCGTGCGAAGTGGCTGATCGGCTGGCCGCTATTCCCGGAGCCGAGATCGTCAACGACAGCTTCTTCAACGAATTCACCGTCCGGCTTGCCGTCGAGGCGCGGCCGGCGGTTCACGCGATGGTCGAACGCTCAGTGCTCGGAGGAGTGTCGCTGGGCAGGCTCTACCCCGGTGTCGATTCGCTCGAGAACGGGCTCATCGTCGCAGTCACCGAAACCGTCACCGACGAGGACATCGACGCTCTAGAAGCGGCGCTGAAGGAGGTGTGCCGGTGAGCGTCAATCCGTCGGGCTGGCGGCCGACCTCTCCCGCCAGCGATGAGAGTTCGGAAGCCACCACCGTGACCGGAAATCGCGCTCTTCAGCTCGAAGAGCCGCTTCTGTTCGAGCGCGGTCGCTTCGACCAGACCGGCGTCGATATTCCCGAAACGAAGGCCTCCGGAGACCGGCTGGGCGGCCTCGAGCGCAGCCGCGACATCGGCCTTCCAGGCCTGTCCGAGCCCGAGGCGGTCCGGCACTACACGCGGCTTTCGAGGCAGAATTACGCGATCGACCTCGGCCTTTTTCCGCTCGGGTCGTGTACGATGAAGCACAACCCGCGCCTGAACGAGAAGATCGCCCGGCTCCCCGGCTTCGCCGACGTTCACCCGCTTCAGCCGCAGGAGACCGTCCAGGGCGCGCTCCAGGTGATCAACGAGCTTGCCTTCTGGCTGATCGACCTGACCGGAATGTACGGCGTTGCGATGAGCCCCAAGGCCGGCGCTCACGGCGAATTGTGCGGGCTGCTGTGCATTCGTGCAGCGCTCGAGGCGCGCGGCGATCCGCGCGAGGTCGTGCTTGTTCCGGAAAGCGCGCACGGCACCAATCCCGCGACCGCGGCCTTCGCCGGCTATCGTGTCGAGAACATCCCCGCCAACAAGGCCGGGCGAGTCGACCTCGAGGCGCTGAAGAGCCGGCTCGGGCCCGATGTCGCGGCGGTGATGATCACCAACCCCAACACCTGCGGGCTGTTCGAGCCGGACATGAAGGCGATCAGCGACGCGGTCCACGCCGCCGGCGGCTTCGTCTATTGCGACGGCGCCAATTTCAACGCGATCGTCGGCAAGGTCCGTCCGGGTGACCTCGGAATCGATGCGATGCACATCAATCTTCACAAGACCTTTTCGACGCCGCACGGCGGCGGCGGCCCCGGATCGGGGCCGGTGGTCGTGTCGGAAGCGCTTGCGCCGTTCGGGCCGCTCCCCTTTGCCGCGAAAATGCCCGATGGCAGCTACAGACTGGTCGAGGAGGAAAGCGCGGCCGAGATGCACCCGGAAAGCTTCGGGCGAATGACCGCGTTCCACGGGCAGATGGGCATGTTCACCCGCGCGCTCGCTTATATCCTGAGCCACGGCGCCGACGGGCTCCGCCAGGTCGCCGAGGACGCCGTTCTCAACGCCAATTATGTGCTTCGGGCGCTCGAGGACGTGCTCGATGCGCCGTTCGCGGCGAGCGGCCCGTGCATGCACGAGGCGATCTTCTCCGACAAAGGCTTCGCCGGCGGCCTGAGCACGATCGATCTCGCCAAGGCTCTGATCGATGAGGGCTTCCACCCGATGACCATGTATTTCCCGCTGGTCGTGCACGGGGCGATGCTGGTCGAGCCGACCGAGACCGAATCCAAGGCGGCGCTCGACCAGTTCATCGCCGCAATGCGTGTCATCGCAGAGCGCGCGAAGGCAGGCGACCAGAGCCTGAAAGCCGCGCCCGTCTACGCGCCCCGGCGGCGACTCGACGAGACCCTCGCCGCGCGCAAACCGGTGCTGGTCTACAAGGAGCCGGAGCAGGCCGAAGCAGAACAGTGACAAGCGGGCGCCGCTCCTACGAAGCTCCCGCGAGCGCCGCCCGCCGTTCGGCTCCCGCGGCGCTGCGCAACCGCGAGCCGATTGCGAAGGTGTTGGCGGACTGGCTGCCGGAAAGCGGCCTCGTGCTCGAAATCGCCAGCGGCACCGGCGAGCATGTGGTTCATTTCGCCGGGCGGTTTCCGAATCTCGAATGGCAGCCGAGCGACCTCGACGAAAATGCCCTTCAATCCATCCGCGCATGGCGTGCCGAGGCAGGACTTGCCAACATTCGCGAGCCGGCCGTCATCGATTCTGCCGCCCCTGTCTGGCCGATCGACCGGGCGAACTCGGTGCTCAACATCAACATGGTTCACATCAGCCCGTGGGGCTCGGCGCTCGGGCTGCTCGACGGCTCCGGGCGGCTGCTGGCGGCAGGAGCGCCGCTGATTCTTTACGGGCCGTGGCTTAGCGAGAGCATCGAGACGGCGCCGAGCAATCTTGCTTTCGATTCGGACTTGCGGCGGCGGAACGAAGAATGGGGGCTTCGAAGGATCGAGGATTTCGCCCGCGAGGCGGAGGCGAGGGACCTTCACTTCATCGAGCAGCGGCCGATGCCGGCGAACAATCTGATGATCCTGTTCCGAAAAGGACAGACTGAACCAAATTAAACTAAGCTTTTACCCAGAAGATTTATAGGCGCTGCAATGGACGAGAGCGGGCCTGTACAGAATCGGCAGTTTCGCCGGTCGAACGTGCTTCTGAAGGCGACGCTGGAAATGCCCGACGCTTCGCTTCCGGTCGTGCTTCGCAATCTGTCGCAGAAGGGGGCGCTGGTGCAGGGGGAAATCCTCCCTGAAGAAGGGGCTCGTGTCCTGTTCCACCGGGACGGATTGAGCGTCCCCAGCCGGGTCATCTGGTCGCATTGCAACCACACCGGCCTGCACTTCGACTTTCCACTGTTCCCGCGCGAGCTGCTCCGGCACATTCCAACGCGCGAACGCAAGCCGCCGCCGCCGCCGATCAATCGGAGGCCGGGCTTTGGCGCGCAACCGCTCACCGAGGGAGAGCGAATCCTGATCGAGCGCTGGGCGGCAGGAGGGGCGAGACAATTGGGCGATTGAGGGCTACGCGCCCTGGCGGGAGTGCAGCCATTCGACCAGGCCGGCGAGCGGAATCACGCTGTTGAACCTGATTCCGTAGCGCGATCCATCGTTCCAGCTCACGACCCCGCCCTGCGGCGCAAGTCCAGGAAGGCTCACGGTGACGTCGGCGCCGACCGTAAGCGGATTTGCAGGCTCGACGCTCACTCCTCCCTGAGAGATATTGTGGAGAAGAGCGCGGTGCAGAATCGCCTCCTCCCGGACAAAGCCGACGCAACTCACTTCTATTCGCGGCATTCGCGGCCGCAGCCCGTCCGAGGTCGCTTTCAGCAACTCGACGACATCGACGGGCTCGTCGAAAGTGATTCCGGCATCGCTGCCCCGGACCCAGGTGACATTGCCAGCGAGCGGTTGGCCTTCCTTCAGCTCAACCTGAACCTCTGTTTCCGGCTCGAGACTGCAATAGGCGCGGATCAGAGCGCCGCCCGTGGAGATGTTTTTGACAAGGCAAAGCTCGCGGCGTTCGCCGGTGACAATCGATGCAACGCGGAAGAGAGTCAGGTGGCGTTCGCCGGTTCGCGGGTCGGATTCGCGCGGCAAATCGGCGGACATCGAATAGACTGTCGCTTCGATCGGCAGCTCTTCCACCCAAATACTCCAGCCAACGGCGCAGATCCGGCCGCCAGGCGACGGCTTTGCGCAACTTGACGCGTCTATGCGTCGCAAGGCGTTACCATCTGGTTGAGTTTCGCTCCGTCGTTCGCGTGAGTGCCCGCGCTTCGCCTCGGAGCATTGTCGTCGACATGCCCCCGGCATGTCTTTGGGCGGTGCTGGTGAGCCCTGCTGGATTCGAACCAGCGACCTACTGATTAAAAGTCAGTTGCTCTACCAACTGAGCTAAGGGCCCGCCAGCGAGGGACGCGTTACCCTCGCGGCTTGCGCCGGGCAAGGCGGTGCGCGAGCTGGCGAGCGGTAAGGCCGTGTTCCAGCCGCCAGCCGGGCGCGATTGCGGCGAGCGGCTCGATCACGAATTCGCGCTGCGCCGCGGCCGGGTGCGGCACCGTCAGCGCTCGCGACCGCCAGGCGCCGCCGCTCCAGTCGACGATGTCGAGGTCGAGCACCCGGGGCCCCCAGCGGCGCCCCCCGCGGCGGCCGAAGTCGCGCTCGATTCTCTTCAGGCGTTTAAGCATTTCGGGAGGCTCGAGCTCGCTTTCGACCAGCGCTACCGCATTGGCGAAATCCCGCCCGGCGCCGCCCTGGGCGCGGTTGAGGACGATCGGCGAGGCGTCGAACAGGCCAAAATCGCGGTCGAGACGGGCAATTGCCGTTTCGACCACTTGCGGAGGCCGTCCGAAGCGCCCGTGCGGCCGGTTCGAGCCGATAGCGATCACGTAGAGACTGGACACGCCTCAGCCCTGTCATTGCGAGCGGAGCGAAGCAATCCAGCGTCGCGCCATGGATTGCTTCGTCACTCCGTTCCTCGCAATGACTGAACCGTGCTCAAACCCGCCGACCTGTCGCCGATCCCGCACTCGGAGGCGCCGCGCGACTGTCCGTTGTGTCCGCGGCTGGTCCGTTTCCGGCACGAGCTTCGCGGCCAGCATCCGCAATGGTGGAACGCGCCGGTGCCGGCGTTCGGCGATCCTGACGCGTGGCTCGCGATCGTCGGCCTTGCGCCCGGCAAGCAGGGTGCCAACCGAACCGGGCGGCCATTCACCGGCGATTATTCCGGTGAGTTCTTCTATTCGACCCTGCTGAAATTCGGTCTCGCCAAGGGCGAGTATCGGGGCGAGGCGACGGACGGGCTGAAGCTCAGCGGAGCGATCGTCCTCAACGCCGTCAAATGCGTGCCTCCGGCGAACCGGCCGGTCGCCGAGGAGGTGGCCACCTGCCGCAATTATCTCGAGGCATCGCTCGCCGCCCTTGCAAACGTTCGGGTGATCGTCTCGCTCGGCCAGATCGCGCACGCAGCCGCTGCCCGGACTCTCGGGCTTCGGCCGGCGTTCGCTCACCGGGCCGAAACGGCGGCGCCCGACGGGCGAGTGCTCCTGTCGAGCTATCACCCGTCGCGGCAAAACACGAACACCGGCAGGCTTACGCGAGCGATGTTCGAGAGCGTGTTCGAGCGGGCGGTCGAGATAGGCCGTGGCTGAAAGGATCGTCACCGCACGGCTTGTGCTGCGCCGCTTCCGCCTCGACGACTCGCCGGCCATGCACCGGATCATGACCGACCCGGCCGCGATGCGCTTCTGGTCGACCTTGCCGCACGACAGCATTGAGCAGACGGAAACCTGGGTGCGATCCGAAATTGAATCGCCTTCGCACCTCAGCGACGATTTCGTCGTCACTCTCGATGGAGCGCTGATCGGCAAGCTCGGTTGCTGGCGCCTTCCGGAAATCGGCTTCATATTCGACCCCGCGGCCTGGGGCAGGGGCTTTGCATACGAGGCATTGACCGCGTTCATCGATCGCCGCCGCGGATTGGGCTCGACCGAGCTCACAGCCGACGTCGACCCGCGCAACGCCAAGTCACTACGGATACTGCAGAAGGCTGGGTTCGCAGAGACGGGGCGGGCAGCACGGACCTGGGAAATCGGCGGTGAGTGGCACGACAGCATCTATTTGAGGCTCGACCTTAGTCGAGGCTAGCGCAGCTGGCTGCCTCGCCGAGCAGCATGCGCTCGGGCCGCAGAGACGGCGTTCTTCAAAGTGTCCTATCCTGAACTGCGCCGTCCCGAGTCCATCCGCCTGCCCTAACTCATCATCGAGCGATCGGCGCATCCATTTCCTACCGGTCTTCCACCAGCCGCCCGTAGAGCTCGGGCCGCCGGTCGCGGAAGAAGCCGAAGGCCGCGCGGTGCTTTTTCGCCTGGGAAAGGTCGAGGGTGGCGACGATCGCCCCCGTCTCTTCGGTTCCAAGCTCGGCAAGCACGTCGCCGCGCTCGTCGCAGATGAAGCTGTTGCCGTAGAAGCGCTGGCCGCATTCGGTGCCGATGCGGTTGGCGGCTACAATGGGCACGACGTTGGACACCGCATGGCCGATCATCGCCCGGCGCCACAGCCGCGAGGTGTCAAGGTCGGGATCGTGCGGCTCGGTCCCGATCGCGGTCGGGTAGAAGAGGATTTCGGCGCCCATCAGAACCATCGCGCGCGCGGTTTCGGGATACCATTGGTCCCAGCACACGCCGACGCCCAGCGTCGAACGGTCGGGGCCGGGCCACACCTTGAAGCCGGTGTTGCCGGGGCGGAAGTAGAATTTCTCCTCATAGCCGGGGCCGTCGGGGATGTGGCTCTTGCGATAGACCCCGGCGACCTTTCCGTCCGGCCCGACCATCGCGAGGCTGTTGTAATGGTGCGGTCCCTCGGCCTCGAAGAAGCTGGTCGGGATCCAGATCTTCAGCTCGGCCGCAAGTTCCTGCATCGCCAGGACGGACGGATGCTCTGTGACCGGCCGGGCGTTGGCGAACAGGCTCTCGTCCTCGGTTCGGCAGAAATAGGGACCCTCGAACAGTTCGGGCGGGAGCACGACCTCGGCACCGCGCGAATGCGCGTCGCGCACCAAGTCGGCGACGGAGCGGATGTTCGTGTCGGTATCTTCGCCGAAGGCGAGCTGGAGGGCGGCGACGGTGAGGCGGGTCATTCGCGCCACATAGGGACGAGCGGGGCCAAGCCCAAGCCGGCCATTCAGGCCGGCACCTGCTGCGAGATGCAGTGGAAGCTACCGCCGCCGGTCAGGATATGGTCGGCGCGAAGGCCGACTGCCTTTCGGTCCGGGAACAGCGCTTGGACGACGTCGATCGCCGCCCGGTCGTTGGGCGAGCCGTATTGCGGCACCACGACCACGGCATTGCCGATGTAGAAATTCATGTAGCTCGCCGGGACGATGTCGCCGTCGGTGTTGGTCACCAGCCCGGGAGATGGCAGTGTGACGATATCGAGCTTGCTCGAACGAAGGCGCCGCGCGGCGTCGCGAAACACCGCTTCGTTGGGATCGTCCTTCGCGGGCGTCGGGATCGCTACCCGTCCGGGAGCGACGAAGCGCGCGAGATTGTCGACATGGCCGTCGGTATGGTCGTTCAAAAGTCCGTCGCCGAGCCAGATCACCCGCTCGAAACCCAGGTCGCGTTTTAGCGCCTCCTCGACGTCCTCGAGCGACATTCGCGGGTTGCGGTTCGGGTTGAGCAGGCACTGCTCGGTCGTGAGAACGGTTCCGGACCCGTCGTGGTCGATCGCCCCGCCTTCCAGGATCCAGTCCGACCCGGTGTAGGGGAAACCGGCGCGAGCGGCGATCCGTTCGCCGACGCTGTCGTCACCGGCGAGCTGGTATTTCCCGCCCCAGCCGTTGAACCGGAAGCCTTGCGCGCGCCGCTGCTTTCCCGAGCCGACAATGATCGGGCCGGTGTCGCGAAACCAAATGTCCCCGAAGGGCTCGACGATCACAGTTGCAAAGGGTGCGAGCCTGGCCGCGGCCGCGCCCGCGTCGTCATGCGACGCGACCAGCCACACCTGTTCGCCCTTGCCGCCGGCGTGCACGGCTTCGGCGAACCCCGCGACCTCGCGCTCGGCGGCCTTCAGGTCGGCCAGCCAAAGCTCTGGATCGGAGGGAAAGCCGATCCAGACCGCCTGGTGCGGCGCCCATTCGGGAAGCGGTGGTCGATCCATTGCGGCCGCGTAGCAACCGCCCGGCCATCCGCCAAGGCAGGCCCTTGTTTTCGAATGGACTTTCGGCAATCAGGAGTCTTGCCGAAGTTGGGGCGGGGAGTGAATTAGTGAAAACTTGGATTCTTGCCGGCGCGGCCGTTGCCGCGTCGATTGACGCAGTCGCGCATGCGCAGCCGACGCGCAGCCTTGCGGATGATGCCGGAGTGTTCGGCGTTCGCGAGAGCATCGAGGCAATTGACCTGTCTCCCGACGGAACGAAGGTCGCATATATTGAGCCTGGGACGGGCAGTTCCGCGATCGCTTATGTTGCGGACGTCACGACCAGACAGACCAAGCCTTTCCTGCGTTCGACCGGGCCGGAGGTGCTTCGCTGGTGTAGATTTGTCACAAATTCACGGCTGATCTGCCGTTATACCGGAACCGTTGACGGAGCAGTAATGCTCATTCCCTTCGCACGCCACGTCGCGATCAACAGCGATGGCTCGCGGTCGAAGGAAGTTGGCCAACGGGCAAGCGCGCATGACGGGCGCATACGCCAGTACGACGGACGAATAATCGATTGGCTTCCAGGCGAAGACGGCGCGGTTCTGATGGCTCGCGAATACATACCTGAAGCTGGGAAAATCGGCACGCGCGTCATCCGTACGGCTGATGGATTGGGAGTCGATCGGCTCGATACGCTGAGCTTGGCAGTCAATGCGGTTGAGAAGCCGCGAAAGAGCATAAGCGGGTACATGAGCGACGGCCGCGGCCATGTGCGCCTGGCGATCATATCGGAAACCACCCACGAGGGAGTCCTTTCGGGCAGGACCAGGATCGATTATCGCCTGGCGAACTCGCGCGATTGGAAGACCCTTAGCGGCTTCAGCTCGGAACAGCTCGTACCGCTGGCGATCGACACCACGATTAACTCGCTCTACGCGCTGAAGAAGCAAAACGGCCGTTACGCGCTCTACCGAATCCGACTAACTGATCCAGTTCATGAGGAGCTGGTGGCGTCCCACCCCCGTGTTGATATCGACGATGTCATTCGCTCGGCGAACGGGCAAAAGGTGATCGGCTACAGTTACGTCGACGACAAGCAAGAGACCCTCTATTTCGATCCGGAGCGCAAAGCGCTCGCCGCCAATCTCAGCAAGGCCCTGCCCGGCTTGCCATTGATCCGATTTGTTGGCGCGAGCCAGGATGGGACCAAGATGCTGATCTTCGCGGGAAGCGACGGCGATCCCGGGCGTTATTACCTGTTCGACTCTACGGCAAAGAGGCTCAACGAGCTGTTCCTTGCGAGGCCGCAGCTTGAGAACCGGCGAATGGCCGCGGTCAAGCCGGTGTCCGTCAAGGTCGCGGATGGGACGGTCGTACCCGCCTATCTGACGCTCCCGCCGGGCGCGGAAGCGAGAAACCTCCCTGCGGTCGTGCTCCCCCACGGTGGGCCGAGCGCGCGCGACGAGTGGGGCTTCGACTGGCTCGCCCAATTCCTTGCTGCCCGCGGCTACGCCGTCATTCAACCGAACTTCCGTGGCTCGGCGGGTTTCGGCGACGAGTGGCTGATGGAGAACGGCTTCAAGAGCTGGCGAACCTCGATTGGTGACATCACCGGATCGATC
Organism: Sphingomicrobium sp.; assembly: GCA_051000635.1. Lineage (GTDB taxonomy): Bacteria > Pseudomonadota > Alphaproteobacteria > Sphingomonadales > Sphingomonadaceae > Sphingomicrobium. The sequence continues at coordinate 57,616 of JBPCOC010000048.1, read as the reverse complement.
AAGTGGCTCGTTGCACAGGGTATTGCCGATCCCAACAGGCTTGCTGTCGTCGGCTGGTCGTACGGCGGCTACGCCGCGCTGCTGGCTGCGGCGACCGAGCCCGAACTGTTCAAGGCTGTGGCCGCGATCGCGCCCGTTGCCGACCTGCAACTGCTGAAGGCGGAGCGGGAGGGGTATAGCGACGCGCAGGTGAGGGCCGATTTCATCGGCATGGGACCGCACATTCAAGACGGGTCTCCGCTCCGTCGCGCCGGGTCAATCAAAGCCCCGGTAGTGCTCGTTCATGGCGATCTGGACATGAACGTTGGTGTAGTCCACTCGCTGAAAATGAATTCGGCTCTGCGCTCGGCAGGAACGCCGGTCGAGCTGCTGCGGTATCGCTCGCTCGATCACGATCTGGAGGACAGCTCCGCTCGCCGCGAAATGCTGGAAAGGATCGGTCAGCTTCTCCGCCGAACGATCGGCGACTGAAAAGGAAAAGGGCGGCCAAACGGCCGCCCTTTGCTTGTCCGGTCCCGCTGAGGATCAGCGCGAATAGAATTCGATGACGAGGTTGGGCTCCATCCGCACCGGATAGGGTACTTCGTCGAGTGTCGGAACGCGGGTGTAGGTGACCTTCGAGGTGCCGTCCGGAACCACGTAATCGGGCACGTCGCGCTCGGCGAGGCCCTGCGCCTCGATGACCAGCGCCATCTCCTGCGCCTTGGACCCGAGCTCGATGACGTCGCCAACGTCGACCTTGCGCGAAGCGATGTTGCACTTGGTGCCGTTGACCTTGATGTGGCCGTGGCTGACCAGCTGGCGGGCCGCCCAGATCGTCGGCGCGAACTTGGCGCGATAGACGACCATGTCGAGCCGGCGTTCGAGAAGCCCGATGAGGTTCTGCGATGCGTCGCCCTTCATCCGGCTCGCCTCGACATAGGTGCCCTTGAACTGCTTCTCGGTGATGTCGCCGTAATAGCCCTTGAGCTTCTGCTTGGCGCGAAGCTGAATTCCGAAGTCAGAGAGCTTGCCCTTGCGGCGCTGGCCATGCTGTCCGGGGCCGTATTCGCGGCGGTTGACCGGGCTCTTGGGCCGTCCGAAGACGTTCTCGCCCATGCGTCGGTCGAGCTTGTACTTGGCGCTGGTGCGCTTGGTCACGTTTCTATTCTCCAATTCGCGTTCGAAAAGTCCCCGGAACCGCACCGCCTGGCTTGCCTGTCCCAGCGGGTCGAGGGGCGCCAGACGCGATCACCGCTTCACCGGGAGTGCGGGATCAATTGCGAGCCGGGCACCTAGGGGCGACATGTCCCAAGGTCAAGTTTTACCGCGTTTTCTGGGCGACTCGCTCAGCGCCCGTATCACTCCGCGCACCGCCTTCACCTCGCGCGACGACCAGCCGGGCTTGGTGAAGATTGTCCAAAGGGTGTTCTTGGTCGCCTGGGTCCGCGACGGCGGGCGGAAATAGCCCTTTTCTTCGAGCGCCTGCTCGAGGTGCCGGACCAGCCCTTCAAGCTCCCCGTGCGGGGCCGGAGCTTCCAGCTCCTTCTCCGGGGGAACCGCGAGAGCGCTGCCCTTCGACCATTCGTAGGCGAGCAGGATGACGGCCTGGGCGAGGTTGAGCGATGCGAACTCGGGGTTGATCGGCACCGTCACGATCGCGTTGGCAAGTGCGACGTCCTCGGTCTCGAGCCCCGACCGCTCTGGCCCGAACAGGATTGCCGAGGGCGTTTTCGAGCAAGCGATAGCCTCCGCCATGGCCTCTGGACTGAGCACCGGCGTCACCACGTCACGGCGGCGAACCGTCGATGCATAGACGTTCGAGCAATCGGCGATCGCGTCCTGCACGTTGTCGAAGACTCGGGCGCGCTCGAGAACGATGTCGGCTCCGCTCGCAGCTGGGCCGGCCGCCGGGTTCGGCCAGCCGTCGCGAGGGGCGACGAGGCGCATCTCGGTAAGCCCGAAATTGAGCATCGCCCGAGCCGCCTTGCCGATATTCTCGCCGAGCTGCGGGCGGACGAGGACGATGACCGGCGGCGGGCTAGGATCCATCGCCGACCGCGCCGGCGATTTGCGCGAAGTCGCCGGGCTCGCTGAAGTCCTTGTAGACGCTTGCGAAGCGGATGTAGGCGACGTGGTCGAGCGCTTTGAGGCCGTCCATAACCGCCTCGCCGATCTGGGTCGTCGAAACTTCATCGCCGCGGGTTTCGAGCTGGCGCTGGATCGAGGTGATCAGCCGCTCGATCCGCTCGGCCGGAATGTCGCGCTTGCGGCAGGCGATTGCGACCGACTGCTCGAGCTTGGTGCGGTCGAACGGCTCGCGCTCACCGGCCTTCTTGACGACGGTCAGGTCGCGCAGCTGGACCCGCTCGAAGGTCGTGAATCGCGCCGCGCAGGCTTCGCACTGCCGGCGGCGCCGGATCGATGCGCCATCCTCCGACGGGCGGCTGTCCTTCACCTGGCTCGCCTCATGCGCGCAGAACGGGCAGCGCATCCAGTTATCCCTCGTAAATCGGGAAGCGCGCGCACATTTCCCCGACACGCCGAGCGACGGACTGCTCGACCTGGGCATCGCCGGCCTCGCCGTTCTTGCGCAGCCCCTCGACCACTTCCGCGATCATCTCCCCGATCTGTCCGAACTCCGCTTCGCCGAAGCCGCGAGTGGTTCCCGCCGGGGTCCCGAGGCGAATGCCGGAGGTGACGAAGGGCTTTTCCGGATCGAACGGGATTCCGTTCTTGTTGCAGGTGATCCAGGCGCGATCGAGCGCCTTTTCGGCATGTTTGCCCTTGGCCTGCTTGGGCCTCAGATCGACCAGCATCAAATGATTGTCGGTACCGCCCGAAACAATATCGAGGCCGCAATTCTGCAACGAACTTGCAAGCGCCCGGGCGTTGGCGACGACGTTGGCCGCATAGGTCTTGAACTGCGGTTGCAGGGCTTCGCGGAAGGCAACCGCCTTCGCTGCGATGACATGCATCAGCGGTCCACCCTGCAGGCCCGGAAACACCGCCGAGTTCATCTTCTTGGCGATGTCCTCGTCGTTGGCGAGGATCAGGCCCCCGCGCGGCCCGCGAAGCGATTTGTGTGTCGTCGTCGTCGTGACATGGGCGTGGGGCACCGGGTTGGGGTGAACGCCCCCGGCCACGAGCCCAGCGAAATGGGCCATGTCGACCATCAGATAGGCGCCGACCTCATCCGCGATCCGCCGGAAACCTTCGAAATCCCAGGTTCGGGAATAAGCGGTGCCGCCGGCGATGATCAGCCTGGGCTGCTCGCGCCGGGCGATATCGGCGACCTCGTCCATATCGATCAGATGGTCGTCGCGCCGCACCCCGTAGGCGACCGGGTTGAACCATTTGCCCGACATGTTGACGGGCGATCCGTGGGTAAGATGGCCGCCGGCGTTAAGGTCCAGGCCCATGAATTTATCGCCGGGCTGAAGCAGCGCGAGGAACACGGCCTGATTCATCTGGCTGCCGCTATTGGGCTGGACGTTCGCGAAATTCGCGCCGAACAGCTGCTTTGCGCGCTCGATCGCCAGGGTCTCGGCGATGTCGACATATTCACAGCCGCCGTAATAGCGCTTGCCCGGATAGCCCTCGGCATATTTGTTGGTGAGCACCGAGCCCTGTGCCTCGAGCACCGCTTTGGAAACGATATTCTCCGAGGCGATCAGCTCGATCTTGTCGCGCTGCCGCCCAAGTTCCTTTTCGATCGCCTCGGCGATCTCGGGGTCCGCCTGGGCGAGAGTGTCGGTGAAGAAACCCTTGGGCTGGACGTCGTTCAAGTTGGCGGCGCTTGCCATCAGTCGCTTTCCTGCAGGAGCTTAGAGAGCTGGTCGACCCGGCGCTGGTGGCGGCCGGCGGCAAAATCGGTGCCGAGGAATTCAGTGATGCAGGCCCGCGCCATGTCCGCGCCGATCAGGCGCGCCCCGAGCGCCAGCACGTTGGCGTCGTTATGCTCGCGGGCGAGCCTCGCCGACAGCGGATCGTCGACCCGGGCGCAGCGGCATGCCGGATTGCGATTGACGGCGATCGAGATGCCAATCCCGGAGCCGCAGACGGCGATACCGCGCTCGGCATCACCGGAGGCGACGGCCCGGGCCAGGCGCGCACCGAACTCAGGATAATCGACGCTGTCGGCGCTGTTGGTGCCAAGGTCGATCACGACATGGCCGCTGTCGCGAAGCCAGGCGGAAAGCTCATCCTTCAAAGGGAAGCCGGCGTGGTCGGAGGCAAGGGCGATGCGCATTGGGACTCCCTAGCCTCCATCCGGGCGGTGCGAAAGTTCGCCAAGTTCGCTCCTCAACGCGCGCGCGCGAGGCAGCCTCCGAATGTCGAAGCTCGTCGCGAGCGCGAGAGACGGCGCCCGAGTGTCGAATTTCCGCGCTGTCGATGCGGAAGCGTGGCCGATCATGAGGAGCTGCCTAACGCCTAAGCGGCCTGTAGGACAGCGTTTCGGTCGATCCGGAAAGTGCGATCCGGTCGTGAGACGCCCACGAGTGCTGCGATGGGGCTATCTGCGGGTGAGAGGAAGTTGTGCAGTCGTGAAGACCGTATGCTCCAGGTGGGCGGACGGAAACTGGGACTTGGTAACACGTTTGTGCTTCTGATTCCCTTCTTGGAGCCACTCATGATCAGGTATGCTGCAGTGCCGCTACTCGCGATCCTCGCCGCTTGCTCGGCTGAGGTGGAAAACGGCGAAGCCGCCGAAGCGAACGTCATCGACACGCTCTCGGTCAACAACCTCGTCGTTACCAACTCCAATTCTGCCACCGCCGTTCGCGAGATGGAAACGCAGTCTCCACCTCCTGCTCAGCCGGCGCACACTGCAGCTCCTGTTGCCGACAAGCGAGACGGCCGGTCGACTGCGGCGGAGCCGAAGCAGCAGACTATTCGCAAGCCTTCAACCGAGGCAGCGGCGAGCCAGCATCTAAGCCGAAGGCCGAGCCGGCAGCGGACCCCGAGGCAGAACCAGAGGCGGGGGCTGGCACATGCACGGCTGAGCACCGGGAGATGGGCCATTGCTGATCGGCAGCTGGGTCCGCTCAATTGCTAGGCATTGATCTCCACGTCCGCTTTCCACCCATTGCGGACATTGCAGCCGGTCGCAAAAAACATTGAGCGGGCAAATTCCTGTTGCTCGAACGAGCCATCAATTGGATCATCGATCTATGCAGGGGGTCAGTATCATTGAAAGGGCGTTTCTACTTGCGCCTGAATGCCGATCGATTGAGGAGCTGCAAAGGACACTGAGCCGTGAAGGGTATTCGCGGGTCATCGAGCACCTCAAGGGGCCCCAGATACGGTCACAGATTATGCAGCTACGCAAGTCCAGCTCAGAGGGCTCCAAGCCCTAAGGCCCATAATCGCCAGATTGTGGGTACAGAATGTCTGCCTCCGACCGAAAGCAGACATAACGTAGGCGAGCGGTAGATTGCCTCAGCTTTGGTCGTGTCGAACTTCCACGCGAGTCCCCGGATTTGCGTTGAGCACGGTCACACTCGCCTCAAGTTGCCTGGACAAGGCCTCGACGATCCCTGTTCCAAGACCCGGCTTTCCCTCTTCCTCGCCGACCGGTATTCCTGCGCCATCATCCGACACGGACAGCAGCCAGCCGCCCTCGTCTGCCGCAAAAGACACAATGATCTTGCCGCCAGCGGCCCGATCCGGGAACGCATGCTTGATCGCGTTGATCACCAATTCCGTGACGATCAGGCCCATGCTGACCGACACATCAGAGTTTGTGCTCGTATCATCCACGATCGTCTCGAGAGCGATCCGTTGTGGATCGTCAATCATGGAAGCGGAAATGCTTCGGCACAGGTCCTCGAAATAAGGCTGTAGCTCAACGGATTTAAGCTGCGTGACCGCCAGCTGCTTTTGAAGCATCGCGATCGACATGACCCGGCTGTGGGCGTCGTGAAGATGGAGACGGGTCTCCTCGGACTGAACGCGCTTGGCGCTTTGCATCAACACGCTTGCAATGATCTGCAGGCTGTTAGCGACACGGTGCTGGAGCTCCTGAAGCAGGACCTGCTTCTCACGAATCTTTACATGGCTCCCCATCCCGAGCTGCAGGGCGCCAAGCGCTAGTGTCCGCTTTCCACCCACGGCCAACATTAGGCTAACGGCAGCACCGTCAGCCGAGTCTTCTTTATCGCCAGTATCCCGGAGCTGCTTGAGGCGACGCGATTGATCGCAGGCCGAGAGCCTGCTCATGTCCCGCAATAGCTCGGACGAGATCTTCGTATCGTTCCGCCATCTCCAGATGCGCCTTCCGCACTCGCGTATCTCGCGCCTGAAGTGCGGCCGTGCGTTCCTCAGAGGCCCGCCTCCGAAAATACTCAGTATCGCTCTCCATAACGGCTCAGGCGGCGAGCTTCAGCTCCAGCCGGCTCCAGATCTCGACCAGTGCGTCAGTCAGCTCGTCCATCATCTCGGCGGTGTGGCACGGGCCGGGGGTGAAGCGCAGCCGCTCTGTGCCGCGCGGGACGGTCGGGAAATTGATCGGCTGAACGTAGAGCCCGTATTCGGCCAGGAGAATGTCGCTGATCCTTTTCGCCCTGACCGGGCAGCCGACCAGAAGCGGGACGATGTGGGTGACGCTCGGAAGCACCGGAAGCCGGGCGGCGGCGAACTTCTTCTTGAGCATTGCCGCGCAATGCTGCTGAGCCTCGCGCTCGGCCCTGGATTGCTTCAGGTGCCGAACGCTGGCCAGCGCTCCGGCAACGAGCACCGGCGACAGTGAGGTGGTGAAGATGAAGCCGGGCGCATAGCTTCGGATGCAGTCGATGATCGTCCGGCTCGCGGCGATATAGCCGCCCATCACTCCGCACGCCTTGCCGAGCGTGCCCTCGATAATCGTAATCCGCTGTGCCAGGCCGTCGCGCTCGGAGATTCCGCCGCCATGGTCGCCGTACATTCCGACCGCATGGACCTCGTCGAGATAGGTCAGGGCGCCATATCGGTCGGCGAGGTCGCAGAATTCGGCGATCGGAGCGATATCGCCGTCCATCGAATAGACGCTCTCGAACGCAATCAGCTTGGGCGAGTCCGGGTCACAATCGCGAAGCAGCTGCTCGAGGTGCTCGATATCGTTGTGGCGAAACACGCGCTTTTCGCAGCCCGAGCTCTTGATCCCGGCGATCATCGAGGCGTGGTTGAGCTCGTCGGAGAAGATCACGCAGTCGGGAAGAAGCTTGCCGATCGTCGAGAGCGCCGCCTCGTTCGACACATAGCCCGACGTGAACAAAAGCGCGCCGTCCTTGCCGTGCAGCGATGCCAACTCGGCCTCCAGCTGCATGTGGTAATGGGTGTTGCCGCTGATGTTGCGGGTTCCGCCCGATCCCGCGCCGACCTCGTGGAGCGCGGTTTCCATCGCCTCGATCACCGACGGGTGCTGGCCCATCCCGAGATAGTCGTTCGAGCACCAGACCGTGATCGGTTTCGGCCCGTTGTGCCCGGCGAAGCATTGCGCGTTCGGGTAGGAGCCCTTGGTGCGCAGAATGTCGATGAATACGCGGTACCGGCCCTCGCTGTGAAGGCGGCTAATGGCCGATCTGAAGATGCTGTCGTAATCCACCGATGCGCTCTCTTGCGCGCCTTTACCGTCCGATGCGGCGGATTTCCAATGAGAACGACTCGCAACTAGAGCGCCTGGACGTCGCCAAGGCCGTAAGCGGCCAGCGCGCTCAGAAGCGGCTTTCGCGGCGGACCGCCAGTGAAGACGGCGATTCCGCCCGGATATTCCCCCGGCCACGGCTGCTCGCGAGTGAGGTACCGGATTCGCCGGGCGATCCCCGGGCCGCCGTCGACCCAGCTGAGGCCGGGGAACGCCTGGTCGAGCTCGTCGCGCAGCAGCGGGAAGTGGGTGCAGGCGAGGACGACAGAGTCCATGTTCTTTGCTCCGTCCTGCTCGAACAGCGGCGCCACGGTCCGGCGAACCTCGTCGACCGAAACCGGGTCGCCGCCGAGCTTCGCTTCGGCGATATCGCCAAGCTCCGCCGAGCCGTAGCGGACGACGGTGCAGTTGCTCGCGAACCGTGTCGCGAGATCGTCGACATAGGGCTGGCGGATGGTCGCTTTTGTGCCGAGCACTCCGATGACGCCGGTTTTCGTATTTTCGGCGGCCGGCTTGATCGCCGGGACCGTCCCGACCACCGGAAGGTCGAGTGCCGCGCGGACCTGGTCGAGTGCGATCGTGCAGGCGGTGTTGCAGGCGATGACGATCAGCCGCGGCTGGAAACGTTCGACCAGCCGGCCGAGCAGCGCGGGAACGCGCGAAGCAATCTCGGCTTCGCTCCGAGTTCCGTAGGGATAGCCGGCGCTGTCGGCGGCATAGACGATCGGCGCCGTGGGGAGCAGCTCGCGCGTCGGTTCGAGCACCGACAAACCGCCGACTCCGGAATCGAAGAACAGCAGGGGCGATTGCGCGTTCATTGCACGCGCATTTGACTGACGGCGAAGTCGCCTGCAACTCTTGCGCATCGAGGGGGACGCCTTGACGACCGAAATGCTTGTGGCGCTGCTGATCGGCTACCTGCTCGGTTCGATCCCGTTCGGGCTGCTCGTGACCCGGATCGCCGGCAAGGGCGACGTTCGAAAGTTCGGCTCCGGAAACATCGGCGCGACCAACGTGCTGAGAACCGGCGGCAAGGCGCTCGCCGCGCTCACGCTTGTGCTCGATGTGCTCAAGGGTGCGGCCTCGGTCTGGGTCGCACAGGCTTTGATGGCCGAATCGCCGGTCGTCGGCCAGGCCGCGGCCGCGGGCGCGTTGATCGGGCATCTCTACCCGGTCTGGCTCAAGTTCCAGGGCGGCAAGGGCGTCGCGACATTGTTCGGTGCCCTCATCGCTTTGTGGCCGGCAGCCGCGCTGGTCTACGCGATCGTGTGGCTGGCGGTGCTGCTGGTCGTCCGGGTCTCCTCGGTGGCGGGGATCGCGGCAGTGATCAGCGCCCCGATCGCGGCCGTGGCGATGGGCGTGGACCGGCTGTTTCCGCTGCTGCTCGGCTTTGCGCTTCTGATCGTGTGGAAGCACCGCTCCAACATCGCTCGCCTGCGCTCCGGCGCCGAGCCTCGGATCAAGCCCGAATGAGCGACGACCTGATCGCCCCTATCCGGCTGATCCGATCGCCTTCGATCGGGCCCGTCACGTACCGCCAGCTGATCGCACGCTTCGGCTCCGCGCAAGCGGCGCTCGAAGCGATCCCCGACCTTGCCCGCCGCGGCGGCGGGTCGCCCCCGAAGCTGTACAGCAAGGATGATGCGGAACGCGAGCGGAAGAAGATCGAAAAGCTCGGTGCGCGCTATCTGGTGCTCGGCCAGGGCCTGTATCCGTCGCTTCTGGCCGAGCTCGACGACGCCCCGCCGCTGCTCATCGCCAAAGGCGACATCGGGCTTCTCGACCGCTCCGCGATCGCGATGGTCGGGGCCCGCAACGCGTCGGCGGCCGCATGCCGCTTCGCTCGAAGCCTGGCCCACGACCTCGGGCAGGAGGGGCTGGTGGTGGTTTCCGGGCTCGCCCGGGGAATCGATTCGGCCGCTCACGACGGAGCGCTCGAAAGCGGCACGATCGGCATCGTCGCCGGAGGGGTCGACGTCTTCTATCCGCCGGAAAACGAGCACAGGCAGAAGGCGCTGTTCGAGCGAGGCCTGGTGCTGGCCGAAATGCCGCCGGGGACCGAGCCTCGGGCGCGCCACTTCCCTTACCGCAACCGGATCATCGCCGGACTGAGCCTCGGAGCGATCGTCGTTGAAGCCGCGCCGCGCTCCGGATCGCTGATTACCGCCCGGCTGGCGGCCGAGGCAGGGCGCGACGTAATGGCGGTCCCCGGCTCGCCGCTCGACCCGCGCGCTCGGGGCTGCAACCAGCTGATCCGCGACGGGGCGACGCTGGTTCAGAATGCGGCCGACGTGATCGAAGCGGTTCAGCCGATGAAGCCGCGCGTCGCTTCGCCCGAAGCCGGTTACCAGCCTCGGCCCGATCAATATGACGGCGAAGGCGTGGAGAAAGTGGAGTCCCTGCTCGGGCCATCGCCGGTGCCGGTCGACGAGATCATCCGGCTGTCGGGCGCGCCGAGCGGAGCGGTGCAGATGGCGCTTCTCGAGCTCGACCTCGCCGGACGGCTCGACCGCCATGCCGGAGGACGGGTCAGTCTTCGCCCAGCGCCTTAATCTCCTGTTCGATATTATTCCGCGCCCGCGCCTCGAATTTCTCGCGGAAGTCCGGGTCCGGGTAAAGCGGATCGGCCGTAAGCAAGCGCTTAAGGACAAGGGAGCGACCGGTTCGCCACAGCTGCTCGGGAACATGGCCATATTCGCGGCGGACATCGGCTGAATATTCGCAATAGCGTTCCGGATCGGCTCCCAGGATTGAAAGGTCGATCGACACCATCAGCGCGCCGAGGCGGTCGTCCGGCTCCGCCCGGTGGCGCTCGGTCAGCCGAATGAGGCGGGCGACCTCCGCTGAATCCTCTTGGGCGACCCCGCAGCCCGAAAGGTCCGACAGTGCAAGCTCGGCGCTTCGCTCCTCATTGTCGCGCTGGCCGGGCTCGTAGACTGCGTCGTGCCAGAGAATCGCCCATTTGAGCAGCCGCCGGCCGCGGTCGTCGAGGTCGCGGATGCCATCGACGTGATCCAGGCATTCGTCGAGGTGACGATGATCGTGATAGTCTCGGTGCGGCTCGGAATATGCGGCGCGCGCCTTCAGCTCCGCGTCGACCAGGCATTCGTCGTAACTCGGGTCCGTCATGCCACTCCAAACGTGCAAGAACGGATTTGGCACCTCGTAAATCACTGAACCCGCTGCCATTGTCGAGGGTTGTTGACGCCGAGAATCTCAAGGCTCCACCATCGCGCGTACACGTATAGGAACCTGCCCGCTTGAAGCTCGTCGTCGTCGAATCGCCCGCTAAGGCGAAAACAATCGAACAATATCTGGGGCCGGGGCATCGAGTCCTGGCATCCTACGGCCATGTCCGTGACCTTCCCGCAAAAGACGGCTCGGTCGATCCCGAGCAGGACTTCGCGATGGAATGGCAGGTCTCGCCGGACAAGACCCGCCAATTGAAGGCGATCACCGACGAGGCGAAGAACGCGGACACGCTGATCCTCGCCACCGACCCGGACCGGGAGGGTGAGGCGATCAGCTGGCATCTCGCCGAGGTGCTGAAGAAGCGCAAGGCGCTCCCGCCCAACGTCGAGCGGGTCGCGTTCAATGCGATCACCAAATCGGCGGTGACCGAGGCGATGGCGCACCCGCGCAAGCTCGATGAGGATTTGATCGACGCCTACAAGGCGCGCCGGGCGCTCGACTATCTCGTCGGCTTCACGCTCTCGCCGATCCTGTGGCGCAAGCTGCCGGGAGCGAAGTCGGCAGGGCGGGTGCAGTCGGTCGCGCTTCGGCTGATCGTCGATCGCGAACGCGAGATCGAGGTCTTCCGGCCGCAGGAATATTGGTCGGTGACGGCAAGCTTCGAAGCCGACGGCCAAAGCTTCACCGCCCGGCTGGTGCAGTTCGAGGGCGAGAAAATTGAGCGGCTCACGATCGGCAACCGGGCCGATGCCGAGCGGGCCGAGGCCGCGGTGGAGGAAGGGCGGTTCACCGTCTCCTCGGTCGAAACCAAGCCGTTCACCAAGAATCCTCCGCCACCGTTCACGACCTCGACACTGCAGCAAGAGGCCGCTCGAAAGCTCGGCTTTTCCGCAAGCCACACGATGCGGGTCGCGCAGGGCCTCTATGAGGGCGGGCACATCACCTACATGCGCACCGATGGCGTCGACATGGCCGCCGAAGCGATCAGCGATGCCCGCCGGGCGATCGTCGACCGCTACAATGCCGGCTACGTGCCCGACCGGCCGCGCCACTACACGAGCAAGGTCAAGAATGCGCAAGAAGCGCACGAAGCGATCAGGCCGACCGATTTCACGCGCACCCGCGCCGCGACCGGCGACCACGCCCGGCTCTACGAACTCGTCCACAACCGGGCGCTTGCGAGCCAGATGGCCTCGGCGCGGCTCGAGCGGACGACCGTCGAACTCTCCGACGGCACCGGCCGGGCGGTGCTCCGAGCCAGCGGCCAGACAATGCTCTTTCCCGGCTATCTCGCGCTTTACGAGGAGGGCCGGGACGAAAAGGGCGAGGACGAGGACGGCGACCGGATGCCGCTGCTTCGCGAGAGCGACGCTCCCGCCAAGACTGGCGTCGAGGCTGCCCAGCATTTCACCCAGCCGCCGCCGCGCTTTTCGGAAGCGAGCCTGGTGAAGCGGCTCGAGGAGCTCGGAATCGGCCGCCCGTCGACTTATGCGTCGATCATTCAGACGCTGAAGGACCGCGAATATGTCCGGGTCGAGAAGGCCCGTTTCGTTCCCGAGGAGAGCGGTCGGCTGGTAACGGCATTTCTCGAGCGGTTCTTCGAGAAATACGTCAGCTACGATTACACCGCCGAGCTCGAGGAGGAGCTCGACGACGTCTCCGGCGGCCGGCTCGGCTGGAACCGCCTGCTCGACGAATTCTGGCACGACTTCCGGCCGAAAGCGGACGAGGTGATGGACCAGAAGCCCTCGGAGATCACCGCTGCCATCGACGAGTTCCTGGAGCCGTGGCTCTACCCGCCGCGCGAGGCTGGAACCGACCCGCGCCAGTGCCCGGCCTGCGGCGACGGGCGGCTGTCGCTTCGAGGTGGACGATTCGGGGCGTTCATCGCCTGCTCGAACTATCCCGAGTGCCGGCACACGCAGCCGTTCGGCCAGGCCGGTGGCGACCCGCAGGCGATCGAAGGGCCGCAGGACCTCGGCAACGGAATCGAGCTGAAGACCGGGCGGTTCGGTCCCTATCTCGAGCGGGACGGCAAGCGCTCGTCGATCCCAAAGGACATTCCGGCCGATGATGTCACTACGGAAATGGCCGAGAAACTGCTCTCGCTCCCGCGCGAAATCGGCCCCCATCCGGAGACCGGAAAGCCGATCATTGCGTCGATCGGCCGTTATGGGCCGTATCTCGCCCACGACGGCAAATATGCAAAGCTCGGCTTGACCGCGGAGGTGTTCGAAACCGGAATGAACGCCGCCGTGGTCAAGCTTGCCGAGGCCGCAGCGGCTGCGGGCGGCCGGCGCGGCGCCGCCCGCGAGCCGATCGCGGTTTTCGGCAATCACCCCGGCAGCGGGAAAGAGATCAAGGTGATGGCCGGCCGCTACGGCCCCTATGTCACCGACGGGACGACCCACGCGACTATACCCAAGGACACCGAGCCCAAGTCAGTGACCCTGGACAAGGCGGTGGAATGGATCGATGCAAAGGCGGCCAAGGGACCGGCGAAGAAGAAGGGGCGGCGGAAGAAGGTGAAGAAGGCCTAGCCGCAGGCCGTGCAGCCGGGGTCCTTCGGGAGCCGGATCTTGCGCCACTCGAGAGCCGCACCGTCGAGCAGGAACAAGCTTCCGGCGACGTCGGCCCCGATGCCCGCGAGCGCTTGGACTGCCATCAGCGCGGCGAAGCTGCCGACACTGGCTGCAAGCGGGCCGAGCACCCCTAGCTCAGCGCAGGTGTCGCAATCCTCGGAATCGAAGGCATCGCCGACGAAGCAGCGGTAGCAGGGCCTGTCCGATTCCCAGCCGCGGAACAAGGCGACCTGCCCCTGGAGCTGGACTGCGGCGGCCGAGACGAGCGGGATGTGCAGGCGTGTCGACGTATCGCCGACAGCGAGACGGGTGGCGAAATTGTCGCTGCCGTCGAGAACAAGCTCGTGACCGTCGATCAATTCCTCCACGTTTCGCGTATCGAGATGCTGTTGTGCGGCGGCTGCGTCGACATGCGGGTTGAGGGCGCGCGCGAAGTCGGCTGCAAGCACGGCCTTGGGCCGGCCGAGCTGGTCGTTTCGGAAAATCGTCTGTCGCTGGAGGTTCGATCGCTCGACTGCGCCGTCGTCGATGATTGTCAGCCGGCCGATCCCGGCTCCGGCAAGCGCCGGGATTGCCGCGCTTCCGATCCCGCCGGCACCGACGATCGCGATGCTCGAGTCTTTCAGCCGCCGCTGCCCGACACCGCCGAACTGCGGAAGCACGATGTGGCGCGCGAAGCGGTCGAGTTCGTCGTCGCTGAGTTCAGCCATTTTCGTTCGTCCCGAGCGAAGTCGAGGGACGTATCTCGACTGCGCTTCGCTCCGCTCGATACGAACGAAGTTTTAAATTCACCGACCGGTCGAGCCAAACCCGCCCGAGCCGCGCTCGGACCCGGCGAGTTCACCGACCTCGACGAAGTTCGCGCGCAGCACCGGCGCGGGCACGAGCTGGGCGATGCGCTCGCCGCGGCGGACTTCGAACGGCTCTTGCCCAAGGTTGATCAGGATCACTTTCACCTCGCCGCGATAGTCGCTGTCGATGGTTCCGGGCGTGTTGAGGCACGTGATTCCGTTCTTTATCGCAAGCCCGGAGCGCGGCCGCACCTGCACTTCGAAGCCGCGCGGGATCTCGATCGCGAAGCCGGTGGCGACCGCGTGCCGCTCTCCGGGCTGCAAGGTGAGCTCTTCGGCTGCCGAAACGTCGAGCCCGGCCGCATCCTCGCTGGCATATTTCGGGAGCGCCAGGCCTTCGCCGTGAGGAAGCCGGAACAGCTTGATCTCGATCATCCAAGTTCCTTCGAAATGCGCTCGACCAGGTGCCGGGCGACCGCCTCTTTGCTCATTTCCGGCCAATGCTCGACGCCCGCTGACGTGATCAGGTGAACCCGGTTGTCGCGGCCGCCCATTACGCCACCGGAGACGTCGTTGGCGATGATCCAGTCTGCACCCTTGGAAAGCCGCTTTGCCACCGCGTTTTCGGCCACATTCTCGGTTTCGGCGGCAAAGCCGACGAGCAGCCGCGGCCGATCGGCTCTTGAGGCAAGATCGGCGAGGATGTCGGGGTTGGGCAGGAACTTGAGCTCCGGAGGGCCGTCCGCCTTCTTGAGCTTGGTTGGAGAGGGCTCGACCCGCCAGTCGGCCACTGCCGCGACGAGAATTGCGACGTCGGCAGGGAGCGCTGCGGCGACCGCATCGGACATCTGCTGGGCCGTTTCGACGTCGACCCGCTCCACTCCCTCCGGAGACTCCAGCGAAACGGGACCGGCAATCAGCGTCACCCGGGCGCCTGCCTCGGCAGCAATTCGAGCGATCGCAAATCCCTGCCGGCCCGAAGAGCGGTTGGCGATGACCCGCACCGGGTCGATCGGCTCGTGCGTCGGGCCGGCGGTGACGACAATGTGCTTGCCCTCTAGGCTCACTTCGCTGCGAGCAAGTCGTTGGTGCTCAGCCAATTCATGATGGCTTCGGGCTCCGGTAGCCTCCCCGGGCCGAACTCGCCGCAGGCCATTTCGCCTTCGGCAGGATCGATGACTTGGACTCCATCCTCCTTGAGCTGCGCCATGTTTCGCTTGGTCGCGGGATGGTTCCACATGCGGACGTTCATCGCGGGCGCGACGACCACCGGCTTGTCGGTCGCCAAGAGCAATGTTGTCGCAAGGTCGTCGGCCAGGCCCGCCGCCATCTTGGCAAGCAAATCGGCGGTGGCCGGGCAGACCAGCAGGAAATCGGCGGAACGGGACAGCTGGATATGGCCGATCTCGACCTCGTCCTTAAGCTCCCACAGCGACGTGTAGACCGGGCTCTCCGAAAGCGTGCCGAGGCTCATCGCAGTGACGAAATGCTCACCGCCTTTGGTCAGCACCGGTGTTACCTGATGCCCGGCTTTCTTCAGAAGCCGAACCAGCTCGAGCGCCTTGTAGGCGGCGATACCGCCACCGACGATAAGAAGGACTTTCATAACAGGCCAATTGCCCCGCTAGAGGCCGCGAGTCGAGTATCGCGGCCTCCGCAAGGGCATGAGGAAGCGATCAGATGATGCTGCTCGGCTGCTTGCCGCTCGCGCTTTCATTGGGTTTCTGGTCACCCTGAAGGAAGCCGGGGCGTCCCGCGACTCGCGGCGTCGGCACGGGGCAGGGTGGACCTAGGCGAAAAGCAGCATCGCCCCCGCGCCGGCGATCAGTCCGAGCGTCGCGGCGGCCAAATAGCCCCACCAGCGGGCGCCTTCGATCAGTTTTACCGGCGGCAGCGGCGGCGGTGGCGGCGCGCCGCCCGCCGGGGGGTAATATTCGTCGAGCCGGTTGATGAGGTCCGGGATTTTCTTGATCGCGCGTACCGCATCGACGATCCGGTCTGCATAATAGGCCTCGGGCCCAAGCTCCGAGCGCATCCACTCGCGAAGAAAGGGCTCGGCCGCCTCCCACATGTTGATGTCGGGATCGAGCCTGGTGGCCGCCCCTTCGTTCATCACCATCGTCTTTTGAAGGAGCAAAAGATGCGGCTGCGTCGGCATGTCGAAATCACGGGTGATGGCGAACAGGCTTTCGAGCATCCGCCCGACCGAGATGTCCTTGACCGGAAGCCCGCGGATCGGCTCGCCGGCAGCGCGAAGAGCGGTCGCGAACTCCTGAACGCTGTGATGCGCCGGCACATATTGCGCCTCGAAATGGATCTCGGCGACCCGCCGGTAATTGCCGGTGATCAGGCCGTAGAGGATTTCGGCGAGCCAGATCCGGGCGCGCCTGTCGATTCGGCCCATGATCCCGAAATCGATCGCCGCGACCCGCCCGTCGGGAATCGCGAACAGATTGCCGTGATGAAGGTCGGCGTGGAAGAAGCCGTCGACGATCGCCTGGCGAAGGAAGGCGCGGACGAGGGTCTCCGCGAGCGCCTTGCAATCGTGGCCCTCGGCGAGGAGCGCGTCGCGGTCGTTGAGCTTGATCCCGGAAACCCATTCGAGAGTGAGCACTCGCCGGGCGGTCCGGCGCCAGTCGATTTCCGGCACGAAATAGCCGGGCTCCGCGACCATGTTCTCGCGCAGCTCGGACGCGGACGCAGCCTCGCGCTGCAGGTCGAGCTCGCGAGTGGTCCATTGCTTGAAATGCGCAACCACGAGCCGAGGCCGAAGCCGTGCCGCCTCCGGCCCCATCGTCTCGACCTGAGCGGCCGCCCATTCGTAGGTGTCGATGGCGCGTGCGAACTCCTCCTCGATACCGGGGCGAAGCACCTTCACCGCGACATCGCGGCCGCCAGCAGTCACTGCGCGGTGAACCTGAGCGATCGATGCCGAGCCGATCGGTTCCGGATCGAAGGATGAATAGATTGTCTCGAGCGGAGCGCCGAAAGCGTCCTCGATTGCCGCCCTGATCGCCGGGAACGGCGCCGGCGGGAGATTGTCCTGAAGCCGCGACAGATTCTCCGCTGCCTCGGCTCCGACCAAATCGGGGCGGGTCGACAGGGTCTGGCCGAGCTTGATCGCGGGCGGGCCGATATCCTGAAGGGCCAGTGCATAGTCGGGCTTGTCGGGGACCCGGGCTCCGAAGCGGGCGATTCGCGCGACGCGGCGGAGTTGTCGTGGAGTCAGCGGGTCCTTTTCGACACCGGACAGCGCGCCGTGGCGGGCAAGCGTCCGGCCCCACTTCATCAGCCGCCACAGGTGGGTCGCCGAGGTTGTCAAATCTTCCAGCCGCTGTGGATGCACACAAGGCCGCCGAGGATCGGCTCGACCTTCGTCTGGCAAAAGCCGGCGCCGGCAATCATCCGCCGGAACGGCTCGGGCCTCGGGAACCGCCGGATCGATTCGACAAGGTATCGATAGCTGTCCTCGTCGCGCGCGACCGCCCGCCCGATCCGCGGGATCACCCTGCTCGCGTAGAGCTCATAGACGTCGGCGAAGACCGGCCATTCGCTTGTCGAGAACTCGAGGCAGAAGAAGCGGCCGCCGTGGTTGAGCACGCGATGGGCTTCGGCCAGTGCCTGCCCGATGTCGGTGACATTGCGGATTCCGAACGCGATCGTGCAGGCGTCGAAGCTGGAATCGTCGAACGTAAGCCCTTCGGCATTCTCCTGCTTCCACACCAGATCGAGGCCGCGAGTCTCGGCCCGCTCCATCCCCACGGCGAGCATGTCGGGGTTGATGTCGGCGACCGTAACATGGGCGCTGCGCCGGGCCATTCGGAAGGCGACGTCGCCGGTGCCCCCCGCCAGGTCGAGGATTTGCTCGCCTGGCTGCGGCTTCACCCTTGCAACGAAACGGTCCTTCCAGCGCCGGTGAAGCCCGCCCGACATCAGGTCGTTCATCACGTCGTAGCGCCGAGCCACCGAGCTGAAGACCCGTCCGACACGCCGGCGCTTCTCGTCCGTGCTGACCAGCTCGTCTCCGAAATTGACCCGATCCGTCATCGTGCCCGCCTCTAGCTGGGTGCGGCAAGGTTCGCCATATGGCCCAGGTGCCCGAGCTTCCCGAAGTCGAAACCACCGTTCGCGGCCTGGAAAAGGTGCTGCTGGGACGGCGAATCGCCCGGGTCGAGCCCCGCCGGGCGGATCTTCGCCGAGCCTTTCCGCCAGACCTTCGCCAGAGGCTGACCGGCGCCGTCGTGAGCGGGCTTGGCCGCCGCGGCAAGTTCGGGCTGATCCATACCGACCGCGGCGATACTTTGGTGTTCCACCTGGGCATGTCGGGCAAATGGCGGGTCGATCCGGAGGAGATTCACCTGCACGATCATCTGCTGATCGAAACCGGCGAGGGGCGCCGGCTTGCGCTCAACGACCCACGCCGATTCGGGTCGGTCGACCTCGTCGCAACCGATTCGCTCGATTTGTGGCGAGCCATCGCCGAGCTTGGAGCGGAGCCGACGAGTCTCGATTCGGAGCGGCTCTACCACCAGCTTGCCGGACGCAAAGCGCCGATCAAATCGCTTCTGCTCGACCAGAGGATTATCGCCGGCCTCGGCAATATCTACGTCTGCGAGGCGCTTCACCGCGCCCGGATTCATCCGCGCCGCGCCGCCGGGCGATTGTCCCGCCCCCGGATCGAGGGGCTCGTGAGCGCGATTCGAGTCGTTATCGCCGAGGCGATCGAGACCGGCGGATCGACCCTTCGCGACTATGCCAGGCCCGACGGCGAGCTTGGCTACTTCGCGGCCCAGTTTCGGGTTTACGATCGCGAGGGATTGGCCTGCGGATGCGGCGCTCCGGTACGGCGAATCGTCCAGGGCGGGCGTTCGACTTTCTATTGTCCACTATGCCAACGCTAGCGTGCCAGCATTGACCCGAATCGGGCTGCGCTGTAGTGGAGCGGCCGTATCGGCGCGGGGGCTCGGCCTCCGGCGCCGCTTTTTCATGGACCAAGGGACGTATTAAATGGCGAACACGCCGCAAGCGAAGAAGCGAATCCGCCGCAATGCCAATCGCGCGATCATCAACAATGCGCGAATCAGCCGGATCCGGTCGTTCGTGAAGCAGGTCGAGTCGGCGCTCGCCGCCGGCAAAAAGGACGAAGCGGCCGAGGCTCTCAAAAAGGTACAGCCGGAGCTCGCCAAGGGAGTTTCGCACGGCGTGCTTCACAAGAACACGGCTTCGAGGAAATTGTCGCGGTTGTCCAAAAGGGTTGCCGCGCTGGGCTGACAACAGCTCGCAAAATCGGGTTCCAAATGGGCCGTCGGATCCTCCGGCGGCCCGTTTTATTTCGCTACTTGTAAAAAAGGTAGGAAATCCCGCGATTCGCGGGATTACCGAAAAGTTAATTTTGCCAAGATTGGCAGAATTCTGCCGTTCCGGCGGGTTTCCGGCAATTTTGAGTGTCAACCCGATTTATTTCACTTTCGTGAAAAATCAGGCTTGAAAGCTGCCGCCGAGACTCGCAAAAACAGCATTCCGAGGCGCGAATCCGCGCCGGGGGCAAGAGAGAAAGAGACCGTCGAGCGCGCGACTCGGATCGCGGGCATCGGGTTCCTTTTGTCTTGGAGCCAGGGGCTAGCTGAGGGAGGCGCGGGCCAGTGCAGGGCGTACGGACGGACTCATCCCAGCTCGACGACACCACGGTCGCAGCACCGCTTGAAGCAGCTTGGGAGTCCATCCGAACCGGCCTCCGGCGCGATCTTGGAGCCCGCACTTTCGACGGCTGGCTGAAGCCGGCCGGGCTCGGGGCCCTCGACCCGGACACCGGAACCCTCGAAGTGGTGATGCCGAGCCAGTTCATGGCCGACTGGGTGCGCTCGCATTTCGGTGAACGGCTGGCGCTCGCGTGGAAGACGACCCTGCCGATCGTCCGCGACGTCAAGATCGTCGCCGCCGCCGGCGCGCCGCGGCCGGCGCCGCTGCTGATCCTCGAGGATATCCCGACGCCAGGTTCGGTTGAGCGTGATCCGGCCGCTCCCAATTTCGACCCGCGGTATCGCTTCGAGAGCTTCGTCGTCGGCAAGGCGAATGAAGTCGCGGCGACCGCCGCTCGAACGCTCGCAACGGCCGAGCAGGTCAGCTTCAACCCGCTTTTCGTCCACGGTGGAACGGGGCGCGGCAAAACCCACCTCCTGCATGCAATCGGGCACGCCTTCGGCGAGCGCTATCCAGGCCACCGGATCGTCTCGATGTCGGCCGAAAAGTTCATGGTCGAGTTCATTCGCGCCCTCAAGGAGAACGACACGATCGGCTTCAAGAGCCGCTTGCGGGGCGCCGATCTGCTGCTCATCGACGACGTCCAGTTCATCGCCGGCAAGGATTCAACTCAGGAAGAATTCTTTCACACGATGAACGAGATCATCGGTGCTGGTAAGCGGCTGGTAATCACTTCGGACCGCGCTCCGCACGACCTCGACGGGATCGCTCCGAGAATATTGTCGCGGCTGTCGTGGGGACTCGTCGCGGACATCAATTCCGCCGATTTCGAGCTCCGCTACAACATCATCATCGCCAAGCTTACGCTTCTCCCCGCCGTCGAGATGCCGCGAACGGTCGTCGAGTTCCTCGCGCGCAGGGTGACTTCGAGCGTTCGCGAGCTGGAAGGCGCTCTTAACCGGATCGCGGCCTACGCGATGATGACCGGCCGCGAGATCGACGTCGCCTTCGTCGAAGAGGTGCTTGCAAACGTCCTTCGGGCGAACCAGCGGCGAATTTCGATCGACGAGATTCAGACCCAGGTCGCCGAGCATTACCGGATCCGCAAGGCGGAGATGACGTCCGCCCGGCGAGCTCGCGAAGTGGCACGGCCGCGCCAGGTTGCGATGTACCTTTCGAAGCAGCTCACGCCCAAGTCTCTGCCGGATATCGGCCGTCGCTTCGGCGGTCGCGATCACACCACCGTCATCCACGCCGTTCGGCAAATCGAGAAGCTTCGAGCCTGCGATTCGGAGCTCGACGCGGACATCCGTCTGCTTACCCGGCAGCTCGAGGGCTGAGCTTCTCCAGTGTCGCGCTAAGCCGTTAAACCGACTGCCGATTTGGCCTTCGCTAGGACAGGCGCGCCAAGGTCGGACGCACGCTCCGCGCCGTCAGCGAGAATCCGGTCGAGCTCGGCCGGATCGCGGCGAAGCTCGACAAGCCGTTCCCGGATCGGAGCGATGAGGGCGATCAGCGCATCGGCGAGCGCCGGTTTGAGCTGGCCAAAGCCCTCGCCGGCCAGGCGGCCGAGGACCTGGTCGACGCTCTCGCCCGTAACCTCGGCGTAGATGCCGAGCAAATTCTTCGCCTCGGGCCGCCCGGCAAGCGCGATGGAATTGTCGGGAAGCGGATCGGGATCGGTCTTCGCCTTGCGAATCTTCTGCGCGATTGCGGCGTCGCTGTCGGTGAGATTGATCCGGCTCATGTCCGACGGGTCGGACTTGGACATCTTCGCCGTGCCGTCGCGAAGGCTCATCACTCGCGCTGCCGAGCCGCCGCCGATGAACGGTTCGGGCGGGACGAACAGGTCGACGTCGAAATCGGTGTTGAACTTGAACGCGATGTCGCGAGTGAGCTCGATATGCTGCTTCTGGTCCTCGCCTACGGGCACGTGAGTCGCCTGGTACAGAAGGATGTCGGCGGCCTGGAGCACCGGATAGGTATAGAGGCCGACCGACGCGCCTTCGCGGTTCTTGCCCGATTTCTCCTTGAACTGGGTCATCCTGCTCAACCAGCCGACCCGGGCGGTGCATTGCAGAAGCCAGGCGAGCTCCGAATGGGCCCGGACAGCGCTTTGCGCGAAGAGTACCGACTTCGACGGATCGATTCCGCTGGCGATCAGCGCGGCCGCCATCTCGCGCACATTCGATCGTAGCCCGACCGGATCGACGGCGATGGTGAGCGCGTGAAGGTCGGCAAGGAAGAACAGAAGGGAATCACTTCCTTCCACCTCCTCCTGCATCCGGACCCACCGAAGGATCGCGCCCAGCAGATTGCCCAGGTGCAGGTCGCCTGTCGGCTGGATTCCGGAAACGACTCGCATCTTGCTCTTGCTCATCACTTCACTTTCTTGCGGCGAAGGAGGATCAGCAGGTCTTCCTTGTCCATTGCCCCGGTGAACCAGGCGATTACGAAATAGGCAATCGCGCCCGTGCCGACCAGCGCGGCCGTCGCGACCATTCGTTCGCCGGCGGAGCCGGAGAAGAAACCCGCAAAGGCCGACTGGACGAGCAAGATGGCCCCGGCCATCACGCCGGCGGCGAGAAGCTGTTTGAGAAGACGGGCGATCAGCCATCCCTCGAAGCGGAAATGGCCGCGGGCTACAAGGATGACATAGAGGCCGATGGCATTGATCCATGCCGCCCCGGCGGTGGTCGCTGCAAGCGCTGCGATCCCCATGATCGGGACCAGGATGAAATTGGCCCCGACTCCGACTGCCAGTGACGCGACGGTGATCCAGAACGGAGTCCACATGTCCTTCCGGCCGAAGAAGCCGGGCGCCAGAACCTTGATCATCACATAAGCGGGAAGCCCGGCGACGAGGATCGACAGGACCAGTGCCGAGACCGCCGCGTCCGCCTCGGTGAACCGACCACCCTGGAACAGGACGGTCATGATCGGCTCGGCCGCGACCGACAGCGCGACCGCGGCGGGAATCGTCAGGAGCATCGCCAATTCGGTCGCGCGGCCCTGGATATTGGCGGCCTGGCGTTCTTCCCCGGCGCCGATGTGGCGGCTGATGGCCGGCAGGATCGCTGTCCCGAGCGCCGAGCCGATGAGTGCGAGCGGGAGCTGGTTCAGCCGATCGGCCTGGCTGAGATAGACGAGGCTGCCCTGCTGCAGGCCGGTGGCGAAATAGGCGTAAAACAGCTGGCTGATATAATAGCCGCCGGCGCCGAGCGTCGCTGGAAGGATGAGGACGAAAAGCTCCTTGACGCGCGGTGTCATCCTGGGCGGCAGCAGCTTGAGCGTCAGTCCGGCGCGCCTTGTCGCGACGATGAGGAGCGCGAGCTGGAGAATCCCGCCGGCAATCACCGACCAGGCCATCGCCGTGGCGGTCGCCGGACCGCCGCTGGGAACAAGAAGCAAGGCACCGATGAGCGCGACGTTGAGCAACGCGGGCGCGAATGCCGCCGCGGTGAAGCGGGTCAGCGAATTGAGAACGCCCGAGAAGAGCGAGACGAGGCTGATGAAGATCAGATAAGGAAAGGTGATCCGGGTGAGGTCGATGGCGAGGCCGAACTTCTCGGGATCGTCGCTCCAGCCCGAAGCGATGAGACCGACGAAGGCGGGCATGGCGATCATGAAGATGATTGTGATGCCGATCAGGATCGGCAGGAACACCGCCTGGACCTCTTCGGCGAAGCGCTTGGCTTCCTCCATCCCGCCGGGTCCGTCGAGCCGGCGCGCGAACAGCGGCACGAAGCCCTGGCTGAAGGCTCCTTCGCCGAACAGCCGCCGGAACAAATTGGGGATCAAGAAGGCCAAAGCGAAGGCGTCGGCGGCCATTCCGGCGCCCATCACCCGGGCGAACACCATCTCGCGGACGAAGCCGAGGATTCGGCTGACCAGAGTCAGTCCGCCGATCGTTCCTCCCGCCCTGACAAGGTTCATGCGCGCCTATCCGTTTCGGGCGCGGCCGGTCAGCCCTCGCCGGGGCCTTTCCCGGCCGGCTTTTCGGCCTCAGAATCGCCGATCGCGGCTCCTTCGCCCTTTTTCTGCTGCTGCTGCTGCGCTGCCTCGACCTGCGCCATGTAGGCGGAAGCGAAATCGATCGGCTCGAGAAGCAGGGGCGGGAAGCCCATGTTCTGGACCGACTCGCAGACGATCTGGCGGGCGAACGGGAACAGAAGCCGCGGTGCCTCGATCAAGAGGAAGGGAGCGACGGCCTCTTCCGGGAAGTTGCGAAGCCCGAACAGTCCGGCGAAGCTCAGGTCGACGAGGAACTGGACGCCGCTTTGCGAATGCGCCCTGACCTCGATCTTGAGCATGACCTCGTTGACGTCATCGGACACACGCTCGATGTTGAGATTGAAGTTGACGTCCAGCGACGTCTCTTCCTGCCATTGGAACACCTGCGGAGCGCTCGGGCTTTCGACCGACAGGTCCTTGATATACTGCGCGAGCGTCGCGGCCTGCGCTTCGCTGCCGTTGCCGTCGGAGCCGTTTCCGGCGCGGGTGGAATCCTCTTCAGCCATGTCTCGTCTTGCCTCAATCGGGGTGGTTGTGGAGCCGGAAGGAGCCGGGCGCGTTTTCGGGTTGGCGCCTAGCAGTCGGGCAAATGGCGTGCAATGGCGGCCAACAGCGAGAAGCAGCTTTGAATCTGACCCATCCGCGCATTATGTTCGTTGAGACATTGAACCTGGAACGCAACCGTTGACAGTCATCATCATCCTCGCGCTCGTGGCGCTCTTTATCGGCCTACGCCTGTACAGCGTGCTCGGCGAGCGCACTGGACATGAGCAGCAGCCGATCCTCAAGCCGGCCGACCCCGATGCGCGAGTCGATACTCGTCCCGCCCCATCGACGCCGACGCCCCAGCCGGCAACCGACGGTTCCGAACTCGCCTATCTGCCGACGGCGGGGCCAGGCGTTCGGGCGCTGCTCGCCGCCGACCCGACGTTCGATGTCGCGCGGTTCCTCGAAGGCGCCCAGGCCGCCTACCGGATGATTTTGGAAGCGTTTTGGAAGGGCGATCTCGACACACTTCGCCCGCACGTCGACGACAATGTCTATAAGGCGTTCGCCTCGGCCCTCGAGCAGCGCGAGAAAGAGCAGTTGATTCTCGACAATCGCCTGGTGAACATCGAGCAGGCACTGATCTCGGCCGCCTCGCTCGAGCAGACCGTGGCGTTCGTTACGGTCAGGTTCGAGGCCGACATTGCCGCCATCACCAAAAACAAGGCCGGCGAGGTGGTCGCGGGGTCGATGAGCGATGCCGTCCAGACCCGCGATTTGTGGACTTTTCGTCGCGACATCGCCGCGCGCGACCCCAATTGGCTTCTTGTCGAGACTGACGAGGAAGAGTGAAGGGCTGGTCGAGAGGGTTAGCCCTCGCCTCACTTCTGTTGCTTTCCGCCTGCGTAAGCAGGCCAGTCCAGCCGCCGCAGCCGCCGCTTCCGCCAGTTGAGCCGCCGGTCCAGCCACTGCCTCGGCCCGAGCCGCCGCCGCCGGCCAATGCGGTCCAGGCCGGAATAAGCCTCTCGCCGCCGGCGATTCTTCACGAGAGGGATGCCGCCGAGGCGCTGACAGCGTTCCGGATCAGCTGCCGTTCGGTCGTCAAGCGCACCGACCGCTCCGGATTGACGAACCCCGCCGACTGGAACGGCGTTTGCGCCCAGGCCGCAACTGTTCCGCCAGGCGGAGCTTCCGAATTCTTCCGCAACAGCTTCGACTGGGTTCGAGTGGGTGACGGAAAGGCGTTCGCAACCGGCTATTTCGAGCCGGAGATCGCCGGTTCGCGTGTGCCGGCGCCGGGGCATGTGCCGATCTATAGAACTCCGCCGGATCTTACCCGCTGCGCACTTCCCGACGGACGGACCGGCCGCGGCCGGATCGACGAGAACGGGCAGTGCGTCTATTATTACTCCCGGGCGGAAATCGAGCAGGGCGCGCTTGCCGGCAAGGGGCTCGAGATCGCCTGGGCCGCCGATCCGGTCGAGCTGTTCTTCCTTCACATCCAGGGCTCGGGCCGTCTCCGCTTCCCCGACGGGACCGTCACCCGCATCGGCTACGACAACCAGAACGGCCGCGAATATGTCGCCATCGGGCGGTTGCTGAGGGAGCGGGGAGTCCTGCCGTCCGGCGGCACATCGATGCAGGCGATCATGGCGTGGATGCGCGCCAACCCCGGCCAGGCGGTCGAGCTGATGCGGGCGAACCCGTCCTACATCTTCTTCAAGCCGCTGACCGGTCCCGGACCGCTCGGAGCGATGGGCCTTCCGGTCACTCCCTACGCGACCGTCGCCGCCGATCCGAATTTCATCCCGCTTGGAGCACCGGTATTTCTTGCGTCCGACCGACCCGAGGCCTGGGGGCTGTGGGTTGCGCAGGACACCGGCGGGGCGATCAAGGGCGCCAACCGGCTCGACACGTTCTGGGGCGCCGGCCCCGAAGCGCGGCGGATCGCCGGCGGGATGGCGGCTTCCGGCCAGGCCCTGATCCTCCTTCCCAGGGGCGCGGCGGCGCGTGCGCTCGCTCGACCCTGACGAGGAGAAGCTGTGGGCGCGCGTTGCCGCGACCATCCGTCCGCTCTCCCGCGACCCGCTGACCGCCCCGGCCGTGACCCCGCCGGCTCACGAGCGCCGATCCGAGGCGCGACCTTCGGCTAGACCGTCTCCAGCTCCCATTCCCGCTCCGGCTGCTTCTGCCGGGACGCTGGATTCGACCTGGGACCGCCGGCTTCGCACGGGCACGATCGAGCCTGACCGGGTGCTCGATCTGCACGGTCTCAATCTCGACCAGGCATGGAGCGCGATCGACCGGGGCATCGAACGTGCAGTCGAGGCCGGAGATCGAACGCTGCTTCTAATCACCGGCCATGCCAGACGGGGCGAGCCTCCGGTCCAGCGAGGCAGGATCCGAGCGGCTGTGCACGATTGGCTGACGGCTTCGCGGCACGCGCCCAGAATTGCCGCTGTACGAGGCGCGCACGGACGTCACGGCGGGGGCGGAAGCCTCTATATTATTTTGCGACGAAATCGCTCAAAAGCCACCCTTTCTTAACCCTGTCTGCTTAACCGGGGAATTCAGACGGATCGGACCGTCGGACGGGGCGCAAACCACCGATGCAAGAAGGCACGGCCCAGAAGATCAGCAACGCCATTCTCTCGTGCGCGGCTGGAGCGGCCTCGTTCATCTTTTCGCTGAGCGCGCTACTGTACATCACCGAGCTCGACGGGAAGATCCTGGCGGCCATCACTGCTGGCACTTTTTGCTTGCTGATCAGCTATATAGCTTCGGAGCGCCCGAACAGCGAAAACGCCCGCGCGCTGGCGGCGCTCGGCGATCGCCTGCTTGCTGTCGAAGACGGAGACCTCGTCTCCCCGCCGCCGCCCATCGTCCGAAAAGTCATGCCCAAGGTCGCCGCAGCGATCGACACTTTGTTCGCTGAAGTGCGCTCCTCCATCGAAAACGCCCATGCTCTTGGAATGTACGACCCGGTGACATCGCTTCCCAACCGGCTTCACTTCCGGTCCGAAGCGGACAAGCTTCTGGGGGATATTCCGACGGGGGCGAGGGCTGCGATGCTGTTCGTCGACCTCGACCGCTTCAAGGGAGTCAACGACAGCCTCGGCCACGCTCGCGGCGACCAGCTACTGATCATGGTGGCGAACAGGCTTCGGGTGGTCGTGACTGCAGACTTGAGCGACAGCGTTGCGCGGCGGCCGCTGCTCGCCCGCCTCGCCGGCGACGAATTCACAATTTTCTTCCCGCAGGTTCAGTCCGTCGAGGATGTCGAACGCGTCGCTCGGCGAATCGCGCTTGCGGTGTCGGAGCCGTTCGAGCTTTACGGCCATAGCGTCGACATCGGAGCTTCGATCGGTGTTTCGGTCAGCCCCGACCATGGAACCAGCGTCGAATCGCTGATGCGAGCAGCCGACATCGCGATGTACGACGCAAAATCGCGCGGCGGTGGCCAATATTGCCTTTTCAATGACGAGCTCTCCGCCGATCACCACTCGAAAGCGGAGACAGAAAAAGCGCTGACGGCGGCGGTGCAGCGTGGCGAATTCCAGCTGGCGCTGCAGCCGCAGCTGAGCCTGGCAACCGAAGAAATCGTTGGAGCCGAAGCACTGTTGCGCTGGAACCACCCGCGCGACGGGTTGCGTATGCCTGAAACCTTCATCCCGGTGGCCGAGCGAACCGGCCTGGTCGCCGAGATCGGAGAATGGGTCATTGGCGAGGTCGCGCTGATGCTCGGGGCATGGCACCGCGACGGGATTGCGCATCGAATCGCGTTCAACGTCAGCCCGAGGCAGCTCGACCGGGCCGATTTCTTCGCCAGGCTGCGCCAGGCTTTTGCCGACCAGGAGGTGCCGCTGTCGCTAGTCGAGCTCGAGTTCACCGAGAGCGCGGCGATGAAGGCGAGCGAACCGGTGCTTGAGGAGATCGCATTGCTTCGCGAGGACGGCGCCAAAATCGCGATCGACGACTTCGGCACCGGTTATTCCAACCTCTCGCGGCTGCGCTCGATGCCGCTCGACAGGGTTAAGCTCGACCCATCGCTGATCGCGGAAATCGAAGATTCCGAAAAGGCGCGGGTGATCGTCCAGGCCGTCGTTCAGTTGATCAAGGGCGTCGGCTGCGAAATCGTCGCCGAGGCGGTCGAGAACAGCGCGCAGGCCGACATCCTTCGGGCGATGGGCTGCGATACGGTTCAGGGCTTCGTGTTCGGCGAGCCGATGTCGGAGCAGGAATTTCGCGCCCTGGTTAGCCACGAAGGCGGCGAGGCCCAATCGGTCGCCTGACGCGCCCACGCTAGCGTCCGCTTTCGACCCAAATCGGACATTAGCGACCCGTCTTTGCCGAAGAAGCGGCGGAACCGCTTACGTTTCGAGTACCTCTCCGTGCTTGTGTGGCGGCACCACCATCCTGAAGACTAAGCCATTGATCCAGTCAGTTTCTCAGGTGCCGAAGCCGATCGAAGCTTCCCGAAGCCGAAGATTGTCCGAATCGTCGGCCGCAACTCGTCCTGCAAGACGAGCGCGTCGTATAGCCGTGCCAGCTCCTCGTGGATCTCCCGAACGTCCTCGCACTCAGCCGTAAGCGCTCTCGTTCGCTCCTCAACTGCGCGTTGCCGATAGTAGCTGGTATCATCAGGGGACATATGCCCAACTCCTATATCAAGCGGGGAGCGCGTGGGTCTCTCAGTCGCCGCCTCGCTTGATGACCCACGGCGATGACTGTGGATAACTTACTTTCGTTACAGCACCGAGTCCGAAGCCCGCATGTTGCCCCACAAAAACCGCCGCCGGGCGTTAACGCCGCGTTCCCCCTACCGGTGATGTTTAGGGGGCGGGCCCGGCGTCGATTTCCAGCCCATTCTGGACACTAGCGGCTTAGGACCGCTTCCGCCGGTCGGGTGAGGGGGACTCGGTAGCCGTCTCCTGCTTATCGCGACCCTCCGCACCTTCATCTTCGACCAGCTCATCAAACAGCGCCCGGTAATGAATCATCGCCTGGCGCAACTCTTCGGTGCTGGCCTCGCCGCGCTCGTGCCTCACGGCGATGTCGTGACCTGCGCGGTAATGCTTCACGACCTGCGGGTGATCGACTGAAATATCGCCGGCGCTATGCTCGAAGTCGCCGACCGGATAGCCCCGAGTGCGCATCACCTCGCCGAGCAGATCATCAGCCTCGCCAACCGCCGCTGGCGGGTCGTCTACGAACCGCGCCTGGACTTCCTTCCAGCGCTCTATGAAACCCCGGCGGGCCGACGGCTCTAGCGGCCGAATGTCCAGCTTCTTCACTCGTTTTTCCCGATCCGCCAGCTCGGCTTCGGCCTTTCGCCGGCTCCCCTTTTCCTCGACCTCATGCTCATATTCGCTGCCGAAGCGGGACCGCAGGTGCTCCGACTGGCGCCGCTGGTAAAACCACCAGCCAGCGACGGCGAGAACGGCGACAACCGCCACGACAATCAACAGGGTCTCATTCATTTTTCGGCCTCCTCCTACGCAAAGCTCGCGTCGGGGCAGAACGAACGGGGGCGCGAGGCAGGTGCAATGTTCGTCCAGGCAGCGATTAGATTTTCACCGAACCTGTGGCGACGCGGTTCGCACCACTGACAGTCTTGACGATCAGGGCAGGGACCGGCGCTAATGTCCGCTTTCCACCCATTCCGGACGTTACGAGATGGTTGAGGCCACGCCTAAACTTGGCTTCGCAGTCCTTTGCGTCTGTTAAGCCGGTTCAGGGGCATCGCTGAACGACGAACCTCTGCATTCCATCTCACGGACGCGAAATTCATAAGCTTCGGCAAACTCGAGGTGGCGCAACCGCACGATCGACCCGGAGGAGTTGCACGCTGCGAGGCGTTCGGCACGAGCCCGATTACGCAGATAGTCAATGTCCGCCATTCGCCCCCCAGCGCAAGGTTTGATTCACCGCGACTCGATCAAACAGGAATTATCCTCTGCCGAGTTAATCCCAGAGTCTAGAGGCTTGTATCAGCTCGACGATTGGAAATTGAATGTCCGCTTTCCACCCAAAGCGGACACTAGGCACTTAGCCGACGACCTTCTCGATAATTCTTTGATAGATTCGCGACAGCGCCTGGATATCTTCGAGCGCGGCAGTTTCGCCGACCTTGTGCATCGTCGCGTTGGGAAGGCCGAAATCGACTACCGGGCATAGCTGGATCAGGAACCGTCCGTCGGACGTCCCGCCGCTGGTCGACAGCTCCGGCGCCTCGCCGGTTTCCGCGCGGATCGCCTCAACGACGACGTCGTAGAGCGGGCCAGGCGGAGTGAGGAAGGCCTCGCCTGAAATTCGCCCCCGGACCGTTGCTCCCGGGGCTTCGCCCTGGGCGATCTCCTCGACCTTGCGAACGAGATCGGCGCCCTTGTGCAGGTCGTTGAAGCGGATGTTGAGCTGGGCGGTAGCGGAACCGGGGATGACGTTGCTCGCGTGGGTCGGCGTGTCGACTCCGGTGAACTCCAGGTTCGACGGAGGGAACGCCTCGGTCCCGTCGTCGAGGTGAAGGCTGTCGAGCGCGGCGATGATCCGCGCGAGGGGAGGCACCGGGTTTTCGGTCCGGTGCGGGTAGGCGACATGGCCCTGAAGGCCAGGCACTTCGATCCACATGTTGACCGACCCGCGGCGGCCGATCTTCACGGTGTCGCCGAGGCGGTCGACCGAGGTCGGCTCGCCGATGAGGATCATGTCCGGCCTGATCTGCCGCTCGTTCAGCCAGTCGATGATCCGCGGAGTCCCGTAAGTCGAATAGCCTTCCTCGTCGCCGGTGATCAGGAACGACAGGGTCCCGCGCGCCTGATTGGCTTGTGCGACGGCCGCCACGAAGGCGCCGATCGCGCTCTTCATGTCGTTTGCGCCACGCCCGATCAGCCGGCCGTCCTCGATTTTCGCTTCGAACGGGTCGCAGTCCCAGCCCTCGCCCGGGGGGACGACGTCGAGGTGCCCGGCAAAGCCGAAGTGCGGAGAGCCTTCGCCGCGAAAGGCGACCATGTTCTCGGTCGGCCCGTCGGGCGGCTCTCCCAGCACGAAGCGGTGGACTGTGAAGCCGAGCGGCTCGAGCATCCCCTCCAGCACGTCGAACACTTGCCCACGCGCCGGGGTGACGCTCGGGCATCGGATCAGCTGGCGAGCGAGCTCCACGGGGTCGATTGAAGCGGTCATTGCGAGCGCCTAGCAAGCAGTCGGGTCATTGCACAGGGAGCGCCGGCAAATGCCGAAGCTGGACATCGACGCGATCGAGGAAACGAACCGGACCAGCTATCCCGAGCCGTTCGCAAGCGATGTCCGCGGCCGCCGCTACCGCCGGGTCGGAAAGGCCGCCGGCCTTACTCAGATCGGAGCGAGCCATGTCGTGCTCGATCCGGGCGCCTGGTCGAGCCAGCGCCACTGGCATGAGGGAATCGACGAGTTCGTCGTCATGCTCGACGGCGAAGCGGTGTTGGTCGAGGAGCATGGCGAGACGGTGATGCGTGCCGGAGATTGCGCTGCCTTCCCGAAGGACGATCCCAACGGCCATCACCTGGTGAATCGGAGCGACCGCCCGTGCACGTTCGTGGCAATCGACTGCCGGGTTGGGGAGGGTGACTGTCACTACCCGGACGTGGACCTCCACTATAACGCCGAGGCCAACCGGATGACCCAGAAGGACGGGACGTCCTACTAGGCGGCCTCGGTCTCATATTCTTCGATCACCCAGGGCTCGTCCTGCGCCTTGTCGATCCAGTCGTTGACGTCCGGGTGGGACAGCACCGCCTTCATGTAGAGGGCGGCGAACGGCGGCATTTTCACACCGTAGGTGATGAAGCGGGTGACGACCGGCGCGTACATGATGTCGGCAGCCGACCATTTGCCGAACAGAAAGTCGCCGGTTCCGCCGTGGCGGGCTCGAGCCTGCGCCCACAGCTGCAGGATCCGGTTGATCTCGTCGCGGACGGCGTCGGAGAGCGTGACCGGCGGATAGCTCTTGCGAACGTTCATCGGCAGCTCGCGGCGCAAATTGGGGAAGCTCGAATGCATTTCCGCGGCCATCGAGCGCGCCATCCCGCGCGCTGCATCGTCCTCCGGCCAGAATCTGTCCCTGCCAACGCGGTCGGCGAGGAATTCGATTATCGCCAGGCTGTCCCAGACGACGCAATCGCCGTCCCACAGGATCGGCACCTTCCCCGACGAGGGCGCGAACTCGTCGCCGTCACGCCGCTTCGCCCATTCGGCGTCGAACAGCGGAGCGACATATTCCTCGAACTCTTCGTCCGACTGCTTGCACGCCAGCCAGCCCCGCATCGACCAGCTCGAATAGGCGCGGTTGCCAATGATCAGTTTGAGCAAGGCGATCTCCTAAGTCATCGCGGCTTCGAGAATCGCAGTCCGCAACTCGGCGATGCCTTCACCGGTTTCGCTCGACGTCGCGATCAGCTGCGGATGCGCTGCGGGATGCTTTGCAGCCTCGGCCGCGGTTTGAGCAAGCACTGCTTCCAGATCGGTCGGCTTCACCTTGTCGCCTTTGGTCAGAACCAGATGGTAGCTCACCGCAGCCTCGTCGAGCATCCGCATCACTTCGCCGTCGATGGGCTTTAGCCCATGGCGCGAGTCGACCAGGACAAGCGCGCGCTTGAGAACCGGTCGGCCGCGCAGATAGCTGTTCACCAACCCTCGCCAACGCTTGACGAGGTCCTTCGGGGCATCGGCGAATCCGTATCCGGGCATGTCAACCAGCCGAAGCCGGAGCGGCTTGCCGACGTCGAAGAAATTCAGCTCCTGGGTGCGGCCCGGAGTGTTCGAGGTCCGGGCGAGCGACTTGCGGTTGGTGAGCGCGTTCAGAAGCGCGCTCTTGCCGACGTTCGAGCGGCCGGCGAAGGCGACCTCGGGCACGTCCGGATCGGGCAGGTACGGGAGTGATGGCGCCGATTTCAGGAACTCGACCGGCCCCGAAAACAGCTTCCGGGCGTCTTCGGCGAGGCTCGGCCCGGGCTCCATCAGGTCTTGACCGGATGGGTGTCGGACAGGTGCAGCCCGAAGCGGCGGTACAGCCACCATTGCTGGGCGATCGTAAGCACATTCGACGTCACCCAGTAGAGAACTAGCCCGGCCGCGAACGGCGCCAGGATCACCATCATCACCCACGGCATCAGCATGAAGATCTGCTGCTGCGTCTTGTCCAGCTGCTGCGGGTTGAGCTTGAACTGGAGCCACATCGTAACGCCGAGCAGGATCGGCAGGATTCCGATGGTGAGAAACAGCGGCGGAGTGAAGGGTAGAAGGCCGAAAAGGTTGACCGGGGTCAGCGGATCGGGGGCGGACAGGTCCTTGATCCACAACGCGAACGGCTGGTGGCGCATTTCGACCGAAACAAGAAGCACCTTATACAGCGCATAGAAGATCGGGATTTGGAGGAGGATCGGAAGGCAGCCGGCGGCCGGGTTGATCTTCTCCTCCTTGTACAGCTTGAGCATCGCCTGCTGCTGCTTGGTCTTGTCGTCCTTGAACTTCTCCTGGAGCGCTTTGAGCTTCGGCTGGACCTTGCGCATCGCAGCGAACGATTTGAACTGCTTCTGGGCGATCGGGAACATGATCAGACGGACGATCACGGTCAGGCAGATGATCGCGAGTCCGAAATTGCCGGTCGCTTCGAACAGCCAGTTCAGGACGTCGAAGATCGGCCGCATGAACCATTCGAACCAGCCCCAGTCGATCGACTTCGACAGCTTCGGGATTCCAAGGCCCTCATAGCGGTCTAGGAGCGCCTTTTCCTTCGCCCCGGCGAACAACCGGGTTTCGGTCGACACGCCGCCGCCGGGGGGCACGATCTGCGGCTGCTCGGCATAATCCGCCTGGAATCCGCCGCCCGGAGTACCGGTAAAGCTGGCGGCGATCTGCGGATTTCCTGCTGGAGCAAGCGCAGTCAGCCAATATTTGTCGCTAAAGCCGAGCCAGCCGCCACGGCTGTCGAACCGTTCGACCTGTCCGCCCTCGAGGGACGACCAGTCGATGTCGTAAGTGGCGGCATCGTTGAACACGCCGATTGGGCCGACATGCACGGTCCAATAATCGGGGTCCGGCGATTCGTCGGCGCGGCTGATGAGGCCGTAGGGCCGCACCGCGACGGCTCCCGAACCGCTGTTCACTACGCGCTGCTGCGCGGTGAACAGGTAGTTCTCATCGACTCCGATGATGATCTCGAAGGTTTGGCCCTCGCCGTTCGACCATGTCAGCGTGACCGGCTGTCCGGGCTGAAGGACAGGAGCGCTCGCGGTCCAGCGGGTCGTAGGCGTCGGAACCTGCACCCCCTGTCCGGTCCAGCCGAAGCTCGCGAAATACGCCTCCGGAGCGCCGGCGGGTGACAGCAGCCTGACCGGCGGCGAATCCTTCGCCATGCTTTGCCGCTCCCTGAGCAGCACCAGGTCGTCGATCCGGGCGCCGGTAAGGTTGATCGAGCCCCTCAGGCTCGGCGTACGGATCTGGACCCGCGGGCTCTCCGCCAGGACTTCCTGCCGGGAGCGAATCTTCTGGGGCGTGCGCTCCACAGGACCGGCCTGCGCCTGCGGACTTGGCTGGGGCTGGCCGTCGTCGACCTGCTGTGCCGGCGGCGGGGCGCTGGGAAGGAAACGCTCGGAAAGCATGCTCCAGCCGATCAGCACCAATGCGCTCAGCACAATCGCGAGGATCATGTTCCGATTGTCGTTCACGTCAGCGCGATCCTCGCAATTGGGTTAGGGAACCGGGTCGTAGCCCTGGCCCCCCCATGGATGGCATCGCGAGAGCCGCTTGACTGCAAGCCAGCTCCCGCGAAGGGCGCCATAGCGCGAGAGTGCAGTGATCGCATAGGCCGAGCAGCTCGGCTGGTACCGGCAGCTCGGCGGAAGCACGCGAGACGGTCCCATCTGCCACCCGCGGCAAATCCAGATCAGCAGCCGGGTCACGGCGCCGCTCGCTCCAGCGCACGGATAAAATCGCTCCGCAAGGCGGGGAACTCGCGCTCGATTCCACCGGCGCGACCGATCATCACATGATCCGACCCCGAGTAACCGTGTGCGGGAATGATCTCGCGCGCGAGCGCCCGAAAGCGCCGCTTCATCCGGTTTCGGGCGACTGCATTGCCGACCTTGCGGCTGACGGTGAATCCGACGCGCTTGAGCGGGTCGCCGTCGTTGCGGTTGCGGACGAGAAGCACGAATCCGGGCGTGGCGGCGCGCCGTCCGGCGTTCGCAGCCAGGAAATCCTTGCGTTTCCTGATTGTGCCTGGGCGCTCTACGCGCTGAGCTTCTTGCGGCCCTGGCGGCGGCGCGCGTTCAGGATCCTGCGGCCGCCCGGAGTTGCCATGCGCGCGCGAAAGCCGTGCCTGCGGTTGCGGACGAGATTGCTCGGCTGAAAGGTGCGCTTCATCGCTCATGCCTCAAAATCAAAGAAAAAGGGCCGCCGTTCGGGCAGCCTCGGTTGCGCGCGCAAGTAAGGGAGGGGGGCGTCAAAGTCAATCAGCCGAGGCCTTGTCCTGACGCTCCTTCTCCTTGCGGAGATCATGCCTGCGCCGGGCGCTTTTGCGGCGCAATCCCCAGTCGGTCCAGTGGCCAGCCTTCGGCTGCCAGCGTTTGAAGCGAACATATTTGCGTTTTGCCCACTCGCTGTTGCGCAAGGCCAGCGCCAAACCGGCCGCGAAGACGAAAATCCCGCCCGGCCCGGGAAGCGCGCCGAGGAGCGGGGAAATGACGATCAGCACCAGGCCGGTGACGAACAGCGCGATCCGCATCGCCTTGCTGCCGGCGAAGGCTCGCCACTGCTCACGCGTCATCATTGCTTCGATGTGGGCTGGAGAAGGCGCGCCCGCAAGAGCGCTTGCGCCCAAGGCGCGGCGCGGGCTAGCACTCATGTCGCCGAGCTAGGGGGACCGTTGCGTGACTGCGAAGGTGTGAGCGACCGGAGGCGGCCGTAGATGGCCGCCACCGTGGCAACCGTCGCCTATCTGGGGCTCGAGGCGCGCGCCGTCGAAGTCCAGGTCCAGCTGTCGTCCGGGCTCCCGGCCTTCGTCATCGTCGGACTTGCCGACAAAGCGGTGGCGGAGAGCCGTGAGCGGGTCCGGGCGTCGCTTGCCGCCATCGGACTTGCGCTCCCGCCCAAGCGGATCACCGTCAACCTTTCTCCCGCCGATCTGCCGAAGGAAGGCTCGCATTACGATCTTCCGATCGCCTTGTGCCTGCTCGCCGCGATCGGAGCGACCGACGCCGAGACCCTGTCGCACTATGTCGCGGTCGGCGAGCTGAGCCTCGATGGACGGATCGCGGCGTCGCCCGGCGTCCTTCTTGCGGCGCTTCACGCATCGGGAGAGGACAAGGGGCTGATCTGCCCGGCGTCCCAGGGCAGCGAAGCGAGCTGGGCCGGCGAGCTGGAAGTGGTCGCCGCGCCCGATCTGCTTGCCCTCCTGGCCCACCTCAAAGGCAGCAGCCTGTTGCCGCCGCCTCCGCTTGCCGAGGCCGAGCCGCCGGATTCGGGCCCCGATCTTGCTCAGGTCAAAGGCCAGGAAGTCGCCAAGCGTGCGCTGGAGATCGCTGCGGCCGGAGGCCACAATCTGCTGATGAGCGGCCCGCCGGGGGCCGGAAAGTCGCTGCTCGCCGCCTGCCTGCCCGGAATCCTTCCGCCGCTGGAGCCTTCGGAAGCGCTGGAAGTGTCGATGGTCGCTTCGGTCGCCGGGGAGCTGAACGTAGGCAAGATCCGCCGGCGAAGGCCGTTCCGGGCGCCGCACCATTCGGCATCGATGCCGGCGCTGGTCGGCGGCGGTCTCAAGGTCCGCCCCGGCGAAATCAGCCTCGCGCATCTGGGCGTGCTGTTCCTCGACGAATTGCCGGAATTCCAGCGCCAGGTGCTCGATTCGCTACGGCAACCCATCGAGACCGGAAGCGTCAGCGTCGCCAGGGCGAACACCCACGTCACCTTTCCAGCGCGAGTCCAGCTGATCGCGGCGATGAACCCTTGCCGGTGCGGGCATTTGAGCGATCCGGCGCTCGCGTGCAGCCGGGCTCCGCGCTGCGCCGCAGACTATCAGACGCGGGTGTCGGGTCCTCTCCTCGACCGGATCGACCTGCATGTGGACGTGCAAGGCGTCTCGGCCGCCGATTTGACCCTTCCGCCGCCCGCCGAGGGCAGCGGCGAAGTCGCAGCCCGGGTCGCGGCCGCCCGAAAGCTTCAGTCGAAGCGCTACAACAGCTCGGGCGTGCGAACCAACGCCGAGGCCGACGGAGAGCTGCTCGACGATGTCGCGACTCCGGACGAGCCGGGGCGCAAGCTGCTCGCCGATGCGGCTGCCGCAATGCGCCTCTCGGCCCGCGGCTTCCACCGGGTGATGCGGGTTGCCCGCACCATCGCCGACCTGGCCGGAGTTGAGCAGGTCGGTCGGATCCATATCGCCGAGGCCCTGAGCTATCGCCGGCAGGCACCGCGCAATTGATTGGGGGCCATGCCTCGCCTAACTAGCCGTCCGAGTGCCCCTGTGGCGGAATGGTAGACGCGCTCGACTCAAAATCGAGTTCCTAACCGGAGTGTCCGTTCGAATCGGACCAGGGGCACCATCGCAACACTACAGTCGGGCAAATTGCCGTCGGCAGGTCGCCCCGCGATCGCCGTTATTCCTGTACCTCTATTGGAATGCCATCCGGAAGCTCGATCTGGTACTCGGTCGTGCGGTCCTGCGTCATCTGCCCGAACCATTGCGGTCCCTCCCAGGCGTGGCCTGCCTTCAGCAGCATCTCGGCTAGGTTGAGGGCGACCTCGTTGGCGACGCGGATCGATCCGTGAGACACGGCCTTGCCGAGCGAATCGAGATCGTCGGTCCCATGGACGGTGTTCGGCATCCGGTAGACCAGCCGGGCACGTCCCATCGGGTTCTCCGGATCCCCTGGAGCTTTGCGCGTTTCGTCCTTCGCCCAGTCTTCCGTCTTGGGTGGATTCCATTCAGGATTGAAATCGACCCGATGGAATTCCCAGGACCCTGTCGGTGTCGGCCATTCCTCGCTTCCGACTGCGACCGGGTGCGTTTCGACCTCACGGTCGCCGCTGAGAACGCGCAGTTCGCGATCGCTGATGTCGACGACGAATCGGAGGTCCCGAAGCTCGCCCCGGGCCTGCTCGCGAAGCCTTGCCCGTTGCTCCTCCGGCGCCTGAGCTGCGGCGAGCTGACGGGCGCGGGCGATCGCCTGCGGATTCGAGGCGTACGGATCGCTTTCCGGCTGTTCGGGTTGCGCCGCTTGGTTCGCCTCCGTGTCTTCGTTGACGGTCCTGACCTCGCATGCGGTGGCACCGAGCAGCGCGCAGGCAGCGATTCCTATACGTCCAATCAAGTTCGCTCTCCTTCCGGCTAGCAACGATCGGTCGCGCCGCTTGGTTGCTCATGCATTAGCCGCTGGCGGGACTAAAGGAGCGCGGATATGCTGTGGCGATGGACGCCCCGACGATCAAACAAGAAGCGGCCGATGAGGCCAAACACGTGCACTCGCTCGCCGAGGCGTTCACCGCCAAGCGCGACCGGCTGCTGGCGGCGCTGACCCTGATCGGCGGTGTCGGGCTTATCGTCGCCCTCCCGTTCGCGCTGAGGGCGGGGGCGGAATTCTTCCTTCCCGTTACGGCCGCGCTGGTGATTGCGATCGCGCTCGTGCCGATGCTCGAATGGTTCGAGCGGCATGGAGTGCCTTCGAAAATCGCAGCCGCGCTGTGCGTGCTGCTCTTCCTGGCGTTCGCTGTCTTCGCGATCGGGTCGATCGTCCTTCCGGCAATCGACTGGATCGCGCTCATCCCCGAGCGGATCGGCCAGGTTCGGGCAACGCTCGAGCCGCTTCTCGACCTCTACAAGGCGTTCGACCGGTTCGTGGAGGGCATTCTTTCGCAGGTCGCGTCGGTGCCCGACCCCGGCCGGGTGGTGACGATCGAAACTCCGAACTCCTTGTCCGGGCTACTGGCGACCTCGGCTCCGCACCTGATTATCCAGCTGTTCTTCGCCTTGCTGGTAATCTTCTTCTTCCTTGCCGGCTGGACGGCCATGAGGAAGAGCACGATCGTCAGCCGCGGAAGCTTCGAAGGGGCTCTCACCACCGCCCGGGTGATCCAGCAGGTCGTCGATTCGACGTCGACCTACATAGGGACCATCACGGTCATCAACGTGTCGCTCGGCGCCGTGACGGCGCTCGTCCTGTGGCAGCTGGATATGACCTCGCCGGTGATGTGGGGCGGTATCGTCGCGGTCCTGAACTACATCCCGTACCTCGGCCCGATCGCAGCGGCCTTGCTGCTGTTCCTCGGCGGGCTGATGGTGTTCCCCGATGCCTGGTCGGCGATGCTCCCGCCGCTGGTGTTCACCGGCCTGCACCTCCTCGAGGCGAACCTGATTACGCCGATGGTGGTCGGCGAGAGGCTGAAGATAAACCCGCTCGCCATCCTGATTTCGCTCAGTTTCTGGGCCTGGGTTTGGGGCACGACGGGGGCGCTTCTCGCAGTGCCGCTGTTGATCATCATCAAGCAGGTCTTTTCCGCCGCCGGCACTCCCGACATCGCCGGATTCCTGTTCGAAAACGGGACGTTGACCCATGTCGGGGAGGAGGAGGAAAACGAAGAGGCTCTTGTTGACAGTGAAAGGGGCGTCACCTAGGTCGCGCGCCTCATCGGGACCCGGTCAAGGCAGCTTTGGCTGGAACCCCAGCGAATGCGCGGGTGTAGCTCAGTTGGTTAGAGCGCCGGCCTGTCACGCCGGAGGTCGCGGGTTCAAGTCCCGTCACTCGCGCCATTCTTCCAAAATGGGCCTGTCTGAATCGGCGCGCATGCGGTAGTTACGCGTCGCGA
This sequence comes from Sphingomicrobium sp., assembly GCA_051000635.1. Classification (GTDB taxonomy): domain Bacteria; phylum Pseudomonadota; class Alphaproteobacteria; order Sphingomonadales; family Sphingomonadaceae; genus Sphingomicrobium. The sequence continues at coordinate 17,417 of JBPCOC010000048.1, read as the reverse complement.
TGACCGGGGAGAATTCCGCTTTTGCGACGCTCGGGCTGAGCGCCGAGGCCGGCCGTGCCGAGGTGGATGAAGCCTACCGGCGGCTGATCAAGCGATACCATCCCGACCGTACCGGGGGCGATTGCAGCCGGGCGGCGGAAATCAACCGCGCTTACACTGTGCTCAGGCAGAGTTTCGAAGGGCCGGTGCGGCCGCGACGCCGGATGCCGGTCCCCGTGCAGCCGCGAGCGCGCCCCCGGCGCCGCTCCCGCGCGGGCTGGATGCTGCTTGGCGCGGCCGTTGTCGCCGCAGGCATAGGCGCCGCAAACACCGATCGTGGCGGCGGGTCCGGTGGTTCGGATTACGCGATGCCGTTCCAGTGGCCGGCGCCGGCCGATCGGCCAGCCAGCGCGGCGGCGGTTTCTCCGCTGACGAGCTTCGACGAGCCACTGCAGGCCGCGGTCATCGATCGCGCGGTCGCCGACGCGGTGCAATTCGACAAGGCTGCAGACCCGGCCGCAACGCTGGCGTTCAGCCGCGCCTGCCACAACAAGCTTCGCGAGGACCCCAGCCTCACCTGGTTCGACGCCTGCGCCGCTTTCGACGAGGCGGTCGTCATTCTCAGCGGCGCAAATCCGCTCCTGGATCCGGGCCCGTTCAATACGTCATCGGTGATGACTCGGCAGATGGGGGCCGCGCGGCTGCTGTCGCACGACATGCTGGCCGCCGATTCACGGCTGAATCAGATACGGACGCGAGTGGAGTTGGCGCTGATCCCGAAGCTAGACGAGGCCGCCCGCCAGCCGCTCTAGTCAGCGGCGCCGGCCGTAGGTCCGCTGGGAGAAGCCGATCGGCCGAGCGGCTTCTGGCCCCCGTCCGTGCTGCTTCCCGTCAGTGTCCAGCGAAGGGTGTCGGACGCCGCAACCTTCTCGACATAGTCCTGGCGCGGCGCTTCCTCGACTGCCTTTCGAGCCGCCTCGAGGTTGAATCGGACGGCGATCCGGCCAGCGGGCGCCTTCTCGACCTCTGCGCCCGCAATCCCGGCAATTTGCTCGAGCTCGGTTTGAGCCGGGCGGGTGGCGAGTGCGGCGAGCGCCGCGGCTTTCAGCGCGGCGGAGCTCGGCTCCTGGCGGGCATAGCGCTGCGTGAATGCAGGCGATCGTCCCCAGCCGCCGGCCCAGCGGTAAAAAAGATGGGCACCGACCACTGCATTCTTCGCCAGCGTTGCGGCCCAATAGGGCAGAACGTAATTCGCGTGATAGTGGGTCGCCCAGCCAACGGGGCCGAACACTGCTCCGTTGAGCGCAGCCTCGGCGATTCGGCGCGAGCGCGCCCAGCCGCCGGAGTCCGGCTGGCGGTACAGCGAGCCGTCGTTTGTGAAGGTGAACTGGGCCCCGGTTGCACGAGTCGAACCCTGGTAGACGACTCCGCAGACCGTCGAGGGGAAAGCTGGATGCCGGACACGGTTGAGCACGACCTGCGCGACAGCCCGTTGCCCGTTCTCGCTCTCGCGGCCGGCCTCGTAATAGATTGCGCTCGCCAGGCACTCGGTCGCCCGGGCTTGCGTCGCCGAATCGCCGCTGAACGCGAACGGCTGCGCCGGCGGGTTCGGCCCGGTGCTGACCGGGATATTCTGGTTCGCAGCGACCGCGTCGCCCGGCTGCATGCTGCGGATGAGCATCGGCGGCGGTGCCGGAGCTGTCTTGTCGGCTCTGACGGCGGCGACGTTTCCGAGGTTCGGGCTGGACCAGGCGACTCCGGCGGCGGTAATCAGTGGGACAAGCGCAATTCCGCCCAGCGCGACGAATTCGCGCGGGGGCTTGCGCCACGGTCGGGCGGACGAGAGGAATGATTTAATCATCAATATGCTGCGGGTGATATAGTCGAATAATACGCGTTGCTCAATGACCGCGGGCTGAACGGTGGAACCATTCGAGTCCTTCGGGGCTCGCGAAAGCGTCGAGATGCACGTCCCACGGGTCGGCGGGGATTCTATCGTCAATCCGCTGAATCGACCAGCCGACACCGATCAGCCTGGCGCCCGACCTCCTCAGTTTGCCGAGAACCCGGTCGTAATGCCCCTTTCCGCGCCCGAGTCGGGCTCCAACCGGATCGACCGCGATCAGCGGCACCAGCACCATCTCGGGCTCCACCGCGGGAGCAGTCGGTTTGGGCTGCATGATCCCGAACGGGCCGGGAATCGAGGGGTCGCCGGCGAGGAAACGGAACGGCTTTGCCGGGTTGTGGAAGGCCGGGAAAGCGACGATCGCGCCGACCGCGCGCGCTTCCTCCATCGCCAGCAGCGGGCTGATCTCGCTGCCGAGCGGCGAATATCCGCCGACGACACGGGCGTGCGCGCTAATCCCTGTGAGGTTGCTTGCAAGCTGCTCCTCGAGAAGCGTTCGGGTCGCGTCGTCGATCGTCCGGACGAACGCCTTGCGGGCGTCGAGTGCGGCGAGGCGAAGCGAATCCTTCGACAGCGGCGGCGTCGGCTGCCGGGGACCTGGAGGAAGTGGAGGTGACGGGACCACCATGGCCGTTTGCCGGAAATCCTCTGACGCTACAAACGTCAGGTGGGCGCCGTGTGCATCGGACCAGGGTCCGGGCAGGGACAGCTCCCTAGGATATTGAATAGCCTCAGGGATTTTGAAGGCTTCGTACCGGGCAGTACCCGTCGCACCCTATTTAGGGGCTCCCACCCCCGCTCTCAAGTGAGTCGGCGAGCGATTCGAGCCGCTTCGCCAGTTGTTCGGCGCGAACCGCGAGCTCCGGATCCGGACCGGCCGGGGTCGCGGCTTCGGGGTTTTGCTCGATCAGCTGGTCGGCAAGGAGGAGGCCGGCGAACAGAAGCTGTCGGGCTTCGGAAAGCGTCCCCAGCCCGGCGAGCGCCTCGCGGCTTTTGGAATCCACCAGGCGCGCCGCCGCCCGAAGGCTCTCCTCTTCGCCGTCGCGGCAAGCGACCTTGTACGGCCGTCCCGCGATGATCACGTCGATTTCGGCCATCAGCCCGCCGATTCCCGGATCAGCTGGTCGAGCTCGGCGACCGCCTCGCGAACCTTGTCGCGGAGATCCTCGTCGCTCTCGGGCTTGCGCTGGGCAATGGCGCTCTCGACCCGCGCCAGAGCGCGTTCGGCACGCTCGAGTGCCGCCGACAGGGCGCCGTCGTCCATGTTCGAAGGCCTACGCAAGATGTGGCGGACGGGCAAGCATTGACGCCCATCGGCTCACCTTCCAAAGGAGCCGCGCAAACGGCCCGGCGAATCCGCCGTGCGACCAAGCCCCATAATGGAGTTCGGATGCAGCCGACCCAACGCCGACTTGCCAACGCCATCCGCGCCCTGGCCATGGACGCAGTCGAGGCCGCAAACAGCGGCCATCCAGGGATGCCGATGGGAATGGCGGACGCGGCGACCGCGCTGTTCACACGCTATCTGAAGTTCGACCCGGCCGACCCCAACTGGCCCGACCGCGACCGCTTCGTGCTGTCCGCCGGCCACGGATCGATGCTGATCTACGCGCTTTTGTACCTGACCGGCTATTCGCGCCCGACGATCGAGGACATCAGGAACTTCCGGCAAATCGGATCGCCGTGCGCCGGCCATCCGGAAAATTTCGAGCTTCCCGGAGTCGAGGTGACCACCGGCCCGCTCGGGCAGGGGCTGGCGATGGCGGTCGGGATGGCGATCGCCGAGCGGCACCTCAATGCGACCTATGGCGACGATCTGGTCGACCACCGCACCTATGTGATCGCCGGCGACGGCGATTTGATGGAGGGCGTCAACCACGAAGCCGCCGGACTCGCCGGGCATTTGAAGCTCGGCCGGCTGATCGTGCTTTGGGACGACAACCGGATCACCATCGACGGATCGACCGAGCTGTCGCGCACCGAAGACGTGATGGCGCGCTACGCAGCCTCGGCCTGGCACACGGTCGAATGCGACGGCCTCGACAGCGCCAGCGTCGGCCGGGCGCTCGATGCCGCGCTCGCCGACGCTCGGCCGTCGATCATCCGCTGCAAGACGATCATCGGCTATGGCGCACCAACCAAGCAGGGGACCGAGGCGACCCACGGCGCCGCGCTCGGAGCGGAAGAAGTCGCAGCCGCCAGGAAGGAACTCGGCTGGGACGCGGAGCCGTTCGAAATGCCGGACGACGTGCTTTCCGCCTGGCGCGAGGTCGGCAGGCGCGGCGAATCCGATCATCGCGAATGGCAGCGGCGCCTGAGCGAAAGCGGCAGGCGCGACGACTTCTATGCGCGCCTGTCGGGCAAGGCCGACACTGGCTGGCTCCAGCCCTATCTCGACGAGCTGGTTGCAAAGCCGCCGAAGGTTGCGACCCGAAAGGCGTCGGAAATGGCGCTCGAGAAGATCAACCCGGTGGTTGAATCGACGATCGGCGGGTCGGCCGACCTCACCGGCTCGAACAACACGAAAACCAAGGCGCTCGAGCCGCTTACGGCCGAGAATTACGGCGGCCGCTACATCTATTACGGCATCCGCGAGTTCGGGATGGCCGCGGCGATGAACGGGATGGCGCTTCACGGCGGAGTGATACCCTACGGCGGGACGTTCCTGGTGTTCACCGACTATGCGCGGCCGGCAATCCGGCTATCGGCGCTCCAGCGCGCCACGGTCATCTATGTCATGACCCACGATTCGATCGGGCTCGGCGAGGACGGACCCACCCACCAGCCGATCGAGCATCTGCAGAGCCTTCGCGCGATGCCCGGACTGGAGGTTTTCCGTCCCGCCGACGCCGTCGAGACGGCCGAATGCTGGGCGCTGGCGCTGGAAAGCGAAACTCCGAGCATCCTCGCGCTGACCCGCCAGGCCCTCAGCCCCGTGCGGACCGAGCCGGCAAAAGAGAATTTGTGCGCGCGCGGCGCCTACCGGCTGAAATCTGCAGGTTCCGAGCGCAAGGTGATCTTCATCGCCACCGGATCGGAGGTTGAGATCGCGCTTGCCGCTGCCGGGCAGCTCGAAGAGCAGGGGGTCGGCGCCGACGTCGTATCGATGCCTTGCACCGAGCGCTTCGACGCGCAGCCGGAAGACTATCGCGAGCACGTCCTGCCCGACGTCTCCAACCGCGAGATCCTGCGCGTTTCGGTGGAGGCCGGGACCACCTTCGGGTGGGAGCGCTACACGGGCCTTCACGGCTTAAGGATCGGTGTCGACCGCTTCGGCGTCTCCTCGCCGGCGAAGGATGCCTTCGAATTCTTCGGGCTGACTCCCGACGCGGTCGCTGCCCGGGTGCTCGACTTCATGAAACAAAGGGAAATGCGATGACGAAAGTTGCAATCAACGGCTTCGGCCGGATCGGCCGCCTGGTCGCGAGGGCGATTCTAGAGCGGCCGGACTGCGGGCTGGAGCTGGTAGCGATCAACGATCTCGCCGACGCAAAAGCCAATGCTTTGCTGTTCAAGCGCGACAGCGTCCACGGGCCGTTCCCGGGCGAGGTCGGCCATGAGGAAGGCGCGATCATCGTCGACGGCAAGCGGATCAAGGTCACCGCGGAGCGCGACCCGGCCAAGCTGCCCCACGGCGAGAACGGCATCGACATAGCGCTCGAGTGCACCGGCTTCTTCACCAGCCGCGAAGGCGCCGAGAAGCACCTCGAGGCGGGCGCCAAGCGAGTCCTGATCTCGGCTCCGGCCAAGGGCGTCGACCTGACCGTCGTCTACGGAGTCAATGACGACAAGCTCACCCCCGAGCACAAGATCGTGTCGAACGCGTCGTGCACGACCAACTGCCTCGCTCCCGTCGCCAAGGTTCTGAACGACACGATCGGGATCGAGCGCGGCCTGATGACGACAATCCACGCCTACACCAACGACCAGAAGATCCTCGACCAGATCCATCCCGACATGCGCCGCGCTCGTGCTGCGGGGATGTCGATGATCCCGACGACGACCGGCGCCGCCCGCGCCGTCGGCGAAGTGCTTCCGGAGCTGAAGGGCAAGCTCGACGGCTCGGCGGTCCGCGTGCCGGTGCCGAACGTCAGCCTCGTCGACCTGACCTTCACCCCCAAGCGCGACACGAATGTCGAGGAAGTGAACGGCGCGCTGAAGGCGGCGAGCGAAAGCGACCGCCTGAAGGGCATCCTCGATTACACCGACGAGCCGCTGGTCTCGATCGACCTCAACCACAATCCGGCGAGCTCGACGGTCGACAGCCTCGAAACCGCCGTGCTCGAGGGAAAGCTGGTGCGTGTCCTTAGCTGGTACGACAATGAATGGGGCTTTTCGAACCGGATGGTCGATACCGCAGGCGCGATGGCGCGGCTTGGGTAGGCTTGCATCGCGCAACGGCCTCGTTCGTCCTGAGCGAAGTCGAAGGGCGTGTGCTCGACGGGCGTGCCAAGCGCCCTTCGACTGCGCGCTCCGCGCTCCGCTCAGGACGAACGGACCGTTGAGCTGATGAGTGATTTCAAGACTCTAGATGATTTGCCCGAGGAGCTGACCGGAAAGCGGGTGCTTGTCCGGGTCGACCTCAACGTGCCGATGCACGAAGGCGCGATAAGCGACGACACGCGCCTGAGGGCGGTCGTGCCGACGGTCGCCGATCTGGCGGACCGCGGAGCGATCGTGCTGCTGCTGTCGCACTTCGGGCGCCCGAAGGGGCACAGCCGTCCGGACATGTCGACCGCGCTGCTGGTCCGGCCCTTGTCTGAGCTGCTCGGGCGGCAGTTGCGGTTCATCGAGGACTGCCAGGGCCCCGAGGCCGAGCGGGCGATCGGGACGATGCGCCCGGGCTCGATCGGACTCCTGGAAAATACCCGCTTTCATTCGAGCGAAGAGACGAACGATCCGGACCTTGCCAGCGCGATGGCCGGGCTCGGCGATTATTACGTCAACGACGCCTTTTCGGCGGCTCACCGGGCGCATGCATCGACCGAGGGTGTCGCGCACCTGCTCCCGAGCTTTGCCGGCCGGGCGATGGAGACGGAGCTCAAGGCGCTGGAAAAAGCGCTCGGCAATCCGGAGCGGCCGGTCGCGGCGGTGGTCGGCGGCGCCAAGGTTTCGACCAAGCTCGGCGTTCTGGGGCATCTGGTCGGCAAGGTCGACCACCTGATCATCGGCGGCGGAATGGCGAACACCTTCCTTGCCGCCCGCGGCATCGACATCGGCAAGTCGCTCGCCGAGCGGGACCTGACCGGCGAGGCCGAGGCGATCATGAGCCGGGCCGAGGAGGTGGGATGCACGATCCATTTGCCGTACGACGTCGTCGTCGCACAAGACCTTGCGCCCAACCCGCCGTCGCTGCGCATTTGCAACGTCCACGAGGTCCAGCCGGCCGAAATGATCCTCGACATCGGCCCGGCGGCCGTCGAGGCGCTTTCCGACGTGCTCAAGACCTGCCGGACTTTGGTGTGGAACGGCCCGCTGGGAGCCTTCGAGGTGGCGCCGTTCGACGAAGCGACCGTGGCGCTTGCAAAGACCGCCGCGGCGCTGACGAAGGAAGGCTCGCTCATCTCCGTTGCCGGCGGCGGCGATACGGTCGCGGCGCTCAACCACGCCGGTGTCGCCCGGGATTTCAGTTTCGTCTCGACGGCGGGTGGAGCGTTTCTAGAATGGATGGAAGGGCGTACGCTTCCGGGCGTTGCAGCCCTGCAGAGATAATCAAGGGTAGAGACGATGGCTCACAAACAGGAAATGTTTGCGAAGATCAGGGATGCCGACGGGTTCGTCGCGGCGCTCGACCAGAGCGGCGGATCGACCCCCAAGGCGCTGAAGAATTACGGCTATTCGGGCGACGAATGGTCGAGCGACGAGGAGATGTTCGGCCTGGTTCACAAGATGCGGGTGCGGATCATCACCGCACCGCCTTTCGACGGCGGCAAGATCCTGGGCGCAATCCTGTTCGAAAAGACGATGGACGGCGAAGCCGACGGCCGCCCTGTGCCCGAATATCTGTGGAGCCGCGGGGTCGTGCCCTTCCTCAAGGTCGACAAGGGCCTCGATGAGGAGCGCGACGGTGTCCAGCTGATGAAGCCCAACCCGACCCTCGACTCGCTGCTCGAGCGGGGCGTGAGCAAGCGCGTCTTCGGAACCAAGATGCGCTCGGTGATCAACTCGGCCAACCCGAAGGGGATCGCCGACATCGTCCGCCAGCAGTTCGAGGTCGCCCAGCAGATCATCCGCTTCGGGCTGGTTCCGATCATCGAGCCGGAAGTGTCGATCAAGAGCGGCGACCGCGCCGAGTGCGACCGAATCCTCCTCGACGAGCTCAAAGGCGCGCTCGACGTGCTTCCCGACGACCAGCAAGTGATGCTCAAGCTGTCGATCCCGGTCGAGCCCGGGCTGTTCGAGCCGCTAATCCGCCACCCGCGGGTGCTTCGGGTGGTCGCTCTGTCGGGCGGCTTCACCCGCGAGGAAGCGTGCCGCGAGCTGGCGAAGAACGATGGCATGGTCGCGAGCTTCTCGCGCGCTCTGCTCGAGGGCTTGTCCCACGACATGAGCGACGAGGAGTTCAACCGAACGCTCGCTGAGTCGATCGACACAATCTACGAGGCGTCGACGGCAAAGGTGCCGGCGTAGTGGCTGGCGACGCGCTTCTTTCCCGTTCGTCCCGAGCGTAGTCGAGGGACGTGTCTCGACTTCGCTCGACACGAACGGAGGCTGGGTGACCGACAATCCTGAAGTCATCAATGAGATTGCGGACATTTTCGCGCCAGTCGAGCGCGGCCCGTGCAGGCTCTACCTGATCAGCCCGCAGGAGGTCGGCGGCGGCTTTCCCGACCGGCTGAAGGCGGCGCTCGAGCCGGGCCTCGCGGTGGCCTTCCAGCTTCGGGTCAAGGACACTGACGAGCACGAGCTTGCGCGACTGGCCGAGCCGTTGCAGCGAATCTGCGCCGAGGCGGACGTCGCGTTCATCGTCAACGACAGCATGGCGCTGGCCAAGCGCCTCGGCGCCGACGGAGTGCATCTGGGCCAGCAGGACGGCGACGTTCGGGAGGCCCGGGCGCTGCTCGGGCCGGCGGCGCAGATCGGCAAGACCTGCCACGACAGCCGCCATCTGGCGATGGAAGCCGGGGAGGCGGGAGCGGACTACGTCGCGTTCGGTGCCTTCCATCCGACCACGACCAAGCCCAGCGACTATCGGCCCGACCCGTCGATCCTGACCTGGTGGTCGGCCCTGTTCGAGATTCCGTGCGTCGCCATCGGCGGGATTACGCCGGAGAATGCGAAGCCGCTGGTCGAGGCGGGCGCGGACTTTCTGGCCGTGTGTCAGGCGGTGTGGGGAAACGACGATCCGGCGGCTGCGGTACGAGCGTTCAATCAGCCGCTCGCGGATTGACGGTCAGCAAAAGGTCCGCTCGCGGTACCATTTGGTGACGATATATTTGGTGCCGGCCTCGACCGGCTGCCCCTCATGCTGGGTCCATGGGTTGGGGCTGCCGTCGCCGGCCATGTTGTTCCAGATGAGGATCCGGCCGAGCCTCGGCTGAACGACCAGGTCGAGATAGGGAAAGCCCGTCCCGCCGCCTTTTTTCGGCTCGTTCAAATAGATCATCGCGGTCCAGGTGCGCTGGCCGCCGTGAGGCTCATATTCGGACCAATAGGGCTGGTCGATGTAGAAGAAGTCCGAATGGGCCTTGAACTCTTGGCCAACCTCGTACTTCTGGCCCTGCAGCGGCTCGCCCCAGGAGCGGTCGATTCCGAGCATGTCGGCGATCCGCGTTTCGATGTCCGCGACGAACGAGTCGTAGACGTCCAGGTTGCAGCTCTGGCTGGTGCGGACCCCTTCGTACTTTTCCTTTTCGTACAGCGGCGAGGGATAGACTCCCGAATCGATCCGCTCGCGAAGCTGCCGGCATTCGTCGGCGGTGAGAAAGCTCTCCTGGAAATAGAGCTGCACCGGCCGCTCAAGGCTCGAGCCGAGGCGCCACAGGCCGGGTGTGGAATCCAGCCCCTTCCCGACTTCTCGCCCGACGGCGGCGCGAAGCTCCGAGCGCTGCGTGGCGAACGGCATCGTCGGCGGGTCGTAGAAGGGCGGCGGGTCGGCGTCGGACATTGGAGCAATGTGCTGCACTTTGCGGCAATTGCCAATCGGCAGGGACGCACAGGCCACTCAGCCGATCCGGATCGGAGTCGGTGAGGAAACAGTTTGTGCCTGTATCGTTCCACTGCGACAACGGTATCGAGCGGAAGAGAGTTGCGAGTGGACCGAAAGACAAGCCCGGGCGATATCAGACGGCCCCGCCGGTCGCGGAAATTCGCTGTCGTTTCGACGGCTGTCGTTACCGCGATCCTGGCCAGCGCCTTCTGGATCTTTGCCTACAACATCGTCACCGCGCCGCGCGGCGAAGTCGCCCGTTCGGGCGACGTCAGAGTTGTCGATCCGCAGGATGGAGCGCCCGTCGCAATCGCCGAAGGGGTGGTCGTCGGGCCTGCCGGCCTTGCGATCCCGGTCGCCGGATTAAGCGCCGACGACCTCATCGACACCTTCACCCAGGCCAGGGCAGGGGGCGCACGCCGGCACGACGCGATCGATATCATGGCGCCGGAGGGAACGCCGGTCGTCGCGGCCGCGCCCGGCACGGTAGAGAGGCTCTTCCTCAGCCAGGGCGGAGGCGGGGTCACCGTCTACATCCGCTCCGACGACGGGCGCTGGTCCTATTATTATGCGCATCTCCTGCGCTACGTACCGGGGCTGCGGGAAGGTCAGCGGGTCAAGCGTGGGCAGGTGATCGGCTATGTCGGCTCGACCGGCAACGCCAGTCCCGAAGGACCCCATTTGCACTTCGCCATCAAACGCATGACAGCCGAAGAGGATTGGCACGGCGGAGAGGCGATCAATCCCTATCCGCTGCTTGCCGGAAAACAGGTCAGCGGCTAGAGCGCCCGCCGATCCCACCATTCCAGCACGAGCAGGCGATCCATGAAGATCAGCGGCGTGGACATCCGTCCCGGCAACATCATCGAATATGAAGGCGGCATCTGGCGCGCAGTGAAGATCCAGCACACGCAGCCCGGCAAGGGCGGCGCCTACATGCAGGTCGAGTTGAAGAATTTGATCGACGGTCGGAAGAACAATGTCCGGTTTCGCTCCGCCGAGACGGTGGAGCGCGTCCGTCTGGACACCAAGGATTTCCAGTTTCTTTTCCGTGACGGTGACATGCTCACCTTCATGGACAAGGAGAATTATGAGCAGATCAGCCTTCCGGCCGACCTGCTCGGCGATGCCGCGGCCTTCCTCCAGGACGGCATGGACGTGCAGCTGGAGCTGTACGAGGAGAAGCCGATCTCGGTCGAGCTTCCAAGCCAGATCGAAGCGACGATCGTCGAGGCCGACGCGGTGGTGAAGGGGCAGACGGCATCCTCGAGCTATAAACCGGCGATACTCGACAACGGAGTGAGGGTGATGGTGCCGCCGCATATCACCGCCGGAACCCGGATCGTCGTCGATCCGTACTCCCAGGAATATGTCCGGCGCGCCGACTGATGTACAAGCACGCGTTCGGTAAACCGAAAAATGTCGGGGGCACTCGACCGGCAAGAGGTTTCTACAGGCCACGAACAGAAGAAGAATGCCGCCACTGGTGGTATCCGGTAGTCGAGCAGGCGTTCAAGACTAGAACGAAGATATCGAAGCATTCATCGCACCGTCTCCCGAAGTGGTTATCGGAGGAATTGAAAAGCTTCGGTCGGGAGGAATGGTTGCGCTCTGTTGATAAGAAAACTGGCATTCTAGCAAAGAATACCTGAGCGAAAATGGTCTCCCATTCCGGCCTCATCACCGTCATGCAGCGGGCCGTCCACAAGGCGGCGCCGCGGCTGAGGCGCGACTTCGGCGAGGTCGAGCAGCTCCAGGTCAGCCGCAAGGGCCCGGCCGATTACGTATCGCTTGCCGACAAGCGCGCCGAGCAGACGATCATCGACGAGCTTCGCAACGCCCGCCCCGACTGGGGCCTGCTGGTCGAGGAGCAGGGTGAGATCGAGGGCAATCCCGACAAGCCGCGCTGGATCGTCGACCCGCTCGACGGGACCACCAAATTCCTCCACGGGATCCCGCATTTCGCGATTTCGATCGCGGTCGAGGTGCCAAAGGTGGGCGGGACCAAAGGCGCGCGCGGCGAGATCAGCCATGGCCTCGTCTACCAGCCGCTGACCGACGAGAGCTATTGGGCGGAAAAAGGCAGGGGCGCCTGGCTCAACGACCGGCGCCTGCGGGTGTCGTCGCGCCGCGACCTCGTCGAAGCGGTGATCGGCACCGGAATCCCGCACTGCGGGCGCGGAGTGCCGGAAACCTGGGGCAAGATTTACTCGCAGGTGGCGCCGCAGGTGTCGGGCATTCGCCGCTTCGGTTCGGCCGCGCTCGATCTCGCCTGGGTCGCCGCCGGCCGGATGGACGGTTTCTGGGAGGACGAGCTCGCGATCTGGGACACCGCCGCCGGAGTGATCCTGGTGAAGGAAGCGGGCGGCTTCGTGACCGATTATCGCGGCTCCGATCGTTCGTTCGAGCGCGGCGAATATGTAGCTGCTTCGGGCGCAATCCACAGCAAGCTGCAAAAGCTGGTGGCGGGGGCGCTCCGCGGCTGACCAGGAAGGTTGCGGCCCACTACTCGCTGTCCTAAAGCGCGGCCAAGTTTTCGAGCCCCCTGGAGTTCCCCTTGGCAAGCGTTGCCGCCGGTTACCTGCCGATCCTGCTTTTCCTTCTGGTCGCCCTCGGCCTGTCGTTCGGATTCGTTGTGCTTCCGATGCTGGTGGCGCGCTTCACCGGCGCCCACCGGCCCGACCCGCAGAAGCTGTCCGAATATGAATCCGGCTTCCCGGCCTTCGAGGACGCGCGCTCGCAGTTCGACGTTCGCTTCTACCTGATCGCGATCCTGTTCATCATCTTCGACCTCGAGGTCGCATTCCTGTTTCCCTGGGCGGTGTCGCTCGCGGGCACCGGAATTGCCGGCTGGGCGGCGATGATGATCTTCCTCGCCGAACTCGCGTTCGGACTCGCCTATGCGTGGAAGAAGGGGGCTCTCGAATGGGAGTGATGCTCGATCCCAAGAACGACCCGATGCCGACCGAGGAAGAGCTGGCGCGGCTTGCTGGTCTCGTCCCTGGCGATGTCGACATGGAGCAGCTGCAAATCCTGCGCGACCAGCTCGATCAGAAGGGGTTCATCACCGCAAGCACGGAGGACCTGTTCACCTGGGCGCGGACCGGGTCGCTGTGGTGGATGACCTTCGGCCTCGCCTGCTGCGCGGTCGAGATGATCCATGTGAACATGCCGCGCTACGACCTTGAAAGATTTGGGGTCGCCCCCCGCGCCAGCCCGCGCCAGTCGGACGTGATGATCGTCGCCGGGACCTTGTGCAACAAGATGGCCGCGCCGCTCCGCCGGGTCTACGACCAGATGTCCGAGCCGCGCTACGTGATCTCGATGGGCAGCTGCGCGAACGGCGGCGGCTATTATCACTACAGCTATTCGGTGGTCCGCGGCTGCGACCGGATCGTGCCCGTGGACATCTACGTTCCCGGCTGCCCGCCGACCGCGGAGGCGCTGCTCTACGGGATCCTGCAGCTGCAGCGGAAGATCCGCCGCGAGGGGACCATCGAGCGATGAGCAGTGCCCCGAAGTTCGCCGCGCACGTGCCCAGAATGGCTTCCGACGAGGGCGTGATCGACGCCGCCAAAGCGGCGATCGGCGATGCTTTGATCGCGGCCACCGAGACGGTCGGCGAGATCAGCCTTGGAGTGAAGCGCGAGAGCATCGTCGACGTGCTTCGGGCGCTTCGCGACACCGAGGGCCTCGAATATCAGCAGCTGATGGAGATCGCCGGAGTCGATTACCCCGACCGGGCCGAGCGTTTCGAAATCGTCTACCAATTGCTGTCGCTGACGAAGAACCGGCGAATCCGGGTGAAGGTCAGGACCGACGAGAGCTCACCTGTGCCGAGCGTCACTTCTCTGTGGCCGGTCGCCGGCTGGCTCGAGCGCGAAGTGTACGACATGTACGGAGTCATTTTCGCGGGAAATGCGGACCTCAGGCGGATCCTCACCGATTACGGCTTCGAGGGGTTTCCGCAGCGCAAGGACTTTCCGCTCACCGGCCATGTCGAGCTTCGATATTCGGAATCCGAGAAAAGGGTCATTTATGAGCCGGTCGATCTGCCGCAGGACTTCCGCGCGTTCGACTTCCTGATGCCGTGGATGGGGCCGGAATATCGCTTGCCCGGCGACGAGAAGGCGATGCCCGAGCAAGCCGGAGCGCCGTCGCCGGCGCTTCCGCCGACGGGCAGCGCCAAGGTCAATCCGCCTACGTCTGCGACGACCCCGAAGACGACCGAGGCTCCCTCCGACACCGGAGCCGGCAAGCCCGCCAACAAGGCCGCCAAAAAACAGGCGCGCAAGCCGAGCGAAGCCAAGGCCGAAGACCTGTTCGACAAGGACGAGACCGAAATTCCCGAGCCCAAGCCGAAGGGCCCGGGCCGCCGGCGGCCGACGGGGACCGCATGATGACCGACATCCGGACCGTTGAGCTGAGCGTCGGCGCGGGCGGCGAAGGTACCGACTTCGACGACCGTGGGCCGGGCGACGAGGCGCTTCGCAACTACACGCTCAACTTCGGCCCGCAGCACCCGGCCGCGCACGGCGTCCTTCGACTGATCCTCGAGCTCGACGGCGAGATCGTCGAGCGGGTCGATCCGCACATCGGCCTCCTCCACCGGGGCACCGAGAAGCTGATCGAGTACAAGACCTACAGCCAGGCGCTCCCCTATTTCGACCGGCTCGATTATTGCTCGCCGATGTGCATGGAGCACGGCTTCGTGCTCGCCATAGAGAAGCTGATGGGCCTCGAGATCCCCGAGCGCGCCCAGTACATCCGCGTGCTGATGGCGGAACTCACCCGCATCAAGAACCACATGCTCAACCTTGGCGCTCACATCATGGATGTCGGCGCGATGACTCCGAACCTGTGGCTGTTCGAGGTTCGCGAGGACATCATGCAGTTCTATGAGAGGGCCTCGGGCGCCCGGATGCATGCCAATTACTTCCGTCCCGGCGGAGTCCGCCAGGACCTGCCGGAGAAGCTGCTTGCCGACCTCGGCGAGTGGCTCGATACGCGCCTTCAGCTGTTCGAGGACGCGATCAGCCTGGTGGCCGACAACCGCATCTTCAAGCAGCGCAACGTCGACATCGGCACGGTTTCCAAAGAAGACGCTATCGCCTGGGGCTTCTCGGGACCGATGATCCGCGCGTCCGGCATCCCGTGGGATATTCGCAAGTCGCAGCCCTACGAGGTCTATGACCGGATGGAGTTCGACGTGCCCGTGGGGACCAACGGCGACTGCTACGACCGCTTCATGGTCCGGGTCGAGGAAGTCCGGCAGTCGGCGAAGATCATGCGCCAGTGCCTGAAGGAGATGCCGCCGGGGCCGGTCGGCACCGCCGACCGCAAGGTGTTCCCGCCGCCGCGCGCCGAGATGAAGACTTCGATGGAAGCGCTGATCCACCACTTCAAGCTCTACACCGAAGGCTTCCACGTGCCCGCCGGCGAAGTCTATGTCGCGACCGAGAGCCCGAAGGGCGAGTTCGGAGTCTATCTTATCTCCGACGGCACCAACCGGCCCTATCGCTGCAAGATCCGGCCGACGGCCTTTTCGCACCTGCAGGCAATGGACTTCATGATGAAGGGCCACATGCTCGCCGACGTCACTGCCGTGCTGTCGGCGATCGACGTCGTGTTCGGGGAGTGCGACCGGTGAGCGCAGGCCAGACTTCGATCCTCGAGGATCCCGGGCAGCGCGAGCGCTGGGGCGGTTTCGAATGGACCGACGAGAACCGCGAGAAAGCCAAGGCGATCATCGCCAAATATCCGGCGGGGCGGCAGCATTCGGCCGTGCTTCCGCTGCTCGACCTCGCCCAGCGGCAGGTCGGGGCCGAGACGAACACTCAAGGGTGGGTGCCGATCCCGGTGCTCGAGTTCGTCGCCCGCGAGATCGACATGCCCAATGTGCGCATTCTCGAGGTCGCGACCTTCTACACGATGTTCAACCTCGACCCGGTCGGCCGCTTCCACGTCCAGGTGTGCGGGACGACGCCATGCATGCTTCGCGGCTCCGACGATGTGTTCGACGCCTGCTACACACGCGGGCTCAAGAAGGGCGGCACGACCGAGGACGGGCTGTTCACGTTGAGCGAGGTCGAATGCCTCGGCGCCTGCGCCAATGCTCCAATGGTTCAGATCAACGACGACAATTACGAGGACCTGACGGCGGAGAGCATGGGCGCGATCCTCGACTCGCTCGCCCGCGGCGAGGCTCCGAAGGCCGGCCCGCAGATCGACCGCCAGACGAGCTGCCCGGTCGGCGGCCCGACGACACTCAAGAAGATGGCCGAGCGCAATTACGACTACCGGCCGCAATGGGATTCCGCGCCGGCCGGGGAGGGTGCGTGATGAAGACCGCCATCCAGATCGCAGTCGGGATTTTCGTCATCTGGCTCGCGTGGAAGATCATCAAGGGGCTGCTCGGGATTCTCGTCGGGATCGCGATCGCCGGGCTGATCATCTACGGCGGGGTCAAGCTGATCGAGGGCAGGCGGTGATGGAAATCCTCGCCGTCATCCTCGCAATCCTCGCCGCCTTCGTGGTGCTCAAGCTCATCAGCGGAATGATCAAGTTCGTCGTGCTCGGGATCATCGTGCTGCTGCTGTTCTACTTCATGACCTCGGGCTTCGGCATATGAGCTATACCGGGCCGCTCGCGGATAAGGACCGCATCTTCACTAACCTCTACGGCTTCCAGTCGCCGTATTTGAAGGCGGCGCGTGCACGCGGCGACTGGGACAACACCAAGACGTTGTTCGAGATCGGCCAGGACGCAATCATCGAGGCGATCAAGGAATCGGGCCTTCGCGGCCGCGGCGGCGCCGGTTTCCCGACCGGCATGAAGTGGGGCTTCATGCCCAAGGAGCCCAAGCCCGGGAAACCCAATTTCCTGGTCATCAACGCCGACGAATCGGAACCGGGGTCGTGCAAGGACCGGGAGATCATCCGCCACGATCCGCACAAGCTGATCGAAGGCGCGCTCCTCTCAAGCTTCGCGATGCGCGCCCGCGCCTGCTACATCTACATTCGCGGCGAGTTCATCCGCGAGGCGGAGGTGCTCGAGAAAGCCGTCGCCGAGGCCTATGACGCCGGCCTTCTCGGCAAGGACGCTTGCGGCTCCGGCTACGACTTCGACCTGTTCGTCCACCGCGGCGCCGGCGCCTACATCTGCGGCGAAGAAACGGCGATGCTCGAGAGCCTGGAAGGCAACAAGGGCTTCCCGCGCCTCAAGCCGCCGTTCCCGGCCGGAGCGGGCCTCTACGGCTGCCCGACGACAGTGAACAACGTAGAGTCGATAGCAGTAGTGCCGACCATCCTTCGCCGCGGCGCCGCCTGGCACAAGAGCTTCGGGCGCGAGAACAACGCCGGCACCAAGCTGTTCCAGCTGTCG
>JBPCOC010000007.1:0-52888 GCA_051000635.1 Sphingomicrobium sp. | reverse complement strand
GTCGATCACCTCGCGCCATATCCGCCGCGTGGTGCTGATCCAGTCGATCGCGGGGTTTTTCTTCAACCTGTTCGTGCTTGCGCTGTCGATCAACGTGCTTGGGGCGCGTTAAGCGGCAGCTTCGAGTGCGGGGCTGCACTCTTCGGGGCGCCGCGCGGCGAGGAAGCAGCCCGCGACGATCAGCGCCGCGCCGGAAAGCGTGAAGAGCGAAACGCGCTCCCCGAACACCAGCCAGCCGAGCAGCATCGCCCACAGGAACGACGTATATTCGGTCGCGGCGAGATAGCTCGCCTCGGCGCGGGCATAGGCCCATGACAGTAAGAGTAGCGAGGCGGTCGACAGGAAGGCGGCGAGCAGGACGAAGGGGAGCTGGCCCGGCGGCGGAAAATTGGCTCCTCCGACCACCGGCCACGCCGCGAGCAGCAGCACCGCGACGATCACATTCTGGAAGAAAGCGATTTCGATCGGCCCCGCGACCAGCGCCTGGCGTCGCATCAGGATGATATTGACCGCATAGCAAACCGCCGAGACGAGGATGGCGATGCTGCCGAGCAGCGCCTCGTCGCCAAGATCCGCCTGCGCCTGGCCGACTAAGATGATTATGACACCGGCGAACGCGATCAGCGAGGCGCCGATCGTGCGGGGACCAATTGTTTCGTGCAGGACAGCGGCGGCGAGGAACAAGGCAATCAGCGGGGCAATGAAGGCGAGCGCGATCGCCTGCGCCAGCGGGACCCGCGCAATTCCCCAGAAGAACAGCAGCGCCATCACCGTGGTCAGCGCACCGCGGAAGCGGTGGATGCGCCTGACGTCGCGCGCCGGCCAGTTGGGGCGGGTGGCGAACAAGGCGCCCGCCATGACCACCCCGGCGAGCATGCGCCACACCATCGTTGCGTAAATGCCGAGCGCGAGGACCAGCCCCTTCATCACCGCGTCCATGCCCGAAAAGGTCGCGATGCCGATCATTCCGACGAGGAAGGCGGTGAGCGGGGTGTAGCGGGCGTGGATCATGGGCCGCGTCGATCGACAGGATCCAGCGGCGCTCGGGCGCTTAACGTCACAAGAGTCATGGACTGAGCGGACATTTTCCATGATCCCGGAAGAGGGGGGCCCGACGCGTGCGAATCGCCGCGATCAGTCAAGCAGACGATATCCTACTTTGCCAGCGCTAAGGGCGCGGCTCAGGCGGCGTCGCGGGTCTGGCTGATCCCGGCCTCGATCTCGGCCGCCTTGGCCTCGACCAGTTTGACGATATGTTCGATCATCTCGGCGTCCTGGACGTGGTGGTCGGTGATCCCCGACAGGAACACCATATGCTTGCCATTGCCGCCGCCGGTGATGCCGATGTCGGTCTCGCGCGCTTCGCCGGGGCCGTTGACGACGCAGCCGAGCACCGACAGCGACATCGGGGTCTTGATGTGCTGGAGCCGCTCCTCGAGTGTTTCGACCGTGCGGATCACGTCGAAGCCCTGGCGGGCGCAGCTTGGGCAGGAGACGACGCGCACTCCGCGGCTTCGGATTCCGAGGCCTTTGAGGATCTCGTAGCCGACGCGAACCTCTTCCTCAGGTTCGGCCGAAAGCGACACCCGGATGGTGTCGCCGATACCGGCCCACAGAAGCGAGCCGATTCCGATCGACGATTTGACGGTGCCGCCGATCAGGCCTCCGGCTTCGGTGATCCCGAGGTGGAGCGGGCAATCGACCGCGTCGGCGAGCTGCTGATAGGCGGCGACCGCCAGGAACACGTCGCTGGCTTTGACCGCGACCTTGTAGTCGCGGAAGCCGTGGTCCTCGAGGATTCGGATATGGTCGAGCGCGCTTTCGACCAGTGCCTCCGGGCACGGCTCGCCATATTTCTCGAGCAGGTCCCTTTCCAGGCTTCCGGCATTCACTCCGATGCGAATCGCGCAGCCGTTGGCGCGGGCCGCCGCGATGACTTCCCTGACCCGCTCCTCCGAACCGATGTTGCCGGGATTGATGCGCAGGCAAGCGGCGCCGGCGTCGGCGGCCTCGAGAGCGCGCTTGTAGTGGAAATGGATGTCGGCGACGATCGGAACGCTCGCCTCGCGCACGATTGCCTTGAGGGCCGCGGTGCTGTCCGTGTCGGGGCAGGAGACCCGGACGATGTCGGCTCCCGCCTCCTCGCAGCGGCGGATCTGGTCGATGGTCGCCCCGGCGTCGGCCGTCGGCGTGTTGGTCATGGTCTGAACGCTGATCGGCGCGTCCCCGCCCACGGGGACGGAGCCGACCATGATCTGCCGCGACTTGCGCCGCTCGATGTCTCGCCAGGGCCGAATGGACATGCACGGGCATATAGGCGCTCGGCGTCCGGCTCGCAAAGGCCGGTTAACTTCTGATTCGCCCGGATTATTCAAAGGTGATAATGAAATAGCTAAGTCTCGGGGGAGACCGATGAATAAGTGGGCTCGGCCATTTGAGTGGAACAGCGCACCGGCTGGGCCGGCGGAGGGCAGGGTCGCGCACTCGGCCCTGTATTTCGCCTTTCTAAGCTATAGCCACCAGGACACCACCGACGCCGACTGGCTCCACGGCGAGCTCGAGCGGTTCCGCGTCCCCTCCAACCTCGTCGGCCGCCTGACGGAAAACGGGGCCATACCCAGGCGGCTGACGCCGATCTTCCGAGATCGTCACGAGCTCGCGGCAGCCGACGACCTCGGCCAGGAGATCCGCGAGGCGCTCTCGGCGTCACGCTGCCTCGTCGTCCTGTGCTCTCCGGCGGCCGCGAATTCGAAATGGACCAACGCAGAGATCGAGACGTTCAAACGGCTTCACCCGGAGGGCTGCATCATCGCGGCGATCGTCGCCGGCGAGCCATTCGCCAGCGATATCCCCGGACGCGAGCAGGAAGAGTGTCTGCCGCCCGCGCTTCGGCAGAAGTACGACAGGCGCGGCCGGCCGACCGACAAGCGCGCGGAGCCGCTCGCCGCCGATCTCAGGGAAGGGCATGGCGGAAGGCGCCTCGGCTTCCTCAAGATCGTCGCCGGAATGTTTGGCCTCGGCCTCGACGACCTCGTCCAGCGCGATCAGCTGCGGCGGCAACGGCGGATGGCGGGGATTGCCGCAGGTTCGCTCGGCGGCATGGTCATTGCCAGCGTGCTCGCGGTAACGGCAATCGACGCCAGGGATGCGGCGCGCGACCAAAGGCGCGAGGCCGAAAGCCTGGTCGAATTCATGCTCGGGGATCTTAAGGACAAGCTGGAGCCGATCGGCAGGCTGGATGCACTGGACGGCGTCGGATCGCGAGTCCTCGAATATTACAGCAAGCAGGACACATCGGAGCTCTCCGACGCCGGGCTGCTTCAGCGGTCACGAGCGCTCAGCATGATGGCCGGAGTCGCTTATGTTCGAGGTGATCGTGACAGCGCCCAGCGGCTGTATCGCGAGGCAATGGCCGGCACTGGCGAGGCAATTCGCCGTGATTCAGGCGATCCGCAGCGTCTTTTCGAACATGCCCAGAATGTTTTCTGGTCCGCCCATATCGCACGGGAGCGCGGCCGACTGACCGACGCCGAGGTCGGCATGCGCGAATATAAGCGTCTCGCTGACCAGATGGTGGCGCTCGAACCGAACAATATGGCTTGGCGGATGGAGCAGCATAGCGGTGACTTCAATTTAGGCGTCATGTTGTTTGAGCGACGGCAGTTTCGCGAAGCTATCGAGCGGTTCACTCATGCCTTCGGGACCATGGAAGCGTTGGCGAAGGCCGACCCGGCAAACACGGCCTACCAGATCAACGTAGCCGAGGCGCAAAGCTGGCTTGCCGACGCTCTCTACTCTGAAGGGCAACTGACGGAAGCACTGACGCTTCGGGAGCGCGTCATCGCACTTCTCCAGCAGTTAGCGAATCGGACTGCTGACATCGTCTACCGGGAGAAGCTCGTTCCCGCTGAGCGGCGCCTGGGGGCGTTGCATCTCTTTCGAGGAGACACCCGGAAGGCCTTGTTGCACTTCCGTGCCGCTGTCGATCATTCCGCCGTCTTGCGTTCGCGGGAGCCGGCGAATCTGCGCTGGATGGGCTACTCAGCGGGAGCCCACATCCATCTTGCCGATGTTTTGCTGATTTACGGGCGGGTGGACGAGGCTGCGCGAGAGATCGCGAGAGGGTGCGATGCCACCGCCCGCTTGGTGGCCACCGACTCCAGCGTACAGGACTGGCGTGCCCATTTGCGGGACTGCTGGAGTGTCCGCTCCCGGTTGAGTCTCGCTACCGGCGATCTTCAGCAGGCGCAGCGATTCGCCGCGCGCGCAGTGGAGACCGCCAGGTCTGTCCGGTCCACCGATCCGGTCGATGCAAAATACTCCCTCGCCCAGTCCTATCGCGTTCTGGGCGACGTTCGCCGGCGGCTCGGCGACCGTGCCAGCGCACAGGCGGCTTGGCAGGCCGGAATTGCTGCCCTTCCCTCGCGCGTTCCTGAAAAACCGCACGAAACGGCGGAGCGCGCAATGATACTCGAGCGGCTCGGACGCAGCGCGGAAGTCCAGAAGCTTGAGCATAAGCTCTCAACAATTCAATATCGCGCGCCGCAATCTAGTCGGGAGTGATCACACGATGTTTCAGTGGCTTCACAGCATCATCAACTTCTTCAGGAAGGTATTTGGAGGGGAGACAAGCATGAGCAACACTCACGACGTTCAACTGACCGCAACGAAGAACGGGAATACAGTGAACATTTCAGGCCCGGGGGGTGCCAATTTGCCCCCGTGCTCCGGTGCGCACCACTTTAACTTCATTTTGGACGATCCCACGGGCCTGGAGGTGCGATTTGAAGCGCTGGACACCGCGGATAGTTGCTCGACCTGCCCACCTCCAGCCGGGCAAAATTCACAGCAGATCGTCGGATACCGCAGACGCAACCATGAGACACCGAAAAAAGCATCCTTTACCGACAACAACAACAACAGAGCCGCTGACGGCCCGATGGATGTCAGCTATCAATTGAACTTCTCGTGCAATAATTCGGCAGTGACGGTCCTTCCCTACGATCCGATCATCATCAACGGCGGCCAGTAAGAAGCGACGTCCAGGTGAACGATCCCGCAGCCGAGATTTCGCTTGCGGGGAAGTCGATGGCGCTCAGCCGCGCCCCGCCGCGCCTCCCATTCGTGCTCAGCGTCGGCGTCACCGGCCACCGCAAGGAAGCGCTGCCCGCTGAGGCCTGCGACGACCTGAAGGTGCGCATCCGAAGCGCGCTGACGCTCCTGGTCGACGGCGCTGCAGCGGTCCACGTGCAGGAAGCGCCCTTCTATACTAGCGATCCGCCGCGGCTCCTGTTCATCTCGCCGCTCGCCGACGGCGCCGACCAGATTGCCGCCAGGGCCGCTCTGGAGCTGGGGTTCGAGCTTCACGTCGTTCTGCCGTTTCCCCAAGCGACCTACCGACGGGAACTTGCCGACCAGCAGTCGCGATCGGGTTTCGACGAACTGATCGCCAAGGCCTCCTGCGTGCTCGAGCTTCCGGGCGAGCACGAGCATCCGGCCGACGCCTATGTGATGACCGGCCGGGCGACGATTTCGCATTGCGACCTGCTGCTTGCGGTGTGGGACGGCCTGCCTCCCCGCGGCCGCGGCGGGACCGGGGAAGTGGTCGAGCTCGCGGTCGTCAACGGCACTCCGGTCGTGCACGTGCCGATCGAGGGCGACGAGCCTTCGCGGCTGCTGTGGAGCGCGTTCGATCCCGCGGTCGTCACCCACCGGGTCGAAAGGACCACCGAGCGGCCGCTCGACGACATGCACCTGGCGATGCTTCTGACGGCGCTGTTCGCGCCTCCGTCCGATCCGCAAGAACGCCGCTTCCTGTCGATGTTCGTGCACGAGCGGATCAAGCGGCTCCGGGTCAGGATCGAATATCCGCTGATGCTGGCGATCGCCGGGGTCGCCAGGTTCAGTCCCCGAAGGATGCGCGAATCCGTTTGCGCCGAAGAAATCCGGGAGGAATGGGGACGCTACCGTCAGGATTTCGCCGAGGCCAACCAGATCCGGGCGCCGCTCGACCTTCTAGAATCCGCTTATTCCTGGAGCGACCAGCTCGCCACCCACTTCGCCCAGACGTACCGGAGCGGGCACATCTTCAACTTCGTGCTCGGTGCGCTGGCGGTGTGCATGGGCCTTGGGGCGAACATCTTCGACCGGGCCCTGTTCGAGCTTGCGATTGTCGAAGCGGTCATCACGACCGGAATCATCCTCAACACCCGGATCGGCGTGAAGAACGAATGGCACCGCCGCTGGCTCGACTACCGCCAGCTCGCCGAGCGGCTCCGGCCGATGCGCAGCCTCAAGCTGCTCGGGCTCGCCGCCCCCGACCCTCCCGGCAGCAGCAGCAATCCGGTGTCCCGGCGCTGGATCGAATATTATGCGACCGGCGTCTGGCGTGCGCTTGGGTGCCCGGCCGGATCGATCGACAGCCGCCGGGCGGCCGATCTGTCTCGCGCCGTGGCGGCCTATGAGATCGAGCCGCAGGTCGCCTATCACGAACGCCACGCGCGGCAGATCGAGCTGCTCGACAAGCGGCTCGAGAGGATTGCCGGCTTTTTCTTCATCATGACGTTGATTGTCGCCGCCGTCGTGCTGATCGGGCTGAGGTTCGCGCCCGACTGGATGAACGAGCACGACGCGTGGTTCACATTGTTCAACGCGGGCCTCCCCGCCCTCGGCACGGCGGTGTTCGGAATTCGCTTTCAGGGCGACTTCGGCGGCAGCGCAATCCGCTCCCAGGCGACGGCCAACGCTCTCCGCCAGATCCAGGCGGAGCTTGCCGAGGGTGCAACCTTGCCGCGGGCTGCCGACCTGACCGAGCAGGCGGCCAGGATCATGTACAGCGACCTCGACGAGTGGCGGCTGATCAACCAGCAGCAGGACCTCGACCTCGTCTGAAGGCCTCGGCGAGCTTCACTTCCAGGCGCCGGCTGTCCAAAGAGGGCCGATGCACCGGCGAGTGAAGGAGAGGCCGAATGCGTTTCATAGCTTTGATCGGAGCTTTGTTGATGACGACTGCCGCCCAAGCCCAGGACTGGAAGCTCGTGATCCACGGCGGCGCCGGAGTCATCGAGCCCTCAAGGACGACTCCGGAAACGGACTCGGCGATCCGGGTGGCTCTGAACCGGTCACTCGAGGCGGGATCGAAGATTTTGGCGTCCGGCGGCGATGCGCTCGATGCAGTCGAGGCGGCGGTGCTGGTGCTGGAGGACGACCCCAATTTCAACGCCGGGCGGGGGGCCGTCTTCACCTGGGACGAGACTCATGAGCTCGACGCATCGATCATGGACGGGCGCACCCGGGCGGCGGGCGCGATCGCCGGAGTCACTGCGACGAAGAACCCGATCAGCGTTGCGCGCGCGGTGATGGAGAAAAGCCCGCACGTGCTCCTCTCCGGCGAAGGCGCCGACCAATTCTCGAAAGCGCAAGGCTTCGAGCAAGTTCCCAACTCCTATTTCTCTACTCCGCGCCGGGAAAAGCAGCTGCAGGAGTTCAAGACCACGGACGTCAGCGCGCTGGACGTCGAATATAAATACGGGACTGTCGGCGCGGTCGCGCTCGACAGCAAAGGCCATGTCGCCGCCGCGACGTCGACCGGCGGCACGACCGGCAAGCGCTGGGGACGGGTCGGCGACAGTCCGATCATCGGCGCCGGGACTTATGCCGACGACAGGGCATGCGCCGTGTCCGCTACCGGAAAGGGCGAATTTTTCATTCGCGCAAGCGTCGCTCATGAGATCTGCGCGCGCGTTCGGCTCAACAACGAGAGCGGCCAGAGTGCGGCCGATGCCGTGATGGACGACGTAAAAGCCCTTGGCGGCGACGGCGGAGTCATTGTGGTGACGCCCAAGGGCGAAATGGTCTTCTCGTTCAATACGGTCGGAATGTATCGCGGGCGGGCCGATTCGTCCGGCCGCACAATCGCCCTCTATTCAGAAGACGAGGAGCGGTAGGGAAGCTCGCGCCCGAGCCACTCGGCTTCGGCAGCGACCGCCATTCGCTCTTGTCGCAGGAAATCGCCGACAGCGCCGCGAAAACCCGGGTCGGCGATGAAGTGCGCCGATTTCGTGATCACCGGCTCATACCCGCGGGAGAGCTTGTGCTCGCCCTGTGCGCCAGCCTGCACCGACGAGAGTCCATGGTCGATCGCCCATTCGATCGCCTGGTAATAGCTGAGCTCGAAGTGCAGGAAGCGGACCTCGTCGATCGTGCCCCAGTAGCGGCCGTACAGCGCATCGGGACCGACGACGTTGAGCGCCCCGGCGATCGGCTCGCTGCCCCGGCAGGCGAGGAACAACAGGAGCCTGTCTCCCATCGTCTTGCCGATGGAATCGAAGAAGGCGCGTGTGAGGTACGGCTGGCCCCATTTGCGGCTACCGGTGTCCTGGTAGAAATGCCACATCGAATCCCATTCGGTCGGCCCGATCTCGGAGCCGGTGAGTGCACGGAATTCCAGCCCCTCGCGAGCCGCCGACCGCTCCTTGCGGATCGCCTTGCGCTTGCGGCTCGTCAGCGCGGAGAGGAAGTCTTCGAAATCGCGGTAGCCGCGGTTGCGCCAATGATATTGGATTCCGTCGCGGATCAGCCAGCCGCGCTGTTCCACTTGGGCGACATCCCCCTCTTCAATGAACGTGACGTGCGCCGAGGAGAGGTGATTTTGTAGAGCAACGGCTTCGATCGCGGCGAGCAGGTGCTGCGGTCGGTGGCCGAGCAACCGCGGCCCCGGCACCGGAGTGAACGGAACCGCGACCTGGAGCTTGGGATAATAGGCCCCGCCCGCTCGTTGCCAGGCGTCCGCCCAGCCGTGGTCGAACACATATTCGCCCTGGCTATGTGTCTTCAGATAGGCCGGAGCAGCGGCGGCATAGCCGGTTTCGTTCTCGATAAGCAGCGGAGCTGGAGTCCAGCCGGTTCCGGGGCCGACGCTCCCGGAATTTTCCAGGGCGCTCAGGAAGGCATGGCTGACGAACGGGTGAGACCCGGCGAGCCGGTCCCATTCACCGGCATCGAGGTCGCTTACGCCCGGCGCAATCCGGGCAAGGACTTCGGTTTCGCGGTCAGCCACTCACCCTCAAACGCACCAGAAAGTGGCGCGTCGTCAATCCTTTATCTTGACGACGGCATCGACTTCGACCGCCACGCCCATCGGCAGCGAGGGTGCTCCGACTGCCGCGCGCGCGTGCCGTCCGGCTTCGCCGAACACCTCCTGCATCAGTTCCGACGCGCCGTTGCCGACTTTCGGCTGATCGGTGAAGCCGGGCGTGCAATTGACGAAAACCCCGAGCTTGACGACGCGCTCGACCCGGTCGAGCGATCCCAGCGCCGACTTCAATTGGGCAAGGATCATCAGCCCGCAGGCGCGCGCTGCCTTCTGGCCGAGATCGAGATCGGCGCCTTCGCCGAGCTTGCCGGTGATCATCTGCCCGTTCTCGTCGAGGCAGACCTGCCCGGAGACGTAAGCGAAGCCGCCGGCAACGACGACCGGGACATAAGCGGCGACGGGGGCTGCGGGTTCGGGGAGGGTGATTCCGAGTTCGGCGAGGCGCTGGTCGATGCTCATTGCGCTGCCCAAGCACTGCCGAAGCCGCGAATCAACCCTCGCGCTCCACCGCGAATCCCGCCCAGCTCTGGCTCACCGGCATCAGCTCGATCGTGTTGATGTTGAGATGCGGCGGCAGGTTGGCGAGCCACCAAAAAAGCTCGGCATGGTCCTCCGCAGTCAGCGGGTTCGCGCCGGCATAGAGCTTGTCGGAGGCTTGCCGGTCGCCGCCGGTGCGGACGATCGTGAACTCCGTCTGCGCCAGGCCCGGCTCGACCGACGTCACCCGAACCCCCGTGCCCGCCAAATCGCATCTAAGGTCAAGCGAAAACTGGCGCACGAATGCCTTGGTGCCGGCGTAAACGGCGCCGCCCTTGTACGGATAGGTCGCTGCGACCGACGACAGGTTGATGATCTGGCCCTTCCGCTCCACGAGCGTCGGGAGCAGTACCCGGGTGAGCGCGACCAGTCCCGTCACGTTGGTGTCGATCACCTGCTGGATTCGCTCCCAGTCGGTCTCGGGCAGCGGGTCGGTCGGAGGGGCGAGGCCGGCGTTGTTGAGCAGCAGGTCGATCTCGCCCCACGGCGGGGAAAGCTTGGCGACATCCGCGAGAGCGTCGAAGTCGCGCATGTCGATCTCGAGCGGCAGGAACGGGTCCCCGATTTCGTCCTGGATCTCGCGCAGCCGCTCGCCCCGCCGCCCCGTCCCGATCACTCGCCATCCGCCGGTGGAGAATCGTCTTGCCGCCGCTCGGCCGAAGCCGGCGGTCGCTCCGGTTACCAGGATCGTCTTCGTCATTGGCCTTCCTCAAGCTCTCTTCGCGCGGCAACCAGCATCTGCGGGCTCGCGCTCATCGCTTCGGCTACCGCGACAAGGTCCGGCTCATGCGCCTCCAGGAACCGGATCAGCGCTGCAAGCAGCACCGGATCGGCCGCCCTGGCGCGAAGCTCATCTGTCTCTATTCCGGTCAGGTCAAGGAACCGCCGGGCGCGCCGTTCGTCAGCAATAGCCGTGGCGAGCGCGACAAGCGCCAGAGCGTGCGAGTCGGTTGGCGTTGGGACAGCCATCGCCTAGGCTTGCCGAAGCAATTGCAAGGATGAAGGTTTGGCCAAGATTCTGATCGTCGAGGACAATGCGCTGAACGTCAAATTGCGCTGAACGTCAAATTGTTCTGCGATCTTCTCGCCGCTCACGGCCACGAGCCGCGGCCGGTCACCGACGGGCGCTTTGCGCTCGATCAGGCGCGGGAGTTCCGGCCGGATCTCGTCATCACGGACATCCAGCTGCCCCACGTGTCGGGACTTGAGCTTATCCGGATGATGCGTGACGACAAACGGCTAAAGGACGTGCCGATCATGGCCGTCACGGCCTATGCGGCCGCAGCCGACGAGGAGCGCATCCGCGCAGCGGGCGCCCAGGCCTATGTGTCGAAACCGATTTCGGTCGCGAAATTCGTCGCTCAGGTGAACGATCTGCTCGGAATCCAGAACGCGGACGCAAAAGCGCCCGAGACTATTTGATCTTCGCTTCCTTGAACTCGACGTGCTTGCGCACGACCGGGTCGTATTTGCGGAAGCTCATCTTCTCGGTCTGGTTGCGCGGGTTCTTCTTGGTCACGTAGTAGAAGCCGGTATCGGCACTGCTGACGAGCTTGATCTTGACGGTTGCCGGCTTGGCCATCGCGACTGTCCCAATAATGCAAAAGAAAAATGCGACACTTCAAGCGCCGCTGGAGCGGGCGGCACATGGCTGTCGGGCCCGTCCTTGTCAACCCGACTCGCGGTGTTGACGGGCCGTTAACCATTTGGAGCGACTGTCGCGGGCAAGGAGAAAAGGCGATGGCTGGAGACACGCTCGGGCCGGTTCGGAACCAGATCGGCGAACGCCTGGCAGAGTTCAGCAGCCGCGCCGAACGGCTTTCGCCTCTCGACATTCACGCACACATGGACTCGATCCGGCAGCTGGCGGCGGAAAACGGACTCGATGCGCTCGAGGCGCTGATGCACCGATCGGCACAGCTGGCGCTGCTCCCTGGGCACCGGATCGCGACCCGATGCTGCCTGGAGCATCTCGACGAGGCGCTTCACAGCGATTCCAGCGCCGATCGAACGACGATTCTCGCGGCGCTCGCGCTTCGGCTCAACTGAGCAGCTGGCCGTCACCCCAGCGAAGGCTGGGGTCTCGGGGAGGTTAGCCGCGACGCCGATGTCGCGCGTTTCCGTCGCGAGATGCCAGCCTCCGCTGGCATGACGTGATAGTGGAGACCATGCGCGCCTTCTCGCAGCTGCTCGACGACCTCGTCTACACGCGTTCGCGCAACACCAAGCTCAAGCTGATCGGCGATTATCTCAAAACCACTCCGGATCCCGACCGCGGCATCGCGCTCGCCGCTCTGACCGGCTCGCTGAACATTCCCACCGTCAAAAGCGCAGCGATCCGGGCAATCGCCGAAGAAGGGGTCGACCCGGTGCTTTTATACATGAGCCGCGACTATGTCGGCGACATGGCCGAGACGGTGTCGCTGCTGTGGCCGACGGCCATGGACGGCGAACCCGGGCTTGACGACGGCACCCTGTCCATCGCCCATTCGGTCGAGCGGCTTGGCAGCGCCGGCCGGGTGAATGCGCCGAAGGTGCTCGCGGAGATGCTCGACCACCTCGATTCGTCGGGCCGTTTCGCGCTCCTCAAGCTCGCGACCGGAAACTTGCGGATCGGGATATCCGCCCGCCTGGCGAAGCAGGCGCTTGCCAATGCCTTTGATCTCGACGTCGATTCGGTCGAGGAGGTGTGGCACGGGCTCGAGCCGCCCTATCTGGAGCTGTTCGCCTGGGCGGAAGGGCGCGGGCCGCAGCCGACTTCGCATGACGTGCCTGTGTTCCGGCCGTTCATGCTCGCTCACCCGCTCGACGATGGCCAAGTGTCGCTCGACGACTATGCGGCGGAATGGAAATGGGACGGGATCCGGGTTCAGCTGGTTCGGACCGCCGGCCAGACCCGGCTTTACAGCCGCACCGGCGACGATATTTCCGGAAGCTTCCCGGAAATCGCGGCGGCACTCGGAAGCGACGGGGTCCTCGACGGAGAACTTCTCGTCCGCGGGTCCGGACAGGGAAGCGCCGACCTTCACGGCGGCGCGGCGGCAAGCTTCAACGCGCTTCAGCAGAGGCTCGGGCGAAAGACGGTCAGCTCCAAGACGCAAGCGCAATATCCCGCTTTCGTTCGCCTGTACGACATCTTGTTCGACGGCGACGAGGATGTCCGCGGACTGCCGTGGTCGGAGCGGCGCGAGCGCCTCGAGGCGTTCGTGCCGAGCCTCGAGCCCGATCGCTTCGACCTGTCGCAGCTGATCGACGCGCGCGACTTCGACGAGCTGTCGGACATCCGCGCCGGCGCTCGCGACGCTGCGATCGAGGGAATCATGCTCAAAAAGCGCGACAGCCCCTATGTGCCCGGCCGGCGCACCGGCCTGTGGTACAAGTGGAAGCGCGACCCGCTGACTGCCGATTGCGTGCTGATGTACGCCCGACGCGGCTCGGGAAAGCGCTCGAGCTATTATTCCGATTATACGTTCGGCTGCTGGGCAAACGACGGACAATTGCTCCCGGTCGGCAAGGCCTATTTCGGCTTCACCGACGAGGAGCTTCGCTGGATCGACCGCTGGGTCCGCTCCCACACGATCGAGCGGTTCGGGCCGGTTCGCGAGGTCGAGAAGAGCCTGGTTCTCGAGGTCGCCTTCGACTCCGTCCATTCGAGCAGCCGGCACAAGTCGGGCCTGGCGATGCGATTCCCGCGAATCAGCCGAATCCGGACCGACAAGCCGGCCGATGAGGCGGACCGCATCTCCACGCTCCAGGCAATGATCAGGTAAAGCGCCGCCCGTCGGCATTCGAACGAAAACGCCCGCCCGGCTTTTGGCCGGACGGGCGCTTCTTACCTATCGGTGCGGTGGGTGGGATCAACCGATAGGCTGGAGATTCACGGCTGCATATTTGCCGCGCCGATCGACTTCGAGCTCGAACGCCAGCCGGTCGCCCTCGTTTAGGGTCGGCATTCCGGCGCGCTCTACCGCCGAGATGTGAACGAATGCATCGGGCTGCCCGTCATCGCGCTGGATGAAGCCGAAGCCTTTCATTGCATTAAAGAACTTTACCGTGCCTTGGGCCTTCTCGCCGGTCAGCTGGCGCTGCGAGCCGCTTTCGCTGCCGCCGCCGCCGCGCTCCACCGGCATCGGCTCGCCTTCGATCCTGAGATTCGTTGCCGAGGTCTTTCCGCCGCGGTCGACGAGCGTGAACTCGAGCGGCTGGCCGTCCGCAAGGTCGGTGAGTCCCGCCTGCTCGACCGCCGAGATGTGGACGAAGACGTCCTCACCGCCATCGTCGCGGACGATGAATCCGAACCCTTTTTGCGGATTGAAGAACTTCACTACGCCCTTGCCTTCTCCGACCACTTGCGGGGGCATGCCGCCGCGGAAGCCGCCGCCGCCGCCGCCGCGGTCACCACCGGCGAAGCCGACGCGGTCACCGCCGCCAAAGCCGCCGCCACGATCGCCGCCGCCAAAGCTGCTGCGCTCGCCATATGGCCGCGGGGCGAATCCGCCGCGCTCTGCAAACCCGCCGCGATCGCTGGTACTCTCTTCGAAGAACCCGTCGCGCTTATCCCTGCCGCGACCGCCACGGTCGCCTTTACGCCCTTTGTCGAAACCCATGCCCGTCCAAAATCCCTGTGCCCTCAAATCCACTGGAACCAACGCGCTGGGCAACAACGGCGCAACCGGTTTGCGGTGCATTTCGCTCACGCACCGTTCACAGCCTTACAGCAAAAAAACGAGGCGCTCTAGTGATTCCGTTGGCAAGGGGCTGCTATGGGCATTGCTGTCGCCATGATCACGAACGCGCCGGCGGCAGCGGCGAGGTGAAACGGATGAGCATCTACTATCACGAGGAAGACTTGCCGGAGGGCATTCGTTTCGCCGACGGCCCGATCGCCGTCGATACCGAAGCGATGGGCCTGTTCCCCGGGCGCGACCGCCTGTGCCTCGTGCAGCTGTCCGACGGCGGCGACGACGAGCACCTCGTGCGCTTCGCGGTCGGCAGCGATTATTCCGCTCCCCGGCTCAAGGCGCTGCTCGCCGATTCCGAGCGGCAAAAGCTCTACCATTTCGCCCGCTTCGACGTCGCGATCATGAGCAAGTATCTCGGGATCATTGCAGCGCCGCTTTACTGCACGCGCACAGCTTCGCGCCTGGTTAGGACCTATACCGACCGCCACGGCCTCAAGGACCTCGTTAAGGAGCTGCTCGGCCTTGAGCTGTCGAAACAGCAGCAGACGAGCGACTGGGGCGCCAGCGAGATCAGCGACGCGCAACGCGAATATGCGGCGAGCGACGTTCGCTACCTTCATGCGCTCAAGGAGAAGCTCGACGAGCGGCTGGAGCGGGAGAACAGGACGGCGCTTGCCCAGGGCTGTTTCGACTTCCTTCCCTACCGGGCGCTGCTCGACGTCGCCGGCTGGGCCGATCAGGACATCTTCGCTCATGACGGCTAGGTGCGATGTCTGAAGCAGCGGTTCACGACCGCGAGGTCAAACAGCAATGGGCGGTCCCCGGAAGTCGGCACGACCGGCTGATCCGTATCGCCAAGGTTGCGCTTCCGGCATCGGTTGGAGTGCTGATCGCGTTCCTCGCGCTCGTACCGCTGGAGGACCGCGGCGACGTCAGCTTCATTCTCGACAAGAACAAGGTCGAAAACGCGCCCGAGCGGATGCGCGTCGATATCGCCCGCTACGTCGGCGAGGACAATCTCGGGCGGCCGTTCATGATCGTCGCGCGCTCGGCGGTCCAGCGCAGCTCGGAGCTGCCGATTGTCGATATTTCCGGAATGCTCGCGCGGCTGTGGCTGCCGCAGGGACCGGTGACGATCGTCGCAGATCTCGCCCGTTACAATTTGGATGAGCAGAAGGTACGGGTGGTCGGACCGATCCGGGTGACCGGCCCTGACGGCTATCGGCTCAATACTAGCGACGTCACCGTCGACCTCAAGCAGCGCAGCGTCGTTGGAAGCGGGGAAGTCCGGGGCGAAATGCGCCTAGGCCAGTTCAGCGCCGGGCGTCTGCGCGCCGACCTTGGAGAGCGGACAGTGATTCTTGATCAGGGGGCTCGCTTGAAAATCGTGCAGAGCGCCGTCAGATGATGACGATGCGCCGAACGCTCTTCATCAGCCTGGCTGCCGCTTTCGTAGCTGCGGCGCCGCTTGCGCACGCCCAGGAGCCGGTCTCGGCCCTGAGGGGCCACAACAGCAATGCGCCGGTCGACGTGAGCGCCGACCGGATCGAGGTCCAGGACCGGGCCGACCGGGCGATTTTCGTCGGCAATGTAAACGTCCGCCAGGCGCAGCTCACGCTGGAGACGGCGCGCCTTACCGTCGCTTATTCAAGCGCCGACGGAATCCAGATCCAGCGTCTCGACGCCAGCGGCGGGGTGGTCGTTCGAAGCCCGTCGGAAACGGCACGCGGCGACTTTGCGGTCTATGACCTCAACCGGAGGCTGATCACGCTCATCGGCGGTGTCGAGCTGAGCCGCGGCGGCTCTCGGATCCACGGCTCGCGGCTGGTGATCGATCTCGCGTCGGGCCGCGCCGTCGTCGACGGCGGGCCTGCCGGGGTCGGGCAAAGCGGAGGCCGCGTTACCGGGCGATTCACTGTCCCGCAGCGCGGCGACTGAGATCGCCTTCGTGAACGAGGCAGCGGTCCTTGTCCGTCCCGGCGAGCAGGCCGAGACGATCGACCTCGGCCTGGAAGTCCGGTCGATCGCCAAGGCTTACGATCGCAGGGCAGTGCTTCACGACGTGTCGCTGGGTGTCCGCCGCGGCGAGGTCGTCGGGCTGCTCGGGCCGAACGGCGCCGGCAAGACAACCTGCTTCTACTCGGTGATGGGCCTGGTTAAGCCCGACGCGGGCCGAATCTTTCTCGACGGGCAGGACATTACCGACCTGCCGATGTACCGCAGAGCCGTTCTTGGTCTCGGCTATCTGCCGCAAGAGACGTCGATCTTCCGCGGGCTCACCGTCGAGCAGAACATCCTCGCCGTCCTCGAGGTTTCCGAGCCCGACAAGCAGATCCGGAGCGAGCGGCTGGAGCGCCTCCTTGGCGAATTCGGGCTGACCGCGCTTCGCGACAGCCCGGCGATGGCGCTTTCCGGAGGCGAGCGGCGGCGCTGCGAAATCGCGCGAGCCCTTTCGGCCGACCCGTCGATCATGCTTCTCGACGAGCCGTTCGCCGGAATCGACCCGATCTCGATCGCCGACATCCGCGAGCTGGTCAGGGAGCTCAGGCAGCGCGATATCGGCGTTCTGATCACCGACCATAACGTCCGCGAGACGCTCGACATCGTCGATCGCGCCTGCATCATCTATGACGGGCAGGTGCTGTTCCAGGGCACGCCCGAGGCGCTTGTCGCCGACAGCGAAGTCCGCCGGCTATATCTTGGCGAAAGCTTCGCTCTGTAGGAGTTAGGCGTGGCATTAGGCCCGCAGATTCAGCTTCGACAATCCCAGCAGCTGGTGATGACCCCGCAGCTGACTCAGGCGATCAAGCTGCTGACCCTGAGCAATCTCGAGCTCGAATCGGTCCTGGCGGAAGAAATGGCCAAGAACCCGCTGCTGGAGATTGGATCGGGCGAAGAGAGCGACTCAGGTGCCGAGAACGCCGAAGAGCCCGCCGCCCCGTCGCTGACCGACGAGGTCATTCCCGGCGCGGCGGCGGACGACCGGCCGCTCGACTTCGACTTTGCCGAACAGGCTCTCGAGACCGACAGTTTCGCCGATGTGGCGATCGCTCCATCCTCTGGCGAAGGCTTCGATTTCGAGCGGCTGGAGGCAGAGGAAGCTTCGCTCTCCGAGCATTTGCTCGCGCAGCTCCACGGCGCATCCGGGCCGGCCGCAATGCTCGCCCAAATTGTCGTCCAGCAGCTCGACCAGAACGGCTATCTGACCACGAGCCTCGCCGACATCGCCGCCGACACCGGCGCGAGCCTGGACGACGCCGAGAAGGCGCTCGCGCTGGTGCAGGACCTCGACCCGTCAGGGGTCGGTGCGCGCAGCCTGTCCGAATGCCTTGCGCTGCAGGCGAAGGTCGCCGACCGCTACGATCCGGCGATGGCGCGGCTGATCGACAATCTCGACCTTCTCGCCAAGGGCCGGATGGGCGATTTGAAGCGGATATGCGGCGTCGATGACGAGGATTTGGCCGACATGGTCCGCGAGCTTCGCGAGTACGACCCGAAGCCCGGCAGCCGTTTTGCGTCCGAGTCGTCCGAGCAGGTCAGCCCCGACGTGTTCGTTCGCCGCACCCGGAGCGGCTTTTCCGTCGAGCTCAACGGCGCGGCTCTGCCGCGGCTACTCATCAACAGGCATTATTATCAGGAGCTCAAGTCCGGGCCGCAGGACAAGGCGTCAAAGGCCTGGCTCAGCGAGCGCCTTGCAAGCGCGAACTGGCTGGTGCGCGCTCTCGACCAGCGGGCACGAACGATCGTCAAGGTTGTCTCGAAGATCGTCGAGACCCAGCAGGGCTTTTTCGACCGCGGGCCCGAGGCGTTGAAGCCGCTGACATTGCGGCAGATCGCAGACGCGATCGAAATGCACGAATCGACGGTCAGCCGGGTCACGTCGAACAAATATCTGCTGTGCGACCGCGGCCTGTTCGAGCTCAAATATTTTTTCGGATCGGGGGTCGCTTCAGCTGAAGGCGACGGGGCCGCGGCCGAGGCGGTCAAATCGGCCATTGGCGACATCATCGATCGCGAAACCGAAATCCTCAGCGACGACGCAATCGCCGCGCTTCTCAAGCAGCGAGGTTTCGACGTCGCCCGGCGGACCGTGGTGAAGTATCGCGAGGCAATCGGAATAGGCTCGTCAGTCCAGCGCCGCCGACAGCGGAAAATCGCCGGCATGATGTAAACCAGCACCGTCTGGGGGATTGGCGCGCGCACGCCTGTCCCCCAGACAGGCGAGCACGCCAATCGTTTCCAGCATCTAGAGCGAGAGTCGCGCCCAGATCGGGAGATGGTCCGACGCACGCCGCGCCGCCGCGCTCATGTGCACGCCCGCCGCATCGATCCGGAAATCAGAGTCGACGATGATCCGGTCGAGTGCGGCGACTGGGTGACGCGAGTGGAAGCTGGCGCCCGTCGGAGCGATCCGGAAGCTTCGCGGCAATTCCTTCAGACACCCTCCCGCGACCCGCCATTCGTTCGTGTCTCCCATCAGGACCGTCGGCATTTTCTGCGGCCGGTCGGCGATCGCATCCAGGATCGCCTGCAGCTGCCGGCGCCGCCACAGCGCCGAGAGGTCAAGATGCATTCCGACCACCCGGAGCGGTCGGTCACCCGGAAGCAGCAACTCCGCCATTACCGCGCCGCGCGGAACGAGCATCGGAAGCTCGAGCGCCCAGCTGTCGAGAATTTCGACATCGCGCTTCACCAGCAGCGCGTTGCCGTGCCAGCCGATGTTCCGGGTATCGATTTTGAGCAGCCGCTCGGCACCCTTTCGCGCCTTTTCGAGCGGCCGTCTGTGCCGAACTCCGAACGGCACGGCCTTGTACAGCCCGTGGTCGTCGATCAGCTTGTGAGGCACCGCCGAGGCGCGGCCGCCGAAGCGCTTGTCCGCTTCCTGGAGGGCGACGACGTCGGCATGGATTTCCCTCAGAACGTCGAGCACTCGCTGCGGGTTGCGGCGCCGGTCGGTGCCGATCGCCTTGCGCATATTGTAGCTGGCGACGGTGATTGTGCGGCCGGTCACTCCTGCGCCAACCCTGCCGGTCTGGTGCAGTTCCTCAAACGTCCAGATTGGCGACGCTTAGCGCATTGTCCTGGATGAACTCGCGCCGCGGCTCGACCACGTCGCCCATCAGGCGCGTGAAAATCTCGTCGGCGACGTCCGCCTGCGCGACCTCGACCCGAAGGAGCGAGCGGTTGGTGGGATCTAGAGTGGTTTCCCACAGCTGCTCCGCGTTCATTTCGCCGAGGCCCTTGTAGCGCTGGATCGACAGTCCCTTGCGGCCGGCGGCAAGTACCGCCTCAAGCAGTTCCGACGGGCGAGTGACCGTGACGCTCTTGTCCTTCGACTCCGCCTCGGTGGGCTGGTCTTCGGAATCCGCGCCCTCGATCGGCTCCGGCTTTTGCTCTTCGGTAACCGCCGCACCCTTCTTGACCGTCCGCAAGAGCAAGGGCTGCTCGTAAACGCCCGACTGCTCGGACGCGACGCGGTGAAGCTTGCGCCCCTCGGCCGAGACGAGGAATTTCTTCTCGATCACGAAGGCGTCGGTCACTCCGCGCCACAGCCGCCTGAAGAGATATCCGCCCTCCTCGGCGATTTCGCCGGTCCATTTCGCCTCCTCGTCCGCAGCGTCGAGCCAGGCAGCGGTCTGGGCGACCGCCTTTTCCCGTGAATGGGCGTTGAGGTTCGGATTGAGAGATTTGGTGATCGCCAAAGCTTCGACTAGCGCCGGGTCGTACTTGCGCGGCACGTAGCGCATCAGCGTTCGCACTCGCCGCGCATGGTCGACCAGAGCCTTGAGATCCGGGCCGCTTCGAGCCCCTTCGGGCGTGTCGAGAACCAGCCCGTCGAGCCCGGCATCGACGAGATATTCGTCGAGCGCCGGATCGTCCTTCAGATAGACCTCCGACCGGCCTCGGCTCACCTTGTAGAGCGGCGGCTGGGCGATCAAAAGGTGGCCCCCGCCGATCAGCTCGGGCATCTGCCGATAGAAGAAAGTCAGAAGCAGCGTTCGGATGTGGGCGCCGTCGACATCGGCGTCGGTCATGATGACGATCTTATGATAGCGAAGTTTCGTAAGGTCGAACTCCTCGCGCCCGATGCCGGTGCCGAGCGCCTGGATGATAGTCCCGATCTCGCGGCTCGAGAGCATCCGGTCGAAGCGAGCGCGCTCGACGTTCAGAAGTTTGCCTCGAAGCGGCAGGATCGCCTGGTTGTGGCGGTTGCGGCCCTGCTTGGCCGAGCCGCCGGCGCTGTCTCCCTCGACGAGGAAAAGCTCGGACAGCGCCGGATCGCGCTCCTGGCAGTCCGCCAGCTTTCCCGGAAGCGAGGCGATGTCCATGATGCCTTTGCGGCGGGTGAGGTCGCGGGCCTTTCGCGCCGCCTCGCGCGCCGCCGCAGCATCGATGATCTTCTGAACGATCGTGCGCGCGTGCGCCGGATTTTCCTCGAGCCATTCGGCGAGCTTGTCGGCCATTAGGCTCTGGAGCGGCTGGCGAACCTCCGAGCTCACCAGCTTGTCCTTGGTCTGGCTTCCGAACTTCGGGTCGGGAAGCTTGACCGAAACGATTGCGGTCAGCCCTTCGCGCATGTCGTCGCCGGTCAGGCCGACCTTTTCCTTCTTCAGGGCGCCCGATCGCTCCGCGTAATTGTTGAGCGTGCTGGTCAGCGCCGCTCGGAATGCCGCCAGATGGGTGCCGCCGTCACGCTGCGGGATGTTGTTCGTGAAGGCGAGGACATTCTCGTAATAGCTGTCGTTCCACTCCAGAGCGACCTCGATTCCGACCTCGTCGCGCTGCCCGTGGATTGCGATCGGCTCCGGAATCAGCGCGGTCTTGGCGCGATCGAGATACTGCACGAAGGCCGCGAGCCCGCCCTCGTAATACATCTCGACACTCTTCGGTTCGTCGTGACGGGCATCGGTCAGCAGCAGCCGGACGCCCGAGTTCAGAAAGGCGAGCTCGCGAAAGCGGTGCTCGAGCCGGTCGAAATCGAACTCGATTTCCTTGAACGTCTCGCCCGACGGAAGAAAGGTAACCCGGGTTCCGCGTTTATCGGTCTTGCCGACGACCTTCAGCGGCTTCTCCGGCACTCCGCGACGGAAACGGACGAGATGCTCTTTGCCGTCGCGCCAGACGGTGAGCTCCAGCCATTCGGAAAGCGCGTTGACGACGCTGACCCCGACGCCGTGGAGACCGCCGGAAACCTTATAGGCATTCTTCTCCGAAGTGTTGTCGAACTTCCCGCCCGCGTGGAGCTGGGTCATGATCACTTCGGCGGCGGAAACGCCCTCTCCCTTGTGGATTCCGGTCGGGACTCCGCGGCCATTGTCCTCGACGGACACCGATCCGTCCGCATTGAGGGTGATGAGAACCCGGTCGCAGTGGCCGGCGAGCGCCTCGTCGATCGCATTGTCGCTGACCTCGAACACCATGTGGTGGAGGCCCGATCCGTCGTCGGTGTCGCCGATGTACATTCCGGGCCGTTTGCGAACCGCGTCGAGGCCCTTGAGCACCTTGATTGACTCGGCGCCGTAGCTGCTTTTGTTGGGATCTCTTGCCATGGGCCAGATATAGAGATTTCCGCCGGGAAGTCACGCGCGCGTGTACGCGCGCACGCGAGAGCCGGCCGACGCGGACTTACCCGTTGGCGCGACGCCGCTGGCCGAACCTGCGGCGGTTGCCGCCGGGCCGGGCGCCGCTTGGGCGATGGGCGGGATGGCGGTTCGGGCGATGGTCGCGCGACCCTGCCCCGCCGCGACCCGAATGCTGCGGCCTGGCCGGCTTGAGCGCCTTGGTCGCCTGGACCATCTGCGTGAAATCCTGCGGCAGCTGTACGACAGTCAGCTTCTGGCGGGTCAGCCGCTCGATGTCCCGCAAATTGCCGCGCTCCTCGTGCGAGCAATAGGCAATTGCGATCCCGCTCGCGCCGGCTCGGGCCGTTCGGCCGATCCGGTGCACATATTGCTCGGGAACATCGGGAAGGTCGTAGTTGATGACATGGCTGACGCCGGGAATGTCGATCCCGCGAGCGGCGATGTCGGTCGCAACCAGCACCTTCATTTCGCCCGAACGGAACGCGGCGAGTGCCCGCTCGCGCTGCGGCTGACTCTTGTTGCCGTGGATGGCATTGGCCGGGATTCCGGCGGCCTCGAGCAAGCGAACGATCTTGTCGGCACCGTGCTTGGTCCGGCTGAACACCAGCGCCCGCTCGATGGGGTTCGACTGGAGCGTATGGATCAAAAGCGCCGTCTTTTCGGGCTGGTTGACCTGGACGACGCGCTGCTCGACCTTCTCGACGGTGGTCGCGACCGGAGCGACCGACACCTCTGCCGGGTTGGTCAGATATTTGTCGGCAAGCTCCTTGATCGCCTTGGGCATGGTCGCCGAGAAGAACAGGGTCTGCCGCTTCTTAGGCACTAGGGCGACGATCCGCTTCAACGCATGGATGAAGCCGAGGTCGAGCATCTGGTCGGCCTCGTCGAGGACCAGGATTTCCAGGTCGCCAAGCGACAGGGCACGCTGGTCGATGAGGTCGAGAAGCCGTCCGGGCGTGGCGACCAGCACGTCGAGCCCGCGGGAAACCTCGCGAAGGCTCTTTTGGTTCGACACTCCGCCGTAGATCACTCCGACGCTCATCTTCATGAAGCGGCCATAGGTCTTTGCGCTGGCGGCGATCTGGCTGGCGAGCTCGCGCGTCGGCGCAAGCACGAGCATCCGGATCTGCCCCGGCCGCAGGTATGTGCGGTCGGCCGCTAGCCGGTCGAGCGAGGGAAGCATGAAAGCCGCGGTTTTGCCGGTGCCGGTCTGGGCGATTCCGAGCAGGTCGCGGCCCGACAAGACTGTCGGGATGGCCTGGAGCTGGATGGGCGTTGCCTGGGTGTAATCCTTGGCGGCGAGCGCATCGAGCAGGGGCCGTGAAAGCCCGAGATTCGGGAATGACATTACAAGTTTTCCAATATGAAAAGTCCGGCCGCAACGCGGTCGGATCGAAGGGGTCAAGAAGCGCCCCGCGTGAATAGGAGAGCAAAACGATCGAGACGCGGGCCGGTCGCCACTTCGCGGGCCGACCGATCACGCCGCTTGAACAGCGCCTCGTGTTGCAGTGCAATATAGGCGAAAGTTAAAGAAAGTCCACTCTTCGTTACGCAGCCGTCACTTGTCCGGGTTCGACGTGGAATCGTGCGGCTTGCGCAATGCCTTCGAACAGCGCCGCTTCGGTCGCCGTCATCCACACCTGTCCCCGGCCCACCAGTCTGGTGAAAAGGGCCGTTCGGCGTTTGGGGTCGAGATGCGCGGCGACCTCGTCGAGGAGCAGCACCGGCGGCGCTCCGCGCCGGTTGGCGACAAGCTCGGCATGGGCGAGGACCAGCCCCAGAAGCAGCGCCTTCTGCTCGCCGGTAGACGATAGCGCCGCAGGCATCGCCTTGCCCCGATGGGTGACCTGTAGATCCTGCCGGTGCGGTCCCACCAGCGTTCGGCCGGCAGCGGAGTCGCGGGCCCGGCTTTCCCGAAGCTGGGCGGCGAGATCGCCGGAGCGTGAATCGTCCGGCCAGCCTTCGAGCGACAGGGCCGCCCGAGCGAACTCGTCGTCCGGAGCCCGCGACGTCCGCTCGCCGAGCGCAGCAACGGTCCGGGCCCTCGACTCGCCGAGCGCGGCGCCGTGCTTTGCCATCTGCGCTTCCAGCCCGTCGAGCCAGGCCGGATCGGCACTTCCGGGCTCCAACAGCAGCTTGTTGCGCGATCGCATCGCCGCCTCGTAGCGCGTGGCATGATGCGCGTGCCCCGGCTCGAGCGCCAGCACCAGCCGGTCGAGGAACCGCCGCCGGTCGCCGGCTGGCCCGGAGAACAGCCGGTCCATCGCCGGAGTGAGCCACAGCACCGACAGCCATTCGCCGAGCGAGTTCACCGGCGCCGGAGCGCCGTTGATCCGCACCAGCCTGCGATCGGGCGCGTTAGCGAGCGTGCCGGTGCCGATATCGAGCTCGTCAAGTCTGGCAGCCACTGCGAACCCGCCGCTTCCCCCCTGCCGGGCCATCTCCGAAAGCGGCGCTGAGCGAATGCCGCGGCCCGGCGACAGCAGCGACACGGCCTCGAGAAGGTTGGTCTTGCCGGCGCCGTTCTCGCCGTAGAGCAGGACGAAGCCGGGCCCCGGCTCGATCAGCGTCGATGCGTAGGAGCGAAAGTCGGTAAGGGCGAGGCGGCTGACGTGCACGGAACCGTCATTGTGAGGAGTAAAGCGACGAAGCAATCCGGCTCCGTTCGGCTGGTGCCTGCTTTGGGTGGAAAGCGGACATAAGCCGCCTTGGCCTGCAGCTGATGAGAAGCGGACCTGGGGAACACCGGCATCGCGTCCTGCATTGTCGGACAAAGTCGGAATATCCCCTCGGACTCCCTGTTCCAGAAAAGGCCGCGAAAATTGCAGCCCGCTGAACCCTTTTTCGGCCTTTCTCCTTACCACGTCGTGCTCACGGCGCTCGGCGCGGGAATCCTTCTAGCGTACTGGATTCCGCGTTTTTTTTCTGGGCGCGAACCGGCCGCCTCGGCTCTGCTTATTCTGGCAGGTGTCGTGGCGTTCACGCTGCTTCCAGGAATGCCCGCGGTGATTGATCCGCGCAGCGCCCCGCGAATCTGGGAATATGTAAGCGAACTGGCCGTCATCGTGGCCCTCTTCGGCACCGGTCTGAGGATCGACAATTTGACCAGTTACCGCCGATGGCAGCCCACGATCCGGCTGTTGCTTGTGGCGATGCCCCTGACGATCCTGGCGGTCGCGCTGCTGGGCTACTGGCTTGCCGGAATGACGCTTGCGGGCGCGATTCTCCTGGGTGCAGTGCTCGCCCCGACCGATCCGGTTCTGGCTGGCGACGTGCAGGTCGGCCCGCCAAAAGAGGGTGGCGAACACCCGGTGCGCTTCACTTTGACAACGGAAGCGGGTCTCAATGACGGGCTTGCCTTTCCGTTCGTCTATCTCGGCCTCATCGTCGCCGCGGAGGGGTTCACTCCGAGCCAGCTGGCGCTCGAATGGCTCCCCCGCGACGTGCTCTACAGGATCGTGGTCGGGACGGCCTCCGGAGCGGCGATCGGCTGGCTGCTTGGAAAACTCCTGTTTTCCATGCCGAAGGGCAACGCTCTTGCACGAACGGCCTCGGGCGTTCTCGCGCTTGCGGGGGTCCTGTTGTGCTACGGCGCGACCGAGCTGCTGGTGGGCTACGGCTTCATCGCTGCCTTCATGTCGGGGCTGGTACTTCGCCGCGTCGAGGAGGGAGACCCGTTTCATGGACGCCTTCATGCGTTTAGCGAGGCGATCGAGCACGCTCTGACTTCCGTTCTGCTGCT
This sequence comes from Sphingomicrobium sp., assembly GCA_051000635.1. Lineage (GTDB taxonomy): Bacteria > Pseudomonadota > Alphaproteobacteria > Sphingomonadales > Sphingomonadaceae > Sphingomicrobium. Next base: position 27,250 of record JBPCOC010000007.1, on the reverse strand, counting down.
GCTCATCGGGGGCCTGCTGCCGTTACTGTGGACCGAGCTGGATTGGCAACATGCCGCTATTGCGCTGGCACTGATCCTCATCGTGCGTCCGGTTGCGGGATGGGTGAGCCTGGGAGGCACCGACCTACTCGGCAGGGAGCGGCTGGTTGTTTCAGCTTATGGCGTCCGAGGGATCGGCTCGATCTATTATCTCGGCTTTGCTACCAGCCACTTCGAGTTCGTCAACGAAGGCCAGCTTTGGGCCACTATCGCTCTTACGATCCTTATCTCCACTGTCCTGCACGGCTTGACAGCCGGCGCGGCCGTTGAGCGGGTAACCGATCAGGAGGAAGAGGCCGAAGCGACCCGGGCGTGAACGCCCGCAATGGGTCGAAGCGTATACACGACGAATCCGCGCAATTCGTCGATGCAGACCCAGGCCACAAATGTCTGAAATGGGTGGAAAGCGGACACTCGGCTCATGTCTGTTGCGTGGAAAGCCGTCTGTCGGTGATCGATCCTGCTGCTCGTACACCACCTGTCTCGAATTGGCTTCCGCATAGGTTGGCGAACGTAACCAAGCGGCTCTGATCCTCGTCCCAAAGGGCGAGACGGAATGTTTGAAAGGTGTCCACCAACTTCAAGCGGTTCATCGGGACTAACTCGGGATGGTTTCGTAGCACCTCGGGAAGGCGGTAAAAGGGGATGCGACTTGCCAGATGGTGGACACCATGCGCGCCGACGTTCGCCGTGAACCACCGCAAAATGCCCGGCAATTCCAAGTGAGAGCTCCCGTAGAAGGCAGCCTCGTGGAACGACCAGTCTGCGTCTCTTTCCCAGTGGCCCTCCTCAAACTGGTGTTGAACGTAGAATAGCCACACGCCGACTGATGCAGCCAACAGCGTCACTGGGAGCTGCACGAGGAGCGATGTGAGGCCAAAATGATGAACGAGGGGGACTACGAGTACCGCGATCGCGACGTTCGTTCCAATCGCGCTTACCCAATACTCCCGCCCGGCGGTCATCAAACCGATCGGCAGTCGGTGGCGTAATAGGAAAAGATAGGCGGCGCCGACCCCGAACATGACCAATGGATGGCGGTACATCCGATAAAGAGCCTGACGCCATCGGCTCAGCGAACGGAACTCCCGCACCGTGAGGGTATCAACGTCTCCAAGCCCACGCGCGTCGAGGTTGCCAGTGTTTGCGTGATGCAGGGCATGCGAGCGCCGCCAGCAGGCGTATGGTGTTAACGTCAGCACACCGAGACAGCGGCCGACCCAGTCATTAGCCGCCCTGCTCGGCAGAAACGACCCATGGCCGCAATCATGCTGTATGAGAAACAGTCTAACGAGCAGGCCGGCGGCCGGTATCGTAAGGACGAGCGCCAGCCAATATCCTCGTTCCGCCGCTATAAACATCACCCACAAGAGCGCGAAGTAGCCAACTAGGGTGATCGCCAGCTCGGAGATGCTCCGAACAAGCCAAGGATGTCGGTACGGAAGAAGCTTTCGAACGAGCTGTTTGGGATCTGGGGCAAACCTGCCCGCACCGTCGCTGCGAGCATCCTCGGCTGTTACGCCCGAGGACTCGTCCCTGGTTCCGACCCTGACACTCTCGCTCAGCACTCACACTCCCGTTGATACCTTTTAATGAACAGTTGCCGCTGCCTGTTCCTTCAGCGGGTTAGGTAAGAATAAGGCTGGTAAGAGTTTTTCGAGCGGGGCGGGGCCAGGTAAGGGGCCGCGTCCGATTTGGGTTGAAGCAGATCCGAGCCGCTAATGTTTGGTTTGGGTCGGAAGCGGACATCAAGATTCGGACCAATGTCAGCTGCCGGCGCGGAGTGAATTCGCGCCGTCGGTCCTGTCGCTCACTTCGTGTCACGCAGGCCGTCCGCGGCTCGCTATCTCTCGACCAAGTCTCGCTCGCTGCGCTGTGCTCGCCATGCTCTCGGCAGCTCGCTCACACCCGCATCGGCATCAGAACGTAGAGCGCGTTCGACTTGTCGTTCTCGCGCAGGAGCGTCGGTGCGGCCGCATCGGCGAGGTGGACCTCGACCGTGTCGCCTTCGATCTCGCCCAGGATGTCGAGCAGGTAGCGGGCGTTAAAGCCGATCTCGATCGTGTCGGAGCCGTAATCGGCCGGCACCTCCTCGGTCGCGGTTCCGCTTTCGGGCGACGTCACCGACAAGGTCACCTTGTCCCGCTCGACGCTCATCTTCACTGCCCGGGTCTTCTCGCTTGCGATCGTCGATACCCGGTCGACGCCTGCGGAAAAGCTCTTCGGGTCGAGCTTGAGGAGCTTGTCGTTCCCGGTCGGGATCACCCGGTTGTAATCGGGGAAGGTGCCGTCGATCAGCTTGCTGGTCAGCACCGCGCTGCCGAGGCCGAAGCGGATTTTGGTCGGCGATAGCGACACTTCGACCGTGCCCTCGACTTCCTCGAGCAGCTTGCGAAGCTCGGCTACGCATTTCCTCGGAACGATCACGTCCGGCATTGCTTCGGCGCCGTCGGGCTTGGGGATGACGACTCGCGCCAGCCGGTGGCCGTCGGTCGCGGCGGCCTTGAGCTGGTCGTCGGCGACGTGGAAGAAGATCCCCATCAGATAATAGCGCGTCTCCTCGCTCGATATCGCAAAGCGGGTCTTGTCGATGATCTGGCGCAAAGTCGCAGCCGGAAGCTCGAACCGGGTCGGGAGCTCGCCTTCCGAAATGACCGGGAAGTCGTCGCGCGGAAGAGTCGACAGGTGAAACCGCGACCGTCCGGCCGACAAGTGCATCTTGCCCTCGGCGACGTTCAATTCGACCTGGCTCCCCTCGGGGAGCTTGCGGACGATGTCGAACAAAGTGTGGGCCGGAACCGTAGTCGCGCCGGGCTGATCGACATTGGCCGGCACGCTCTCGTCGACCTGGAGGTCGAGGTCGGTGGCCATCAGCCGGATCGAATTGTCGTCGCGCGCCTCGATCAGCACGTTGGAGAGGATCGGGATGGTGTTGCGGCGCTCCACGACCGATTGGACGTGGCTCAGGCTTTTCAAAAGTGTTGCCCGTTCAATCGTCGCCTTCATCGCGCGCCCCTGCCCATAGCCAAGCTCGCGTTATAACGAGCCTTCGCAGCCTTGCCAGTGGGTAGGTGCGCCGATCTATTGTCCCTGTTGCTGATCGCCTCCGCCGGCGGTCCGCTCGGGCGGCATCAGCACTGCGTCGATGTGATGGACGACTCCGTTCGAGCGCTTCTGGTCCGTTTGGGTTACCGTCGCCCTGCCCTCCCCGCCATCGGAAAGAACGATGGTGTCGCCTTCCCTCGTCGCGGTGAGCGTTTCACCGCCCATGGTCGCCAGCACCGCCCTTCCATCGCCATTGTCGATCGCCGTGCCGATGTCCTCGGCTAGGATGACTCCCGGCAGGATGTGGTAGGTCAGGATGCGGGTTATCTCGCCGCGGTTCTGCGGGTTTGCAGGATCGCCGAGAGCATCGCTCTCGAGCCCGGCGAAGCCCTGGTCGCTCGGTACCAGCACCGTGTAGGGCCCAGGCCCGGCGAGCGTAGCGTCGAGGCCGACAGCGCTGGCCGCCTGGAAGAAGCGGCTGTTCTCGTCAAGCGATGCCGCAATCGTTTGCTCTCCGGCCGCCTCCTGTGCCTCCCCGGGCTGAGCGGTTGCGGCGTTGTTCGAGTCGGCCTGCTGGCAAGCGCCGAGCGCGAGAACCGCCGCGCACAGGCAAAGCGGAAGGGACGTCTTCATGATGCGCCTTCTCCTGGTAGAAACAATACGGCCCCGCAACGCTTGCGGGGCCGTTTGTGATCCCTCGGCTGGTTTTTAAGTGAGCGCCGCGGTGACCAGTGCAGTCACCAGCTGCGTCGTCGGGTCGACCCGATAGATGTTGCCGTTCGAGTAGCGGTACCAGTCGTTGGGAGTGTCATAATAGTTCGCCCGGTACTGGTACGGCACGTTGTAGGCGCTGTAGCCGACCGGCATTGGCTGGCCGACCGTCATTCCGCCCGTCAGTAGCGCCGCAACTGCGGTGATCAGGCTGGTCGTCGGATCGACCTGATAGATCGCGCCCGGGGCATAGCGGTAATAGGCGCTGGACGTGTCCTGGTAGAACGGCCGGTACTGGTAGGGCACATTATAGGCCGAATAGGTCGCCGGCATCATCTGGCCGTAGCCGTAGCCGTAGCCGAGCATCGGGTCGACATCGACGATCATACCGGTCATCGGGTCGATCTCATACACATAGCCGTTGGCATAGCGGTACGAGGTGTACTGCGAATCCGGATAGAACGACTGCAGGCGCGTCGGCATGTAATGGTTCGAATAGGCCGTCGGGAACGGCTGGCCGACCGTGAGGCCAAGACCGAACAGCGGCAAAAGCGCGCTGACGAGATCGTTCGTCCGGTTTACCCGATAGGCGTAGCCGTTGCCGTAGCGGTAATAATAATCGTCCGTGTCGCGGTAGATGTAGCGAAGGCGGCTGGGCAGCTCACGAAGCTCCATCCGCTCGCTGAGCACTCTCACGGGCTGGCCGAGGAGATTCTTCACTTGGCCCGGAGGCACGCACGCGACAGGCTTTATGGCCAGCCCCGGCGGGCAGCCGTCGAGCCAGAAGCCGCTTCGAGCGAGATCTTTCCAGTCGCTCACGCGGATGACGTTGCGTTCGGCGAGACGCGCCAGCTGACGGTTGTTGCCCGTAGCCCTGCTGTCGAGCTGGAAGCCACGCTGCTCGGCGATCCGCGCGAGCTGGCGATTCTGGCGTTCCCTGGTCATTACGTTGACGTTGGCGCGACGCTCGATAATTCGGTCACGCCCATCGCGGCGTTGAACTTGGACGCGCTGCTCTCCGACGCTCTCGGCCCGGTTGGCGCGCTGCTCGCGAACCCTGTTCGAGCGCTCGGCGCGCTGCTCACGGGCCTGTGTCGTCCGCTGGGCGCGCCGCTCGCTGGCCTGCCCCCGCTCAGTCCGCTGCTGAACCGCCTGTCGGCGCTCGCTGCGATCGGCACTGGCGTTGGAGCGCTTCTGCTTAGCGGCCTGCCTGCGCTCGGAACGCTGGGCGCGGGCCTTTTCGCCTCGTTCGGCCTTCTGGGACTGGGCAGCGCGTTCCTTTCCGCGTTCGCCCCTGTCGCCCGGCGCCGAAGCTGCCGGCACGGTAATAGCTAGCGCCGCCACACCGGCAGCGAGAATAAACCTGGTCATCGGATTAACTCCTTGTCCGTTTGGAAGCATAAACGAACGGTGCTTGATCGGCGTTCCTGCCGAAGGTCGCGCTCCATCGGCCTGTGCAGGCATACTGGCGCAGTAGGATGAATGGCGCATTGCGGGGCCGTTCAGACTTGCGGCGAATCCTCGACCCAGTCGTGGCGAAGCCGGCTGATGGCAAAGAACATCAGCAAAGCGGCAAGGACGTAGAAGCCGACAACGCTGACTGCCGCGTAGCGCAGCGCCTCTGTCCCAAAGCGGTCCTTGAACAGTTCCGAAAGCCCGCCGATCAGGGTCGGGCCGATGCCAAGTCCGATCAGATTGTTGATCAGCAGGAAGCTGGCCGACGCCGTCGACCGCATCGGCCGTGGAACCAGGTGCTGGACGGCGTTCGTTACGGGTCCGAGCCAAAGGATGTTCAGGGCATTCGGGATGAGCAGCAACAGCCAGGCCATCCATAGCTCCGGTGCGAGCAGGCCGACGACGAACATCGGCGCGGTGATCAGCCAGGCGATCGCCGGCAGCCTTGCGTACCATGACCGGTCCACCTGGCCGAGACGGTCGGCGAGCCAGCCGCCGGCGAAAACGCCGGCGGTGCCGCCGATCAGGAAAATCGATGCGAGAAACTGCCCACGGTCGATGAGCCCGAGGCCGAAGCTCCTTTCGAGCACCGTCGGAGTCCACAGCGCCAGACCGTAGCCGGCCAGCGAGCTCAACGACGCAGCCGAAGCCATCAGCCAGAAGGTCGGCTTCCGGGCGATGACCGGAAATACCTCGAATAGCGTACGCACATCCACGGGCCCGCGGTCGGCGCGAGGCACGTCGCGAACGAAATAGAGCATGACAGGAGCAAGGGCGATCCCGGCCAGGCCCATCACAATGAAGGCTGCGCGCCAGTCGATCCAGGCGGCAAGATAGGCTCCGATCAGGGTTCCCGCGGCAAGGCCGAGCGGAATCCCGAGCGAAAAGATGGCAAGCGCCCGGGCCCGCCGCTCCGGCGGGAAATAATCGGCAATGAGCGCATAGGAGGGGGCAACTCCCCCCGCCTCACCGACGCCCACTCCGAGGCGGAAAATGAACAATTGCCAGAAATTGGCCGCGGTTCCGCAAAGAGCGGTAAAGGCGCTCCAGGTCACCAGTGCCCCGGCGATGACCCGGCTTCGGCTGGTGCGATCCGCGAGCATCGCAAGCGGAACTCCCATGACGGAGTAGAGGATTGCGAAGGCGAGGCCGGCGATCGCTCCGAACTCGGCGTCGGTGAGCCCGAGGTCCTCGATAATCGAACCGGCCAGGATCCCGAGGATCTGCCGGTCGAGGAAATTGAAGATATAGGCGAGCAGCAGCAGCGCCAGGAGGACCCTTGGCCCGGTCGGTCGACGCCCGTCTTCCATCTATGCTGGACGTGGCACGTAAGCCGCGGGCGGGCAAGCCGGCCCGAAGCTCCCAGTGCCTCTAATAGCTCGCAGTAAAGCGGATCGTGAAGGTTCGCGGTGCACCGAAGTAGACCGTCCGGATGTTGCCGACGCTCGAAAACTCCTGCCCATCTGTTTTGTAAACTTCGTCGAACAGATTCTGACCGTAAAGACCGACAGAAAAGCGCCTGCTGGGGTCTTCCCAAACGACCCGTGCGTCGACGACACCGAAGCCGTTTTCGAACAAGCCTTCGATCTCTTGATCGGAGTTGACGGGGGTATTGTCGACCGCGAGCGCATGCTTTGAGCGATAACGGTATTGTGCGCCAAACAGCAGATTGCCCGAGCCAGCCAGGTCGAAGCTGTACTGGCTGCCGATGCGCAGGGTCCACTTCGGCGCGAAGGCTGGCGTCTGGAACGCCCGGCTGCCGCCGAAATTGGTGAAGCGGTCGTCTTCGAAATCCTTGTAGTCGGCGTCGAGGTAGCCAATCTGAGCATCGAGCAGCAGCTGCCGCACCGGAGTCCAGGAAGCCTCGAGTTCGGCGCCGCGTATCCGCATCTTGCCAGCGTTCAGGACCCCGAGCGTCGGCTCCGGAATCCCGGTAGTCGGATCAACCGCGATTCCCGACACGCGCGCCTGGAAATCCTTATAGTGGTTGTGGAAGACCGCTGCGCTCAGCCGCAGCTGGTGTGCGATGTGGGTGCGGACTCCTGCTTCATACGACCACACCGTCTCCGGGTCGTAGGCGCTGGTTTCGGCAGCGGTGTTTGCGCGCCCGTTGAAGCCGCCCGATTTAAAACCCTTTGCGACGCGCACGTAAGCCATGGTTTCGGGCGTGAAATGATAGTCCACTGACGCCATTGGCGAAATGTCGTCCCAGCTGTCCGACGACTCGAAAGCGAATGTTCCGTTTAGAATCGGCGAGCTGGAGAAGGTAGAGGTTGTCCGGAAATAATCCTTCTTCTCCCTGGTGTACCGGATTCCCGCCGAAACCCGCAGAGCGTCTGTCACCGAATAGGTCGCATTCGCATAGGCAGCGTAGCTGCCGGTCTCGAGGTCGTCGTCGACGGTCCGTAGGAACGTTGGAAAGTCCGAGGGACCGAGCAAGGCGTCGGGGATCCCGATAAGCGGTGCGATCAGCCGCAAGAAGCGAAGGTCGACCAAATCGTCGGCAAATGCCTCCTGGTGCGAGGTAATAGTTTCGCGCAGATAATAGAGGCCGGCGACGCCCTGCAGCGGGCCGCGATTCACAAGCAACTGGAATTCCTGGCTGAGCTGGTTCTGGTCGACACCTACGAAGACGTCGCCGACTTCGAGTTGAGTGGCGTCGATGTCGATGAAATCATCGGTTTTCAGTTCGCGGTAGGCGGTGATGGAGCGGAAGGTCAGGGCTTCGGTGATGTCCCACTCGGCACGCGCCGAAGTCCCCCAGTGCTGTAGATTCGTCGAGTTGGGCAGGCCCGGACTGATCCTCGCAGTGAAGTCGTAGTCGTCGAGGCTCTGCTCGAGCGGCAGCAGCAGGTTGTTCGCCGGGGCAAACAAAGTGAGATACGTAAGCTCATTTACCGGAGCTCCCACATTCAAGGCTGCATCGTCCTCGGTGTAATCGACGGAAACGTCGAAGCGGAAGAGCGCAGAGGGGGTGAATGCCAACGATGCACGGGCTGCGATGGTATCCTTGTCATTATAATCCCGGTCGAGCACCCGGTCCTCGACAAAGCCATCGCGCTTCGCCCGCATTGCCGCCACTCCGACGGCGACAGTGTCTGACAGGGGTCCGGACACAGCGCCCTTGAGAGTGAACTGGTTGTAGGAGCCGATCTCGAGGGACCCCTTCGCCCAAACGTCTTGGCCCGGCCGGCGGGTGATGAATTTGATAGCTCCGCCGATCGTGTTTTTTCCGTAGAGCGTCCCCTGCGGTCCGCGCAGGACTTCGATGCGCTCGACATCGAGCATGTCCAGCTGCGCTCCGCGAATGCGCGATAGATAGACGTCGTCGACATAGACACCGACTGCCGGATCGAAGGTCTGGAGCGCGTCCGGCTGTCCGATGCCGCGGATGAATATGTTGGTCGCGTTGGAGGATCCGCGACCCTGAACGATATTGAGGTTGGGCACCGCGCCCTGGAGATCGGTCAGGTCCCGTGCCTGCAACCGGTCGAGCGCTCGGTCATCGAACGCCGAAACGGAGGCCGGAACGTCTTCCAAGAGTTCAACCACGCGCCGGGCGGTGACGACGATCTCGGTGTCGCTCGCTTCCGCTGCTTCTGCCTCAGTCTCCTGGTTCGCCGGCAGCTCGGGGCTGGTGGCAGGATTTTCCTGGGCAGCCGCCGGAACGGCATAGACGGCTAGGCTCGCAACCGAGGCAAGCAAGGCTCTACGGGTAGAAAAAATTCGCATTATCTGAAGTCCCCCTCCACTGCGCGTTCCAGGGTGGATTGCGCGCAAACGCAGATTCGCTATACTGAAAGGTGAACCGGCTTTCAACTTTTGAATGTCCATTGCCGGAGCGGGGGGCGAGAAAATGCGCGCGACGACCTCGGAAAGCGGCGAGGGCAGCCCTGCGAGCGAGGGCAAGGCGCCGCGGACCGCGCGCGGCGAGAGAACCCTTCGCAAGATCCTCGACGGGGCGCTGGAAGAGTTCGGCGAGCGCGGCTTTTCGGAAGGGTCGATCGTCGGGATCACGCAGCGCGCGGGAGTCGCGCTCGGAACCTTCTACACCTATTTCGACAGCAAGGAGGCGGTGTTCAAGGCGCTGGTCACCGACATGTCGGCGCGCGTGCGCGACCATGTGGCACCGGCCCTGAAAACGGCCCGGGACACGCTCGACGGCGAAGGCAAGGCGCTCGAGTCGTACCTGGAGTTCGCCCGGTCACACAAACAGGTTTACCGGATTATCGACGAGGCGGAGATCGCCGATCCGGAGGGGTTCGACAAACATTATCGGACGACCGTCGCCCGAATCGCGGCGCGTCTGGATGCCGGCAAGGCAAAGGGCGACGTCGTCGCGTCCGATTCGCCGATCGCGAGCGAAGTCGAGGCCTGGGCGATCATGGGGATGAACGTGTTCCTCGGACTGCGCTTTGCGGTGTGGGGACGCGAAAAGCCGGGGGAGGTCGCCCGGCTCGCCAACCGCCTGATCCGCCGCGGCCTCGAACCCTAGCCTTCCAGCTTGGCCGAAAGGCTCGCGAACCGGTCGATGTCGCTTTCGTCGTGGTAGAGGCCAAGGCCGATCCGGAGCACGTCCCCGCGCACGTCGACCATGCAGTCCCGCTCGCCAAGCTCGCCGCACCATCGCTGTGCGTTCGGGCTTCTGAACGCCAGGAACCGTGCGTGCGGACCTTGCTTCAGCGGATTGAGCAGCTCGGCCGAGCCGAACGCGGTTTGTTGCAGCCGGCTCACAAGGCTGCGCTGAAGGGCCTCGACGTGGCTTGAGATCCGGGCTGTCGTCAGCTCCGATTGCTCGAGCATTCGCCGCACTGCGTTGAATCGGTACAGCGCGGACGGATCGAAGGTCGCGCCCAGGAAGCGCGAGGAATCCTTCGCATAGCCGACGCTTCCTGGCGGAAGCGTCAAATCCTCGAACTCGGCGAACCAGCCGGTGATCGGGGGCCGTGGACCAAAGCCGGGCGGTGCGTGAAGAAAAGCGCAGCCTTCTCCGGCCATCGCATATTTGTAGCCGCCGGCGAGGTAGAAGGCCGACTTGCCGGGCACATCGCCGAACGGCGACTCGATCGCCCTGAACGCATGCTAGCAGTCGACCACCACCCACGGCCCGCCGGGGCGGCCGAGCGCGGCCAGCTCGCCGACATTCTCGAACAATCGCCCGCTTCCAAACAGCATTTGGCTCACGAAGACGAAGTCGTGGCTCCCGGCGCGTGCGCGTTCGAGAAAGCGTTCGGAAAAACTCTCGAACGGCTCGGTAGCAAGCTGCTCGAGTGCGATCTCGCCCGACTCAGCCCAGCGGGCGAATTGCCGGCGCGCGGTGTGGAATTCACCGTCGCTGGTCAGCACCCGAAGCGGGCCTTCCTCGGCGCGAGGCGCCGCCGCCACCAGGCGCACGAGCAGCTCGTGGGTGTTGGGGGCGAACACGATCGCATCGGGCTCGTCCGTGCCGAGCTCGCAAGCGACGTGGCGCTGCGCCTCCGGCCACACCTCTCCCATCACCTTGTCCCACTTGCGGTCGGCGAGCCGCGCGGCGTCATTCCAGCATTCGACCTGGCCGTCGAAGCTGGCGTCGGGCCACAGATGATGGCTGTGGGCGGCCATGTGCAGCCGCTTCGGATCGGCTGAGAGGCTCTTGGAGAACAGCCGCTTGAAATTCAAAGATCGGTCCTGAGCGCCCACAGCTCGGGGAACACGCGCTTGTCCAGAGTTGAACGCAGGTACGCCGCCCCGGCCGAGCCTCCGGTCCCCGCCTTGTTGCCGATGATCCGCTCGACGGTGAGAACATGCTTGTGGCGCCAGCCGGCGAGCGCGTCGTCGATGTCGACAAGCTTTTCAGCCAATTGATAGAGTTCGAACCAGCGGTCGGACTCGCGATAGACCTGGAGCCACGCATCGGCGATTGCCTCATCCGAGCGCTCGCCGAGTTTAAAGCCGGCGCGCTCGAGCGCCAAATGGGACGCGTCGCGAAGGCTCGGCTCGTCGAGAGCGCGCTTCAGCCGGGCATGGTCGTCGCTGTCGCCGGCATAATGCTTCAGGTAGCTCGCGTCCTTGATTCCGAGCCGATATTCGAGCTCGCGGAACTGCGCCGACTGGAATCCCGAGGACGTGCCGAGCACGTCCCGGAAGGCGAGATAGTCCACCGGAGTGAGGGTGGACAGGACATCCCACGATAAGGTCATCACCGACTGGATCCGGCCTAAGCGGGCAAGCGCCTTGTAGGCCGGCGCGAAACGGTCCTGCCCGACGAGCTCGATCGCAAGCTCCAGCTCATGGAGCATCTGCTTGAGCCACAATTCCTTCGTCTGATGGATGACGATGAACAGCATCTCGTCGTGCAGGTCCGACAGCGGCTGCTGGGCGCCCAAAAGCTGTTCGAGCCGAAGATAATCGGCATAGGTCATGCCGGCCGGGGTTGCGGTCATGCGTAACCGCTTAAGCCAAACGCAATGCCGGCAAAAGCGCTTGCTTGGTTACTGCCCCGGGTTGCCAGGCGTGGTGCCTGGTGCACCCACCGTGCCGATATTGCCGAAGATGTCCTGCAGGATGCCGCGCCGGCGGCCGAGCGTCGGAGTCTTGTCGTTGACCGGGTTTATCCTCGCGACAAGCTGCTTGCCGGTCTGCTGGACTGCGACGACATTGCCCGCCTGGTCGAAGGTGATGTGAAGCACCGTCTGGTCGAGGAGGCTTGGATTTCGGAACGCGACCGTCTTCGTGTCCCGCGACACATAATACCAGTCGTTCTCGCCAAACTGGCCGGTGAAGGTCGGCCGCCCGAGCAACGCCTCGACCGACTGCTTGTTGTCGGTACCGACCTGAATCGCGGACACGAGTTCGGTGTCGACCACCGCGCCGCGATGGTCGCGGGTGCCGATGCAACCCGCCAGCAGCGCCGCGCTCAAAAGTGTCATCGCGATTTTCGCTGTCGCAGCCTTCATTCCGAAACTTCTCCTGGAAAAGCGCCTGTCGCGGCGCAATGTCGATCGTCAGTATCCGCGCGGACCCTCAACGCGCAACCCTGTCTCGTGCTAAGCGGAGGTTTATGCTTCGATTCCTGTTCGGGCGCTTAACGGACCGGCCCAGGCGCGGCCAGGCCCTGTTCGACAGCGCTGTCGCGGAGGCGAGGAGCCCGCACTGGTTCACCCAGGGCGAGGTTACCGACACGATCGATGGCCGGTTCGCGATGCTGGCCACGATTTGCGCTCTTTTCATCGTTCGGCTCGAATCCGGCTCGGCCGAAGGCGAAGCCGCGTCGGCTGCACTGACCGAACGATTCATCGAGGCGATGGACGCCGAGCATCGCCAGATCGGGTTGAACGATCCCGGGCTCGGCCGTCGGGTCCGCAAGCTGGTCGGCTCGCTCGAGCGGCGGGTCGACGACTGGCGCGCAGCAATCGCCGGCGAATGCGACTGGAGCGAATGCGTCGTCTCCAGCGTCTACCGCGGGAGCGAGCCGCGCGACGACGCTCTGAAGCACAGTGATGAAAAGCTTCGCGACCTGTGGGAACGGTTGTCCAGCGCTCCGGACGATCTGTTGGTGGAAGGGCGGTTCTGATGCGCGACACTTTCGGTCATCGCCTCCCCCTCGACAAGATTCGCGGCGGCGAGCGGATCGACCTGGTCGCCGACGACGCCGAGCGTGAAGCCATTGCCGAGCGGCTCGGCCTGTCGTCGCTCGAACGGCTCGAGGCCAATGTGACGTTTGAACGCGACGGTCCGCGAATCCGCGCGCTCGGACGAGTCCGGGCGGCGCTCGAACAATGTTGCATCGCAACCGACGAGCCGGTCGCCGAGCATGTCGACGAGCCTTTCGAGGTGATTTTCCTGCCCGAGCCGAATCCCGACTCGACCGAAGAGGAGATCGAACTGGCGGAAGAAGATTGCGACGTGGTCTTCTACGACGGCGCTACAGTCGATCTCGGCACCGCGGTCGCCGATAGTCTGGCGCTCTCGGTCGATCCCTTCCCGCGAAGCGCCGGCGCCGACGCCGCGCTCAGGGAAGCAGGAGTCCTTAACGAAGAGGAGGCCGGCCCGTTCGCGGCGCTCGCCAAGCTCAGGAAGGGAAGCGACGAAACGTGAGACGCAGGGTCTAGAACCGCGCAGTTTTAGAACGGAACGTCGTCGTCCAGGTCGCTGTCGAACTTGGCCGGCTCGGGCCGCGCCTGGGGTCGCGCTCCGCCGCCCGACGAACCTCCGCCGAACTCCTCGTCGCCATAATCGCCGCCGCCGCCGCGGCTGTCGGCGCGGCTGTCGAGCAGCACCAGCTCTCCGCGGAATCGCTGAAGGACGACCTCGGTCGTATAGCGGTCGTTACCCGACTGGTCGGCCCATTTGCGCGTCTGGATCTGGCCTTCGATATAAACTTTCGATCCCTTGCGCAGATAGTTCTTCGCCACCCGGCCGAGGTTCTCGTTGTAGATAACGACGTTGTGCCACTCGGTCCGCTCCTGGCGCTCGCCGTCCTTGTTCTTCCAGCTCTCCGACGTGGCGACCCGCATGTTGACGACTTCGCCGCCGTTGTTGAGCGAACGCGCCTCGGGATCGGCGCCGAGATTGCCGACCAGGATAACCTTGTTCACGCCCGCCATCGCTCAAATCCTCTCTTATGCCTGTGCCTCTACCTAAGCCTCATTCCGCCGGGGCGGCAAGCGGCCGCGGCCGTGCCGCGGCTCGAAAGCCGAAAATCAGGGCGGCGATCATCAGCAGTTGCGCGCCGACCGCTTCGAGAGTCGGGAAGATGCCAAAAGTCGCGATGCGCGGGACTTGCGGAAGCGGCGTGATCCCGACCGTGCCCGCTTCCTGGAGCGCGCCGATGCCCTTGCCGGCGAGCACCACCGCGAGGATCGCGATCAGGATCGCGCTGTAGCGGAAGAATTGGGTGATCGGCAGCGTCCGGCTGAGCTTCAGCATCACCCAGGCGATGACCCCAAGCAGAGCGACGGCGGTGAGCGCGCCCGCCAGCAGGATCGGGCCGTTATCCGCCGTCCACAGCGCCGCGTAGAACAGGATGGTTTCGAACACCTCGCGATAGACGACGATGAAGGCGAGGCCGAACAGAAACCATCCCGAGCCGCGCGACAAGGCGCCCTGCATTTTCTCGGCAATGTAGCGGCGCCACTCGTCCGCCTGCGACTTGCCGTGCATCCACACCCCGACCGAGAGCAGGATCAATGCCGCGAGAAGCGCTCCGAAGCCTTCGGCAAGCTCGCGGTTCTTGCCGCTGATGGACAGCGCATAGGTTGCAAGCACCCAGGTCGCGGCTCCGGCGACCAGCGCCGCGATCCAGCCGCCGTGGACGTATCGAAGCGCGTCGGGGCGCTCGGCGCGGCGGACGAAGGCGATCATCGCGATCACCACCAGCAGCGCCTCCAGCCCCTCGCGAAGCAGGATTGCGAACGAGCCGAGGAAGGTGGCGATGCCGCTCGCTGCCTCGGGGGCCAGCGCCGCCTCCGCTTCGTCGAGGAGGCCTTCGATCTCCGCCAGCCGCTGGCGAAGCTGCGCTTCGCTTTCGCCGCGGCCGATCGCCTGCCGAAACCCGGACATCGCTTGCTCGATCCGGCCCATCAGCGCGCCGTCGCGCATTCCAAGCACCGCCTCGACCGGCTCGAACCCGTCGAGGTAGGCGGACAACGCCAGCCGATTGGCCTCCGAGCGGTCGCCGCCCGAAACGGCGGCCAGGCTTTCGCGAAGGCGTTCGCGGGCAAGCTGGAGCGAGGCGTTGGGCCCGCCGGACGCGCCGGCGACCGCCTCGGGACTGGAGCGCAGAAAAGCGGTGAGGGTCGCCCCCTTGTCGGCGCCGATCTTCGACTCGAGCTCGGCCGGGGTCAGGGCGATGAGCGCCGCCATGTCGGGGATCAGCGAGCGCACCGACCGGTCCTGCTTCCAGATTCGCTCGCCTTCGGCAGCATCGGGAAAGGCCAGCGTCCCGCTGTAGAAGGCGACCGCCCAGCGGTCCTCTTCGGAAAGCGACGCATAGCTTTGCATCGCGGTCTCCTCGAGGCCCTGGGTCACCACCTGGTAGAGGCTGAAAAGGCTCCGGTCGCGCGCGCGTTCGCGGTCGGCAAAGGCGATCGGCGGCGGGTCGAGCTGGGCGAACGCGGGCGGCGGCCCCTCGCCCTTTGCTCCATGGCAGGACGCGCAATTCTGCGCATAAATGGCGGCGCCCCGAGCCAGGTCAGGCATGCTCCCGGGCACCAGCGGAACCGGGTAAGCGACAAGCAGCCGGTCGGCGAGACCCTTGGCAGCCCGGGCGACCTGCGGAGGCTCGGCTTTTGCGGCGATCGCCGACTGCAAGGCCTTCGAATCCTGCACCAGGGCAGGCTTTGCGGGCTTCGCGGGAAGTCCGGCGAGCTTGTCGGAGACAGTGGCCGAGAATTCGACCATCTCGTCATATTCGAGCTGGTTGATGACCCGCCCGCCAGACACCGCCTCGCGATAATCGACGGCGATATAGTCGAGCAGCCGCCAGCTGGTCTGGACCTCCCGGTCGGTCATCGAAGCGCGCGCGGGAGCCGTCGCTGCAAGCGCAACCGAAGCAAGCGCGAGCCAGATCAACAGGCGCTGAAGCAAGGCTGCCATGGTCGGCGGCCATATCAGAGTGCAAATGATTATCAATAACGATAGGTCAGCGAGGTGGGTAGCGGAGCCTTCCAAGAAAGCGGCTGACGCTGAACCTTTCCTGCCCACGCCACTGGGCCTTCCACTTCTCGAACTGCATCACGTCGTCGATCCGGCGGTCGAGAAAGGCGGCGGTTTCCGACCAGCCTTCGCTTTTGTCGTCGATCCAGGCGAGCAGGGTCGATCCATAGACTGCGCCAAGAGTCATCCGCTTCGTATAATGGTTGAAGTCGGTGCTGGTGTCGCCGGCGAGCCGCCACATCAGATCGGCCGAGCGCCAGCCGGTCCGCAAGCCCAGCGGCAAATTGTGCGGCATTGCCAGGATCGACAATGCCCCCCGAACCGCCTCGCGCGCCGGGCCCATGATTTCGATCCGTGTCCACACCATCGAGCGGATCTTCTCGCGAATCTTCATCCCCTGGAGCTTCTCGGGCGGAAGTCTTTGCGCCATCTCCCGGTCGACCCCCTGGATATAGGCGTCGATCATTTCGACTTGGGCGTTCGGAAAGGCGAGCCGTGCCTGCGCCTGGTCGATCCCGAGCTGACTGGCGGCGGAATCGACTGCAGCCCGGCTCCAGCCGTCGAACACGGCATTTTCGCCGACGGCCAGAGCAAGCCGTTCGCGCAGCTGCTGGAGAGGGCTCGGCTGGTCCATTCGCCTCAACTGGGCCGCGGCGCGGCGCCGCGCAAGCCCCGCTGCGGAACCCGCACGAGGACCAGCGCGGCGGCAATCGCCAGCGCGCCCAGCCCATCGGCGGCAGACAGAGTCTCGCCATAGGCGAACCAGCCGATCAGGACTGCCGTCACCGGCTGGGTCAGGAGGGTGAGACCGACGACCAGCGGCGAAAAGACACCGATCGAATAAATCAGAAGCCCTTGCCCGATCACCTGGCTCGAAAGCGCGAGGATGAGCAGCGGTGTCCAGTCGCTCGGCCACAGCCGCTCGCCGAACCCGGCGCTGATTCCTAGCAGGAGCGGAGTTGCGAAGACGGTCGCAAGCAGTAGCAGAGGCAAGGGCTGGAGCTGCGTTCGAGCGCGCTCGACGAAAATCAGATAGCCGCCGTAAAGCAGCCCGGCCGCCAGCGTCAGCATATCCCCGCCCAGGTTCGTCGGACTCAGATCGTAGCTTCTGGTCATCAGGAGCAAAGTTCCGGCGAGCGCCAGAGCAAGCGCGGCCGACTGCTTTCCCGACGGAAGGCTTCGCACGAGCCAAAGCCCGTAGATCGCGAACACGAAGCTTCCGCTGTTGCCGAACAGGGTCGCGTTGCCCAGCTTCGTCATCAGGATTCCGGCGTTCCAGGCGGCGAGGTCGAGCGCGTAAAAGATCGCCGCGATCACCACCGTGACCGTAAGAGCGCGCTTCGGCCAGTGCGGCCGCTGCCCGGACATTCGCGCGAGCAGCCAAATGAACGGAAGCGCAAGCAACAGCCGCCAGAATCCGACCGCCACCGGCCCAACGTCGGACAGCCGAACGAGCCACGGCCCGAACGCCAAAGCGACATTGCCAAGCAGCAGCGCCGGAAAGGCGAGCCAGTGAGGAGAGGCGCGAGTCACCGGACGCGCTTAGCGGCGGGGCAGCGCCCGATTAAGCCCCGTATTTCTCCTGCAGCTCTCGAGGGCGAGCGCGGCGAGCGCGGCGAGCCGCCTGCGCTAGTGTCCGGCTTCGACCCATTGCGGACATTCAGCAGTTAATGGTGCTGCTCGTTTCCCTGCTCGGCCAGCCGGGTCTTGCAGAAGGCGAAGTCCTTGCTGCGCTCCTCTGCGGTCGGATAGGCGCCCTCTGCCGGATAAAGCGCCCGGAGGAACAATGCCGGTGCCCAGGTATAGCTGAGAAGCACCTGTCGAGACTGATCCTACCTTGATCCACGTGATGAAGCCGTTCTCTCCGACGCTCGTCACCCCTTCATCGGCAGCTATGACTCGGGGCCTCGGTTCAGGGGACTGCGCCCAGACGACTGGAGAGCTGGAGAAAGAAAGGGCGGCAACTGCAGCGGCCAGCCATACGCATTTCAATCCGGACATCTTCATACCCCCTGCGCTTCGATACTGACGCGGCCTCAGCCAGGCCCAGTTTCACGATAATCCGGACCAGAAACGGAGTCGATGAGCGGAGCTGGCGTAACGTCCGCTATCCACCCAAAGCGGCCATCCAACTCATTGCGGAAACGATTCCAGCCAATTCCTGCAACGGGTGGGCGGTTCCGGAGGAACCGTCGGCAATCCGGATGATTGGTTGGGGCGGGGGACACGATGACCTACGGAGCAGGAACATGGCACTATTTGATTTCTTCAAGCGCGACAAAGGTAAGGAAGTTTTCGAAGAGAGTGCTGACGCTCAAAAGCGCGCCCAGGCAGTCAGAAAGGAAATCGAGCGGCTCGGACTTCCCGGCGACATCAATGTTGATGTTCAAGGTGGCAAGGTGAAAATCACCGGCGATGTCCCTGACGAAGCAACACGCCAGAAGCTGATGATGATCGTCGGCAACATTAAGTACATCGAGGCCGTCGATGACAGCGGCATAAGCGGTGGCCAACCGCAGGCCCAGCAGCCGAAAGTGTATGAGGTGCAAAGTGGCGACACCCTCTCGGCAATTGCCCAGAAGCACTATGGTGACGCCAATGCGTATCAGAGGATCTTCGAAGCCAATCGACCGATGCTGAAGGATCCTGATTCAATCTATCCCGGTCAGATTTTGGTAATCCCCGAACAGACGGGTGCTATGGCGTAGCCGCTACAGCGAGGAAATTCGGGGCGGGCGATGAAAGTCTCCGCCCCTTTTCCCTGATGATGGCTGGTGCTCTGCGCAACGTCCGTTTTCCACCCAAGCCGGACACTAGCTGTGGCCGGGCGCGACCATTCCAACCGATACCGCCAGGCAACCAATCGACCCGAGGGGAGACTACGCCCCGTATTTTTCGCGAAGCTCGTAAAGCGCCAGCGCGGCGCGTGCCGCATCCCCGCCCTTGTCGCCGCGCTCGGGGTCGGCGCGAACCCGCGCCTGCTCTTCGTTCTCGACCGTCAGCACGCCGTTGCCGATCGCGAAGCCCTGGAGAGTCAGCGCCATCAGTGCCCGGGCGCTCTCCTCAGCGACAATCTCAAAATGATAGGTCTCGCCGCGGATCACGACCCCGAGCGCGACGAAGGCGCAGAACCGGCCGCTTCGCGCGGTGAAGCTGATCGCCGCCGGCAGCTCGAGCGCTCCGGGCACGCTGATCGTCTCGTGCCGGTGCCCGGCAGCCTCGATCGCCGAGCGCGCGCCTTCGAGCAGCATATCGCTGAGGTTCGGATAGAATCGCGCTTCGGCCAGCAGGATCGTCGCCATGACGTCAGCTCGTCTCGATCGGGCGCTCGTCGACGATCGCGAGGCCGTAGCCCGACAGCGCCACCGGCGAGTGGCGCGTATTCGACAGGAGGATCATGTCATGGATCCCGAGCGCTGCGAGGATCTGCGCGCCGACCCCGTATCCGCGCACCGCATCGCCGCCTTCGACCGGCTTTCCCGCGCGCAGGTCGATCGAGCGCGACAGCGAGCCGGGCGCTGCGGCGTGAAGCGCAACGACGACCCCCGATCCCTCCTTCTCGATCATCCGCATCGCGCCTTCGAGCAGGTTCGACCTTGGCCCCTGCTCCCCGAGCACGTCGGCGAACAGGTCGAGGCTGTGCATCCGGACGAGCACCGGCCGGTCCGGCTGGAGGCTTCCGTGGACAAGCGCCAGCTGCTCTTCGCCGGTGGCCGAGTCGCGGAACACCTGCGCCTGCCAGTCGGCGCCGCTTGCCGCCCGGAACAGGCTCGAGGCTGTTCGCTCGACGAGACGGTCCTCCTTCAACCGGTAGGCGATGAGGTCGCGGATCGTGCCGATCTTCAGCCCGTGGGCCCGGCCGAAATCCATCAGGTCGTCGAGCCGCGCCATCGACCCGTCCTCGCGCATGATCTCGCAGATCACAGCGCTCGGATTGAGGCCGGAAAGGCGGGCGACGTCGACCCCTGCCTCGGTATGGCCGGCGCGGACCAGCACTCCCCCCGGTCGGGCGACGAGCGGGAACACATGGCCGGGCGAGACGAGCGCGTCCGGCCCGTTCGCCGCGTCGATCGCGACGGCAACGGTCCGCGCCCGGTCGGCAGCGCTGATTCCGGTGGAAATGCCCTCTTTCGCTTCGATGGAGACGGTAAAAGCGGTCTCGTTGCGGCTCCGGTTGGTCCGGGTCATCGGCTCGAGCCCGAGCGAGTCGGCCCGCTCCTTGGACAAAGCGAGGCAGATGAGGCCGCGCCCATGGCGGGCCATGAAGTTGATTGCTTCGGGAGTCGCCATCTGCGCCGGGATCACCAAATCGCCTTCATTCTCCCGGTCGTCGTCGTCGACGAGGATGAACATGCGCCCGTTGCGGGCCTCGTCGATGATCGTCTTGGTGGGAGCCAGCACGTCGGTCGTTCCGCGCTGGATGAGCTTTTCAAGCCGCTTGAGAGTGTCGGCGGTCGGGTTCCAGTCGGGAGCGCCGAGCTTCCGAAGGCTGTTCGGATGAAGCCCCGCTGCCCGCGCGAGCGCAGCCCGGCTCACTTCGCCGGTGTCGATAATGGCGGTTAGCCGCTCGATCAGGTCAATGCTCATGGCGGCGCCATATCACATTACAATGTGATTAAAAGCAGGAAAGATGGCGCTCTATTGTGACCGCGCCGCGATCATCCGCTCGATATAGCGGGCGAGCACGTCGGCTTCGACATTGAGCTGTCGTCCGACAGCAATATCGCCAAGGGCCGTGCAGCGGGCTGTGTGTGGGATGATATTGACCGAAAAATGCGTTCGGCCGTCCTTGGCCTCGCTTGTCTCGTTGACGGTCAGCGACACTCCGTCGAGCGCGACCGACCCCTTCGACGCGATCAGCGGAGCCAGGTCCTGCGGGACCGAAACGCCCACTCGTGTCGATCCGCCCTCTGGATGAACCTCAACCACGTCGCCGACGCAGTCGATGTGGCCGGTGACGAAATGGCCGCCGAGCTCGTCGCCGACCCGGAGCGGGCGCTCCAGATTGACCTTCGCCCCTTCCCTCCACAGCTCGGAGGCGGTCCTCGACAGGGTTTCAGTCGACAGGTCGACCGCGAACCAGGAGCCGCCTTCCTCCGGGCCCTTGTCGACGACCGTCAGGCACACGCCCGAGCAGGCGATCGACGCGCCAAGGTCGATGCCACTCATGTCATAGCCACAGCGAATTCGCAGCCTCAGGTCCGAGCGCTGCTCTGCGCTGACGATTGTGCCGACGTCGGTGACGATCCCGGTGAACATGCGCGTCGCCTAGCTCCCGCGCACCCGCTCGTAAACTTCGAGCCGGTCGACTCCCAGCCTCTGCTCGCCGGCGGAGCGCCACTTGCCGTGCGCGTCGGCGATCGCATCGAGGCCGACATAGCCGAACGACGACCGGCCTTCGCCGACGATGATCGGCGCCCGATAGATCAGGATCCGGTCGACCAGATCGTCGGAGAGAAACGCCGTCGCGGTCGCAGACCCGCCTTCGACGAGGAGGTCGTTGACGTCATGAAGCCGGTGGACATCCTGCGGAGAAGAAAGCACTTCCCACCCCTCGACGGCCTCTCCGCGGGTCAGCAACGCGCGCCTCGGCGACCGTTCCTCGAGGCCCGGGAGCCGAACGTCGAGCTGCGGCCGGTCGGCCATGTAGGTACCGCGCCCGACCAGGATCATGTCGCAATGCGCCCGCTCGAAATGAACGTGGGCGCGGGCATCCTCGCCGGTGATCCATTTCGATTCGCCTGATGGAAGTGCGATCTTGCCGTCGATCGACAAAGCCAGCTTGAGCGTGATTCGCGGCCGCTTGAGCTTCAGCCGGGTCAGATAACCGGCAAGCGAATCGGCCGCCGACTTGCGGCCGGTCCCGACCTTGACCTCGATTCCGGCCTCGCGAAGCCGCTTGATGCCCTTGCCGCTCGTCCGCGGGTCCGGATCCTTGAGCGCGACGACAACCCGGGCCGGCTTCGCCTCCATCAGCAGGTCGGAGCAGGCGGGGCCGCGGTCGCTCTCGTGGGCGCAGGGTTCGAGGGTCACATGGACAATCGAGCCTCGCGCCTTGCTGCCGGCTTCGCCGAGCGCGACTGCTTCGGCGTGCGGGCGGCCCCCAGGGGCAGTGGCGCCGCGGCCCACTATGCTGCCGTCAGCCGAGACGATCACGCAGCCGACGTTGGGGTTGGGCGCGGTCGTACCCCGCGCGGCTTCGCCCAGCGCCACGGCCTCGGCCATGAAGCGGCGATCCGGCGCTCCCCCGGCCTCGCTCACATTCCGAGCCGGTTCTCGAGCCTCTGGAATTGCCGCTGCTTCTCGGCCTCGGCCGCCTTCCTCTCCGCCTGGTGCTTCTTCTGGTCGGCGATGATCTCGGCGTCGCTTCGGTTGGCGCTCCAGCTCTCCGTATAAACGATGTAGGGCGGCGGGGCGGTGTTGATCTTCGAATCGACGAAGAACAGGATGACGACGATGATGGTGGTCAGAGTCGCCAGCGACGCGCCGATCACCTGCTCGCGGCTGCTGTGGCGGACGGCAGCGGCAAGGTCGCGAAGGGCGGCGCGCGGGCCGACGGGGCTGGGGAACCAGGACATGGCGGCAAGATAAGGCCTCGCGCCGGCTCTCGCCAGTGGACTTTAGTTCTCGAGCTGGAAGCTCAGCGTGATCACCGTCGAGCTCGCTATCGCCCGGCCGTTTTCGGTGGCCGGCTGGTAGCGCCAGAGGGCGATCAAATGGCGCCGCGCCGCGGCAAGGAAGACCGGGTCGGCCCGGCCGACCGGCTCGACCGCGGCGACCCGGCCGCGCTCGTCGATGGATAGCCGGAGCCTCAGCACAGCCTCCTCCTCCAGCCGCAGCTTCTGCTGCGGGTAGGGCGGCTTGAGCCTCGAGTCGGGAGTGATGAAGCGCGGTCCGGTGCGAACCGGTGCGGGCGTCGGCCTGGTGTCGATCGACGGCCCCGGCCCGATCACGGGTCCGGGATCCGGCAGCGGCAGTTGCCTGGTGTCCACCCGCGGGAAGTGCGGCTGCGGGACCGGGACTACACGCGGCACAGTGTCGATCGCCGAATTGCGCGGTTCTTGCTTGGGCTGCGGCGGGTTGGGCGCGGGCTCGGGCGGAACCGGGATCAGCTTCACGTCGGTCTTGGTCGGGATGAAGCTCCCGCCAATGTCCATCTTCGCGGTCATCACCGCGGCGAGCAGTGCGACATGGCCTGCTACGATAAGCAAGAGAGCGCGCGGATGGCGCTTGCGGTCGGCGTAAGCCGGAACTGGAGCATAGACGGTCATTGCTCGACTCCTATCAACGCGAGTCTCTGTCATGTTACAACATTACATGACGAACGCCAAGCGAATCGTATCGATGCCTACGGTTAGCGCTTGGCTGCGGTTTCGAGCCGGCGGACAGTCCGGTCCCTGCCGATCCGCTCGACGAGGCCGGCCATTTCCGGCCCGCTTTCGCGGCCGGTGATCGCGAGCCGGAGCGGGTGGAACAACGCGCGGCCTTTCTGGCCGGTCGAGGTCTTGAGCCGCTCGGTCAGCTGGCGCCACGGCTCCGACGACCAGTCCAGGTCCCCTGCAATCGCGGCCGCCTCGCGGGCAACCGCCCGCTCATCATGGCTGAGGTCGGGCGCATCGATCTCGCCCTGGAGGACGGAAAGCCAGTCGGAGGCTTCGTCCACATGCGTCAGATTCGGCCGAATGAGGTCCCAATCCTGCTTCGTCACCCAATCCGGTAGCGTGCCGCTCACCTCGGCAAAATCCATCGAATGGATCAGCCTGGCGTTCACCAGCTCGACCTCGCGAAGGTCGAAATGCGCCGGCGCCCGCCCGAAGTACGTAAAGTCGAAGCCCTTCGCCAGGTCCTTAAGGCTGTGCACCGGCTCGACCGGCTGCGACGTTCCGATCCGCGCCAGAACCGACAGCAAGGCCAACGGCTCGAGCCCGGCGTCCCGGATCTCGTCGACTCCGATCGAGCCGAGCCGCTTCGACAGCTTGCCTTCGGCGGCGACTAGAAGCGCCTCGTGCGCGAAATGCGGCGGACTTGCCCCAAGCGCCTCGAACATCTGGATCTGCGCAGCGCTGTTCGACACATGGTCTTCGCCGCGCACGATGTGCGTGATCTTCAGCTCGATATCGTCGATCACGCTCGGAAGCAGGTAGAGCCAGCTGCCGTCCTCGCGCCGGACCACCGGATCCGACAGCAGCCTGGGGTCGAACTTCTGCTCGCCGCGGATCAGGTCGGTCCAGCAAATCGGCGAGTCATGGTCGAGCCTGAAGCGCCAGTGCGGCGGCCGTCCCTCCGGCTCCGGCTCGCCTTCGGGTTTCCTCTCGTAGACCGGCGGAAGCCCGCGGCCGAGCAGCACCTTGCGGCGAAGCTCGAGCTCCTCTGGAGTTTCGTAGCAGGCATAGACCCGCCCCGCCGCCTTCAGCCGGTCGAACTCCCGGCTGTACAGGTCGAACCGCTCGGACTGGCGCACGACCCGGTCGGGCTTCAGGCCGAGCCAGTCGAGATCGTCGCGGATCGACTGGTCGAACTCGGCAGTCGATCGCTCGCGGTCGGTGTCGTCGATCCGAAGCAGGAACTCGCCGCCGTTCTTGAGGGCAAACAGGAAATTGTGAAGCGCGGTTCGGATATTCCCGACGTGGATCCGCCCGGTCGGCGAGGGCGCGAAGCGGGTGACGACGCTCATGTCGGCTGCTTTGCCCCGGGGCCGGTGTGGAAGAAATTGCTGATCGGGTAGCGGCGGTCGCGGCCGAAATTGCGGCCTCCGATCTTTACCCCCGGCGGCGCCTGGCGGCGCTTGTACTCGGCGCGAAGCACCTTGCGCTCGAGATCGGCGACCAGCGCGATGTCGGCGCCGGTCGATAGCGCGGCCTCCTTCACCGACATTTCCTTGTCGACCAAAGCTTCGAGGATCGGGTCGAGGACGTCGTAGGGCGGAAGCGAGTCCTGGTCGGTCTGGCCGTGCCTGAGCTCGGCCGTCGGCGGCTTGGTGATCACTCGGCTTGGCATCGCCGTGCCGTCGGGGCCGAGCGCACCCTTGGGCGTGTTGGCGTTGCGCCACCTCGACAATTCGAAGACGGTGGTCTTGTACGCGTCCTTGAGCACCGAATAGCCGCCGGCCATGTCACCGTAGAGCGTTGCATAGCCGACGCTCATCTCGCTCTTGTTGCCGGTGGTGAGCAACATCGGCCCGAACTTGTTCGACAGCGCCATTAAGGCGGCCATCCTGATCCGCGCCTGGATATTTTCCTCGGCCAGGCCGGGCTCGGTGCCGGCGAAGCAATCGGCCAGCATAGCGTCGAACGCCTCGACCGCCGAGGCGATGGGGATGACGTCATGGCGGCAGCCCAGGAGCCGCGCGCACTCGCGCGCGTCCTCGAGGCTCTCCGGCGACGTATATTTGGACGGCATCATCACGCCCCAGACCCTGTCCGGCCCGAGCGCATCGACGGCGATTGCCGCCGACAGGGCGCTGTCGATTCCGCCCGAAAGGCCGAGGAGGATCCCGGGAAAGCCGTTGCGCCCGACATAATCTGCCAGGCCCATCATCATTGCGTGATAGATGTCCTCGGGGACCGGATCGAGCTCGTGGAGGTCGCGAGTGACGCAGCTCCAGCCATCGGCCTCCCGCCGCCATTCGGTCAACAGAAGAGCCTCCTCCCAGTCGGGCATCTGGACGACGATCTCCCCGTCCGCATTCATCACGAACGACGATCCGTCGAAGACGATCTCGTCCTGGCCGCCGAGCCGGTTGATGTAGGCGATTGCAAGCCCGGTAATCGCGCACCGAGAGCGGACCATCTCCTGCCTCAGCTCGTCCTTGTCGAGCTCGAAGGGGCTTCCGTTGGGGACGAGCAGGAACTCCGCGCCCTGGCTGGCGAGATGGGTGCAGACCGGCTCCTGCCAGACGTCCTCGCAGATCGGCACTCCGATCTTCACGCCTTTGAACTCGATCGGCTCGGGCATCGGGCCGGCAGTAAAGATCCTTTTTTCGTCGAACGTGCCGTAATTCGGAAGCTCGCGCTTCAAGGTCCGGCCGATCACCCGGCCTTCACTGGCGAGCACCACCGCATTGTAGATCGCGCCTTCCTCGGCGAGGATCGCTCCGATCAGCATCGCCGGCCCCGGCGCCGCGGTCGCTTCGACCAGCCGGTCGGTCACTTCCATCGTCCGGCGAACGAACTCGGGCTTCAAAACCAAATCCTCGGGCGGATAGCCGGTGACCTGGAGCTCGGGATAGAGGATCAGGTCGGCCCCGGCCGCCTTGTCGCGCATCGCCAGCATCGCGGCGGAATTGGAATCGAGATCGCCGACGCGCTGGTTCATCTGGGCGAACGCGATTGTCAGGCGCTGGGTGCCTTTGGCGGTCATACCGGCGCTTTAACGCCCGGGCTCGGCTCGGCAAGCCGAGCTGCTGTTGGGGCTTTGCTTCGCGGGCGCGGCGTGGCTAAGGCAGCAGCACCGCCGCAGGGAGCTGGAAACCGCCATGAAACTGCTCGCCGGGAACAGCAATCCGCCGCTGGCCCGATCCATCTCCGATTATCTCGAAGTCTCGCTGACCGAGGCGAGCGTCCGCCGCTTCGCCGACGAGGAAATCTTCGTCGAGATCAACGAGAACGTGCGCGGCGAAGACGTCTTCGTGGTCCAGTCGACCGCTTACCCGGCCAATGACAATCTGATGGAGCTGCTGATCATCATCGATGCGCTCAAACGCGCGTCGGCGACCCGGATCACTGCCGTCATCCCCTATTTCGGCTATGCCCGACAGGACCGAAAGCCGGGGCCGCGAACCCCGATCTCGGCCAAGCTCGTCGCCAATCTAATCACCGTCGCCGGAGCCAGCCGGGTCCTGACGATGGACCTTCACGCCGGGCAGATTCAGGGCTTTTTCGATATCCCGACCGACAATCTTTTCGCCTCGCCGGTGATCGCGGCCGACATCCGCGCCCGCTTTTCGACCGACAATCTGACGATGGTGTCGCCCGACGTCGGCGGAGTGGTCCGCGCCCGAAGCCTCGCCAAGCGCCTCAGCAACGCGCCGCTGGCGATCGTCGACAAGCGCCGTGAGAAGGCCGGCGAATCGGAGGTGATGAACATCATCGGCGACGTCGACGGGCGCACCTGCATCCTGATTGACGACATCGTCGATTCGGGTGGAACCTTGTGCAACGCGGCCGCGGCGCTCAAGCAGCAGGGGGCCGAGGAAGTCGTCGCATATTGCACCCACGGCGTGCTGTCGGGCGGCGCCGCGGCGCGCGTCGGCGAAGCGCATCACCGCGGTGCTGCCCTATTTCGGCTATGCCCGGCAGGACCGGAAGCCCGGGCCGCGAACGCCCATCTCGGCCAAGCTGGTCGCCAATCTGATCACCGTCGCGGG
>JBPCOC010000071.1:0-3899 GCA_051000635.1 Sphingomicrobium sp. | reverse complement strand
GATTTTTGGCATATGAGCGCCGATCTGTTCGGTGAGTCGCGTATCGCCGGGCTCGACTACCGGCCGGACTTCATTTCGGCTGACGAGCAGCGAGAGCTGCTTGACAATTTTGCGAAGGAGGAGATCGCGCCATTCCGATTCCACGGCTGGATCGGCAATCGCAAGACCCGGAGCTTCGGCTGGCGATACGATTTCGAGGATTCGAGCTTCACTCCGGCGGAACCTCTGCCCGACTGGCTGGAGCCGCTTCGGGACCGCGCCTCCGCCGTTGCCGGGGCTGCTCCCCAAGAAATCCATCATGCATTGATCGCCAGATACGACCCCGGCGCCGGCATCGGCTGGCACAAGGATCGCGACGTGTTCGACAAGGTAGTTGGAGTGTCGCTCGGCAGCGCCGCCACCTTGCGCTTCCGGCAGCGGACGACGCCCGGTTTCCGACGAACAGGCCTCGAGGTCGAGCCGCGGTCCGCTTATCTGCTTTCGGGGGAAGCCCGGCTCGGTTGGGAGCACCGGATCACGCCTGGCGAAGCGCTTCGCTTCTCGATTACCTTCAGAACATTGTCGGACAAGGGCCGGCGCATAGCCGCTGCAGCCTAGCGGGCTTCGAACCCGGCGATGCACTCGGCCACCCATCGCGCCGCAGTCAGCGCGCTGAGATCGGTCGAGTCGAGCGACGGGTCCCATTCGGTAAGGTCGATCACCCGAACATTGCTCTGAGCAGCGAGCGTCCGCACCGCGCTGAAAAAGTCGGCGACCTGCATCCCGCCGGGCCGGGCGCCAGGCGCTCCGGGCAGCTGCGACCGGTCGATCACATCGATGTCGCAATCGACCACCACCGCTTCGCACTGCGCCACATGCGCGATCGCCTGCTGGATCGCAGAATCGATTCCATCGCGCCCGACCGAGCCGATGGTCACGACCAGATTGCCGGCCGCAATCGCATCGCGGTGCATCTGTTCGCTGTTGGCGAAGCTGGCGAGGCCGATTTGCGCGATGTTCCTTCCCGGCAGGCCGTCCTCCATCAGTGCACGGACCGGATTGCCGTTGCTCAGGCCCTGGTCGAGGTCGCGCATGTCGAAATGTGCGTCGAGCGTGATCAGTCCGGCCCTGTCCAGCGCGCCCCCGAGCGCCTGAACCGCCGGGCGGGTCACGGCATTGTTGCCGCCGACCACCAGCGTCAGCTCATGCTCGGCCACGCTCGCGGCAACGGCGTCCCGGATCGGCGCGGTCGCCTCCTCGATGCCAAGGCCGCTCAACTGGACATCGCCGTGATCGCGGATGGCGGTGGCGAGTTCGCGCTTGGTTTCGATGTCATAGCGCCCGATCCGCTTCAGCGTCTGGCGAAGCAGCTGCGGGGAGGCGTCGCAGGCGCCGGGAGTCACCGACCCTTGGGCAAGCGGCGCCCCGACAAGCCCGATCGGGGCTTTGTCCACGCCGCTGACGAGCAGCTCGGAAAGGTTCGGCCAGGCGTTCACCGCTTTGCGGTAGCAAGGCGCCTCGCCTAAGGGCAAATTCATGTGGGACCGATTGCTTGTCGACTGCCGCGTCGCGACGATGGCCGGTTCGCCCGCCGAGCCGCTGGGCGTCATCGAAAATGCCGCGATCGGAATCCAGGACGGCCGGATCGTCCGGGTCGGCCCGCGCACCGAGCTTGCCGGCCACCGCGCCCGCGAAGTCCGCCCGCTCGGCGGCGCCTGGGTAACCCCCGGGCTGATCGACTGCCACACGCACCTCATCTTCGGCGGCACTCGCGCCGACGAGCATGCGATGCGCCGAGCCGGTGCGACCTACGAGGAGATCGCCGAGGCGGGGGGCGGCATCGCTTCGACGGTAAAGCGCACCCGCGACGCTTCAGAGGCCGAGCTGCTCGCCTCGGCTGCGATTCGGCTCGATTCGCTAATCAAGGGCGGTGTCACGACCGTCGAGATCAAGTCCGGCTATGGCCTCGACGTCGAGGGCGAGCTTCGCCTGCTGCGCTGCGCCAAGGCGCTTGCCGCGAGCGAGGCGGTGCGGGTCGTTCCGACCTTGCTGGCGCTTCACGCGCTTCCCGCCGACTGGAAGGACCGCCGCATCGGCTATGTGTCGATGATGGTCGACGAGCTGATCCCGGCTGCGGCCGAAGCCGGTCTGGCGCAAGCGGTCGACGCCTTTTGCGAAGGCATCGCCTTCACTCCGGACGAGGTCGAGCGCCTGTTCAAGGCGGCCGACGCACACGGGCTCCGAGTGAAGCTCCACGCCGAGCAATTATCGAACCAGAATGGCGCCGCGCTGGCCGCAAAATATAAGGCGCTGTCGGCCGATCATCTCGAGCATCTCGACGAGGCTGGGGCGCAAGCGATGGCAAAGGCCGGGACCGTCGCGGTACTCCTTCCGGGTGCCTTCTACGCGCTTCAGGAGACACTCAAGCCGCCGGTGCAGATGCTTCGCGACCACGGCATTGCGATGGCGGTCGCTACCGACTGCAACCCCGGCACATCGCCACTGCTGTCGCCGACCCTGGCGATGAACATGGCTTGCACTTTGTTCGGCCTGACGCCGGAAGAGGCGCTCGCGGGAATGACGTTCAACGCCGCCCGTGCTTTGGGGCTGGAGCACGAGATTGGCAGCATCGCCGTCGGCAAGGCCGCCGACCTTTGCGTCTGGCGCGTCGAAAGCCTGACCGAGCTCGGCTACTGGATCGGCCATCCGGGGCCCGAGCGGCGGATCTACGCCGGGGAAGACAGCTAGAATGACCGAGAGACGCGACAATAGCCGCCACATCCGCGCCCGGCGCGGAAGCGGGATCGTGGCCAGGCACTGGACCACCGAGGCTGCAGTGCGGATGCTCCAGAACAACCTCGACGACGAGGTCGCCGAGGATCCGCAGAACCTGGTCGTCTATGGCGGAATCGGCCGCGCCGCGCGCAACTGGGAATGTTTCGACAGGATCGTCGACACTCTCGAACGGCTCGGGGAAGACGAAACCCTGCTCGTTCAGTCGGGCAAGCCCGTCGGTGTGTTCCGAACGCACAAGGACGCGCCACGAGTCCTGATCGCAAACTCCAACATCGTGCCCAAATGGGCGAACTGGGAGACGTTCAACCAACTCGATCGCGCCGGGCTCATGATGTACGGCCAAATGACCGCCGGCAGCTGGATCTACATCGGCACCCAGGGCATCGTCCAGGGAACCTACGAGACCTTCGTCGAGATGGGCCGCCAGCATTATGGCGGCGACTTGTCGGGCAAGTGGATCCTGACCGCTGGCCTTGGCGGGATGGGCGGAGCCCAGCCGCTCGCGGCGGTGATGGCCGGCGCTCACTGCATCGCAATCGAGGTGCAGGAGAGCCGTATCGAGAAGCGTCTCGAGACTCGCTACCTCGATCGCCGCGCGACCAGCATCGCCGAAGCGCTGGAGATCATCCGCACGGCGGACGAGCCAACCAGCGTCGCCCTTCTCGGCAATGCCGCCGAAATTCTCCCCGAAATGCTGGCCCGCGGAATCAGGCCCGACGCGCTCACCGACCAGACCAGCGCCCACGACCCCGCCAACGGCTATTGCCCGATGGGCTGGACCGTCGCGAAATGGCAGGAGATGCGCGAGCGCGATCCCGCCGCAGTCGCCGAGGCGGCACGAATCTCCATCGCCCGCCACGTCGAGGCGATGCTCTCCTTCAAGGAGATCGGCGTGCCGACCTTCGACTACGGCAACAACATCCGCCAGGAAGCCAAGGACATGGGGGTCGAGCATGCGTTCGACTTTCCCGGCTTCGTTCCCGCTTATGTCCGGCCTTTGTTCTGCCGCGGCATCGGGCCGTTCCGCTGGGTGGCGCTTAGCGGCGACCCGGAGGACATCTATCGCACCGACCAGCGCGTTAAGGAGCTGATCCCCGACGACCCGCACCTTCACCGCTGGCTCG
>JBPCOC010000057.1:0-8035 GCA_051000635.1 Sphingomicrobium sp. | reverse complement strand
TTGATCCTCCCCCCCCCGCTCCTGGGGGCGCGGGGGGGCGGATGCACCACCGTCCCTTCGTCGCTTCTTCCGCGCTGGCGCCGCGCCGCTCCGATCCAGCGGGCGATCCTTGCCGGAGACGAGCGCACCGGAGTCACGATCATGCGGATGGAGGAAGGGCTCGACACCGGCCCGATGCTCCTGAAGCGCGCGACCGATATCGACCGCAAGACGGCGGGCGAGCTGACTGAGGAGCTTGCGCGTCTCGGCGCCGAGGCTTTGGTCGAATGGCTCGACGATCCGGCGCAGCCGGTCCCGCAGCCCGAGGAGGGAATTACCTACGCGAAAAAGATCGACAAAGCCGAGGCGCGGATCGACTGGAGCCGCCCTGCGGATGAAATCGAGCGGCAGGTGCGCGCTTTCGCACCCTCCCCCCGAGCCTGGTTTGAGGCAAACGGCGAGCGGATCAAGATTCTCGAAGCCGAGATCGCAGGGGATTCCGGCGCTCCGGGCGAAGTGCTCGACGAGCAACTCACCATCGCCTGCGGCGACGACGCGATCCAGCCGCTTCAGGTGCAGCGGGCCGGGCGCGGACCGATGGCCCCGCTCGAGCTTCTGCGCGGCTTCGCGATATCCAAAGGCACGATTCTCCGGTGACCCGATGGCGCCTGACGATCGAATATGACGGCGGCCCGTTCATGGGCTGGCAGCGCCAGGACCACGGGCCGTCGGTCCAGCAGACTCTCGAGGAAGCCCTGCACCGAATGACCGGCGAGCTTGTGACGATCCACTCCGCCGGCCGAACCGATGCCGGGGTCCACGCTTTGGCGATGAGCGCCCATGTCGAGATCGCAAAAGGCCTGAGCGAGCAACGGCTTCGCGAAGGCCTGAACGCGCTCGTTCGTCCCGACCCGGTCTCGGTACTGTCGGCGGCCCACGTTCCCGACGGCTGGCACGCGCGCTTCTCCTGCATCGGCCGGCGCTACCTCTACCGGATCCTCAATCGTCGGGCGCCGCCGGCGCTCGGCCGCGGGCGAGTGTGGCACATCGCGACACCGCTCGATGCCGAGGCGATGGCGGCAGGCGCCGCGATCCTGGTCGGTCGCCACGATTTCACGACCTTTCGCTCCGCTCACTGCCAGGCCGAAAGCCCGGTCAAAACTCTCGACCGGCTCGAGGTCAGCCGCGAGGGCGACGAGATCCGGATCGAGGCGGCCGCGCGAAGCTTCCTCCACCACCAGGTGCGCTCGATGGCAGGCTGCCTGGCGCTCGTCGGCAGGGGCCAGTGGTCGCCTGGGGACATGAAGGCCGCGCTCGATGCCCGCGACCGCTCGGCGCTGGGCTTCAACGCGCCTCCGCAAGGGCTCTACTTCGTCGAGGCACTCTATCCGTAAGCGGCGGCCAGCCTAGTCGGCCTCGCTCGCCTCCAGCGGAGCGGCGGCAATCAGCAGCGCGCCGGCGGCGACGAAGCTTCCGGCAAAGATCCAGGCGAAAGTCGCGACCACCTCGCTCGTCGGTCCGAACAGCCCGTAGACCAGCACCGCGACCGGAAGCCCGCCGAGCAGAAGGACCGCTAGTAGGAAGTCGACGGCAGCAGCGAAATAGACCCATGTGCACAACGGGCGCGGCGAGCGGCGCGCAGAGAAGAACAGCGCAGCGCTTCGCACCACCAGCCACAGGATCACGAGGTTAAGAACGGTGAAGAAGTTCGCTCCCGGATCGGCGGCCAGCCGAAGCCCGGCAAGCAGGCTCGCGGCCGCTGCGATTCCGGCCGGGACATGGTGCCCGCGTCGGGCGAACACGGCGGCGAACTCTATTCCTCCGGCTGCAATCAGGAGCAGGCCGATGACGGTGCGCGCCGGGATCTGCTGAGCGCTGGGGAGCAGCACCGAGCCGAAGGCAAGCAGGACGAAAAGCACACCGGCCGTTCTGATGACGAGCGTTCGCGACGCGGTCGACATGACACCATCCTAGAGCGCGGCAGCGCCGCTGTCAGGCTTCCAGCTTGGGCAAGACTTACAATTTCGCCGCGCATCAGCTATATGCAAGTCGCTACTAGTCGCAAACGGACGGTTTCAAGAGCGCTTTGCGGCTCCTCATTCCTTCTATTCGCTGCTGTTAGCGCCGGTGGGCCGATTGGCGGCCGCCACACTAGAAGGAACTGAACTAATGCCGATTGGCACCGTAAAATTTTTCAACCAGTCGAAGGGTTATGGATTCATCCAGCCCGAGGACGGCGGGCAGGACGCTTTCGTCCACATCACCGCGGTCGAGCAGGCTGGAATGCAGACGCTCAACCAGGACCAGAAGGTCAGCTACGACCTCGAGCAGGACCAGCGCGGCAAGACCAAAGCGGTCAACCTGCAGCCTGCAGACTAAGCAAACGGACGCGGGGCCGCCGAGAAGCGGCTCCGCTCCCATTTTCCAGTAAAGCCGGACATGGCCACAATGACCGACCGAGAAACCTATCTGGCGCGAGCCGCAGAAGCGCGCTCGCAGGCCGAAGCGGCGACGCTCGACAATGTGCGCGACCGCTGCCTGAGGTCCGAAGCGGCTTGGAGCGAAATGGCCGCGCGCGCCGAGCGCACCGAGCGCATGCGCGCAACCCTTCTGGCCGACAAGGCCCGAGCCGCCGCCGCCGAAGCGGCCGCGGACGAACATATGAAACGAGAGTAAGTGAACAACAGTAAACGCAAATATTGGCGGGTGACACAGCCGCGCCGGACTACCGACCCTTCCCTTTTCCAGCTCCTCACTCCGATGGAGAGCCGAATGGCCCGCGCGATCGCCGTCAAGGCGGCGCGCTCCGTCATCGGCTGAGCCGGCGGGCGGCCGTAACGCCGCCCGTCCTTCACTAGATCCCGATTCAATAGCCTCGCCGTCGCCGGCGGGACCAGGGCGAGACCTCAGTCGGCGCAGCCGATGCAGGTGGTGACCGCCGGATTGTGCTCGAGCCTGGCGGGCGCGATCTCCTCGCCGCACGTCTCGCAATAGCCGAACTCGGCGGTGTCGAGCCGCTCCAAAGCCGCGTTCACACGCGCCAGCTCGGTCTTGCGCCGCCGGTCGGTCGCGAGCGCCATCGCCTGCACCTGGATCGCATCCATTCGCGACAGCCGACCGACGCTGGTCTGGTCGAGCTCGACCGCCGCCCGGTCGGCCTCCGACGATTCCGCCGGATCCTTGAGCTGCGTATGCAGCGTCTGAAGCTTGGTTCGGAATTTTTCACGGTCGATGGTCATGCCCCGACTGTGGAGCACAGGCGGGGCGGGCGCAACCGCACGGGTAGGTATCCAGAGAGCGCGGGTTCGTTTACTATGGGTTTACAGCCACAGCGTCCATGCCGAGCGAGGGGGCCATCGAAGACTGGGAGCGCGCATTCCGCGCCAAGAGCGAGCGCCGCCGACGGCGAGCGGAACGCGAAAGCCTGATCAGGCGATTTGCGCTGCTGGCGCTGCTGGCGGTCATGATCGGCCTGGCGATTTGGGCGACCGACGTTTTTGTAACCGAATATGTCGTGCTGGGTTGAGCGGGCTCGCCCAAGGCGAGCGCGCGCAACCAGGCGCGGCGTCGCACCGGCCTGGCGACGGCGCTCGCCCCAGCGCGGAACCGAAGCCGATGATCATCGCTGAGTCTCTCGAAGGAGAGACAAGATGATCAAGAAACTGCTTTTCGGCGCCGGAATGGCATGGCTCGCGCGCAAGTTCATGGGCGGCAACCGCCGCTCGTCGGGCAATTTCGGACGCCGTGGCGGCGGCGGATGGTTCGGATCGGGCCGCTCGCGCACTGCCGGCCGCGGCACGGGCTGGTAAGCGAAGCGCGAGACGGCGCGTAGCCGAACTGAGTGTCCGCGGGAGGACCCTCCTCAACTTTGTGACCTTTCAGGCGCGAACTCGCCGGACGGCTGTAGGATTTCGCCCAAGGGGAAGTTGACCAAATTGACTGTGCGGCGCGCTTTTGGCGAAGGTCACACATGCGGCCATGCGCAATGCGGCAGCCAGGCAAGAGGTGATCGACGGAGTGAAAGAGCCGTTCGGCGTCGCGCCGAGTCGGCCAAGCCAAGCAGACGAAATCCTATTTTGGAAGCGAATAGGATTCGGCCGATCCGTGATATGGGAGTGGCATGACCGGCAGGCGCTGGATCACGGCCGCAGCGATCGTCGCCGCCGCACCGGCGGTCGCGTCGCTTTTTCGCCGGCGGTTCGGCGGTGTACGCAAGCCGCCCCCGGAGGCCTTGGACGCGGTCGAGGAAGCGGGCTTCGAGAGCTTCCCGGCAAGCGACCCGCCGAGCTGGACGCTCGGGCAGCGGGACTGACCGCCGGTTCACTCCTATTGCGGAAGCGAACAGGAGCTAGTCGATCAGCGAACTGCGCTGCGTACCTGAGTCATCAGCGCCAGCGGCCGGCCGTCATCGTCTTCGAAAAAGGCCATCCATTCCTCGGTGCCGTCCTCGTGCCGGTGGATCATGTGCGGCGCGTGGGTGAACTTGACGCCCCTTCCCTCCAGCTCGTCCTTCGCGACGTGGACGTCCGGAACGCGCAAATAGAGGATCGAGTCCTGCGAGCCGTCGCCTTCCTCGGTCAGCATCAGGCGGACGCCGCCTAGGTCGAAAAAGGCCAGGCCGGGGAAGGCGTAGAGCTCGGGCAGGCCGAGGGTGTCACGGTACCATGCGCGCGAGCCCTCGACGCTGCGAACGGTTCGGGCAACCTGACCAAGCATGATGAAGCTGTCGTTTGCGCTGTTCGAGTCCATGCCTTGTCTCCTGATCCGGTGGAGGGCGGTGCCCTTTGCGACGCCGTCCCACAGCCGCAGCTCCTCGCGGTTAGCAAAGCCGAGCTTCGAGAGCGCGTTGCCGACGTGGAACTTCACCGCATCGAGGCTGACCTCCAGCCGCTCGGCGATTCGCCGGTTGGTCATGCCGTGCCGGATCAGCTCGGCGACCTTCCATTCGGCCGGCGTGAGCAGGTCGTCATGGCGCGGGCGGCCTGGTCGGGTGTAGCTCATCGCGTGGAGGTTTAGCGGGCGCAGGGGCGAATTACCCTACCCGCATTCGATCCTCGGCGGGAGGAATCGCGGGGGGAGGTTAAGGTCTCATTCGCAGCGCATTGTTGGCCGGTACACCTGCATGGCATTGGTGCCCGAATTTCCGCCCAGCGTGATCCCGCCGCCCGGCAGGAAGATCCGTCCGCCGATCACCGCGCTGCCCTTAAGTCCGTGGACGGCGATCGGGAGGTCCGGCAGGCTGGTCCATCGGTCGGCGCGGGGATCATAGCCGTAAGTGGTCGGCGTCAGGCCCAGCACGTGGGTCCGCTCGCCCTCGCCGCCGAAGACGAACATGCAGCCGGCATGGACGGCGCCGGTGATGCCGCCGTGGGGCGCCGGAAGCGGTGCACCCTTGGTCCAGCGGCGGGTCTTGGGATCGTAGATTTCGACCACATCGACACGCTCGGCCATGGCCCCGGGGCCGGTGCGACCGCCGGCGACGACGACCTTCCCGTTCAGTGCGACCGCAGCCAAATGATTGCGCTGGGTCGGCATGTCGGGAAGCTTTTCCCACTTGTCGGTCGCCGGGTCGTAGACCTCGAAGGCGGAGCCGCCGGGCGGGCGGCCGCCGGCCACGTAGATCTTCCCGTCGATCACGGCCTTGCCGCCGCCGCCGCGTGCGGTCGGCATCGGCGAGCGCGCCACCCACCCGCCGACCGCCGGATCGTGCATCCAGACGTTCGCCACGAAAGTTTCCGGCCGTCCGGTGCTTGCGCCTTCGATCTCGCCGCCGAGCACGTAGATCTTGCCGCCGACCGCCGCGACATGCGTGTGGTGGATCGGCTGAGGCAAGCGCGGGCCGAGCGACCAGCGGCTCGTGGCCGGATCATAAATCTGGACGAGATCGGAAGGGAGCCGCCCGGGTGGGTAGCCGCCAAGCACCCAGATCTTGCCGTCGAATTCCGCGACCGCATGCTCTGAGCGCGGGAGGGGCATCGCAGCGCCCATGCTCCACCCGTCGAACTCCGGCATTGCGCCGACCGGGGGACCTTGGCTCACCCTATCGTTCCAGGTCTCGTGCAGCTCGTTTGCCTCTACAGGGGTCGACCGGTTGGGCGGCGGCGGCCCGCCTCCGGGGCCCGGCTGTGCGATCCCGGAACCCTCCGGTCGCTGCATCGCCTTACCTGTCAGTTCCAAGGTGCGCCCCTCGCGCCTGACGAGAACCGATACGCGATCTCCAACATTCAGGCTCTGGACGTATTCACCAACAACCTGAGGCCCCGTGACCGCCCTTCCCCCGACCTGAAGAAGAATATCTCCCGGGCGAATGCCGATCGCCGCTGCGGTTCCACCGGGGACGACGCTGGCGATTATGGCCCCTTCGGGACCATCCTCTATTCCGACCCCGAGCCCTACAGGGGGCCGTGCCGTCGCGACCTTGGGCTGTGCCTGCTGTGCCTGCGCAACGGCCTCGACGGACAGTGCGAGCGCCGCCGCGGTGCCGAGAAGCGGAAGGACGGCGAACCCGCGAAGGGCCTTGCGCTGGTCGATCATCCTGATCTCCTGACTAAAGATGACTCATTCTTCAGCGGGACCTAGAGCGTGGGAACGCAAGTTCGACGAGCGACAGACTGGGCTCGCCTAGCGTTTGCTTTGGGTCGAAAGCGGACACAAGGAATTCACCCCACACTCACAAAGCTGTCCAGCACCTTCTTGCGCCCCGCGTGCTCGAAGTCGATTTCGAGCTTGTTGCCCTCAATTGCGGCGATGGTGCCGTGGCCGAACTTCTGGTGGAAGACGCGCTGGCCCAGCCACAGGTCGTCGCGGCCCTTGTTGCCGAGGCTGACGGCGCTGGCTTTTACCTCGATCGGGGGCCGGGCGTAGGAGTCGTTTAGCTTGGTCACCCTCACCCTATTTTCTCCCATCGAGGGAGAGGGTTTGGAGAAGGCGGCGCGTTGCCAGCCGGGGCCGCGGGTGCTGGCCCGGGCGACGTGGGCGAAGGGGTCGGCGCGCTCGCTCCATTGCGCCCGCCACAGGCTCTCGCCGCCGCTCATCGTCGTTTCCGTTTCGATATGGTCGTCGGGAAGCTCGGCGACGAAGCGGCTGGGAATGCTGCTTGACCACTGGCCGTAGATCCGGCGGTTGGCCGCGTGGAGGATC
Organism: Sphingomicrobium sp.; assembly: GCA_051000635.1. Taxonomy (GTDB): domain Bacteria; phylum Pseudomonadota; class Alphaproteobacteria; order Sphingomonadales; family Sphingomonadaceae; genus Sphingomicrobium. The sequence goes on along the minus strand of JBPCOC010000057.1, from coordinate 916 downwards.
GTCGAGCGGCGGCGCGCCCGGGTGATTGCGACATAAGCGAGGCGGCGCTCCTCCTCGAGTGACGCGAGGCCGCCCTCGTCGAGCGCTCGCTGCGACGGGAAGATGCCCTCCTCCCAGCCGGGCAAATAGACGGTGTCGAACTCGAGCCCCTTGGCGGCGTGGATGGTCATGATCGTGACCTTGTCGCGGCCGCGGTCCTCGTCATTGTCCATCACCAGGCTGACATGCTCGAGGAAGCCGGAAAGATTGTCATATTCCTCCATCGCGCGGGCGAGCTCGACGAGGTTTTCGAGGCGGCCGGCGGCCTCGGCGGTTTTCTCGGCCTGGAGCATCGCGGTGTAGCCGGATTCCTCGAGGACAATTCTCGCCAAGTCAGAGTGAGATACCCCTCCCCCATCCTTCGGATGGTCCCCCTCCCCGAGCAAGCTCAGGGAGGAACTTGCGTACATCTGCCGCCAGCTGGCGATGTCGGCGATGAAGCGGCCGAGCGAATTGCGGGCGCGGGCCTGAAGCTCGTCGCTGTCGAGAAGGGTCGCGGCGGCGATGAGGAGCGGCTGCTGCTGCGCCCGGGCGGCGCGGTGGATGGTGGCGATCGCCTTGTCGCCGAGGCCGCGCTTGGGCTGGTTGACGATCCGCTCGAACGCCAGGTCGTCGGCGGGCTGGTGGATCAGGCGCAAATAAGCGAGCGCGTCGCGGATCTCGGCGCGCTCGTAGAAGCGGTAGCCGCCGATAATCTGGCAGGGAAGGCCAATGCCGATGAAGCGCTCCTCGAACTCGCGGGTCTGGAAATGGGCGCGCACGAGAATGGCGATGTCGGACAAGGGGCGGCCGCGGGCCTGGGAGGATTCGATCTCCTCGCCGACGCGGCGCGCTTCCTCGGGGCCGTCCCAGACGCCGATGACCCGGACCTTCTCGC
>JBPCOC010000033.1:0-21826 GCA_051000635.1 Sphingomicrobium sp. | reverse complement strand
ATCGATCCGCTGGTATCGCTTAGCGTCCTGGGCACAGCCCAATCGCGCTCGGCGGTCTGCGCTGCCGGAGCGAGCGCAGCAGCAGCCGGTGCCGCCACTGCGGCGCAGGCAGCGGCTCCAGGCTGCGTGTTTCCGGTTACAGGTCCAGCGGCAGCCCCCCCGGTTGTCCAGCCAGTACAGCCGGCATATGTCCCGCCGCCCCAGGGCGGATTCGGCATCGGCACGCTTCCGCTCCTGCTTGGCCTTGCAGCCCTGCTTGGACTAGCCGCGTATCTCATTCTGGACGATGACGACGACGACGGCGATCTCGTTCCGATCAGCCCCGTCTGATTCGGAGATCCCAAAGTTGAAGGGCGGCCCGACGGCCGCCCTTTTTTAGCTTTCAGTACCAGAAGCGCTCAGTTCATCGGCGCAATCAGCGCGAATCGCGGAATGGCGACGTCGAACATCGAGCCGCCCTCGTCGACCATGCGATAACTTCCACTCATTGCTCCGCCAGGCGTGTCGAGCGGGCAGCCGGAGACATAATCAAAGCTGCTTGCCGGCGCGATCAGCGGGGTCTCTCCGACCACTCCTTCTCCGTGCACCTCGTGGACCGTCCCGCGGGCATCGACGATCCGCCAGCTTCGCGACAGCAGCTGAACCGACAGGTCGGACCCGTTCTCGATCCGAACATGGTAAGACCAGAACCAGCGGTTCAGAGACGGATTGGATTGTTCGGCAAGATAGCTGACCGCAACTCTGACGCTGATATCGCGCGTTATCGCGACATTCGGAAATAGAACCGAGAGCGCGTCGGAAGACGAAGCCATCGTACGGAGAGTAGGAGGCGCCGGCATCCCGCACAAGTGATCCTATGTCGTCGCTCGCCGAAGCCGATCGACCAGGCGGGCGCGGCTGTCTTGTAGCGATTGCGTTCGCCCCGAAAGGATTTCGCGGAACAGGTCCAGCCCGGACATCTCGAGTACGCCGAGCACTTCGCTCCAGTCCCGCACGCGCCCGGCGGCGAGCCAGTGCGGCAGCGTCGAGGTTTCGCGTCCGTAGCCGAGCTCCGAGAGAAGAAGCAGTTCGAAGCGGGCCAGAGCAACACCCCACCCGCTCGCGGACGGAGCCGCCTCGATGGCGTCGAGCAGTCCCGCCATTGCCTCATAGAGCCGCGGATAGGGCTGGCGCTCAGGAAGGGCCGCGGCAACCAGCGCTGTTGCCCATTCGATGCCGCCCGCAGGCAGCGGCTCGCTGAAAATCGGCGCCCGGCTGTGCGCGAGTTCTATGGTAGCCTGCGGCAATTGGGATTCGGTGCGCGAGCGAAGCTGCGCCGAGACGACGTTGCCGGGGATGAGGACCGGCCGCATTCGCCGGCCACGCCCGCCGCGGACGTAAGCGGCGACGAGCCCGTGCTTCGGAGTTAGCATTCGGACCACTGCTCCGTGCTCGCCGTGGCTTCTGACGCCACAGACGATCGCGTCCGTGTCAATCTGCATCAGGCGCCCGGGTGGAAATGATCGTAAACCTGGCGTGCGATCGTCTTCGAGATACCCGGAGCGCGCTCAAGATCCTCAAGCGCGGCGCCCTTTACCGCCCTGGCCGTCCCGAAATGCATCAGAAGCGCACGTTTTCGGCTGGGCCCAATTCCCGGCACCTCGTCGAGCGTCGAGGTCGTCAGGCTCTTCGCCCGCTTGCTTCGGTGCGCGCCGATCGCGAACCGGTGCGCCTCGTCGCGAAGCCGCTGAAGATAGAAGAGCAAGGCCGAATTGGGCGGAAGAGTGAGCTCACGCCCGCCCGGCTGGTGGAAAGTCTCGCGACCCGCATTACGGTCCGGACCCTTCGACACGGCAATCACCGGAATGTCGTGCACGCCGGCATTTTCCATCATCTCGCAGGCGGCCGACAGCTGCCCCTTCCCGCCGTCGATGATCAACAGGTCCGGCCATTCGCCGCTCGAGCGTTCCGGATCCTCCTTCTCGAGCCTGGCGAACCGCCGTCCAAGAACCTCGCGCATCATCGCGAAATCGTCGCCGGGCTGAGTCTCGGCGCGCTTTATGTTGAACTTGCGGTAGTTGTTCTTCCGCAACCCCTCGGGGCCGGCAACGATCATAGCGCCGGTCGGATTGCTGCCCATGATGTGGCTGTTGTCATAAACCTCGATTCTCTTGGGAACTTCGACCAGCTCGAAAATTTCTGCCAGCTCCCGAAGCACGTTGCTCTGGGTTGCGCTTTCCGCCCTCCGGCGCTCGAGCGCTTCCTCCGCATTTCGGCGCGCATGGTCCATGAGCTTGACCCGAGCGCCGCGCTTGGGTCGCTCGATTGAGACCTTCCGCCCTACCCGCTCGCACAGCGCTTCCTCGAGCAGCTCGCGATCCGCTGGCTCGCGGTCGACCAGTATCCGCTTTGGCGGTGGCATTTCCTCGTAGAATTGCACCAGAAAGCTCGACAGCACGTCCGCTTCGGGAACGTCGTTCGTGTGCGCGGGAAAGAAAGCGCGATGACCCCAGTTCTGGCCGCCGCGGATGAAGAAGGCCTGGACGCAGACCGCGCCGGCCTTGCACGCGAGCGCGAAGACATCGGCGTCTCCCAAACCTTCCGAGTGGACCGTCTGAGTGCCCTGGATGTAAGTCAGCGCGCGCAGCCGGTCGCGATAGACGGCAGCAAGCTCATAATCTTGGCGTTCGGCTGCCTCCGCCATCGAGCGCCCGAGCCGCTCCTGCACGCCGGTCGAGCGGCCGGCGAGAAACGCCTTCGAGTCCTTAACGAGAGCGGCATAGTCGTCTTCGCCGATGCGGCCGACGCAGGGCGCCGAACAGCGGCGGATCTGGTAAAGCAGGCACGGGCGCGATCGATTTTCGAAAAATCTGTCGGAACAACTTCTTAGAAGAAAAAGCTTCTGAAGCGCATTAAGTGTTCGGGTGACCGATCCGGCGCTCGCGAATGGGCCATAATATTGGCCCTTTGCCCGTCTTGCGCCGCGGTGCTTCTGAACCCGGGGGAACCGATGGTCCTCGCGAAGCAGGATGAACGGAAAGCTTTTGTCATCGCGCAAAAGCACGTTGTAGGGCGGCCGGAAGCGCTTGATCAGTTGTGCCTCGAGGAGCAGCGCCTCAGCCTCGGTTCGGGTGGTGACGATCGTCAGCGACCGGGTCTGCGAAACCATCCGCTGAAGCCGCTTCGACAGCCGGGTGACCTGTGTATAGCTGCTGACCCGGTTCTTCAGCGACTTCGCCTTGCCAACGTAGAGCACGTCGCCGCGGATGTCCTGCATCCGGTAGACGCCGGGACGCACCGGCAGCGTCTTCACCACGTCGCGGATCGCAGCGAGACCCTTCTCGATATCCGGCTTGTCGCCGCCGCGCACCGTGTAGGTCGCATGATCCTCGTTAAATCGTTCTGCCGCCCCGGGATGTTCGGGGCGATCGGCTGGGGTCCGGTCCATCAGATAGACTTAGGACATCCTCCATCCGAGCGGGAGTGCCCGACGCCGACATACCCTCAGCCTGCCGGAACGGGCACTCGTCAGGCCGCCGCCCTCGCCTGCTCCTGTTCGGAGAGCATCCATTCGGCCGCGGCCTGTGAGTGAATCGCCGTGGTGTCGTAGACGGGAACGGTGTTGGCGCGGGTGTCAACGGCGAGCACCAGCTCCGTGCAGCCGAGAACAACCGCCTGGACCTTGCGCCGAGCGAGCTCTGCGATCAGCGTCTTGAGCTTGCGCTGGCTGTCGCGGACCACCTGGCCGGCAGCCAGCTCTTCGAAAATGATTCGGTCGACCTCGTCGATCCATCCCTGATCCACTCGAGCAAGCGTGATTCCGCGCGATTCCAGATGCGATCGAACGTGCGGCTCGGTCATCGTGAACCGAGTCCCAAGCAAAGCAACGCGGGTGCGGCCGTCGGCCTGGAGCCTCTCGGCAGTGGCTTCGGCGATATGCAGAACCGGCACGTTCACCGAGGCAGCGACGGCGTTGTAAACCTTGTGTCCGGTGTTGGAGGCAATCAGAAGCCCTTCGGCCCCAGCCGCAGTCAATCGTTTCCCGGCATCGGTCATTATTGCCGCTACACCGTCCCAGTTGCCGGAAAGCTCAAGCTCCGCAACGGGCGCCAGGTCGAGGCTTTCGATCACCAGGCTAGCGCTGTGGAGGCCGCCCAGCCGCCGCGCGACTTCGCTGTTGATATGTCGGTAGTAGAGCGCCGTGGACGACCAGCTGGTGCCGCCGATGATGCCGAGCTTTCGCAACGTCTGTCTCCCCCTACGCCGGATATGCCCCACCGGGCGACCGGCTGGGGGCTTAAACCCAGGTGCGATGTCGTGCCGTTGAGCCGTCTGGCGACTCAGCGTCGGCAGAACCATCTGCGATATTGCCCCGGCGGGCAAGGTGCCGCGGCGCAGAAATTGTGGACTGATTGACGTCAGTCCGTGACACGGCGAACACCGGCGGGATGGAACGATATCTCGAAAAGCAGTCCGCGAGCGTTGTCCTGCTGGTCCGGCCGGCGGCGTTCGGTTTCAACGTCGATGCCGCCGAGTCCAACGTCTTTTCTCACGCCTCGAGCGATTCGGACATTCCGCTTCGCGCGCGGGCGGAATTCGAGCGCCTGGCGGAGAGGCTGTCGGGTGCTGGCGTCGAGATCGTCGTTCTCGACGACACGGCCGAACCGGCAAAGCCGGATGCCGTATTCCCGAACAATTGGGTGTCCTTCCACGCCGACGGGACGATGGTGCTCTACCCGATGGCGACCGCGCCCAGGCGGCTGGAGCGCCGTCGGGCAAGCGAGGTTGGCTCGCTGCTCGAAAATCGTGGTTTCGAAGTCCGGAGAACCGTTGACCTGAGCGGCCACGAAGAGGCCGGCAGGTTCCTGGAGGGCACGGGCAGCATGGTCCTCGACCGGACCCGCCACCGCGCCTACGCCAACCGAAGCCCTCGCACCGATCCCGACGTCATTGCGAAGTTCGACCGGCAGCTCGGCTATTCGACCTTCGTTTTCGATGCGCGCGACCCGGGCGGACGCCCGATCTACCATACCAACGTGCTTCTGAGCCTTGGAACGCGTTTTGCGGTTCTTTGCGTCGACGCGGTAGTTCCGGAGCACCGGGAGCGACTGATCGAGGAGATCGAGGCGAGCGGGCGAACGATCGTCGAGCTCAGCTTCGCGCAGCTTCGGCGGTTCGGCTGCAACCTGCTGGAGCTCCGCAACGGCAGAGGCGACCCGGTGATCGCGCTTTCGGCAAAGGCAAAGTCCAATCTGCGGCCCGATCAGGCTCGTGCGCTCGAGGATCTTGGAGGCGAGCTCGTCGCCGCGGACATCCCGACCATCGAAGCGGTCGGCGGCGGAAGCGTCCGCTGCATGATCGCCGAAATCCACCTGCCCCGCCGGGGCTAGTCGAGGTTCTTGACGAGATCGGAAAATCACTCGGGGGCTAACCGAGCGATTTTACGATCTCCTCGGTCATCTTCTTGGCGTCCGACAGAAGCATCATCGTGTTGTCGCGGTAGAAGAGCTCGTTATCGACGCCGGCATAGCCGACGCCGCCCATCGACCGCTTGATGAACAGCACGGTGCGCGCCTTTTCGACATCCAGGACCGGCATTCCGTAGATCGGCGAGCTCTTGTCGGTCTTGGCCGCCGGGTTGGTGACGTCGTTCGCGCCGATGACCAACGCTACGTCGGTCTGTGCAAATTCGCTGTTGATGTCCTCCAGCTCGAAAACCTCGTCGTAGGGCACGTTTGCTTCGGCCAGCAGAACGTTCATGTGCCCGGGCATCCGTCCGGCGACCGGGTGGATCGCATATTTCACTCGGACTCCCTCCGCCTTCAGAATTTCGCCCATTTCCCGAAGCGCATGCTGCGCCTGGGCAACGGCCATTCCATAGCCGGGAACGATGACCACCTGGTCGGCCTGCTTGAGAAGGAATGCCGCATCCTCGGCCGATCCGCGTTTCCAAGGCCGGTCGATCGCGCCGCCGCCGTCCGCGACCGCCGTCTCCCCGCCAAAGCCGCCGGCGATTACGGAGATGAAGCTTCGGTTCATCGCCCGGCACATGATGTAGCTGAGGATCGCGCCCGCGCTTCCGACCAGCGCCCCGGTGATGATCATTGCCGTGTTGTGCAGCGTGAACCCCATCGCCGCAGCGGCCCAGCCCGAATAGCTGTTGAGCATCGAGATCACGACCGGCATGTCGGCGCCGCCGATCGGGATGATCAGAAGGAAACCGATCAGGAACGACAAGGCGGCGACGGTCCAGAACACCCACGGGCTCTGGTCGAACGTGAAATAGCCGATCAGGCCGAGGATCGCGGCGATCGTGGCGAGGTTGATCACGTGGCGCGCCGGAAGAAGGATCGGAGCGCCCGACATGTTGCCGTTCAATTTCAGGAAAGCGATCACCGAGCCGGAGAAGGTGATCGCGCCGATCGCGACCCCCAGACCCATTTCGACACGGCTGATTTGATGAATTCCCTCGGGTCCCAGGATTCCGTAGGCGCCGGGGTTGAAGAAAGCCGCGGCGCCGACCAGTACCGCCGCCATTCCGACGAGGCTGTGGAAGGCTGCTACCAGCTGCGGCATCGCAGTCATCTGAATTCGTCTGGCAATCACCAGCCCGACCGTGCCGCCGATCGCCATCGCAATCGCGATTTCGAAAATCGAGGCGATGTCATGGATTGCCAGAGTCGTTGCGACCGCTATCGCCATTCCGATCATTCCGGCGCGGTTGCCGCGGCGGCTCGTCTCCGGGTGCGACAGACCGCGAAGCGCGAGGATGAAGCAGATTCCGGCAATCAGATAGGCGAGCAGCACCCAGTCCGGCTGGGCGACATGCACGAGCGGCTCGGCGGGAACGTAACCCGGCGCTTCGGGAGCAAGAGCGCTCAATTCAGCGCTCCTTCTTCCTGTACATCGACAGCATTCGCTCGGTGACTGCAAAGCCGCCGAAGATGTTCACGCTGGCGAGGACAACGGCAACCAGCCCGATCCACTTGGCCAACGGGCTTCCTGCGCCCGCAGCCGCTATCAGAGCGCCGACGACGATCACGGAAGAGATTGCGTTGGTCACCGACATCAACGGCGTGTGCAGCGCCGGAGTCACCGACCAGACGACGTAATAGCCGACAAAGCAGGCAAGAACGAAAATCGACACGATCGAAATGAAGTCCATTACTGCCTCTTCGGTTCGCGAAAGGTCCCATCGGCCACTCCCGCGCGCGCGCGCGGAGCCCGAACGACGATATCGCTTCGGAAGTCAGGCACCCACCAGAACATCGGCCCGAACTTGGCACGATTGAACGATGGAGGACAGAGGCAAGATCGGCAACGGTTCCCCAGCGTTCATTCCCGCACGGTTTCCGATTTCCTAACCTTTCTCGCGCATGTGCGGACTCGTGCGTACGAGCGAACGACCGAGACCAGAGGCCACGTCGTGGCGGACCCTGCTATGGATTGCCATTGCCGGGCTGATGTTCGGCATTCTCGGCCTGGGCGAGATCGGCGAGGATGTCCTTCGAACAGGCCGCAACAGCCTGCACTGGCACAAGGCCAGCGGCGACATCGTCGTTGTAAAGATCGACAACGTGTCCCTTCGCAAGGTCGGGCGCTGGCCGTGGCCACGGCGCGAACACGCAAAGCTCGTCGACGCGCTCAGCGAGGCAGGCGCGAAGCGCATCTTCATCGACCTGCAGTTCAACGGAAGCAGCGATTCGTCGGACGATCGACTATTCGCCGAAGCCCTGGAGCGTTCACGGCCCGCCATCCTTGCGGTGCGCGGTTCGTCTGCGCCAAACTCAGACTCGAAAATGGATGCGCCCCCGCTCGGAATGTTCGCGGATCGCGCGCAGCTTGCTAGCATCAGCGTGAAGTACAATTACCAGAACGCGGTCTGGCGGCTGGGTTACTCGGCGCCTTACCAGGACCGCGTGGTACCCATCTTTGCGGCGCTGCTCGCCGGCCGGACCGGTCCAGCGGAGCAGTCGTTCACCATCGATTATTCCGTCGATCCAATGTCGATTCCCTCAGTGTCGGCCGGCGAAATCCTCGGCGGCCAATTCGATCCCGGGATCGTCCGCGGCAAGGACGTCATCATCGGCTGGACGACCGATGCCCTTGGCGACATGTATTTCATCCCCGGCACCGGGCAGATGGGCGGCGTATACGTCCACACAATTGCCGCAGAGACGCTGAAGTCCGGACGCCCGCTGGATCTCGGATGGCTTCCGCTGTTCCTGGGAGCGCTAGCGGTCGCGGGATGGGCAATCCTCAGCGCGGGCGAGCGACGCCAGCTCGCCTTCGTGGGCGCGTCCGCAGCCATAATTCTTCTTGGGCCCGCTGCGCTGGAAAGTCGGTTGGTTTTCCTGGATGTGGTGCCGGCGCTGTTCGTTATCTTCACCACCGGCGCCGTGTTGCTCCGACGACGGTTCCGCAAGCGCGGCCTCGTCGATGCTGATTCCGGGCTTCCCAACCTTACCGCGCTGAAGTCGGAGCGAGGTGGACGTGCTAAGGCGCTGATCGTCGCACGGATTCTCAATTACGCCGAGGTTGTGGCGACTCTTCCGACGCCGGCGGAGAGGCAGCTGGTGGAGCAGATAATTGCCCGTCTTTCGGTCGGCGCGCGTGACCGCACTTTCTACCAGGGCGACGACGGGATCTTCGCCTGGTTCGACGAGCCTGAAAAACCGTTCGGCCATCACCTCGAAGCGCTTCACGCATTGTTCCGGACCCCGGTCCGAGTGGGCGGAATGTCGATCGACCTGTCGGTCAGCTTCGGAGTCGAGATCGGCAGCGGCCGTTCGCTCGCCAACCGGCTTGGAAGCGCGCTTCTCGCTGCCGAGCAGGCAGCACATGGCGGGTTTAAGTGGAAATATCACGATCCCGATTCCCTCCAGGATGCGTCCTGGAAGCTGTCGATGCTCAGCCAGCTCGACGAAGCGGTGGACCGTGGTGAGGTCTGGGTCGCCTACCAGCCGAAGGTGGACCTCAAGACCCGCAGGATTGTCGGCGCGGAGGCGCTCGCCCGCTGGACTCACCCGGAGAAGGGACCGATCGCAGCGGCCGAATTCATCGCCGCCGCCGAGCAGCACGACCGGATCGGCAAGCTTACGGCCTTCATGCTCGATCGTGCGATAGCCGCTGCGGCCGACCTGAACCGCGGGGCTCGCGTCTTCGACATTTCGGTCAACCTTTCAGGGCGCCTGCTTGGCGACAAGGCCACTGTCGGGCGGATCGCGATCCTGCTCGAACGCCACGGGCTCGACCCGAAGCACCTGACTCTGGAGCTTACCGAGACAGCCGCTCTGGCCGGGAGCGGCGAAGCGCTCGACATGCTAGGCCAGCTTCGCGAGTTCGGGATCAACATTTCGATCGACGATTATGGGACGGGCCTGTCGACGCTCGAATATCTGAAGAAAATTCCGGCCGGCGAAATCAAGATCGACCAGAGCTTCATCCGTGGAATGGTCGAGAACCGGAGCGAACGTCTGATGGTCAGCTCGACCATCGCCCTCGCCCATTCGCTTGGCCGGCGAATCGTCGCGGAAGGCGTCGAAACCCGCGAAGCGCTCGAGCTTCTTGCCGAAATGGAGTGCGATGTCGCCCAGGGCTTCATTACCGGCCGGCCGATGAGCCTCGAGAACCTCCGCCGCCGGCTGGCTTCCGAACACCGCTCCAGAGTCGCCTGACCCGCTTTCGTACCTGAATCGCGTGGACGCCCCTGGCGGCCCCCATCGTTCCATTGGTGAATCGATTGCTAACCATCTTCATTAGGGTTGATATTCCCGCAGCTGCCGAATCGCAGTTGTACAGACAGGGGAATACCCATGAAGAAGCATATGCCGGCTCGTTGGAGCTTTTGGACTTGGCTTCTTGGCGGTGGGACCGGCAACGCCGGTGGCTCCGCCTAGGCACGTTTCGTCTATTTCATTGTTGTAGCGTAAGCGTCTGCTTTTGCAGGCGCTTTTCGCGCGCGCTGAACTCGCGCAAATGGCCTTCGTTGGTACCGATGCAATGCTGACCCAGGCAAGCGGAACTCTGGAGATTCGTGCGCCCGCGCCGGGGCTCCACGACATCACCGACACGGTGACTCACTGGCTCGAATCGCAGCGAATCAGCGCAGGGCTGTTAACCGTTTTCTGCACGCACACATCGGCTTCGCTGGTGGTCCAGGAGAATACGGCGCACGCCGCGCGGCACGATCTGGAGCGATTCTTCGATCGAATTGCGCCTGAGGATTCCACCCTCTACACGCACAATGACGAGGGGCCGGACGACATGCCTGCACACATTCGCAGCGCGCTGACGCAGACGCAGCTGTCGATTCCGGTCGAGAGTGGGCGAATGGTGCTCGGTACCTGGCAGGGCGTCTTCCTATTCGAGCATCGCCGCGACCCGCCAAAGCGAAAGCTCGCGCTGAACCTCATCGGCGAGGCGGCGTGAGCCTTGAATCGGTGCGGGCGTGGCTCGCCGACCATGCACCCGACCTGGAGTTGATCGAGGTCGAGGAAAGCACCGCAACAGTAGACGCCGCGGCTAAGGCACTGAGTGTCGAGCCTGCAAGGATCGCAAAAACGCTGGCGATCCGCGCCGGAGAGCAGCTGTTCCTGGTTGTCGCTCGCGGCGACTCGCGCCTCGATAACCGCAAGTGCAAGGACGAATTCGGCGCCCGGCCGCGAATGCTCGGACCTGACGAGACGCTTGAACTGACCGGCCACCCGGTCGGAGGAATCTGTCCATTCGGTCTGAATAAGCCGATGCCGGTGTACCTGGATGTCTCGCTGCAGGAATTCGACACCGTCTACCCTGCGGGCGGTTCGCTCAACACGTCGGTGAAGGTCAGCCCCAACCGGTTGTTCGACCTGGTCGGCGAGCGCTGGGTCGACCTATGCCGGCTCCCGGGCGAAACGGCCGGGATTTAGCTCCTCGGGCGGGACCGCGCCGAGCGGCCAGGGAGTCCCGAGGATCAGCGACGTCGCCGCAGCCGCCATCGTCGGCGAGGTCTGAAGGCCGAATCCGCCCTGCCCGGCGAGCCAGAAAAAGCCGTCCGTGTCCGAAGCGAAGCCGGCCACCGGCTTGCGGTCGGGCGCGAAGGTTCGAAGCCCGGCCCATTTGTGATCGATCCGCTTGACCTTCATTGTCGTACGTTCCTCGACCCGAAAAGCGGCAAGCGCGATTTCGTAGTCGTCGGGCCGGGCATCGCACGGATCGGTTGGCACCTCGTCCATCGGCGATGCAAACAGCCGCCCGGCTTCGGGCGCGAAATAAAGCTCGTCGCCGACCGTCTTTGCGAACGGCCAGCCGCCGGGATCTGAACCATCCGGAGCATCGAAAGTTATGATCGTGCGGCGCTTCGGCTCGAGGCCGATAGGCGCCACGCCCGCCATTTCAGCGACCTTGTCGCCCCACGAGCCGGCGGCATCGATGAGCACCGCGGCGGAGAAGACCACACCTCGATCGGTTCTGACCTCCCAGCCGCGACCGGTGCGGCCGATCGCCGCCGCCCGTGCGGACATGATCAGCTTGCCGCCATTGCGGCGAAGGGTGCGCGCATAGCCCTGGAGAAGCGCATGCGGGTCGAGCCTGAGCCCGGTGCGGTCGACGATGCCGGAGACCGCGCCCCCTTCGCCGACCCGGAGCACCGGGCAAAGCTCGACCATTGCCTCCTCGTCGACGCGCTCGAGTGGAGCAAATGGCGCGATGGCTGCGTCGAGCTCGTCTAGCTCTTCGACTTCGTCCTCGCGTGCGTGCACCAGAACCGGCATCGTCCGCCCGAGCGGCACGTCGCTGAACCCTTCGGGCGGCTGATCGAAGAATGGCCGGCTGGTGAGCGTGAGCGCCCGTACCACCGGATTGCCGAGCGCATAGTGCATCATCGTCGCGCTCCGTCCCGAAGAATGATAGCCGAGCGACTCCTCGGCCTCGAGCACAATCACCTTGGCATGCTCGCTGAGGGCCGCCGCCGCGGACAAGCCTGCGATCCCGCCGCCAACGACCAGGATGTCGCAGGTCACGGTCGCGATCAGGCCTCCGTCAGCCTTTCGCTGACGACCTTGCCGTCGCGGGTGAGACGGATAGCCTGAACGATCTCGTCATCGTCCGGAAGCTCCAGCGCGTTCTTATCTTCATTCCAGAAGGCGCTAAGAAAATTGTATAAATTGCGCGCGTACAGCGCCGACGCGTCGGCCGGCAGGCTGCGTGCGAGATTGGTCGCTCCGAGAATCGTCACTCCGTGCTTTTCGACCCGATCGCCGGAAATCGTTCCCTCGACGTTGCCGCCTGCATCGGCGGCAAGGTCGACGATAATGCCGCCCGCCCGCATCGTCGCGATCTGGGCGTCGGTGATGAGGCGCGGGGCGGGTCTGCCGGGAATGAGCGCCGTCGTGATGACGATGTCCTGCTTGGCGATGTGGGCCGACACCAGCTCGGCCTGGGCCTTGCGATACTCGTCCGACATCTCGGTTGCGTAGCCGCCCTGCCCTTCGCCCTCGATTCCCGAGACGTTCTCGACGAAGATCGGTTTGGCGCCGAGCGAGAGGATCTGCTCCTTCGTCGCCGAGCGCACATCGGTCGCGCTGACCTGCGCGCCGAGCCGCTTTGCAGTCGCGATGGCCTGCAGGCCAGCGACCCCGACGCCCATCACGAACACTCTTGCCGGGCTGATGGTCCCGGCGGCCGTCATCATCATTGGGAAGGCCCGGCCATAGACGGAAGCCGCTTCGATCACCGCCTTGTATCCGGCAAGGTTCGACTGCGAGGAGAGGATGTCCATCGACTGCGCCCGGGTTATCCGCGGCATCCATTCCATCGCGAGCGCCTGCAGCCCTGCCTTCGCATAGGCCTCGATCAAGTCCCGGCGTCGCAGCGGGTCGAGCGACCCGACCAGCAGCGCCCCCTTCGGCGCATCCTTCAGAATGTCAGGCTCAGGGCCGTTGACGCACAGGATCGCGCCGGCTCCCGTAAGCACGTCTTTTCGGCTCCCGATAGTCGCGCCCGCTGCTGTGAAATCCGAATCCGAAACCGCCGCGGCCTCGCCGGCATCCTTCTCGACCGCGACCTCGGCGCCCAACGCGCTGAATTTCTTCACCGTTTCTGGAATCGCGGAGCAGCGCGTCTCACCGGGCGCCATTTCCTTCAGGACTGCGATCTTCACGGGGGCCGCAGTCTCTAGGCGATGATCAGGAGGACGATTAACGCGGTCGCCAGCGTGACGATCGCCCCCCATTTGAGCAGCTGAATGAAGCGCTCATAGTCGCGAACGTGAGTCGCGTCCTGTGGCGTCGGAGGATTGGTCAAAATCGGCTCTTCTTCCGCCATGCTGCTTCCCTTTGGCTTCTCGTGGCCGCGTGCATAACAAGCCGCTTGCCTACTCCCAAGAGCGAATGCGCCGCCTTAAGCCCGCCTTTACCGGTCGCGGTTACATCGACAGGCCGAGGTGCACCATGCCCAATGAGTCGATCCGCTCGTTGCTTCTTATCGACGCCGACCCGGCGGAGCGGCGCCGGATATCCGCCATTGCCTCGCGGGCCGGCTGGACCGTGGTCGGGGCCGACAGTTTGGAGACCGCGATCGCGATCCTTCGCGGCCCCTACGGGCCCGAGGTCAGGGTCGCGCTCATCGGCGATTGGGTCAAAGGCGCCGCCGACGGAATTATCAACGAGCTTCGCTCGTGCCACCCGGGGCTGGCGGTCCTTGTCCTGACCGACGAGGGCGCACTGCCGGTGGCGGCCGAGGCGATCCGCGCCGGTGCCACCGACTTCCTCGGGCGACCGGTCGCACCGGAACGGCTTCTTGAAACGCTTGCGACCGCGGCTGACCGCCGCCGGCCGGCCGGAGAACTTGCCCCCGTCGCTGAAAAGCTGACCCGCGATTTGTCGCTCGACCAGCTGGTCGGAGCGACTCCGGAGTTTCGATCGTCGCTCGCCGTCGCTGCGAAGGCGGCCCGCAACCGGCTGCCGATCCTGATCGTGGGCGAGCCGGGCACCGGCAAGGAAACCTTTGCCAAGGCACTTCACGCCGCCAGCCTGCGGTCGCGTTCGCCACTGGTCGCGCTCGACTGCAAGTCAGTGCCGGCGAACATTATCGACAGCGAATTGTTCGGACATGAAGCCGGCGCTTTCCCAGGCGCCTTTTCCGCCAGGGCCGGAAAGCTTGTCGAGGCCAATAGCGGCACTCTGCTGCTCGACGACGTTACCGCGCTTCCCCCCGAGACACAGGAAGCGCTCGACCGAACCCTCGCGACCGGCGAGGTTCGTCCGGTCGGCTGCAACGGCAGCCAGTCGGTCGACGTTCGCCTCATCGCCACCTCGAGCAGGCCGCTTCCCGAAGAATTCCATCCGCTGCTACGCGAGCGGCTCGGGAGCACAATTGTCGCCCTCCCGCCGTTGCGGGACCGAAGCAGCGATATTCCCGCGCTCGCGCGGCATCTGCTCACGCGCTTCGCCGAGCAGGAGCTGATGCGGCCGCTCACCATCGACAATAGCGCTCTGACAGTGCTGATGCGCTATGGATGGCCAGGCAACGTCCGCCAGCTCGCAAGCGTGCTTCTGCGGGCCGGGCTGGAGTCCGAGGGTTCATCGCTTGGCGCGGAGGATTTCCCGCACATCGCGACCCAGTCGCGCTTTTCCGGACGCGCAACGGACATCATCCCGCGAATCAGCAAGCAATCAAGCGACTCCGAGGTCAACGGTGTCGGCGCGATCACCGTATTCGACGACGAGGGCCATATCCGCCCGCTCGACGAGATCGAGGCGGACCTCATCCGACTGGCGATCGGCCACTATCGCGGGCGGATGACCGAAGTCGCAAAGCGCCTCGGGATCGGCCGCTCTACGCTTTACCGCAAGCTCGGCGACATCGGCATCGACACGGCGGCCTGACCTGGGCCTGACCAGGGGCCTGACCTGGTCCGTGTGCCGTGCAAAATTGGGCTAGGTTCCGACCTGAGTATTCCGAAGCACGTCGATGAGGCCGAACGCGTCCAGCAGCCAGACCACAAGCAGGATCACGACGACGGCGTTCAGGATGCTTTTTATTGTCGACTGCATCGGAATGTAGGCGTTGATCAGCCACAGCAACACGCCGACGACGAGAATTACCAACAGGATCGTGAGAATGCTCATACTTGCCCCTCGTGGAGTTGAAAGCAGTGAACGTTGCGGCCGCGATACGGTTCCCGCGCCGGCCGGAGCTCAGCCGCGCGGGGTCAGCCCCTGATCGCGAAGGCCGCGCCAGACCTTCAGCGCCTGAACGGTCTGCGGGACGTCATGGACTCGCACGATGTGCGCCCCCTGCTCGACGGCCTTGAGCGCCAGAGCGATGCTCCCGCCGAGCCGTTCATCAACCGGCGCTTCACTCGACAATGCTCCGATCGTCCGCTTGCGGCTGGCGCCGACGACGAGCGGGCAACCGAGCGAGTGGAAAAGCGCAAGATTGTTCATCAGCTCGAGATTGTGGGCGACGGATTTCCCGAAGCCGAAGCCGATGTCGACGAGGATCTTCGACCGGTCGATCCCAACGGCCTCGGCGGCCGCGATCCGCTCCTCCAGCCACAGGAACACCTCGACCACGACATCCTCGTAGCGGGGGGCGTCCTGCATCGTCTCCGGCGCGCCCTGGTGATGCATCAGCACGACTGGAACACCCGCCGAGGCGACGATTTCGGCAGAGCGCGGGTCGTAGGTGAGTGCCGACACATCGTTGATCATTCGGGCTCCGGCAGCGAGAGCCGCCGTCATGACGTCAGCTTTGCGAGTGTCGACCGAAACCGCCGCACCGCCCGAGGCAAGTTGCTGAATGACGGGGACGGCCCGCTCGATTTCGTCACCCTCCCACAGCGGCTTCGCACCGGGCCTGGTCGACTCGCCGCCGACATCGATGATCGCGGCGCCTTCTTCGCTCATTCGAGCTCCGGCAGCCGCGGCTTCGGCGGAGTCGGCGAACCGGCCGCCGTCGGAAAAGCTGTCGGGCGTCGCATTAACGATTCCCATCACCTGCGGCTGGTCTAGTCGAACCGTCCGCTCTCCGAGCTCGAGTGGCGGACGCTGGCTTGTCAACCGATCCAAATCCTTTGCGATATCATCGTCGAGACGTTCTTCAAGCTGCTGAACAAAAGCCAGTTCTTCCTTGACGCGCTTGTTGCCGTCGATCGTCAGCAGCTCGACTGCCGAAAACCAGGCAAGGCCGCCGGCGAGGCGCGCGACCTGCCCGTCACAGCCGAACGGGGAATCGACGAAGGCGGTGGGGCGGATCAGCGTGCGCATGGCGGTCAAAACGACACGTCAACAAGCGGGCGCCCGACGGGTTTGCTTGCGGCCAGCGGTGCGCGCCGGTCGAGCTCCGCGATCCAAGCCGAAGTTTCATGGCCGATGCTGAGCTGCGGATTGGAAGCAAGCATGTCGTTGCGCATCTCGGTCGACTTGATGAGGCCGGTTGCCCGCCCAAGCTGCACAATCAGGGGCGCCGGCTCACGCAATGCTCGGTTCACGAGGGCGTCGCCGAACAAGGTCCAGTCGTTTCCCGGATCGCAGCCGAAAGATGGCCTGTCGCCTGCAGCGGCGGTGATTACGACCGTTCCGGGCGAGGCAAGTGCCGGCACGAACTGGCCCGAATAGCAGGCCTGGATCATCAGCAGCCTGTTGGTGAAGCCATGCGGCTCGAGCAGGTTGGCGAAGCGCCGCGGCGCGATCTTCTCTTCGATCGCGCGCGTCGTGTCCTTGTAGAGGAGCCCCTCGCCCGGCAGCCCATGGCTGGTGCTGTAGAGGATAAGGACATCTTCCTTCACATCCATGAGCTGCGCAGCGCGGGCGAGCGCGGCCTCCAGATGCTCTGGCGAGCCTGCTGCGCCGGCGCGGGCATCACCCTCGTCCGAGGCAAGCACCAACGTGCGGCCGGCCGCATCGAAGCGACGCTCGAGCACCCGCCCCGCCTCGCGTGCTTCGCGGCCGAACACCGGATCATTGTCCAGCGCGACGACGACCACATAAGCGTCGACGACGCCGGGCCGTTGCGGCTCGAGCGCTAAAAGCGCCGAATCGAGTCGCGGGTTCGCTTGCGTGGCCGCTGACGTCGAAGCGAATGCCGCAGCGATAACGAGCGCCGCTCGGCACAGCCGTGCGAGACGCTTTTGGTGAGACTCGGTGTGGCGAGCGGCCATCACCCCCTTCTCACCAGCGCGCGACGAACCGCGCAAGCCTCAAGCGAGTTGCTGCAGATGCCGCTGCCGCAGGCTGTCGAGCGGCTGGAGCTCCCCGGCTTCCTCCACATGCCAGAATGTCCAGCCGTTGCACGATGGCGCCCGCTGCAGCGCCGCGCCGACCTGGTGGATCGAGCCGGAATACGGTCCCGACTCGATCGAGCCGTCCGCTCGCACCTGCGCAGAAAAGCAACGTTTCGAATCGGCCAGCTGCGTTCCGGGCGGGCACATCCCCGATTCGACCAGCAGCCCGAACGCGACCCGCGGCGCAGCACGCCTGTCGGCCATCGTCGCCATCGCGCTTTCGTCGAGCGGTAGGGTCGAGTCGATCCGCCCTCTCGCGACCTTCACATAGGCGCGCTCGCGCTCGATCCCGATCCAGTGCCGTCCGAGCCGCCGGGCGACCGCTCCGGTCGTCCCAGTGCCGAAGAAAGGATCGAGCACCACGTCTCCCGGCTTCGAGCAGGCAAGCAGGATCCGGTACAGCAGCGCCTCGGGCTTTTGCGTCGGATGCGCCTTGGTCCCGTCGTCACCCTTGATTCGCTCAGCGCCGCCGCAGATCGGAAGCACCCAGTCCGAGCGCATTTGAAGGTCGTCGTTGAGCGCCTTCATCGCCCGATAGTTGAAGGTGTAGCGGGCCTTCTCGTCCTTGGCGCACCAGATTAGGGTCTCGTGCGCGTTGGTGAAGCGCGTGCCACGGAAGTTCGGCATTGGGTTCGACTTGCGCCAGACGACGTCGTTGAGGATCCAGAATTCGGCGTCCTGGAGCAGAGCGCCGACGCGATAGATGTTGTGATAGCTGCCGATCACCCAGATCGTGCCGTTGTCCTTAAGGATTCGCCTGGCCTCGTGCAGCCATTCGCGGGTGAAGTCGTCGTAAGCGGCCAGGCTGTCGAACTTGTCCCATTCGTCGTCGACCGCATCAACCAGGCCGCCTTCGGGCCTGAACAAATCGCCTCCGAGCTGCAAATTGTAGGGCGGATCGGCGAAGATCACGTCGACGAACTTGTCGGGAAGCCGCGCCATCTCGGCGATGCAATCGCCTTCGAGGATGGAATCGAGCGGCAGCTTTCGGAGACCCGACCGCTTTTGCCGCATGCGCCCCTGGTGCTCCGCAACTCGAGCAAGCAGATTCATGTGAACTACGCCCCCTGGTGGGGAGCGAAAGTGAGTCAGGCCGGACTCGCGGTCAACCCACGCGCGAGTTAAACGAGCGGCTAGAGCACCTAGATGCGCGTGATCGGCGGCTGCATGGCCACAACATGTTGAGTCTGGGCCTGCCCGCTGGACTCAACCTCTGGTGGGTGTGGCGCAAAGGACTCGCTGTGCGGTATTTCGACCAGGTCGAGCTCCGGCTGGGCGTGGCCGAGCTCGATCGCCCGCACAGGCGCGAAGCTCCGGCGATGGAGCGGAGTCAGCCCGAGCGCCTTGAGCGCCCGGTAATGCTCGGGTGTGCCGTAGCCGCGATTGGTCTCCCACCCATAGCCCGGATACTCGCCTGCCCA
This sequence comes from Sphingomicrobium sp., assembly GCA_051000635.1. Classification (GTDB taxonomy): domain Bacteria; phylum Pseudomonadota; class Alphaproteobacteria; order Sphingomonadales; family Sphingomonadaceae; genus Sphingomicrobium. Next base: position 3,160 of record JBPCOC010000033.1, on the reverse strand, counting down.
TTCGGCCATCATCCGGTCACGAGTGACCTTGGCGACGATCGAGGCCGCGGCAATCGAGCGGCATTTCGCGTCGCCGTTGACGACCGCCTTCGAAGGCCGCTGCCAGCGCGGGCAGGCGTTGCCGTCGACCAGCACCCAGGCGGGCTCGATTCCCAGCGCCTCGACCGCCCGGGCCATCGCCAGCATCCGCGCCCAGTAGATGTTGATCGTGTCGATTTCCTCGACGCTGGCGATGCCGACGCCCCAGGCGGCGCACTTCACCAGCCGTGAATAGAGCGCCTCGCGAGCCTCGAGCGGAAGGTTCTTCGAATCGTCGATCCCGCGCGGGAATTTGTTGCGGTCGAGGATCACCGCCGCGGCAACCACCGGCCCGGCAAGCGGAGCACATCCGGCTTCGTCAACGCCTGCGATCGGCTCGGGGTAGCCGATTTCGAGCTTGAAGCAGGGACGGCGGGCCATTGAGTCTCAGCCTATGGGCGGATCGGCGCCGCCTCCAGTAGCCGCATGAGATTCTTGTGGATTAGTCGATTCGCCAAGGCGGGAAGCGCCGCGCCTCGCCGGCCTTGTAGAGGAAAATGATGTTGCCCGAAGGGTCGTGAAGGCGCGCTTCGCGCCACATCCACGGCTGGTTTCGCGGCCCGTGCTCGAACGCCACCCCGCTTCGGGCAAGCTGCTCGACCCGCTCGTCGAGGTCGTCGCATTCGAGATAGATGGCGGTGGTCGACGAAATCGTCTCGTCCGAATCGATCTGGACCGACAGAGTCGCTCCGCCGGCAGTCTCGAAGCGGGCGTAGCCGTTCTCGGGGCTGTCGACGATCTGCCGGAGGCCGAGGCGGCGGTAGAACTCGACCGACTTGCGGTAGTTGGTGCCGGTCACCGTCACTTGGTTGAGCCTCGGGCCCGAGCCGATATCGAGCCTGACCTGGCCCTGCCCGATCGGGCCTGATCCCTCTCCAAGCTCCGGCGCATCGAGCAACGCCACCCGAACGAAGGTCCGGGCCCGCTCGACAGCGGAGATGAGACTGTCACCCTGCCCGAGGAAACACGCGATCGCGCTTGCCAGCGTACAGCCGGTGCCGTGCGTGTTTCCGGTTTCGATTCGCTGGCCCTGCCAGCTGGTCATATTGTCGGTTTCAATGAGGGCGTCGGCAATCGCGTCGCCCTCTTCATGGCCGCCCTTGATGAGAACCGCGCAGCCGTGCTGCCCGACCAGATGGAGGGCCGACGCAACCGGATCCTCCTCGCTGGTCAGCCGGCGGAGCTCCGGCAAGTTTGGAGTGACGATGGTCGCGACATCCATGAGCTTGCCGAACGCGGCTATCGTGGCGTCGTCGGCGAGTTCTGCGCCGCTGGTCGCCACCATCACCGGATCGAAAACGATCAGCACCTTCTCGAGCTCCTGGAGCCGATTGGCGATGGCTTCGGCAGCAAAGGGGCCCGGGACCATTCCGATCTTGACCGCGTCGACTCCGATGTCGCTGACGATCGAGTCGATTTGCGCGATGATCGTCTCGGCCGGCACCGGATGCACGGCGTCGACCCCGCGGGTGTTCTGCGCGGTGATTGCGGTGACAGCCGTAGTCGCATGGCCACCCAGCATCGTGACGGTCTTGATGTCGGCCTGAATCCCTGCGCCGCCGCCTGAATCGGAGCCGGCGATGATCAGGATTCGCGCCGTCGGCGTCATGCTTGCCGCCTTCGACCCGCTCCCCTGGGTGAAGTTTTCCATGTGCACGGGCCTGCTCTTGCGCGCAAAATTCCCAAGAAAGCGTTCACGCCGCCGATTCGACAGCCTCGCAGATCTCATCGACCACCCGTTCGACAAGAGCCGGATCGTCACCTTCGGCCATCACGCGAATCAGCGGCTCGGTGCCCGATTTGCGGATCAACAACCGTCCGCGGCCCTCTAGCTCCCGCTCGGCCTCGGCGATTCGCTGCTTCACGATCTTGTTCTCGAGCGGGGTGCCGCCATTGAACCGGACGTTCTTGAGCAGCTGCGGAATCGGCTCGAACTTGCGAAGAGCGTCGCTCGCAGGCCGGCCGCTGTCGACCAGCGCGCCGAGCACCTGAAGCGCCGCAACAAGCCCGTCTCCGGTCGTCGAATAGTCGGTGAGAATGATGTGGCCCGACTGCTCGCCGCCGACGTTGCAGCCGCGTTCGCGCATCTCCTCGAGCACATAGCGGTCGCCGACCTGAGTCCGGATCATGTCGATACCGGCCTCTTCGAGACATCGCTCGAGCCCAAGGTTCGACATCACGGTGGCGACGACGGCGCCCTTGAGCTCGTCGCGCTTCTGACGGTCGAGGGCGATTAGCGCCATCATCTGGTCGCCGTCGACGAGCTTGCCCTTCTCGTCGACCACCACGAGTCGGTCGGCGTCGCCGTCCAGCGCCAGGCCGATGTCCGCGCCTTCGGCGAGAACCCGCTCGCTGAGCGCTTCGGGATGGGTCGATCCGCAGCCGTCGTTGATGTTGAGGCCGTTCGGCGAAACTCCGATCGCCACCACCTCGGCGCCCAGCTCCCATAGCGCGTCCGGAGCCACCTGGTAGGCGGCCCCATTGGCGCAATCGAGCACGACCTTCAGACCATCGAGGCGAAGCCGCTCCGGGAACGTCGACTTTGCATGGTGGACGTAGCGCCCGCGCGCGTCGTCGATCCGCCTGGCGCGCCCGATCATCTCCGGCCGGGCAAGCCTGGCCGGCTTGTCGAGACGGCGCTCGATCGCGCGCTCATCCTCGTCGCTGAGCTTGTAGCCGTCCGGCCCGAAAAGCTTGATTCCGTTGTCGGCAAACGGGTTATGCGAAGCAGAGATCATCACTCCGAGATCGGCGCGCATCGACGTCGTCAGCATCGCCACCGCCGGAGTCGGCATCGGCCCCAGCAGCACCACGTCCATGCCCACCGAGGTAAAGCCGGCGACCATCGCCGATTCCATCATGTAGCCGGAAAGGCGCGTGTCCTTGCCGATCACAACGCGGTGGCGGTGATCGCCGCGGAGGAAATGGGCGCCGGCGGCCTGGCCGACGCGCAGCGCGGTCTCGGCCGTCATCGGCTCGCTGTTGGTCAGCCCGCGTATGCCGTCGGTGCCGAAGAATTTGCGTGTCATGACTGCGCCTTTAGCGCGCATATACTAATTTCGGGAATCAGTGCCGGTAGGCC
>JBPCOC010000024.1:0-16855 GCA_051000635.1 Sphingomicrobium sp. | reverse complement strand
TGTCTGCTTTCGACCCAAAGCAGACATTAGCGTAGGTGCTTGGAATTGCGACCTCAGCGTGAGTGCTGCTTCAGAAATGCTGCGCTCTCTTTGAGAACCGGGAGCCGTTGGCGGAGTGGTCCAGCAAGTCCCGAGACCAAGTCGACGTGACCGGCGCCCGGATAGATGCGTAGCGTGACGGGCGCACCCGCCAGCTTCAGCCGCTCGGCGAGGTGGCGGCTATTGCGCGCCAGTACGACGCCGTCCTTGCTGCCGTGCGCCAGGAAAATCGGTGGCGCATCGCCACGCACGAAGTTGATCGGCTGTGTGTCGCGCGGCCTCGGGAAAGAGCCAAATGCCGCTTTACCCCGAGCGTCAGTGAATGGGTAGAAGTCATAGGGGCCGGAGAGCAGGGCTGCGGCGCGAACAATGTCGGGGTCCACTCCGGCGCTCCTGAGATAGCGCGGGTCGAGCACCAGCATCGCGGCATTATAGGCTCCCGCCGAATGGCCGGCGAGGGTGATCCGACTGGGGTCACCGCCGTATGCCCGAATATTGTCACGCGCCCACCGGACAACGAGCGCGCCGTCCTCGACGAAGGTAGGGAAGCGAACTTCCGGCACCAGCTGGTAATCCGGCACTACGGTGATGAACTGTTGACTGGCGAAGGCCGCGCCAGCGAACCCATAATCGCCTCGAGAACCCGCGTTCCAGCCGCCGCCGTAGAAGAAGATGACGACAGGGAGGGCCCCATCGGATCTCTTGGCCGGGGACCACACGTCGAGCTTCTGCCGTGCCCGGTCCCCATAAGACACGCCTTTACCGCTTCGGTGGGTATCGGCAGCCGAAGTAAGCCGGTCGAGCTGGGTCAGCAATCCCGCAGGACTGCAGCCGGTGAGCGTCAATAGCGCAGCGGTCCAGGCCCAGCGGCTGAACAACCGCGGCCGTCTGCCAGCTTTCCCTATTGGTCTCTGCTCAGTCATTCAGCCCAGGCGGGGAGACGGGCACGAACCGGCAATCGGAGGCTGCTGCCTTGTTTGACTCGCCTGTGGCTGCCGGGCTGACGTCGTCGTGCTCTCTGCGTCATTAGTCCAGCTTCCGGATGGTTTCGTTGAGCGAGGCGAACCGTACACCGAACTTTTGCACGTTCAGGCGGTTGAGGACTGTCCTGCCGTCGCTCTGCAGCGCCAGCTGTTGTTCGACGTTCATGCCGCCTTCCATCTTGTAGCGGACGTAGGCACGCGGACCCGATATTGTGATGTGCACCGGGCCTTGCGCGTCGGTCAGGGTTCCCAAGTAACGGTTGGGGCCGACTGACCTAATCGTCCAGCGGCGAAGCCGCGGCGCTTTGTCGCCTTCGCGGATCGTCTGATCGAGCATGAGAGTGTGGCCTTGTCTTCGGCCAATGCTGTCGACGGTGACCTCGACTGGGTCGCTGAACAGTTTGTCCAACTTGCCGTAGCCTTGGGTTCGGCCAGTGAAGAAGGCGATCGGCTCGAGTGCGGCTCCGCTCGCCGCAGGTAGCCTGGCCTCCGTGCTACACCCGCAGACTGCGACGGCCAGCAACACGTGGGTCAGCCGATAGAACATCCGAGCCATTCAACGCCTATAGCCGTCCGCCGATCCCGCTTTGAACGCACAGGCAAAGTGTCGGCTTTCGACCCCAAGCGGACGCTGGAAATGCCTGCGACTTGCCGTTCTAGTTGAACCGACGGGCGCCCCGGATCCGGGCGCCCGTCAGCTGCTCAATCAAAACTCGAAGCCAACCCCTGCGTTCGCTCCCACTTTTTCTTCGCTGTCATAGGTGACACCGACCTTGAACGTGGCGTTGCCGCCCTGAAGCCGATGAGACGCGCCGACTGCCAATGCCGCCTTGCCTCGATAGGTCCCGACTCCACCGGCGATCATTGTGCGGCCCGCACCGGATGCACCTTGCTGTTCGTATTTTTTCCTTCGGCAGAAGCGCTTGGCTGAATTCGGCGGGGCCTGGTCTTGGCTCGCCGCATCGGCTGCATCCGAAGCGCCCCGCGGCCCGTAACTTCACCGTCAATTTCGAAAAGGAGGAAAAAAAATGACATCCAATCTGGTCAAGCTGGGACTTACCGCGACTGCGCTTTCGCTCGGCGGGTGCATGTCCATGACCCCCATGAATGATGCGGACATCTCCAATGTCGGGGGCGCCGCAATGTATCCCGCGAAGACGATCGTCGAGAATGCGGTCAACTCTCCGGAGCACACGACCCTCGTCGCTGCCGTCAAGGCCGCCGGCCTCGTCGACACGCTCTCAAGCCCAGGCCCGTTCACCGTCTTCGCGCCGACCAACATGGCATTCGGAAAGCTGCCCGCGGGCACTGTCGACACATTGGTGCTCCCGCAGAACCAGACGATGCTGCAGTCGGTGCTGACCTATCATGTTGTTCCGGGCCGGATCACGGCAGCCGATCTCATGCGCATGATCGCCAGCGGCGGCGGCCACGCTCGACTGACGACTGCGCAGGGTGGAATACTCACTGCACGCATGATGGGCGACAGGATCATGCTCATCGATTCCAAGGGCGGCATGTCTCACGTCACCCAGGGAGACGTGATGCAGTCGAACGGAGTGATCCACGTCGTCGATACGGTGCTGATGCCCGCCTGATTAGAAACAGCGTCCGGGTATTTCCCTGTTGCCCGGATGCCTCTCGGCGGGAGCCAATCGATGATGCCTCCCTCTGCAGCAGCGGTAGCGTCTCCCGCCGGGCGCCTCTTTTCCTCGCTGGACATTTTGTGCATGAGCTACGCCATGACCGGCGCTGCCCCTCTGACGACAAGCGAACGGGCAAGCCATGAGCTGAACCCCGTGATGCGTTCTGTCGCCGCCGGCGATCGCGGTGCACTCACCAGCCTCTACGAGCGAACTTCAGCCAAGCTCTTCGGCATATGCCTGCGCGTGCTCGGCAGCGAAGCGGAGGCCGAGGAAGTCCTTCAGGAAGTTTATGTGACCGTCTGGCGCAAGGCCGGCAGGTTCGATCCGATGAAGGCAAGCCCTATCACCTGGCTAGCAGTGCTCGCCCGGAACAAGGCGATCGACAGGCTGCGCCTGCGGCGCCACGCCAACGAGCCCATCGAAAGAGCAAGCGATGTCGCCGACGACCAGCCTTCGGCGCTCGATGTCCTCGAGAAGACCGAAGAGCAGCATCGGCTCAGCGACTGTCTCGACGAGCTCGACGAGCAACCCCGGACGATGATCTGCGCTGCCTTTCTAGACGGCGCGACCTACCCCGAGCTCGCTGATCGCGAGAACGTGCCGCTGGGAACGATGAAAAGCTGGATCAGGCGCGGGCTCCTCCGCCTGCGGGAATGTTTGCAACGATGAGCGCGAGCATGAACTCGGAAGAAGGCAACGTGCTTGCCGCCGAATATGCGATCGGCCTCCTCGTCGGTCAGGAACTGCAACGTGCTCGCGCTCTGGCCAGCTCCGATCCCGGCTTCGCTGCCGAGGTAGCCGGTTGGAGCGGTCACCTCGCGCAGCTGCTCGACAGCGTTGAACCGGTGCAACCACCGGCGCGCGTGCTTGCCGCAGTAAAACAGGCAATTAGCGAACCCCCGCAGCGAGCCGACAATGTCTACACGCTTCGCCGGCGACTGAACGTTTGGCGTGGCTTCACGCTAGGGGCGAGCGCCATTGCAGCCTCGCTCGCGGTCATGCTGGTTACCCGGCCTGAACCGATCGAGCAGGTGTCACCGCCGAGCGAACCGGCACGGCCGATGGTTGCAATGATGTCCGCGGAAGACAGCGCTGCAAGGCTGGTCGCGACCTGGGACCCGAGCGCCCGAAGCCTGGTCGTCGCCGCGGCGGCGGGCGTGGAAGCGGTGGCGGACCAATCGCACGAGCTGTGGGTGATTCCGGGTGACGGCACACCACGCTCAATGGGCCTTCTCCCCGGCGCTGAGCCAGCACATCTGCGCGTGGCAGAGCCAATGGCTGAATATCTTTCAGAGGGTGCAACGCTCGCCGTGTCGGTGGAGCCGGTCGGAGGCTCACCCACAGGGCAGCCAACCGGCCCAGTGATCGCGGCTGGCGCGCTTCAGCGCACCTGAGCCGCTGCTGGTCCGTCCGGCCCTGGCGTGACCCGGCATCACCAGACCCGATGTACTTCTACCCATGCGCGGTCCTCAAAGCCCGAAGTCGCATCGGTACGCTCGTTGTAGTGCCTGGCATATGCCGTCGCCAACACCAGGTGAACTAACGTTGCTTCGATAGAAGGCGCCGCCACAGCGGCCAGCGCTTCCTCCCGAACCCTGCTTTCCAGATAGGTGAGAGTGGCTGGTCCAGGCGCCGCGCGCCAGCCATTCTGCTCAAGTTCCGTCCTCATGATTATATGACTCCTCCAGCCGTGCGTTTCAGCTACGCAGCGGCGCGCGTCCGGGATGCACGAGCGAAGAAGTCGAAAGCGATCTCGCGCTGAAAATTTCGGATCGCCGTTTAGCCGGCGTGAACTAGCCCTCCCGCCAGGCGTTGTAATCGGCGGGCTCGTCGATGTCGCAGAGGGTATCGCCGACTTCGCAGCTCCACCCGAGGCGTCGGATGCGCTGCAACGTCTGCTCCGCGACCGAGTTCGTGCTCCACGCAACGCCATGGAACAGCTCCGCTGAAAAGCGCCGGAGCGCGAGCAGCGCGTAGCCGCCGTCAACAGTCGGATTCAGGAAGGCGTCGACGCGGTCGAGAGCGGCGATCGCGGCGGTCAGCCGATTCCGCTCGAGACCGGGGCAATCGCTTCCGACCAGGACCGGGAACTCGCCGGCGCCGATCACCCGTTGGCTGGCCTCGGCGAGCCGGTCTCCAAGATCGCCGCTGCGCTGGGCGCTCAATCTAACGCCGGGCGGGATCTTGCCGAACCACTGGGGATCGTCGGGCGCCGGAGCAGCACATAGCTCGACTTGGGCTCCATGAACCGCCAGCGCTTCGCTGCAGGTGAAGTGCAGCATCTCTTGCGCCAGCTGGGCCGCGCCCTCGGCGCCGAGGCGGGGGATCAGCCGGGTTTTCACCGCGCCGGCGACCGGAGCCTTAGCGAAGATCAGGATTCGCGCCGTCGGGCGTAGCACGTCTCAGGACCCGCGCCGCCAGCCGTTCCACCGTCGCAGCAGTGACAGCAGGCGCTGCGGCTTATGCGCCTTGCGCCATTCCCCTGCGGCGGCGCGGCTCGCTTCGGAGAAAGTCGGGTAGGGGTAGATGGCGCGGTGCATCTCGTTGAGGCCAATTCCTTGCTTGATCGCAAGCACCCAGGGCATGATCAGATCGCCCGCATTGGGGGCGACGATGGTGGCGCCAATCACTCGGTCGCTCCCGGCCTTGATCACCAGCTTGACGAACCCAGCGGTGCTGCCGTCGATAATGGCGCGGTCAAGTTCGCTCAGCTCGTAGCGAGCGACTTCGACGTCTTGCGCCCCCTTCCCGGCCTGCTGTTCGGTCATTCCGACCGACGCGACTTCCGGGCTGGTGTAGGTAACCCGGGGCACGAGCGAATCTGTCTGCAACCTCCCAAGAGTTCCCGCTAGAGCGTTGATGGCGGCGATGGCGCCACTGTGCCCAGCAAAATGGGTGAACTGCAGGCCGCCAGCAGCATCGCCCACGAAACGAATGTGCGGCCACGGTACGCGTGCCTGTCGCTTTAGCGGTGCGGCAGCGCGGACGCCAAGCTCTTCGAGGCCGAGTTCGTCGATCTTAGCCTTGCGGCCGGTTGCAACCAGCAGCAGGTCGAATGGCAGACACTCTCCGTCGTCGAGTTCCACCTGCGTCGGGTGCACACGTATCGCGCGTCGCCCGCACCGCAAAGCGACACCGTCGGCCTGCAGCGCGTGCCCAATCAGTGCCGAAGCGTCGCTGTCCTCGCGCTCGAGCAGGCGATCGGCGGTAGAAACAATGGCGACGTTTGAGCCGAGCTGCGCCAGCGCCTGACCCAGTTCGCAGCCGATCGGGCCGCCGCCGAGCACCACCAGGTGGCGCGGCGCAGCGGCCATGCTCGCAAGGCGCGCCCACAAGCTGTCGCTGGTGACGAAACCGCTGTCCGCCAGTCCCGGGATGTCTGGGATTGCAGGCTCCGCGCCGCTGGCCACGACTATGTCCGGCGCGGTCACCCGCTCGCCACCATCGATCTCCACAGTCCAGGGGTCGACAAACCGTGCCGAGCCTCGGCGGACGTCGACGCCCATCGCGCGGAACCGCTCCTCGCTGTCGTTCGGCGCTATCGCCTCGATCACTTCGCGGACTCGGCCCATCGCAGCTGGGAAGTCGATTTCGGGGCTGCCGACGTTGACGCCGAAACGGCCGGCCTGTTTGATTTCGCGAGCGGCGCGCGCCGCCCGAATGAGACTTTTGGAAGGTACGCAGCCGGCATTGAGGCAGTCGCCGCCCATTTTTCCGCGCTCGATCAATATGACCCGCCCCTGCAGCTCTGTGGCAACGAGCGAGGCCACGAGCCCGGCGGAGCCGGCGCCGATCACGATCAAATTGGCGTCGAACTGCTTGGGCCGCTCGAAATTGCGCGGTCCGCTCCTGCGAATAAGTCGCCGCGCGGCCCATTTGCCAAGCAGCGGGAGGAGGGCCAGCACAAGCAGTGCGCCGACGAGCGTCGGCGAGAGAACATCCGAAAGGCTTCCGACCTTAGCGAGCGCAGTCCCTGCAAAGGTGTAGGCCGCGGCACCGGGTAGCGATCCGAGCATGCTGAGGATTGCGAAGCGCGCGGGCCGCATTGCGGTGACGCCCATGGCGAGGTTGATCAGGAAGAACGGAAAGATCGGCGCCAGCCGCAGCGACAGCAGATAGGCATCGCCGTCGCGCGCAACGCCATCGTCGATGCGTGCCACGGCCGACGGGAAGCGCGATTTCACCCAATCCCGGACGAGGAAGCGCGAAGCAAGCATCGCCAGCGTTGCTCCGACGGTGGCCGATAGGCTGGCAATGATCAGACCGGGAAGAAAGCCGAACAGCGCACCCGCGGCCAAGGTCATGACCGCCGCTCCCGGGACGGAGAGGGCAACGATGGCTACATAGAAGGCCGCGAAGATCATTGCGGCATAAAGCGGTCGCGACTCCACCAGCGAAGTCAGGCTATCGCGCCTCCGCTGCAGTTCTTCCAGAGTAAGCAGCTCGCTTCCGCCGGCCAGGAAAAAAACCAGGATGGCCGATCCAAGCAGCAGAAGCAGCGCGATGCGCGAGAACGGGATGTTGCGGCCCGTTGCCCGAGCGTTCGGCGCCTCATCACCCATTCATGGGATATGCTCTTTTTGTGACTCGGCTGGCTAGTCTGTGCGTCCATTGGGTGCCGAACGCGTAGCTTGATCAGGAGACGAGCAATGTTCCCATCAACGACAACGAGACGCGGGTTCCTCATCGGCAGCGCCGCAGCAGGCGCATTTCTTGCAGGCGGCTGCAGCTGGCGTAGCGAAGCGAAAGCCGCAGAACGCTTCGAGATCATGAAATCCGAGGCGCAGTGGCGGCGCGAGCTCGGCCCCAAGCGCTACGCAATCCTGCGCGAAGCCGGGACCGAGCGCGCCGGAACCTCGCCGCTCGACAAGGAGAAGAGGAAGGGCCGCTTCATCTGCGCCGGCTGCGCGCTTCCGCTATTCAGTTCAGAAGCCAAGTACGACAGCCGGACGGGCTGGCCGAGCTTCTTCAAGCCGCTTCCAAACGCAGTGCGCACCAAGCCCGAGAAAAGCCTGTTTGGGACCCGGACCGAAGTCCATTGCCGCCGCTGCGGTGGGCACCTTGGTCACGTCTTCGATGACGGGCCGCGCCCTACCGGAAAGCGATATTGCATGAACGGCCTAGCGATGCGCTTCGTGCTAGGGGTCGCGTAGGTGCCCGGTCGAGCGATAACATTCGCTGCGGGCTTGGTGGCGCTGTCTGCTTGCTCGTCCGGCTCACCGGCGCAGCCGCCTAAGGGACCGCAGGCGGAAGCCGTCTTCGCTGGCGGCTGCTTCTGGTGCACCGAGGCAGACTTCGACAAAATGCCGGGAGTGCTTTCCACTACTTCTGGTTACACCGGCGGCCGGGTAGCCAACCCAACGTACAAGCAGGTGACGGCCGGCGGCACCGGCCATATTGAGGCTGTTCGGGTCGTCTACGATCCGCGCCGGATCTCTTATTCTACTCTGGTGCAGCGATTCCTTCGCACCGTCGACGTCACAGATGGCGGCGGTCAGTTCTGCGATCGCGGACAGAGCTATCGTCCGGCGATCTTCGTCGCAACCGACGAACAGCGCCGGGCCAGCCGAGCGGCCCTCGCCGAAGCATCGAAGCAGATCGGCAAAAAGACGGAAGTGGCAGTCCTGCCCGCAGCGCGGTTCTGGGCGGCCGAGGGCTACCACCAGGACTATTACAAGAAGAACCCGGCTCGCTATAGGTTCTACCGGTGGAATTGCGGCCGCGACAAGCGACTGAAGCAAGTGTGGGGCTGATCGAACGCTCGCCCTTCGAGCAGGACTGTGGCGCGCCGCTCGACCCCGCGAAATTCAAGGATCCGCTCGTCACCGCCAAAGGCGAGCGGCGGGCGCACGTCCGTCTGAATCAGCTGAGCACACTCTGGTTAAACACCGGCACCCTGTGCAACCTCGCCTGCAAGACCTGCTACATCGAAAGCTCGCCACGAAACGACTCCCTGGTCTACCTGCAGCTCTCCGAGGCAGAGCAATATCTCGAAGAGGCCTCGGGGCTGGGCACCGCGGAGATCGGCTTCACAGGCGGTGAGCCATTCATGAATCCCGATATCATCGCTATGCTCGAGGCATCCCTCAACCGCGGCTTCAACGTGCTGGTGCTTACCAATGCGATGCGCCCGATGCGGCGGTTCGAAGACAAGTTGCTCCAAATTCGTAGACGTTTTGGCAGCAAACTCACGGTCCGAGTCAGCGTCGACCACCACATTCGCGAGATCCACGAGGCGGAACGCGGGTTGCGGACGTGGCAGAAAACAGTCGATGGCCTATGCTGGCTCTCCAGCCACGGCTTCGCGCTGGCTGTTGCGGGCCGAGCGTTGCCAGGTGAGAGCGAGGCGGACGCCCGCGCCGGCTATGAGGCCCTGTTCAGGGAGCTTAGGATCACCGTCGAGGCGGGTTTGGTAATCTTTCCGCAGATGGACGCATCCGCCGATGTCCCGGAGATCACCAGTGACTGCTGGCGAATTCTGAATGTCGACCCCTCGTCGGTGATGTGCGCCTCAAGCCGAATGGTCGTGAAACGGAAGGGCGCAGCCGATCCGGAAGTGATCGCCTGCACTTTGCTGCCCTATGACGAGGGCTTCTCACTTGGCCGCACCCTTCAAGAAGCCTCAGGTGACGTTTCTCTGAACCACCCACACTGCGCACGCTTTTGCGTGCTCGGCGGAGCTAGCTGCTCTGCTTGAGACAGTCTCGGCCATCGTACCGGCGCTGAATGCAGCCGAGACGATCCGACATTGCGTCGAGCAGCTAGAGGGACTGGGCGAGGTGATTGTCGTCGACGGCGGGTCGCTCGATCAGACGCAGGAGATTGCCCGTCAAGCTGGCGCCAAGGTGATTATCAGCGACCGGGGACGCGGTGTTCAGCTCCGCGCAGGCGCAACTGCGGCGAAGGGCAACTGGCTGCTTTTCCTGCACGCGGATACTTTGCTCAGCGATGGTTGGCAGCTGGCAGTTGAGTGCCACATCGAAAGTGAGCGATGCCAAGCCGCCTATTTCGGACTTCGCCTTCAGTCGAGCGACTGGCGGGCGCGGCTGATCGAGCGGAGCGTTCGCCTACGCTGCCGCTTTTTCAGCCTGCCGTACGGAGATCAGGGACTGCTGATCTCTAGGAGTCTCTATGAGGAAGTTGGTGGCTATGCAGCGATCTCGCTGATGGAAGACGTCGATATCGTCCGGCGAATCGGTCGCGATCGCCTTGTCGAGTTACCAGTCAGTGCGCTCACAAGCGCCCTTCGCTGGAAACGCGACGGCTGGGCACGGCGGTCGCTCCGTAACTTGATGGTCCAACTGCTCTATTTTTCCGGCGCTTCGCCTGAGCGACTGGCGCGATTCTACCGTTGAGCGGCGAAAGCGCGGCCGCAAATCGCGTCAAGCTTCGCTGCAAGGTCGGGATCTCGCGCCTCCGGCGGCGTGATCAGCGCCGTGTCGAGAACGGTGTCGAGCGGGGAGGCTTCCCTCTTAGCTGGAAGCGACTTAGCGAATTCCATGATCAGCGACCGAGCGTGGTCTGCGTTCGTCGCGAGCTGCGCCAGCATCTGGGGGACGTCTGCCTCCTCTGCCCCGCGCCAGCAATCATAGTCGGTGACCATCCCGACGAGCGCGTAGGGAAGCTCAGCCTCCCGCGCGAGCTTCGCTTCCGGCATCGCGGTCATTCCGATGATGTCTGCGCCCCAATCGCGAAAGAGTTGGCTCTCTGCGCGTGTTGAGAATTGCGGCCCCTCGATCGCTATATAGGTTGCGCCGCGGATGGTGCGGACTCCCGCCGCTTCCGAAGCCGCTGCTGCGAGTGCGCTGAGGCGAGGACAGACCGGCTCCGCCATCGACACGTGCGCGATAAGACCCTCGCCGAAGAAACTGCTGTCGCGCCTTGTGCGGTCGATAAACTGGTCGGCGACGACGAATGCACCTGGCGCTATCTCTTCGCGAAACGAACCCACCGCGGAAATGCTGACAACGTCAGTGCAGCCGGCTCGCTTAAGTGCGTCGATATTGGCACGGGCATTCACCCTGTGGGGCGGCAGTCGATGCCCACGAGCGTGTCTCGGCAGGAAAACGAACTCAGTACCCGCGAGGTGTGCTCGTCGAAGCTGGTCTGACGGTTCACCCCAAGGCGTGGCAACCGTGAGCCAGGCGCCGTCGTCAGCCTCTGGGAGATCGTACAGACCGGACCCCCCAAGAATGCCGATGACCCAGTCGCTCACCACTTCCTCCTTCTGACGAACCGGCAGTACGGCGCACATTGGTTTCCGCAAGCCAGATATACCTCCCAACCTGAGCCGCCTCACATCAGTCGAGTGACAGTCGCTCGTCGCCGAGGCTCCACCAGCCGCTTCGCTGTTTTGGTTCTTCGTGGACTCACTTCGTCGGCGCGGCTTCGATGAGTTTGATCGAGCTGCTCACGTAACGTGAGGTGATAAGTGTCAGTGACGCTTCGGCAAGCTCAGGTTCGATGTCCTGCTGCAGATTCGCACCAAACGCCCACCGGACCCATGGTTGCCAGATCCGCGCCACTACTTTCCTGATGGCCGTCTGAGCTGGAGCATATTCTAGAAGCCGGACGCGTCCATCTGTCCGCACGACACGCGCTAACTCCCGTAAAGCCGCTATCCTGGCACCCGTCGGCATCGTGCAAAAGACGAACGAGGCGACAGCTGCATCGAAAAAGTTGTCGGCAAAGGCCAGCCTCGCCAGGTCCATTTCGACCAGATGCACGGTAGCGCCCGCATCATTCTTCCTGCGAACAGCCCGCTGGAGCATGGCAGAGCTGAGATCCACGCTGAAGACTTCGGACCCGGGCGGATAAAAAGGTAGATTTCGCCCGGTACCGACCCCAGCATCGAGTAGCCTCCCGTGCAGATCGCGGAATAGCAGCGGTCGGATTGGTCGGTAGCGTAGAAGCTCGAACGGGAGGTCGACCAAGTCGTAGAACCGGGCGATCCGCTGATACTTGCGCAACACAAGATCGTTGCGGACAGTCACTCGTGGGACCTGAGCTCTTCTTCAACCGCCTGCAGATAATCCGTCAGCCGCGTGGCGTTCGCCCCCAAGTCGCCAAGTCCTACGCGCGACGTGGATCGGGCATCGATGACCAGTCGCCTGGAGCCAGGAGCAGGGCGGACTCGAATGACGACATCGTCCCTGAAGCCGAACCAGAAGGTCTCCGCGACAGCTTCGAGCTGCCCGGCTGCCGGATCATTTGTCAAAATCGTCCAGCCGCGCTCGTTCGCTTCCTGAACCAGGACGGCGAAGAGGCGCTCGCGACCTGCGGCGACGATCAGGGGGCGGAGCCGCGGATAAGCTCGGCGTCCGAGTTCGCCTACAGTGCGGTGCTCCTGCTCAGCAAACCGCGGCGTCTGATAAGCTTCGATCGAGGACAGACGAGCGGTCAGTGGATGCACAGGATTGGCGCCAGTGGCCGCTCGCGCTTGGGCAACGCTCGGCGAGTGAACCGGTGGGTCCTCCACATTGGTCGAAACATCGTGGATGGGCGGGAGCGTCTTGGAGCGCTCCCGGACCTGGTAGAGGTAGCCAAGGCCAGTCGCCGGAATGAGCAGCGCGATAAGCGCGAGAGGCAGACCTCGGCGCGGCCGACGGAGCAGGAGGGCGATTAGCGCAGTCACGGCCAGCACCAGCGCGGCCCCGAGTAGGCGCGGCCCCCATTCGACGATCAGCGTTCCAAGGCCGAAGTGCCAGCCCCACAGCCCGATCTTAACGCCGAGCGCAGCCGCAATAAAAAAGAGGGGCGTTGCGAGCGAGAGGACAAGTGAGGCGTGCAATAGGAACCCGGACTTCATTGGTGCTCATCCCGGACGACGGTCCGCGCAAGATTAGGCTTTCACGCCTAATGACGGAAGTTCAGGGTTCATTCCTAGTGTCCGCTTTCCACCCATTGCGGACATTAGCGTAATCTCCGCTTTCGACCCAAAGCGGACATTAGCGGCTTAGGTACTGCTTTCGAGCCAATGCGGACACTCGCCTGTGCAGTGCCAGCGCGTTGTCATCTCGAGTATGGGGAACGGCGGTCGAAACTCTGCGTTTTCTTCGCAGCCAGATGTCCCTTCCTGCGGCTCCTCCTTTCCACGCACTGATAGCTCGCGTTCGTCGTGCCCTTGAACTCAGCTCGATAATCGCACTCTCGGCTGCGGCAATCCCGTACGTTGCATACGGGGTGGCGGCGCCAATGGATTCGAGCAATCAGCAGGTTGTCAGGCTTCCTCCTACGATGGCTCCCCCGTTGCTGTTGCGCGACCTCGATCGGCAAGACGCGCTTGGCATCAACGCCACCATTCCCTTTTCCAGCGAGCCAAACCCAGCTGCTCAGCCGTTCAAGATCCGGGGCGACGACGCAGCCTATAATCGCGCGCTCCACTGCCTGACAGAAGCGATCTACTACGAAGCAGCCAGCGAGCTCCCAGACGGACAACGGGCCGTCGCACAGGTCGTGCTCAATCGGGTGCGGCATCCCGCCTTTTCCCACAGCGTCTGCGCAGCCGTCTATCATGGGTCGCTACGCACCACAGGGTGTCAGTTTTCATTCACCTGCGATGGCTCGATGCGCCGGAAGCCAACGGCTTCCGGGTGGGTAAGGGCCCGCGAAATCGCCGAGCAAGCACTCGCAGGAGCCGTGTACAAGCCCGTAGGCTATGCCACTCACTACCACGCCGATTATGTGGTGCCTTATTGGGCGACGCACCTCGCGAAAAGCGCTGTAGTAGGCACCCATATATTTTATCGCTGGCTTGGCTGGTGGGGGCAACCTCCTGCCTTCGCCAACCAACACTCCGGCAAGGAGATGGACCCGCGTTTGTTGCGCAACGCTGCGCTGCGCCGGCACGGGGTGCGCCCAGAAAAGCCTAGCTGGAGTTCAGAAGACCTTGTCCTCGCAGCAGATCCGCGAATCGAATTGATCAGCATCATCCACCTGCTTGCAGTCGGCGCTGTGCCGAGCGCGGACGCCAAGCCTTATGAGAAGCTAGTCCACGAGCACTTTGGGTCTTACTCAAATCACGTGGCCGTCGAGATCTACCGGCAGCTTTCTGAGGGAAATAGTCAGTTTACGGTTCAGACAGCGACGCGAACGTTGATGCAGTATTCGCAGGTGCCTGAGCTTGAGAATCGCAAGGGGCTCGAACGTGAGCTTGTCAGGGCGGCCGGGGGCAAGCGAAAGCTGGAAGGGTTCATTTCAGCTGCCCGAGACTTCGTCACGCATACCAATTTCGATGTCTTTTTCAAAAAGAGGAAGCCGCTGTACGCGGAGCTCGAGGCGCGGGCCCGTGAACCTGCGTTCAAACTTGTGTCCGGGCTCGAGTTGGATTCCGGCGCGCCCTTTCACAGGGTCCAGTTCATCCTTGCGCCGCTGCTCGCTGAGTCTGGCGTTGCGGCGTGCAACGCGGTTCGAAGTCGAACTCCAGACGCTTGGGTAATCGTCGGCCTGGGCAATTACTCGAAGCCGCCATTTGGCTCTATTGATCTGAAGGATTCGCTGGAAGACCTGGCGGAGAGCGAATGCCTGAACTCTTCTGGCCCGAAGATCGCCAGCCCCAGAAGTGCGGCTCACGCGCAAGCGTCGAGCTGAACGCCATTTCCGCCGTCAGCTGGCCCGCCGAACTGAACGATGCGGACGTGCTTTGTGGACATAGCGAGTGGTCCGTTTCGACCGGTTGCGGACATTCCTCTTTGGCTATCCGCTAGTCGCTCGATGGCGGCAGTGGCCGTTGCCATGCCGGCTTTAATGGCTGCTGCCATGCCGGCTTTTGGTCGGCTTCAGCCGCTGGCCCGGCGCGTCGAACGGGAGTTGCCGGCCGCGGCTGCGGCGGCTTGGGCCTCGCCTGGATTGCTTGCGCACGAGCCACTGCCGCCTCTGCCGGCTGCGCAACGGGCGACATCTGCTCGACGACGTGCGCTCGTTGCCCTCTTGCTTCGTCCTCAGGCGCAGCTGAAGTAACTGCGGCATCAGCCGATGGACCCGACGTTTGTGCAAGGGTCGCAAGCGGCCCCACGATGGGCCCCTCACTGATGACGCTGATCGTGCTGTTGTAGCTGCCATCCCCTCGCACTGCGTAAGCTATCTTCCCGCTTACTGTCCGCCGCCCGTCCATCGTCGCCACGCTCGGGGGGAGCTCTACTGCGACAGAAGCATTACAGCTGACAGTCCCGGACTTGGCCCTCGCGAGGAGCGGCGGGTCGAATCGAAGGAGGGAGTAATCGGCAAGTCTGTCGTATGCCGCCCTATCGATTCCGCGGAGCCGCGCGGCCCGGCGGAACAGCTCCCGCTTGATGAGGCGGGCAGCTGCCGGCGACGAACAAAGTGCGGCAGGATTCCACGCGGTCGTAAGCTCATCCTGCTCCAGCGGAGCCGCCTGCTGGCGCCCTCCGACGCTCGATGTCGGGCCCGACCGCTCCGGCGGGTTGAAGGGCGGCGGAATAAGGAGCGGGAGCAGCAGCACGATCACCGCAAGGCCGAAGGATACAGCAAGCAGGGGCGTCAGCCGCCAATGTGGCCGCTCTGCCATGAACACCGAGCCTGTCGCTGCTACGAGTCGAGTGCGCTCCAAATCGTACGCGGCGCGTCGGTCGGGGACCCCGAGAACTGCGTAAGCTGCCGTAATCACGCGCACCCTCGCTGCGCCGGTAGCCGATGGATTTACGTCTGGGTGGTAGCGGCGCATGAGTTCGACGTAGGCCGCACGAATAGCCGCAGGGCGAGAACTAGGGGCAATTCCCAGAGTGGCGTAGTGATTCGGTAGCACGATCTCCCCCGCTATCAGGTCCATTTTACGCATGTCCTGCAACACGGCAATGTCCGCTTTCCACCCGAAGCAGACATTCGCCGAAGAAGCGCCTAAGCCTGCACTCTGCAGGAGCCACCTATGACGACAACAGCTAAGGCGTGGGGAGTGACCAGCGCGGCCTCACCGGTTGGCCCAATGGAAATCGAACGACGCGACCTGCGGCCTGAAGATGTGGCGATCGAGATCAGCCATTGCGGAATCTGCCACACCGACCTCCACTTCGCACATGATGATTGGGGAATGAGCCAATACCCGATGGTGCCGGGGCATGAAATCGTCGGGACCGTGACAGCCGTTGGTTCCGGCGTGACACGCTACAAGGCCGGAGACAGGGTTGGAGTCGGCTGTCTCGTCGATTCTTGCGGAAGGTGTGAGTTTTGCGAATCCGGCCATGAGCAGTTCTGTTTGGAGATGCCGACCTTCACCTACAGCGCTCCCGATCGCCAGAGCGGCGAGATTACTCAGGGTGGCTATAGTGATCGGATCGTCGTTCGCGAGGAGTTTGTCTGTAGCATCCCAGACGGGATGGACATGGCCCACGCAGCCCCCCTCCTGTGCGCCGGGATCACCACCTACTCGCCGCTCAAGCGCTGGGGCGTCAAGAAAGGCGACAAAGTGGCCGTCGCCGGACTTGGAGGTCTCGGTCACATGACAGTCAAGCTGGCGAGGGCGATGGGCGCCGAAGTTACCGTGCTTACTACTTCGCCGGAGAAAGCAGAGGCCGCTCGGAAGAACGGCGCGTCCGAGGTGATTGTTTCAACGGATCCGGAGGCGATGCAAAAGGCGGTAGGGCGTTTCAACCTGGTCGTGGACACGATCCCCGTCACGCACGACATCCAGCCATACATCAACTTGCTCAGGCCGAACGGGACCATGGTTGTGCTCGGCGCACTGGCGCCACTGCCGGGGATCGACGGCTTCAATCTGATTTTTGGAAATCGGGCCGTGGCCGGTTCCATCATCGGCGGGCTTCCCGAAACTCAGGAGATGCTCGACTTTTGCGCCAAGAACGGAATCGTCCCCGAGATCGAGGTGATCCCCGCGCAGCAGATCAACAATGCCTGGGAAACTCTCGCAAAGGGTGACGTGGCGCATCGTTACGTAATCGACATCGAGAGCCTCGAGCGCAGCGGCTGAGCAAATTTCATTTGGCCGGTGTCGCGAACGCCCGAGCTGAACCTTTGCCAAGCCTGTCGGGAGCGAGATCTGTGGCGTCCGCTTTCCACCCATTGCGGACATAAGCCGTTACGTCCGTTTTCGACCCATTCCAGACATTAGCGGAATGCGGCATCAACCGAGGATCCTTCAACTGCCCGGGCCAATGAGCAGGTAAGCTAATCCCCAAGCGGGGTACATCACCGCTATGAAGGTCAGCAGTGCGA
>JBPCOC010000067.1:0-45820 GCA_051000635.1 Sphingomicrobium sp. | reverse complement strand
GTTCCATCGCCAATGCCGTCCTCCGGTTCCGCTACGCTCCACCTCCGGCCAACACTGGCGATGAAGGCAACGATGCACTAACAATCAACCTGGACCACTCAGTGGGGGCCGGTCATTTCCGTGTCAGGATTTGGACCGAACCCTCCGCGGCCTCAGCTCCCGAACATGTAAATAGCCAAGGTCCCGGCGCCGATAAGCAGCAGCGCGGCGCAGCCCCACCGTAACCAAGTAGGGACACGGCCGTCTTTTCGGTGGTCTCGTGACGAAGGCTCCTTGTCGTCCACTCTAACCCCCGCTTCGCTTCGCCAATCGCCGCATCGAACTCGAGCATCAGCCCCATCGTCCTAAAGCGCGCTCCAGCAGCGCATCATCGCACTAGCCACGCTTGGGCGTAAAGGCCGGCGGATCGCTGGCGGGGAAGGATTCGTCCGAGGCTTCGTCCACTTCGTCCCATTCGCCCGGATCGTCTCGCATTGCCTCGGGCCCAGCCGGTCTGACTTGTCCATAGTGCTTGTCCACCGCGCCCACCTTCTGTGGATCAGCACTCGTCACAGGCCAGTGGGTAAACTCGAGCGGTGCAGCGTCCCTCGAGCGGGAGTCTCGCTGCTGGCGCGCTTTGTTTGGGTCGTTCGCCGACATTCCGACAGGTTCATCCACGATCAGGCGGGCTCCGCTCTGGTAGGTCAGCCAGCGCCACAGCCACTGTACCGCGACGAGCAGTCGCTTCTCGAAGCCAACGAGCAGGTAAACGTGGATGACGCCCCAAAGGAGCCAGGCAAACCAGCCCTTCATCTGCCAAGTGCCGAAATCGAAAACGGCGGCGCTGCGCCCGACGATAGCCGTGTTGCCGCGGTTCCTGAACCTGAAAGGCTCCAGAGGTCGGCCATGCTCCAGTAAGCCGGCCAAACCTTTGCCCAGATGCGTGCCTTGCTGTTTAGCCACCTGAGCGAGCCCGGGAAGCGGCTGTCCCTGCTGGTCCAGGACAACCGCAGTGTCTCCGATGGCGTAGATGCACTCCACACCCACGATCCTGAGGTCCGAGCCGACCGGTATGCGGCCAAGCCGGTCGGTTTCGATGCCGAGCCACTCTCCCGCTGGCGAGGCGCGGATGCCGGCGCCCCACACGATGGTGTTCGCCCTGATCAATTCGCCTCCAGCAACAACTCCACCCTGGAAAAGAGACTCGACCGTCGTGCCGGTGAGCACTTCCACCCCAAGCTTGTTGAGCTCGCTGGTCGCGTAACGCGCGAGTGCGTCGGGAAAGGCGGCGAGAATCCGCGGCCCAGCCTCGACGAGGATTATTTGCGCTTGGGCTGGGTCTATATACCGGAAGTCTCGTCGAAGGCTCCACCTCGCGAGTTCGGCAATCGAGCCTGCCATCTCGACACCGGTCGGGCCGCCGCCCACGATGACGGTGGTCATCAGCGCCCGTTGTTCTTCGGAATCGTTGCTGATTTCCGCCCGCTCGAATCCGAGTAGGATGCTGCTCCGGATCGCTCGGGCGTTGGCGATCGTCTTGAGTCCGGGCGCAATCCGCTCCCACTCATCCCGGCCGAAGTAGTTGTAGGACGAGCCGGTCGCTATGATGAGGTAGTCGTAGGGAATGGACCTCCCGTCAGACAGCTCCACGCGTTTGCTCGCGACGTAGACTCCGAGTACCTCTCCCAAGACGACATCGACATTGCGGTAGCTGTGAAGAATCCTTCGGATTGGTTCCGCTATCTCCGCGGGGGACAGCGCGGCCGTCGCGACCTGGTACAGTAGCGGGACGAACAGGTGGTAGTTCTGCCGGTCGACAACCGTGACCCGGAGACGGCGGGCGCCCAGAGCCTTGGCGCAAGCGAGGCCGCCAAATCCCGCGCCGACGATTACAACATGTGGCACGCCCTCTAAGCCCAGTTCCAAAGCGTAGGCGCTAGAAGCGCCCACGCCCAGCTCAGTGGAGGGTTAGATGCACTGGTCAAATTGTGCGATTTATAACGCTCCGGCGCTGCCTGTTGGGCCATGCGACTGCGGAGGCCTATAGCTGACACACTATACGCGCCATTGCGCGATCGCCGCGTTTGTAGCCTTGGCGCGGGGCGTTTGAGTGTGCCGGGCAAAGGTGCCCAGAAACCACTTCGTCTAGTCTGAGGAGCTTCCAACGGTTCGCGCCGCTCTTGCTTCCGCCGTGTGTCTGCCAAACGCGCATCACGGCATTTTCACCCCTAGTGTAGCCTACGGCGTGGACCTCGACGGTGCGTGACCATCCGTCATAACGGAGCTCTAGGCACTTGCGCTCGCGGAGCGCCTGACAGGCAAGCTCAACACGCACGGTGAATCTCCCCTCGGGCGATTTGACGAGGCCGACCGTAGCAGGAAACCGACCACGACCGCGAACCCGGTCTAACTGAATACACAAACGGGAGAGACCTTCCGCTATCGTCGAACGATTCTTTTAAGAAAACGAGACGGTAAGTGGCTTATCATCAAGGGGCCCAACACCCGCATAGTCGGCGACAAGGGGGTCGATTGGAAGCCGACTCCCTAACGTCCGCAATGGGTGGAAAGCGGACACTGTAGTGGGGGTTGAGCGTAGATTGTTGGCGAAACGATCGGAACGCCAGTGCTGCTGCTGGGTTGGCATTGCCGATGGCCAGTTCACTCCCTCTCGAAGTTCTTGTGGTCGAAGATGAGCCGCTCGTCAGAATGGTAGCTGCGGACGCGATTTCGGACCGCGGCATTATGGCGTGGGAAGCAGGAGACGCTGACGAGGCCCTCCAGGCGCTGTACGAACATCCGCAGGTGGGGTTGGTAGTCACGGACGTTAATATGCCCGGACAGATTGACGGGCTGGAGCTTGCCGAGAAGCTGAGTACCGAGCGCCCAGACCTAAAGCTGATCGTTACGTCTGGTCAGGTGTATGTGCCGGACGAGGAGTTGCCGGATCACGGCACATTCCTGCCCAAGCCCTATCGCACGGAACGCCTTGTGAACCTCGTAGAAGAAAAGCTGGACGGAACCAGGCGCTAGTTGGCTTGGCCACAGCGCGTCCTTACGTAAAACGGCCCGTTCCCGACTAGCCGGTCCTCACTGGCACATTGCAGCCAGGACAGGAGCCATGCAGCGCCTCGGTCTTACCAAGCTATCTCTTTGGGAGTGTTGCATTTTCTTTCCAAGCGCCGTACCGGCTTCCCATCGGGGGATCTTGGTCGAATGCCGCTCTATCAGCAGGTTTTAGCGCTCCTACGGGCGCGGGCGCCAAAGCCATTGTGCGATCCATGTGTAGCGGATCATGTGGCGCTCAGCCCCACGCAAGTGGCTGCTGCCGTCCGGCGCGGCCGGCGTGAAGGAAGAGCGCACCGCTACAAAGACCGCTGTTACGGGTGCTGTACTACTCGCCACGTCACGGTAGCCGACATCGCCTGACGCCAGCCCCGGCCTGCCCTCGTCGCGGCGTGTTCTTGAGGGGTCGAAAGCTGTCGCTAAGCTCTCCAGCGTCCGCTTTGGGCGGAAAGCCGACATTGCCTTACTTTATTTCCAGATCGTCGTTCCACTGATAGCTTGCCACATCGTTCGCGACTCGAAATGGCATCCGAACGACTGAGAGACCTAGCGCTCCCGCCTACGAGGGGGGGCATGACCGAGCGTTCAAGGCCGATTCGCGACATCGTGTTAGAACGAGTTGCCAGGGGCGATCCGCCGTCCGAGATTTTCGCCGACATCTGCCTGGCTTTCGAGCAAGCAGTGCCCGGCACGATTGCCGGCGTGACCATTCTCGACCGCACCGCGCAAGTTTTTGAGAATGCCGTATTCCCGTCCTTGTCGAGCGAATATGCAGAGGCTGTCCAGGGCATTGAGGTGGCCGACAAGCCCGGCACCTGCGCGCTCGCTGTCTACGAAGGGCAAACCGTTGAGAGCGGCGATGTCATTACCGACGAGCGCTTCAGTCTGAGGTGGAGAGAGCTTTCACTCCACCATGACCTGAAGGCACTGATCTCGATCCCGACGATGAACGCTGACGGCATCGCGCTCGGCACGTTCGTCGTCGCTTTTGCGCCGGAAGCGCCGCTAAGGGACAACGATCGCCAGTTGGCCGACGACACCGCGGCGCTATGTGGAGTGGTCATGACTTACCGGCGCCGCCAGCTCAGGCACGAGCTGCTCGTAGGTGAGCTCCAGCATCGCGTCCGCAACCTGTTCAGCACGGTTGGCGCGATGGTCTTTGCAACTTTGAAGTCGCACCCCGAGCCGGACACGTTCCGCAAGACTTTCGATGCGCGGTTGGTGGCGCTCGCCAAGGCACACTCGCTGGCGCTTGAGCCGCGCGAGACGGACTTGCGGCCCCTGCTTATCGACATTCTCGCGCCTTATTCGGTCGATCACGAGGTGACGCTAGATGGCCCGGTGTTGCTGCTCACCCAGGAAGCAGCGGTGGCGTTCAGCCTTGCCGCACATGAACTCGCCACTAATGCCGCCAAATACGGATCTTTGTCGGGCCAGCGCGGGTCGGTCAGCATCAGTTGGGATTTTGCGGGGGGCGACAACGATCGCTTCCAGCTTATTTGGCGCGAAATCGGCGGCCCGCTGGTCAGTGCACCAAGACGCCAAGGCTATGGCCAAAAGACGCTTCACCGCAGCATCGCTTCAGCGTTCGATGGACGCGTGGATCTAGACTACCGGCCGGAAGGCCTGGTGTGCACCGTCACCGCTCCCCACTCCCCGCGGCTGGGGGCGAGGGTCAACTAGCCCTTGCCAGATACAGTGTCCGCAATGGGTCGATAACGGACATTAGAGATTTGCCAAGAGCTGCACGAACAACACGAAGAGCACGCCGAACAGGCCGACGCTCCAAAAGATCACGCGCTCACTTACCACTTCAGCACCGATGATCGCGCCAGTAGCGCGGCCAACGCACCGCGCCGCCAGCTTTCACAACAGCGCAGGATAAGTCGCCAAAGGCTGGCGACGTGCACCAGGCCGCGGTGCGGGAGCCGCGCGCTGATCCGTCGGATCGGCACGTCATGGTCGCCGATCGAACGACAACATGGCCGGTCGGAAGACTGCCCCTGGCGCCGCCGAACAGCCGCACGAGCCGATCGCGTGCTTCGATCCCGCCGACTGGCGGGCAGGGATGATTGCGACTGCACGTTCCGTCCATTTCGCGAGCCGCGACACCGGCGATGCGGAGCTTCGGGCCTTCGGCGCACCACACGGGCCCGTCACCATCCCAAACCGCGGTCGGGGTGCAGTTGAATATCTTGCCTGTGGGTACAAGCGTAACCCAGTCTGCGGCGCTATACGTAAAGGCTGCCGGGGCGGTGACGATTGGCGTCACCACGAGCGCGATCGCGGACATTGTCAGGAAGTGCATTGCACAAATCGCACTAGCTCGTCCTCTTACTCACACCGAGCTTACGCGACTGCGGCAGATATTTCTATTTGCAGCAATGCAGCCGCCGTTCCCGAATCGTTCTCCCCCGTCTACGGCTGCGGAATGTCCACGAAGCACGTCCGCACGGCCGCCGATCTCGTCAGGTTCGGCTGCGGGCTCCGGATCGAGTGCACAACTTGCGGCAATGCCCGGACCCTGGACGGGTTTGAAGCCGCCAGGACTCTTGGGACAGTGGATTTCAAAAAGTCACAGCCGCGGCTCAA
The DNA here is from genome assembly GCA_051000635.1 of Sphingomicrobium sp. Lineage (GTDB taxonomy): Bacteria > Pseudomonadota > Alphaproteobacteria > Sphingomonadales > Sphingomonadaceae > Sphingomicrobium. Next base: position 40,183 of record JBPCOC010000067.1, on the reverse strand, counting down.
GTGCTCGCGCTGTGGCGCCAAGGAAGCCAAGCTCGCAGTGCTATCGCCGCCGCCTGGCCGCGGATAGTGGACGATCGCTCAGGCTGAAAACACGAGGCCCAGATGCGGTAAACCCCGCCAGTTTGACCCGGCGGGGTTCCCATACTTTCGATCCGAAGATCCAAAGCACAAGATCACCTTAGGACCGCCCAAGGGGGAGTCAAGCGACCGACTCGACACCCCGCAAATATTTCGTGGCCCCGGCGCCCAGCGGGATGAAGGCGGCTCGGGCTCACCGTGCTGTCGCCACCGCCGTTCAGGGGCTGATCAGACGCGGGCCCATTCTCGCGTCCTCTTTAGCGGCTGACCCTGAAGCTAGTTCGCCCAGCAGAACTCGCCGTAGGCCCGGCACTTCGTTCGAGCGTTCACGATGTTGCGCCCGGTGGACACGCGGATGTCCTGCTCAAGCACCGGCTGGATTTCGCGCCCGCGACGCCGGGCCTCGTCAGTGGCCGCGGCCAGTGCCAGGGATCTGCACGCCGTCAGCAACGCCCCCGTCTCGGGCATGAACTGGTAGCGGGAGTAGGTGACGTCGACCGCGAATCCGTCGGCGGTAGCAACGACCTTTATCTCGGCGTTGGGGTCGTTGGCGGCCGACATCGGCTTCGACACGTCGGCGGGTGTCGTGCAGCCACACAGGCCCGCGAAAGTGCTCGCGACGAGCAGTAGTGTTCGCACCGCGGGCTCCCCATGCTGCCTCTGCGAACCTTAGGCACTTCCCGGGCCGACCGCTAGGCCGTCCGTGCCAGCCGCCTCCCTTCGCAAGGCCAAAAAGGATTAGGGAGGCCCGCACCCCCATCAGGGAGAGCTCGAGCTCACAATCCGAACGCTTTCAAACTGGCGTCGAAAGCGCCCTCCAGGCCCCTCCTGACCCCGCGGGTGTGCCGGCCGGTCGTCGGAGCTTCCTCGACGATAAGCACGCCATCTCCCGTCGTGAACTCGGTCCTTCAGCAGCTGTTCGCGCCCGAGGAAGTAGGGCCAGAACGTCTCCGTCGCCTGACCGTATAGGCAAGGTGCGTCGAGAAACCGACAAGCTGCTGCTGGCCGGACGCATCGAAGCACCACAGCCCACGGCGGCGTTTGCCTGTCGCCGAAACTCCATATAACTCTTCCACCGGAGCCGACTTATTCAAAAGCGCTAGGATCGGCTCGCTTGATTGCTCTCTGCCACCTCTCAACCTCCCGCTGCATCCGGATGTCCTCCCAGGTCGTGCCGGGAGGATACTCGGGTGTTGTGGCACAGGCCGATACCCCGACGAGCGCCGCTGGCAGCCCTGATGGAAGATCAGGATGTTACCAATAAGAAGGGCATCTACTCCTACGTCTTAGACCGTAAAGAAAAGCACCTGAACATCCGTGCTTTCTCACCAAACCAGCGCCGGGAGGCGTACGAGCGGCAGAAGGGCATTTGCCCTGTCTGCAAACAGCACTTCGATATCTCTGAGATGGAAGCGGATCACATCACACCGTGGCACTTGGGCGGCAAGACTCACGCAGATAATTGTCAGCTGCTCTGCCTTCCCGATAATCGGCAGAAGTCGGGGAAGTGAGGTTTGTCTAGGAGCCGCAACTTTCTGTGAGTGCTTTCTCTCCCTAGACGTCCCGGTCTTAGGAGCGAAGTTTCGCTGCCTCCTTTGCCGCCGATCCGATCTGAAAGCCCCCAACCTTACCCAAGCGCGACCCAAAGGTTAACGCACTTCCCGGCCAGCGCCGCCGGGTTTGCCTGTGAAAGGCGCGGTGCCGCTTGCGTGACTCGAACACGCGACCCCATCATTACGAATGATGTGCTCTACCAGCTGAGCTAAAGCGGCATTTGGCGCAGAGGCGTCCCGGTCCACAACGGCCCGAGGCGGCGGTCGCCCTATCAGCCGCCATTGTGTCGGGCAAGCACAAGTCCGCAGCTGGTCGAAGATCCCGCTTTGGTCGAGCGAGCAATCCGCCGCGCCGCGGCTAAGCTTAAAAAAGCTCGGCGTTCGTCCTTGTCGCAAGTGTGGTGCGAAGGCTATAGCCCGCCGCCATTGCGAGCAGTGTCGGAGCACCTACCCACATGACCGTGCAGCCGCGCCTGCCGAAGACGCTGGTCGATTCAATCCGCGACGCACTCACGACCAACGCTCTTCCGGGCGAGACGGGAGGATTCGATCGCAAACAGCAGCGCGATGCCGCGGAGTTCATCGCGTCCGCAGCTGCGGTTCGCCCTCCGAAGACGACCGCAATGCGAGTCGAATCGACCGGCGGCGAGGCCGGCCGCCGGCGAATGCGGCTGGTGACGATCAACGAGGACATGCCGTTCCTGGTTGACAGCATTGCCGGAGCCGTCGCTGCCCGCGATCTTGCCGTTCACCGGCTGCTCCACCCAATCGTCAACGTCACCCGGGACAAGCAGGGACGAATCGAAAATGTCGGCAAGGGCGAACCGGAATCGATCATCTACATTGAGCTCGACCGCGCCGATGCCCGTGGCCGGCAGGATCTCGTCCGCGAGCTTAAGCGCGTGCTCGCCGACGTCCGGGCGGCGGTCACCGACTGGCGGGCGATGCTCGCGGAGATGAACTCCGACGCCGACGGCCTTGACAAGCGCGACGGCGAGGGGGCGGCGCTGCTGCGCTTCCTCGCAGACAACAATTTCACATTGCTCGGCCATGCTCATGTCGGTCCGGGAGGGCAGCTGTACGACGCGCTCGGAGTCCTGCGCAATGAGACGGCGCTGTGGGACCGAAGCGCGGCCGAAGCTGCCGTCAATCACCTCGCCGACGAAACGCGCACCGTCCTCATACTCAAAGCCGACCGGATCTCGCCTGTGCACCGGCGAGTGCCGCTCGATGTGGTGATGGTCCGGCTTCCTGACGGAACGCTGTCGGTCCACACCGGTCTGTGGACAAGCGAGGCGCTGCGCACGTCGGCCCAGCGCGTGCCGGTGCTTCGTGAGCGGCTCGCCAAGCTCGACCGAGATCTCGGCTTCTCGCCTTCGGGGCATGCCGGAAAGGCGCTCGCCCACGCCATTTCCACTCTTCCGCATGACCTTCTGATCTCGTTCAACGAGGAGGAGGTTCGCCAGGCGGCACTGACGGCAATGAGCCTGGCCGACCGGCCGCGGCCCAAGCTTCTGCTGCTTCCGGGAGCGCTTCGCCGCCATTTGTACGCATTTGTGTGGCTTCCTCGCGACGAGCTTACGACCGCCCGCCGAAGGGCGATCGGAATGATGCTCGAGTCGGAGATCGAGGCGCCGATCAGCAGCTGGTCGGTCGAGCTTGGCGAAGGCGAGCTGGCGCTGATCCGCTTTACCTTCCCGGTCGATCCCTCGGCGGAGTTGCCCGACACCGACGCCCTGGATGCTGCGCTGGTGGAGATGGTCCGGGGCTGGAGCCCTGCAGTCGAAGCGGAACTGGTCGCCGCGGCCGGCGCTCCGCGGGCAACCCGCCTCGCGCTCACCTATATCCCCGCATTCCCGGATGGCTATCGCGCCCGGACGAGCCCCGACGATGCCGCGGCCGACATCCTGCACCTGTCCGAGCTGGCGACCGATGACGAGCGGGGAGTCCGTTTGTGCCGCTCATCGCAAGCGAGCCACGATCTTCAGCTCAAGACCTACCGCCGCGGAGAGCTGATCCCGCTGTCGGAAGCCGTACCCGTCCTCGAGAATTTCGGTTTTCGAGTGCTGGAGGAGATTCCGACGGCTCTGGGAGGCGGCACCATCGGCTACATCCACGATTTCCGGCTTGAGCTGCCAGGAGTCGACGATGTCCGCCCGCTCTTCGATCGAGCCCAGCTGATCGAGGAGGCGATCTCGTGCGTGCTGAGCGGGGCCGCCGAGGACGATGAGTTCAACCAGCTGGTTCTGTTCGCCGGCGTCGAACCGACGGCCGTCGTGTGGATCCGCTCCTGGTTCCGCTACCTGCGCCAGACCGGAAGCGCCTTCGGCCTGCTGACGATCGCCGAGGCGCTGAGGCGCGCGCCCGAGGCCACTCGAGCCCTGATCGGTCTGTTCCGGGCTGCCCACGATCCGGCGACCCGAAACCGGGAATCGGCGACCGAGCAATGCCGTTCCGCCTTCGACGAGGCGTTGGCGAGCGTGCGTTCGATCGACGACGATCGAATCCTCAGGCGCATGCGCGCGCTCATCGAAGCGATTGTCCGAACCAATGCTTTCTCGCCCGCCGCCGACGAGGCGCTGGCGTTCAAGCTGGATTCCAGCCTCGTTCCCGGTCTTCCGGCCCCTGTCCCGTGGAGGGAGATCTGGATTTACTCCCCGCGCATCGAGGGAATTCACCTTCGCGGCGGCCCGATCGCTCGCGGGGGCATCCGCTGGTCCGATCGCCGTGATGATTTCCGGACCGAGATCCTGGGCCTCATGAAATCCCAGCTGGTCAAGAATTCGGTCATCGTCCCGACCGGGGCGAAAGGCGGCTTTTATGCGAAGATGCTGCCGCCTCCGGCCGACCGCGACCTGTGGCTCGCCGAAGGAACCGCCAGCTATAGCATCTTCATCCGGGCGCTGCTCTCGATCACCGACAACATCGTCGACGACAAGGTCGTTCATCCCGATCAGGTCGTGATCCGCGACGGAGAAGATCCCTATTTCGTCGTTGCCGCCGACAAGGGCACGTCGAGCTTTTCCGACATCGCCAATGGACTGGCGCTCGAGCGCGGCTTCTGGCTCGGCGACGCTTTCGCCAGCGGCGGCTCCAACGGCTATGACCACAAGGCGATGGGAATTACCGCCCGCGGCGCGTGGATTTCGGTGCAGCGCCATTTCCTGGAGATGGGAACCGACGTCCAGACCGACCCCATCACCGTCGCCGGAGTCGGCGACATGTCGGGCGACGTGTTCGGCAACGGAATGCTGCTGTCGAAGGCAATCAGGCTGGTCGCGGCCTTCGATCACCGCCACATTTTCATCGATCCCGACCCGGACCCGCAGGCAAGCTGGGTTGAGCGCAAGCGGCTGTTCAAGCTCCCGCGGTCAACGTGGGATGACTATGATCGCTCGAAGATTTCCGCCGGCGGCGGAGTTTTCCCGCGGACCCAAAAGTCGATCGAGCTGTCAAAACAGGCGCGCGCCGCTCTTGGCATCGATGGCGCGACCGCCGACCCGGCAACGCTGATGAACGCGATCCTCAAGGCGCCCTTCGACCTTCTGTGGTTTGGTGGGATCGGCACCTATGTGAAGGCCTCGGGGCAGCTCGATTCCGAAGTGGGCGATCCGACCAACGATGCGCTCCGCGCCGATGCCAGCGACCTTCAGGCGCGGGTCATCGGTGAGGGTGCGAACCTTGCGGTAACCCAGGCCGGCCGGATCGAGTTCGCCGAAAATGGAGGCCGGATCAATACCGACTTCATCGACAACAGCGCCGGTGTCGACTGCTCCGACAAGGAAGTGAACATCAAGATCCCGCTCAATCGGGAGATGCGGGAAGGGTCGCTTAGCCTGGCGAAACGTAACGCGCTGCTTTCGAAGATGACGGATGAGGTCGCCCGGATGGTCCTCGAGGACAATCGGCTGCAGACGCTCGCTCTGTCGATTGCCGAGAGCAGCGGAGCGCGCGCTCTGCCGGGTCACGTGCGAACGATCGAATTGCTCGAGGCCAGCGGCCGACTGGACCGCAGGGTGGAAGGCCTGGCCACGAGCGAGGAATTGCTGCGCCGCGCTCAGGAGAATCGCGGCCTCACCCGGCCAGAGCTGGCGGTAGTCCTGTCGATGTCGAAGATCGCGCTTCAGGACGCGGCCGAGCAGGTGCGGCTGGGCCGGGAAAAGCTGCTCGAGCCGGAGCTGTTCGCGTCATTTCCGAAGCCGATGCGGTCCGCACATGCGGAGGCGATCAGGGCCCACCGGCTTCGTAACGAGCTTATCGCAACGCGCGTCGCAAACCGGTTCGTCAACCGCCTCGGCCCGAGCGTTGCGCTCGACATGACCGAGGAAGAAGGCGCGTCGCTCGGACAAGTGATCATCGCCTTTCTCGTTGCCGAGAAGCTGCTCGATCTCGAAAAGCTGTGGGCGCAGATCGAGCAGGCCGCCGTGCCTGAAAATGCCCGGGTCGAACTGTTCGCGATCGCAGCGCGAAGCGTTCGCTCGCACCTCTCGGATATTTTGCGGGCAACCGGCGCCGACGCGAGCGTCAGTTCCTTGTGCAAGCTCCTCGAGTCTCCCGTCCGCAAGATCGCGGCCGCAGCGACCAAGCTCATCCGCGCCGAGGTCCGCAACGAAGCGGCGGCCCGCCGCGAGCACCTCATCGAGCTTGGCGCAAGCGATGAGATCGTGCGCGGCCTGGTCCAGCTGTACGAGCTGGACGGCGTGTTCGGGATCGCCGCGCTCGCCGCCCGCAGGGAGCTCGACGAGCTCGCCTTGACCCGCGCCTATACGAAGCTCGGCGAAGCGCTTGGCCTCGACTGGGCGCAGCAGCAGCTCGCCCGGTTCACTCCCGAGAATCAGTGGGAGCGGTTGCTGACCGCCGGCCTGGCGCGCGATTTCGAGCAGCTCCGGATCGACTTCCTGTCACGTGTTCGCGGGAAGGACCCGGAATTCGCAGTCACCCAATGGGTCGAGCATCAGGAAGCTCGTATCGCACAATTCCGCGAGCTGATCAGGCGCGCGCGCCACGAGGGGTCGGTCAGCGCGGCGATGCTCGCGCAAATCGCAAGCCAGGCGCGGATCCTCCTCGCCCGCTAAAGCTCCAGGATATCAGCCACCGCTTGGTCCTTTCAGCGCTCGCCGGAACAGCCATTGCCGGATCGCCGACGCGAGGTTCGCCGGCGGCGACTGCTGCAGCCGCTCGGCGTCGATCCGCGCAATAAGTGCGTTGAGCGGAAGCCGCTCCTCCGCGGCTGCACTTTCAAAAGCGGTCCAGAAGACCGGCTCCAGAGCAATCGACGTTTCGTGCCCGGCAATCGTCACCGACCGCTTCACCGGCGGCGCGGAATAAGTGGGCAGCGCCATCAATACATGTGCTGGCCGCCGTTAATCGACAGCGTCGATCCGGTGACGAATCCGGCATTTTCGCCGACGAGGAAAGCCACTCCGCGGGCGATCTCTTCGGCCTTGCCAAGACGGCCGACCGGAATCCGGGCAACGATCTTCTGAAGCACCTCATCGGGCACGGCCGCGACCATGTCGGTATCGATATAGCCGGGCGCGATCGCGTTTACCGTGACCCCGAAACGCGCGCCCTCCTGCGCAAGCGCCTTGGTGAAGCCGTGGATTCCGGACTTGGCGGCCGCATAATTGACCTGCCCATATTGTCCCGCCTGGCCGTTGATCGAGCCGATATTGACGATCCGGCCGTAGCCGCGGCCGGTCATTCCGTCGAACACCGCCTTGGCCATGTTGAAGCAGCCGCCCAGGTTGGTGTCGATCACGTCCTGCCACTTGGCATGGTCCATCTTGCGCATCGTTGAATCGCGAGTGATCCCGGCGTTGTTGACGAGGATGTCGACCGGTCCGAGATCCCCCTCGACCTGGTGCACGCCCCCTTGGCACGCCTCGAAGTTCGACACGTCCCACTTGTAAGCGCGAATGCCGGTGCGGTCGGTGAACGCCTTCGCGCGCTCGTCATTGCCGGCATAAGTGGCGGCGACGGCCGTCCCCATGTCGGTGAGCGCGATGCTGATCGCCTCGCCGATTCCGCGCGTTCCTCCAGTGACGATCGCCACTCGAGCCATTGTTCATCTCCTGTTGCTGTTCCGGCCGCTTATTCGCGCTGAAGCCAGCCTGCAAGCTCGCGGCGGACAAGTCCCTCCAGCATGTGCATGCCTTCGGGCGAATCGTTGAGGCAGTCCAGAGTGGCGATCCGCTCTCCGCCGGCGGCGAGGAAGCTGTCGCGGCCGCGGATCGCGAGCTCCTCCAGCGTCTCGACGCAATCGGCGGAAAAGCCGGGAGCGGCGATTGCGACGCGGGTAATCCCCTTGCCTGGGTAGGCCGCGAGAATCGCGTCGGTCGCAGGCTCCAGCCACTTTGCGCGGCCGAACCGCGACTGGAAGGCAATGTCGCTTGGGATGGCGAGCTGCTCGCCCAGCAGCCGCGCTGTCTTCTGGCAATGACAGTGATAGGGATCGCCGAGCTCGAGGGTACGCTGTGGCATTCCATGGAAGCTGAGCAGCAACCGCTGCGGGTCGAAATCAAGAGCGCCCAGCTGCCGGTCGACGCTCGCCTTCAGGGCATCGATGTAGAGCGGGTCGTCATAATAGGCCGGCAGCGTCCGCAACGCCGGCTGGCGTCGAAGCGAGGCCAGAACGGCAAACAGCGAATCCTGTGCGCTGGCGGTCGTTGCCGCGCAATATTGCGGATAGAGCGGCGCCGCGAGGATCCGGTCGCAGCCGGCGCCGGCAAGCCGGTCGATAGCGCCGGCTATGCCGGGATTGCCGTAGCGCATCGCATGCTCGACCAACACCTGGTCGCCCAATTGCTCCTGAAGCGCGTGCGCCTGGCGCCTCGTGATCGCCGCAAGCGGCGAGCCCTCTACGGTCCAGACCTGCCGGTAGGCTTCAGCCGACTTGCGAGGCCGCAGCCGAAGCACGACACCATGCAGGAATGGCCGCCACAGCCACTGGGGAATCTCGATGACCCGCGGGTCGGAAAGGAATTCGGCAAGGTAACGGCGCACCGCGCCAGCCTCCGGAGCGTCGGGAGTGCCGAGGTTGATGAGGAGCACTCCGACCCGCCCGTGAACGACCTGCGGATGGTCCGGCTGCGCTTCGGACCGGCTCAACTTGCGTACTTCGCCCTTAGCGCGACTCGGTCGATCTTGCCGGTTCCAAGCTTTGGCAGCGGATCGTCGATGAAGACGAACCGTGCCGGAACCTTGAACGCCGCGAGCCGCGCTTCCAGGAATTCGCGAAGCTCCGCCTCGTCCAGATTTTCGCGCAGGTGGATGACCGCGACCGGCACCTCGCCGAGCCGTTCGTCGGGCGCTCCGAACACCGCGGCTTCGGCCACCGCCGGACACGCGTAGCAGGCGGCCTCCACTTCAGCGGTCGAGATATTCTCGCCGCCGCGGATGATGATGTCCTTTTTGCGGTCGACTATGAACAGATAGCCGTCCTCGTCGAGATAGCCGACGTCCCCGGTCCGGACATAACCGTCGGCGGTGAATGCAGCCTTCGTCCCGTCCTCGTCGTGCAAATAGCCTTTGAAGTTCGCCGCCGAGCGGATTGCGACCTCGCCCCGCTCTCCGGTGGACAGATGGCGGCCGCCTTCGCCGAGGATTGCCAGCTCCACGAACGGCTTTTGAGGCCGGCCCGTGGAGCCGGGCTTGTCCGCATAGTTCGACCAGAAATTGCCGCAACCGACGGCATTGGTCTCGGTGAGCCCATAGCCGAGCGCCGGCTGCGCCGTCTGGAATGTCGTCTTCAGGCGTTCGACGTGACTGACCGGCCGCGGCGCTCCGCCGGCGGCGATGTCGGTCAGCGACGACAAATCGTACTTGTCGCGGTCCGGGTGGGTCATGAGCTCCAGGCTCATGGTCGGCACTCCCACGAAATAGGTGACCTTCTCCTTCTCGATCAGCCGCAGCGCCTCGCCGGCGTCCCATTTGGGCATCAGCACCATTCCGCGGCCGATGACGAAGCTGTTCAACAGAACCGGCACCTCGCCGGTGACGTGGAAGAGCGGAACGCTAAGGAGGGTCCGCGGCGGCTGCGGAGGCCGGCCTTCGCTTTCGAGGATCGCCTTCAACACGATCAGCCCGGTCGCATAGGCATAGACGCCGGTGGTCACTGCCCGGTGCGTGGACAGCGCGCCCCGGGCCTTGCCGGTCGAGCCGGAGGTGAAGAGGATCGTCGCGTCGTCTTCGGGAGCGATCTCCGGAAGCTCTCCCTCGGAAGCGCCGTCGAGCAGCGGCGCCAGCGCCGTTCCGATCGGCTGGTCGACATCGAGCGCGACCAGCGGCGCCCCGGTTCCGGTCGCCTCGATCCTCGACGCGCGCGTTGGATCGGCAATGATCAGCGCGGGGCCGGTCATCTCGAGCGCATGCTTGAGTTCGTCGCTTTGCCACCATCCGTTGACCAGAGTCGCGACGGCACCGGCCTTCAGCGCGGCCGCGTAGGCGATGATCCAGCTGGGGCAGTTGCGCATGGCGATGGCGACGCGGTCGCCCTTGCCGATTCCACGTCCGGCGAGCGCCAGCGCAAGCCGCTCCGACCATTGGTCGATCTCGGCGAACGTGAATCGCTCGTTCGCAGAGACCAGTGCTTCGGTCTGAGCATTGAGAGCGCAAAAGGTCCGCAGGAGCGACGGCAAGGTCGCCGGAAAATTGGCGACGATCGCCCTGCCTTGGTCGTCGTCGCCGATGATCAGCCGTCCGCCCGGGCCGATCACCGCGGCAAGCGTTGCGTCGAATTTACGATCGAGTTCGCTTGCCATATTGCGCTGCCGCTCCGTTTGCCTTTGATCGTGTTCCCCTTATGAGGCGCGGACCGAAAAGGAAAAGCCTTGCCGCCAGCACAAAGTGCCTCGAACGCAATCGCCTGGACCGATCTCGGCCTGTCGCCGGTCGCGCTCGATCTCGGCGTCTTCGAGCTTCGCTGGTACAGCCTCGCCTATCTCGCCGGGATTTTCCTCGGCTATTGGTACATTCTCAAGCTGTTGAAGCAGCCCGGTGCGCCAATGGCCCGGCGGCATGCCGACGACCTCGTCTTCTACGCAGCATTGGGAGTGATCCTCGGCGGCCGCCTCGGATATGTGCTGTTCTACAATTTCAGTTTCTATGCGCAGAACCCGCTCGATATTCTCAAATTGTGGGACGGGGGGATGTCGTTTCACGGCGGCCTGCTGGGTACGGTCGCCGGGATCCTTTACCTGGCATGGAAGGAGAAGCTCCCGGCGCTTCGGATTCATGATTATGTCGCCTGCGTCGCTCCGATCGGGCTGTTCCTCGGCCGCCTTGCCAATTTCGTGAACGCCGAGCTTTGGGGGGCGCCGACGAACGTGCCCTGGGCGGTCAGATTCCCGGAAGTAATGGGCGGAATGACAATTCTCGGGCCGCCGCGCCACCCAAGCCAGCTCTATGAGGCGATTCTCGAAGGCCTGGTCCTGTTCGTGATCCTGTGGTGGATGTTCTGGAAGACCGACGCGAGATACCAGCCGGGCAAGCTCGTCGGCGCTTTCGGTCTCTTCTACGGGCTGTTCCGCTTCCTGGTCGAATTCGTCCGCGAGCCCGACGCGCAGCTCGTGGAGTTCGCGCAGTCGACGGGGCTTCACATGGGGCAATGGCTGTCGCTTCCGCTGATCCTCGGCGGCGCGTGGCTGATGTGGACGGCGAAAAGCCGGCGGGTCCGAGTCGACCCGACGCTCGGGTCCGCGAGCGTCTCTTGACGCCACTGGAGCGCGCGCTCCGGGATCGAATTGCCTCCGAAGGCCCCATTACCGTCGAGGCGTTCATGGGCGCCTGCAATGCTTATTACTACACAACTCGCGATCCGCTTGGCGCAGGCGGCGATTTCACCACCGCTCCTGAAATCAGCCAGATGTTCGGCGAGCTCGTCGGCGCCTGCCTCGCCGATTGCTGGGCTCGGGCGGGAAAGCCGGCCGGAGTGCGCTTTGTCGAGCTTGGGCCGGGCCGCGGGACGCTGGCCGCCGATGCGCTTCGAGTGCTTCGCATCGCGGGCCTGCAACTGGCGGTCGACTTCGTCGAGACCAGCTCGGTGCTTCGCGCTTCGCAGGCGCAAGCGGTGCCCGATGCGACCTGGCACGATGAGCTGTCGAGCGTTGCGCAGGCGCCGTTGCTGCTTGTCGCCAACGAGTTCCTCGATGCGCTTCCGGTGCGGCAATTTGCCCACGGAATCGAACGCAGGGTCATGGCCGCTGCCGGCGGGCTGGCGTTCGACCGCGACGGCGGGATCGTCGAGACGTCGCCGGCACGCGACGAAGCCGTTTCGATGATCGCCAGGCGGCTGGTCGCGAACGGCGGAGCGGGGCTGATTATAGACTACGGCCACTCGAAGAGCGCTCCGGGCGACACTCTTCAGGCCGTTCGCGGGCACCGCTTCGCAGCCGTGCTCGACAAGCCGGGCGATCAGGACCTGACCGCCCATGTCGATTTCGAGGCGGTTGCAAAAGCCGCGCTCGACGAAGGTGCGGCGGTGACTCCGCTCGTCACTCAGGGTCAGTGGCTGGAAGCACTCGGGATCGCTGCGAGGGCGCAGGAGCTCGCCAAGGCGCACCCGGAACGCGCCGACGAGATCGAGACAGCTCGCGAACGCCTGTGCAATGACGGCCAGATGGGCCGGCTGTTCAAAGTGATCGGAATCCATTCGCCGGACTGGCCGGCGCCCGCGGGGTTCGAATGACCGGCATCACCGATCGCGACGGCGGGCTAGAGGATTCCGCTTTGGTCGCCGATCTCTTCGCCCGCAGCTTCATCGAGACCTTCGGCCATCTCTACGCACGAGACGATCTCGACGCCTTTCTTGTTTCTTGCCGGACTTACTTCCGAAGCGTTCGCCGAGGAGATCGGCAATCCTGATTTCGCGCTTCGAATCGCCAAAGCCGGCGACGAGCCGGCCGGCTTCGCCAAGCTCGGGCCCGCGAACCTGCCGGTCGCGGCTCCGCCGCGAACGTTCGAGCTGTGGCAGATCTACGTGCTGAAGCCGTGGCAGGGTCAGGGCGTAGCCAAGCTGCTATACGACTGGGCCGAAGGCGAAGCTTGCCGGCGCGGCGGCGAGCACCTCCAGCTCAGCGTCTTTATCGACAATCACCGCGCCCGCCGCTTTTATGAACGCCGCGGGTTCGTGACAGTCGGACGCTACGACTTCATGGTCGGAAGCCATGCCGACGAGGACATCGTGATGCGGAAAAAGCTTTGACCGGGCTCGAGGTGATCCGCGCCGACTGCCTTGCCGGAGTCCCGCACGGCTTCCTCGGCCGGCGCGGAGGAGTCTCGAACGGGATCCACGCCGGCCTCAATGTCGGGACCGGGAGTAGCGACCACCGCGAGGCGATCGGCGAGAACCGCAGTCGGGCAATCAACGCCGTTCTTCCCGGCGCCGAGTTTGCGACGGTCCACCAGATCCATTCGGACGAGACCCGCTATGTCGCTGTTCCCTGGCCGCACAATGAGCGCCCTCGAGCCGACGCCATGGTCACCGACCAACCGGGAGTGTTGCTCGGCATCCTGACCGCCGATTGCGCGCCGGTGCTTCTCGCCGACAGGCAGGCTGAAGTAATCGGAGCGGCCCATGCCGGCTGGAAAGGCGCGCTTGCCGGAGTGACCGATTCCGTGGTTGCCGAAATGGAGCGGATCGGCGCCACACGCGGGCGGATCGCCGCCGCGATCGGCCCGTGCATCGCGATGCCGAGCTACGAGGTGGACGAGCTTTTCCGGAGCCGCTTCCTCGAGGCCGATCCGGCGAACGATCGATTCTTCAGCATTGCGGCCGCCAGTACGCTGCATTTCGATTTGCCCGCCTACGTCCGGCACCGCCTGATCGACGCCGGCATCGGCGAGGTCGAGACGATCCACCTCGACACCTATGCCAATGCCGACCGCTTCTACAGCTACCGGAGGGCGACCCACCGCGGCGAGCCTGACTACGGCCGGCAGGTCAGCCTTATCGGGATTGCCGGGGGCAATCCCGTGGATGGCTGACCTTATCGGGATTGCCGCCGGCAATACCGTGACCGGCTGATTGATCGTCCTCATCCGTACCACTTCGGGACAGCCGCAAATGCGCCGTAGCGGGCGGCGCCTCGCCGTGGCTTATCCGCGAAATGCATGTGGACGCAGGGAACAGGAACATGAAGCGCATTGCAGAATTGCTCGCAAACGAGTGCGGCACAGCGTCGGTCGAATATGCGGCGGTCGCCTCACTAATCTCCATCGCGGCGATCGGCGCGATCGCCACGATCGGCGGCAAGGTCGCCACGATGTTCGGCGGAGTTTTGACCGCTTTCTGACTCCGCTGGCGCCTCAACCGGGTCGAAAGCGCAGCCCGCCGTTCAGCGTCTAACCGGCTCGGCCTCGCCTGTTTCTCCAGCGCTGCATGATCCGGAAATGCCACCAGGCCGAGCCGAGCAAATAGCCGGCCACGGCCGCGCTTACCGCAAACAACACCAGTCCAAGAGCAGTCGGTCCGGACACCTGGAGAAGCTGCACACCGAAGCTGGTGTCGACGTTGCTGGCACTGTCCGCCGCCGGCTCGAACAACAAGGCTTGGCCGACCCGGTACGCAGCGTAATAGATGGGCGGAAAGGTGAACGGATTGGTGACCAGTGTCGCCGCCGCCGCCAGCGGCACATTCGCGCGAACCGGAATTGCCAGCAATGCGGCCAGTGCGAATTGTCCGATCGGGAGGATGAAGGCTGAAAAGAGACCCAGGGCCAGTCCCCTGGGAACGCTGCGCCGGTTCAGATGCCACAAGCTCGGGTGCCCGAGCAGGTGCGCGAAGGGACGCAGCCAGCGGCTTTTCAGGATCGATTCGCGGTCTTTGATCACCTGGATTTCTCGGATGAGAGGCTGCTCGGAGTCACTGACATATAGGTACTTGCTGGCCGACGACGCCCGTGCGCCGGCACGGACTTTGCTGTGTTTGCCGGAACATCTTGAAGCTTCCGACAATTCCCACTGGATGAGCGCAAGGGCTTAGAGGAGAAGTGAGTTGCTGAAAATCATCGTTTGGATTGTCGCCATTATCTTCATAGTCGGATTGCTGGTCATTACCGGTGTTTTGAGTCTCGTTTTCTAGGCCGCGCAACCCCGTCGTTTGGGAACAGGAGCATTTTTGCGGTCGGTGCGGATCGAAGGTCGCGCGTACGTGTCCGACCTTTCGACAGCGCTCAACGCATGGGCTTTCGCGGTCGCTGCGGCTCTGGCATCACAGGCGCGAGGGGAATGAATGGCCGCACGCTGGGGGCTTTGGGGCGGGCTTGCCGCCTTTTTGATCATGGTGGTTGCTCCGGCGCCCGGCGGAATGCCCGTCGAGGCGTGGCGCACGACCGCGCTCGTCGTGCTGATGGCGACCTGGTGGATGACTCAGGCGCTTCCGCTGACCGCAACGGCGCTGCTTCCGTTCGTCGTCTTCCCGCTGTTCGGGATTATGGGAGCGGGCGAGGCCGCCGAGTCTTACTACTCGCCGATCCTGTTCCTCGTTCTCGGCGGTGCGATCATCGCTTTGGCGATCGAGCGGACCGGGCTCCACCGACGGCTCGCGCTTGCAATCGTCAGCCGCGGCGGGGCCACTCCCGGCGCGATGCTGATGGCCTTCATGATCGCGACCGCGATCCTGTCGATGATCGTGTCGAACACGGCGACGACCCTGATCATGATCCCGATCGCGGTCGCGGTCCTGCGCGCGGCTGGAGTGAAGGAGCTGGAGACGGCCGGCTTCGCCGGAGCGCTGGTGATGGGGATCGCCTTCTCGGCCTCGATTGGCGGGTTGGGAACGCTGGTCGGCTCGCCCACCAACGCCATTGCGGTCGGGATCATCGACCGGATCACAGACGTCAGGATCACATTCCTCACCTGGGCGATGTACGGGCTGCCGCTGGTCGTCCTCGCGATTCCCTTGTGCTGGCTGATCCTGATGAAGGTCCAGAAAGTGAGCCCCGAGCAGTTCGATTCGGCTGTCGCTGCCTCCGCGATCGGCACCGCCGGCGCCTGGTCGACCGCCGAGAAGCGGCTGGTCCCGCTGATCGCCGCCGTCGTCGCCGCCTGGGTGATGCTGCCGTTGCTGACAATGCTTCTCCCGGGCGATTCGATAACCGACGGGACGATCGCAATCATCGGCGCGCTTCTGCTGTTCGTGATTCCCGACGGCACCGGCCGGGCGATCCTCAACTGGGACGAGGCGAACCGGGCGCCCTGGGGAGTGATCATGATGTTCGGCGGCGGGCTGGCGCTTGCGGCGGGAATCGGCGAATCCGGTCTCGCGCTGTTGCTTGGCGGAGCGCTCGAGCCGCTTGGGGCCGTCCATCCGCTGGTGATCGCCCTTGTGGTGGTCGCGCTGGTCATCCTTGTGACCGAATTCGCATCGAACGTCGCGACGGCCAGCGGGATGATTCCGGTCGTCGGCAGCCTGGTGCTCGCGACGGGGATTGACCCCATGCTATTGGCGCTGCCGGCGGCGATGGCGGCGAGCTGGGGCTTCATGCTCCCGTCGGGCACCGGCCCCAACGCGATCGCCTGGGCAACCGGGCATATCGCGCTTCCGCGAATGCTCACGGCCGGACTGCTGCTCGACGTCGCCGGAGTTCCGCTGATGGTCGGCACAGTCTGGATGATGGCGGCCGTCTTCGGCTAGGGGACGCAAATGGCAGACAAAGACGAAGCCGAGCTCAGCGGCACCCCGACGCGGCCGCCGAAGCCGTCGCCGACTCACATCGGCAACCACAAGCTGAACCCGTCGACGCTGATGATGGGCTATGGCTTCGACCCGGCGCTCAGCGAAGGCTCGTTGAAGCCGCCGATCTTCCTCACCTCGACCTTCGTCTTCGAGAATGCGGCTGCGGGCAAGCGCTTCTTCGAGGGCGTCACCGGCAAGAGGCCGGGCGGTGCCGAAGGCCTGATCTACTCGCGCTTCAACGGGCCCAACCAGGAGATCCTCGAGGACCGGCTGAGCGTCTGGGAAAATGCCGACGACGCGCTCGCCTTCTCGAGCGGAATGTCGGCGATCGCGACGCTGTTCCTCGCCTTCGTCAAGCCCGGCGACGTGGTGGTCCACTCCGGCCCGCTTTACGCCGCGACCGAGACCCTCATCGCCAAGATCCTCGGCAAGTTCGGAGTCACCTACGTCGACTTCCCCGCCGGGGCGACCCGCGAGGAGATCGACCAGGTCATCGAGAAGGCCAAGGGGATGGGCCGGCTCGCACTCATCTATCTCGAAAGCCCCGCCAACCCGACCAACGCTTTGGTCGACGTCGAAGCGGTGGCCGCGGCCCGGAAGGCCGCGTTCGGCCCCGACGAGAGCCCGCCGATCGCAATCGACAACACTTTCCTCGGGCCGCTGTGGGCAAAGCCGCTCATGCAGGGCGCCGACCTCACCATCTACAGCCTGACCAAATATGCGGGCGGGCACAGCGACCTCGTCGCCGGCGGCCTCGTCGGCCGAAAGGACCTGATCAACCAGGTCAGGATGATGCGCAACACGATCGGCACCATCTGCGACCCGAACACCGCCTGGATGCTTCTCCGAAGCCTCGAAACGCTCGAGCTGAGGATGGAAAAGGCGAACGCCAATGCGGAAAAAGTGTGCGCCTTCCTCCGCGATCACCCGAAGGTCGAGACAGTCGGCTATCTCGGCTTTCTCGAACAGGGGTCGCGCCAGGCGGACATCTATCGCCGCCATTGCACCGGCCCCGGGTCGACCTTCTCCCTGTACCTCAAGGGCGGCGAGAAGGAGTCCTTCGCCTTCCTCGACGCGCTCCAGATCGCCCACCTCGCGGTCAGCCTCGGCGGCACCGAGACTCTGGCGAGCGCTCCGGCGGCAATGACCCATTTGTCGGTGCCCGACGATCGCAAGCAGGCTCTCGGGATCACCGACAATCTCGTGCGAATCTCGATCGGTGTCGAGGATCCCGACGATTTGATCGCCGATTTCGACAACGCGCTGAAGGCGGTCTAAAGCGCCGGGAGCGTCGGCTTATGTCCGCAATGTGTCGAAAGCGCACATAAGCTCAGCCCCAATCCTCGACTGCCCAGCCGCGCTGGTCGGCCAGCCGCCGAAGCCGCCCGTGCGGGTTCACCGCCACAGGCTCGTCGGCCCATTCGAACACCGGTGCGTCGGACGCATGGTCGGAATAGAACCGGACGTGCCCGTGCTTTCCGAGCAACCCAGACGCGTCGACCCAGGAATCGATCATCCGCTTCTTCGCCACCCCATAGCAATTCTCTCCGTCGATCTTTGCCCGGACACGGTCGTCCAGGCCGACGATCGAGCCGGTGCCGATGACATCGTCGAATCCGAGCCGCTCGGCGATCGCAGATGCGTAGAGCCGGTAGGAGGCGGTCGCCATCACCAGCCGCCGCCCCTGCTCCCGATCGCGCTCGATCGCCGCGAAGGCTCCGGGGCGGATATTGGTGCGCACGGTCGCTTCGGCGAAGCCTTCGACCAGCGGCTTCAGGTCAGCAGGGTGCACTCGCCGGCCGAGCAGCAGCGCATGATTGATCTCCTTGAGTTTCGCTCGGTCGATCAGCCTGGCGACATAAGCGACCATCGACAGGATCACGAGCGGCACGAACAGCAGCCGCCATTGCTGCCGGCGGACAGCGCAATGGACCAGGAACGGCGTGTAGGTAGCGCGGCGGGTGATCGTCCGGTCGAGATCATAGATTGCAAGGTCGCTCATTCGCGCTCCGATAGAAGCGTTTCGACGAAGCGGTGGTCGGCGAGCTTGTCGACGTCCACCGCTGCCAGCGGATCGGACAGGTCGACCGCCTCCACCTTCGCTCCAAGCCCGTGCCCGATCCGGTCCAGAGTCTGGTGAATCGTGCGCAAGCGCAATGCCGCGCCAAGGAAGTTCAGCGGCCCCAGCGCCCAAAGCAACGCCCAGGCTTTCTTGCGGTCCTGCTCGACCGACCGCCACAGCTCCAGCGCCGGCAGGACCTTGGGCCCGCTGAGCAGGAACAGGTTGGCGCCGCTGAATGCGCCGGAGCGGAAATGGATCCACGTGCGCTGCGACTGCGGCAGCCGGGCCATCAGATTGTCGCGCTCGACGACGCCGATCGCGATGTCCGCCGGCTCGCCAAGGTCGCAGAACTCGTCGATCATGCCGGCGTCCAGAAGCACGTGGTCGGCGGTGGTGACGAAAAGCGGCCAATGGACAGTCGGGTCGAAACAAAGCGTCTCGAGCGTCGCCGCGATGCTCGCCGCCGATTGCTCGACGACGAGCTTCGGGTGCGCAGGCAGTGCCGCAGCGATCCGCTGCTGCTCCTGGGCCAGGACCCGAACCTGGCAAAAGCGGTCCGATGCGAGCAAGGCTTCGACCGGCCAGCGGAGCATCGGCTTGCCGCCGACCGGCACCAGCGCCTTCAGGTCGGTTCCGAATGCCAGGGCCAGCGGGTCGCTGCCCGGCCGCGATCCAGCGAGCACGACGGCGGTGATTGCGCTCATGCGAGCCAGGAGAGCACCGGCTCGCCCCGGTAGGCCCGTGCGTTCGCCTGGGCGAGTCGTACCGAGTGGAAGATCAGCGACAGGACGGTCCACAAAGCGACGAGCTCGAGCCCGACATCCGGGCGGCCGAAAAGCAGCGCGCCAGTAAGCAGCACCATGTTCGGATTGCGGCGGGCGGTGATGAGCCGGAACCGGCTGTCGATCGGCCGCCACACATGGATGTGTATATCGAAGCGGGTGATGAAGATCCCCTCGATCACGCGCTGCACGACGTAGCCGATGACGATCGCCGCGATCAGCATGGTCGCGTACACAGGTTCGAGCGGGGTGTCGTAGGATTGAAGGCCGTGAGCCCACGCCCACCACCAGAATGGCGGATGGATGAGGTCGATCCCGTGGTCAAACACCTCGCCCCACTTCGACGAGGTCCCGGTGCATCGCGCGAGCTTCCCGTCGACCGTGTCGAGCACCATGAAAATGAAGGCGGCGAGGATTCCGAGCCAGTATGCGCCGTTCCAGAAGAGAAAGAAGGCGAGCACACACAGAAGCGCTCCGATCGCGGTCACGGTGTTGGGAGTTACCCCAGCCTCGGCCGCCCATCGCGTCAGGTAGAATGCGGGTTTGCGCCACAGGTAAAGCGTCAGCGCATCAGTCACGCCCTTGTACGAGGCATCGTAGGCGGCGCGTTCGACCGGCTCGACATCGTCCGGGTCAAGCGGAAGCACGAACGGCCGTTCGCGCTTGCGAAGCTCGTCGTAGCTGACCTCCGCGCTCTCGGCGTGAATCAGCTCGAGGCCGCCCAGCGAGCCGCCGGAACCGAGCATCGCCGCCTCGACCGCGGCCGGATCGGCATCGGCCGGGACATGGGCGAGGACAGGCTCGCCACCGAGCACCAGAACGGTAGCCGGCCGCTGCGCAATCACCTTTAGCCACGCCGGATCCCATGCAAAGGCCATGTTGGCGAGGATCGTCGCGCGGGCCGGTTGAGGGGCACTCGTGCCTTCCAGGCCCAGATTTCCGGCCAGGCGGCATGCTCGCTCCTCGGCATCGAGGCCGAAAAGGCGTGCCGGATTTGAGCCGACGGGGAAGAAGACGGGGCGGCTTGCGTCGTCCATGAGCGCGCTTCTTTAGGGGCGGCGTAGCCTGCGTGAAAGTGGCTGCGGCCCGAGATGCTTGCTGCAGCGCGGGATTTCGAGCAATCTCCCCGCCAGATGGATCGGGATGCGCGAAACGGTGCCGGCGAGGGGGACGGCTCGACCTACCGAATGGCGGGGTCGATCACGATCGCACGCGCCGCGAGCACCGCTCGGGAGCTTGAGGCCGAACCGGATCCGCTAACCATCGACCTCAGCAAGGTCGAGCGAATGGACACGGTCGGTGCATGGCTCGTGTACCGGACGGTTCGCGACCGCAACGCCAAGGTCGTCGGCGCCAGCGAGGAATCGAAGAGCCTGCTCGAGCAGGTTGCCGAAGCGGACAAGCCCGCAAAGGTCCGCCCGGAAGAGCCCGGCGGCTTCGTTCGAGTCCTTCGCGAGCTTGGCGAATGGGTGGCCGAGGCTGGCTCGACGCTCGTCGGCCTGCTCGGATTCTTCGGTGCAACGCTGGTTGCCTTCGCCAATCTGATTCGGCGGCCGAAGCGCTTCAAGCTCAACGCGGTCGTGACCCGGTTCGACATGGTCGGAGTCCGGGCGCTTGGAATCATCGGACTGATGAGCTTCCTCATCGGGATCGTAATCGCGCAACAGGGCGCGGTGCAGCTGCGGCAGTTCGGCGCCGAAATCTATACGATCAACCTGATCGGCCGAATCACGGTTCGAGAGCTCGGAACCCTGATGACGGCAATCATGGTGGCGGGTCGCTCCGGGTCGGCATTCGCAGCGCAGCTCGGAACGATGAAAATTACCGAGGAAATCGATGCGATGCGGACGATCGGCGTTTCCCCGATCGAAGCGCTGGTAATCCCGCGCTTGATCGCAGCGGTCATCATGATGCCGCTGCTGGCCTTCTGGGCGATGATGACGGCGCTGTTCGGCGGCGGCATATTCGTTTGGCTCGACCTTGGAATCCCGCCGCTCACTTATTTGCAGCGGCTCCAGGAGGTGACCCCGATCACCGACCTGTGGATCGGTCTTATCAAAGCGCCAGTGTTCGGCTTCATCATCGCCCTTTCCGGCTGCTTCCAGGGAATGCTTGTGCAGGGCGATGCAGAAGATGTCGGGAAGCGTACGACCACCGCGGTCGTCCAGTCGATTTTCCTGGTGATCGTGATCGACGCCGTCTTCGCCGTCTTCTTCAGCTCGCTCGGGTGGAGTTGATGGCGAAGGACTGCGATCCGATCATCACCATCCGGGGCTTGCGCAACAGCTTCGGCGAGCAGGTCATACACGAAGACCTCGATCTCACGGTCTGCCGAGGGGAGATACTGGGGGTCGTTGGCGGTTCTGGCACCGGCAAGTCGGTGCTGATGCGATCGATCATCGGGCTTCAGAAGCCGGACGAAGGCGAGATCGAGGTCCTTGGCGAGAACATGATGGACCGCGAGGAGGACGAGGCAAAGAACATCCGGCGCCGGTGGGGAATCCTGTTCCAGAACGGAGCGCTGTTTTCGACTTTGACGGTTGCGGAAAATATCGAGGTGCCGATCCGCGAATATTTCCCCCATATCCAGCCGCCGCTTCTCGACGAAATTGCCTCGTACAAGATCGCTATGAGCGCCCTTCCGCCAGATGCCGGCCCGAAATTTCCGTCGGAGCTTTCGGGAGGCATGGTCAAGCGAGCCGGCCTTGCTCGAGCCCTCGCGCTTGACCCGGAGCTTCTGTTCCTCGACGAACCTACCGCCGGCCTCGACCCGATCGCCGCCTCGACATTTGATGAGTTGATCCGCTCCCTTCAAAGGAAGCTCGATCTAACTGTGTTTTTGATCACTCACGACCTCGACACGCTCTACGCCATCTGCGACCGTGTCGCTGTGCTCGCCGATAGAAAAGTGATAGCGGTCGGAACAATTCCGGAACTATTGTCCTTGGACCACCCCTGGATTCAGGAATATTTCAATGGGCCGCGCGGACGCGCTGCGGCAGACACGGCTCAGGAGCATGCCGAAACTCTCGGGGGGATTGAGGCCTGATGGAAACGCGGTCGAACTATATTCTTGTCGGCGCTGTTACGATGGCGATGCTCGCCGGCCTGTTGGTGTTCACCGTCTGGCTGGCCGGTCTCTCGAACAGGGAGACCAAATGCTACGACATCTACTTCTCGCAGGCTGTGGGCGGGTTGAACAAGGGCTCCAACGTTACCTTCTCCGGCGTCCCGGTGGGGCAAATCCAGAGCATCTCACTGCTCCCGGAGCGGCCGGAATTCGTCTGGGTGCGTGTCGAGGTTCAACGCGAGACGCCCGTGCTCCAGGGGACGGTGGCCCAGATTCACGGCGTCGGCTTTACCGGCGTAAGCGAGATCCAGCTGAGTGGCGCAGCGCAGGGAGCGCCGTCGATCACGCAAGTCGGGCCGCAGGGTTGCCCGGTCATTCCGTCGAGCACCAGCGGGATTGGCGCCATTCTCAGCAGCGCTCCCGAGCTGATGGAGCGCATCCAGCGGCTCACCGAGCGCTTGACGGAGCTTCTGAGCGATCAGAACCAGGACGCAGTCGCCGACATTCTCCAGAATATGGAGCGTACGACCGCAGTCCTCGCCGAGCGTGCGCCGGAGCTTGGTCAGGCGATCACCGAAGCACGGGTTGCGGTCCGCAACGCCGGCATCGCCTCCGAACGCGTCGGCGCGCTTGCCGACAGCACCAACCGGCTCGTGACCGAGCAAGGCGGGCCCGCGGCCCAGGACCTGCGCAAGGCGATCGCTCAGGTGCAGAGCGCGGCCGAGAACCTCGATGCGATGATCGGCGATGCGCGGCCTGGCGTTCAGAATTTCAGCAAATCCACCTTGCCCGAGCTTAACCGGCTTGTGCGCGACATGCGCGAGCTCAGCCAGTCCCTTCGCGGCGTGTCCGAGCGAGTCGAGCGGGGTGGAATCGGCGGCACTTTGGGACCCAAGCAGCTGCCCGACTATGAACCGGGGGAAAGACGATGACAGCGTTCCTGCGTGCCGGCGCATCGATAGCATTGGCTGCAATTGTCGCCGGCTGCTCGATCAGCAGCCTGCTCGGCGGCGGCAAGGCGCCGCCGGTATTGTTCACACTGACGTCCCAGGCTCCGCCGGCGGCGCAGTCGAGGTCCGCAGCGGTCGGTGAGACGGTGACGATCAATCTTCCGATCATCCCCGAGGAACTCCGGAGCGTCCGGGTTCCGGTCCACGTCACTCCGACCGAGGTCCAGTACGTGCAGGACCTGCAGTGGGTCGACACGCCCAACCGGCTGTTCCAGCTGCTGCTCGAGGAAACGGTTCGGCGGACGACGACCAGGGTCGTGCTCGATCCCAACCAGTCGGCGCTCGACCCGGGACTGGTTGTGACCGGAGAGCTGCAGCGGTTCGGCTATGAGGCGGCAACAGGAATGGTCGTCGTCCAGTATGACGCATCGCTTGCAACGCAGGGCGGAACGCACGTCCAGACCCGCCGCTTCGAAGCAGCGCTCCCGGCCGACGGCACCGCCGCCACGGTTGCACCGGCACTCAACCAGGCCGCAAACCAGGTCGCACTCGAAGTCGCTCGCTGGATCGGCGGCTAAGGCCGCCCCGGAGTCGCGGCTAGGCCAGCGACTTGCTCGCTTGCTCGTAGATGTCTTTCGACAGGCCGGGGGTCGCCACCATCCGTTCGAGCTCGGCGCGCATTAGCGCCGCACGCTTTTCGTCGAAGCGCCGCCAGCGGCCGAACGGCGGGACCAGCCGCGCCGCCACCTGCGGATTGAGCTTGTCTGCCGTTAAAATGAGGTCGGCGAGGAAGCGGTACCCGCGCCCCGACGGGTGGTGGAACGCCCATTGGTTCATTCCGAAGGCGCCGGCGACCGAGCTCAGCCGGTTCGGATTGGACGGGTTGAACTGCGGGTGCTTCGACAAAGCTTCGACCTGCTCGACACTATCCGGCCGCTGCGCCGATGCCTGCACCGCAAACCATTTGTCGATGACCAGCTCTTCGTGCTCGTGGCGGGCATAGAATTCGCGAAGGGCCCGCTCGCGCTCCGGAGCCTCGAGCGACGCCAGCACTATCAAAGCACCCTGCCGGTCGGTCATGTTGTCGGCCGAATCGAACTGTGCCTTCGCCAGCTTTGCCCCCCGTTGGGGATCGCCCGCTGCGAGCAGGCCCAGGGCAATCGTTCGAAGGCGCCGAGCGCCTTTCGCCTCCCGGCTGAGGTCGTCGCCAGCGAAGCCCTGCGAGCGCTGGGCATCGGACAGCTCGCTTCCGAGTTGGCCGCCGATCGCCGCTCGAAGCTTGTCCCTGGCCGCATGGATAGAGTCCGGATCAATCACTTCCATCCGCTCGCCGACGACGCTCTCGGTTGGCGCGAGGATCGCTTCGGCCTTGAACGCCGGGTCGAGCGCGTTCGACCGAAGCGTGTTGGCCACGGCGCGAACCACTGCCGCTGAATCGCCGGCGCCGCCCCCGGCTTCGGCCACGAGCCAGCGCATCATCAGCTCCTGCATCGCCTCGTAGCGGGCGAACGGGTCGGTATCGCTCGCCGCAAGCTTTTCAAGCTCGCCGTCGCGCCGCTCGACGTCCATCACCACCGGTGCCGAAAAGCCGCGGTTGATCGACAGCAGCGCCGGTTCGGACAGACCGTCGAACTTCACGGTCGCTTCGGCCCGGTCGAGAACGACCAGCCGCTCGGGCGCGATCTCGGCGCCACTCGTCTCGCCGATCAGGGCGGTGCAAATTGGGATCGCCATCGGCGTCTTCACCGGCTGGCCCGGAGTTGGAGGGACGGCCTGTCCCAGGCGAAGCACGGCGCTGTCGCCCTCCTGCTCGAGTCGCGCACGTACCCGCGGCGTCCCGGCCTGGGAGTACCACAGCTTGAAGTGCGTGAGGTCGACCCCGCTCGCATCTTCGAGCGCGCGCACAAAATCGTCGCAGGTCGCCGCCTCGCCGTCGTGGCGCTCGAAATACAGGTCGGTGCCGGCGCGGAATTTCTCTTCGCCCAGCAAAGTGCGCATCATCCGGATCAGCTCGGCGCCCTTGTTGTAGACGGTCGCCGTGTAGAAGTTGGAGATCTCGATATAGCTGTCGGGGCGCACCGGATGTGCGAGCGGTCCCGAATCCTCCTGGAACTGGATCGCCCGGAGAGTGCGCACGTCGTCGATCCGCTTGACCGCGGGGCTGCCGATATCGGCGGAAAAGCACTGGTCGCGAAAAACGGTGAAGCCTTCCTTCAGGCTGAGCTGGAACCAGTCGCGGCAGGTCACCCGGTTGCCCGACCAATTGTGGAAATATTCGTGCCCAACGACCCTGGCGATATTGTCGAAATCGACGTCCGTGGCAGTTTCGGGATCGGCGAGAATATAGGCCGAATTGAAGATATTCAGCCCCTTGTTCTCCATCGCCCCCATGTTGAAGTCCGACACGGCGACGATGTTGAACAGGTCAAGGTCGTATTCGCGGCCATAGACCTGCTCGTCCCACGCCATCGCCTGCTTCAGGCTCTCCATTGCATGGGCGGTCTTCGGCAGGTCTGCTTCGCGCACCCAGATGGCGAGGTCGACCGTTCGGCCCGACATGGTCGTGAAGCTGTCGCGGTTCGCCTTCAGATCGCCCGCAACCAGCGCGAACAGATAGGATGGCTTTGGAAACGGGTCCTCCCATTCGGCCCACTGCCGGCTATTCCCGCTGTCGCCGGAAGCGACCGGATTGCCGTTGGTAAGAAGCACCGGGAATTGCGCCCGGTCGGCTTCCATCCGAACCCGGTATTTGCTGAGCACATCGGGACGGTCCGGGAAAAAGGTGATCCGCCGGAAGCCTTCGGCCTCGCACTGGGTGCAGAGCATTCCGCCCGACGCGTAGAGGCCCATCAACCTGGTGTTGGACGCCGGATGGATCTCGACTTCGGTTTCGACCGTCGCCCGTTCGCCGGATAGCGGGACGACAAGCGTCGGCCCGTCCATCCGCCACCCGGCCTGCTGGCCGTTCACGTGCACTCTGAGCGGCTCGATCTCGTCGCCGTCGAGCCGAAGCGGGCGGTCGTGCTCTCCGTTGCGCTCGACGGTGAGCGTCGCCCGCACCCGTGTCGCTTGCGGGTCGAGGTCGAACGACAGCTCGATTTCGGGCACCAGCCAGTCCGGCGGGCGGTAATCCTCGCGGCGGATTTCTACATGGGTCGGACTTTGCGGAGCTTCCGCGTTCACGCGTACATCGGCCATGGGCGCGGCCTTAGGCTGCGTCGGGCGCCGCGACAACCGAGCGCGGACGGCTCAGCGCCCCTACCATCCCGGCGAGCGCGAGAATGGCCCCGGCGGCCGCCAACGGGGTCCAGCGATAGCCCTCGAGCCAGGTCGAGAAGCCCATTGCGATGATCGGTACGAGAACGCTCGAATAAGCGGCGTTCGCGGGTCCGATCTTCCGGACGACAGGATAGTAGAGGGTGAAAGTCAGGACCGAGGCAGGAAGCGCGAGATAAAACAATCCCAGCCAATAGCCGGCTCGAAGCTCGATCGTCGGCGACCCAGCCACAGCCACGGCGATGGCGAGGTTCAGCACCGCACCGACGGTCATCGACCAGGCGAGCAATGTGAACAAGGGAATGTGGCGAACCTCCGGGCGCGCCTGCAGGACGTTGGCAGCGGCTGCGGCGATCATCCCGCCGAGGGTGAAAGCGAGACCGAGCAAAATTTTGTCGAGCCGCGCGGCATTGTCCCTCAGCTCGTGCGAGAACAGCATGCCGACGCCTAGGATCGCGACCGCCGAGCTCCACAGGAAACGCTCGCTCGGCCGCTGGCCGAGGAAGGCCCAGGCCAGCAATGTGCTGGGTATCAGCAGGAGCGCAAAGAAAGTCGCGACGACACCGGACGTTATGCGCTGCTCGGCGAGGTAGACCGCGTTGAAATTGATGCAGAATTGCAGGAATCCGAGGACCGTTGCGACCGCGATGCCTGTGCGGCCGAGCTTCAGGCTTCGATCCTTGAACCGGGCGAGCAACATCATCGCCGCGGCTGCGATGACGAAGCGGTAGGCAACCGACCATTGCGGCGGCACCTCGCCAAGCTGGTCCCGAATGACGATCCAGGTCGAGCCCCAGATGCCGGTGAAGATGATGAAGGGAATGGCGACCGAGAGGTCGAGCCGCCCTTTCACAGCGCGGCGATTGCGCCGGCAAACCGCTCGACGGCGTCGCCCTGTTGATCCCAGCTGGTGACGAGCCGGATTTCGCCTAAGCCCCAATCGTAGAAGTCGAAACCCTCCTCGCGAAGACTGGCTGCCTCGTCGGCAGTCGCCCTGAGGAAGATCTCATTAGCTTCGACCGGATAGACGAGCCGGTCCGGGGCGGCGTCGGCCAATTTTTGGGCGGCCGCGTTCGCAGCACGCGCGTTTTCGAGCCACAGGTCGTTCTCGAGCATCGCCAGGATTTGCGCTGCCAGCATCCGCCCCTTCGAAAGCAGATGCCCGGCCCGTTTTCGGCGAACCGCGATTTCGTCTGCCAGCTCGGTCCTGAACAGGATCAGCGCCTCGGCATTGAGGCCGCCGTTTTTGACGAATCCGAAGCTCAAGGCGTCGACCCCGGCCCGCCAGGTCACGTCGGCGGGGCTGTCGCCGGTCGAAACCACGGCATTGGCGAAGCGCGCGCCGTCCATGTGCAGGCCAAGCCCGCGCTCCCGCGCCAGGTCGCCGAGCGCTCCGACTTCGCTTGCTCGGTAAGCGAGGCCGTATTCGGTCGCATTGGTGATCGAGATTGCCGCCGGCTGGACCTGGTGCACGTCCTTGCGGATCCGGTCGCAGGCGGCCGCAACCGACGCAGGGACGATCTTCGCCCCCGGCCCGTCGAGGAGGATGAGCTTCGCGCCGCCGGTGAAGAATCCCGGAGCTCCAGCCTCGTCATTCTCGATGTGCGCGTCGCGGTGGCAGACGATCGCCCGGTACGGTGGGCACATGGCTGCGAGCGCAAGACAATTGGCGGCAGTGCCGGTGGTCACCCACAGCGCCCGCACCTCGGTCTCGAACAGCTCGGAAAAAACATTGTCGAGGCGGCTGCTCCACTCGTCGCCGTCATAGGCGGTGTCGAGCCGGTTCGACCGCTCGATCGCCTCGATCACCTTCGGGTGCGCGGCCGCCGCATTGTCGGAGAAGAACCGCATGCCCGCGCTCAACCGCAACGCCGGCCAATTGGCAAGGTCAGAAAATCGACACTTCGCCGCCCGAGAAGCGAAGCCGCGCCGTCAGAAGCGCCCGGAACACGTTGTAGCCGCCGGTGCCGGGGAAGAAGGCGTGGAAGAAGATATGCGGGGTGCCGTCCGGCCCTTGAGCGATCGACGGATGGCCGGGCGCTGACCAGCTCCTCGCCGATTTCAAAAGCGGCTCGGGCTGCTTGTGGAACGGGCCGAGCGGGTGATCGGCGACAGCGACCCCGATTCCGTAGGCCGGATCGGTGAAATCGTTGGCGGCGTAGAACAGCCAGTAGCGGCCGTCCTGCCTCCATAGGAACGGGCCCTCGACCAGATGCCCTTCCCATTCGAGATCGTTCGACAGGATTGTGACTGGAACCCCGACGAAGGATTCGCCGTCGGCTGCCAGCCGCCGAGCGAGGATCGGGGTGCGCATCGCCTCGGCTATCTCGCCCGAATCGCCGCAATCCTCCAGCACCAGGTGCAGCTGCTTCCACGAATCGGTCGACGCGCGGATGAACGTCTGCATCAGGAAGAATCGCTCGATCGGCCGGCGCGCCGCCGCCCATTGCACCACGGCAGCAGCGAAGCGCGCAGTTCGCCGGTCCTGCTCGGTGGTGAAAATCCGCTCGATCAGCTCCGGCCGCTCGCGCAGAAGCCCGGCGAGCTTGCGCGGCCAGATGCGGTTCCTGTCCTCCTTCCAAAGCAGGTAACGCTCGCCGTCGTCGTCGACGAAAATGTGGCCGTCGATGACCCCGCCGGTCAGCAGGGGACGGCCGAGATCCACCCATGGCCCCCGCGGGGACCTGGCTTTCGCAAGCCCGATCCCGAGCATGTGCGACTTGTCGCGCGCGGTGTAGGCGAGCCAATATTCGTTGCCGACGCGCGCGATTTCGGGAGCCCAGAAGTCGCCCATTCGTGCTCCGTGAGCAGTCCATTGCGGAGCCTCGCCGTCGGCGAAGGCGAAGCCGACGTGACGCCATTGCTCGAGATCGTCCGAATGGAGGAGCGGGAAGGCATCGGGCGCGTCGTTGGAGGTGGCGGCGAGATAATAGCCTTCGTCGGTCCTGATCACGGCGGGATCGCCGTAACCGGAGAGGATCTTGGGGTGGATGCTTTCCGTGAGCAGCGGCCGCCACGGCGGGTCGTCGGAAGGGCTCGAGACCGCGGCGGCGTTCTCGGCGGGCCTGGTGCCGAAATCAGCTGCAAGTTCGTCGAAAAAGCGGACGAAGTCGCCCTGGTCGCGGCCTTCGAGGGCATAGACTTTGGTCCGGCCGCCGCCGCGAACGGCGATGGTAAGGCCCTCACCGTCATCGGCGAGCTCGACGTCGAAGTGCTGGGTGGAGTTGGTCATTGCTGCGTGATTTGCCCTGCCCGGACTGTCCCTGGCACTCCTGTGCGCGATCCGGGTCCTCGCCAGCGGGGGCTGGTTAAGGCGGGTCACCCCAGTGGCGAAGCAGCTGGTTCTGGACGAGCTGTAGACGCATGTGGTTTTCCGGACGCATGTTCAGTCCTTCCAGTGCGGCCACCTCGTTGAGGTTGAACAGCAGGTTGCGGCGGAACGGATCCTGGATCCGGCTCTGCATGAAGGTGATCGCGACGAGGCGTTCGCCCTCGGTCACCGGCTCGACCTCATGGAGAGTGTCGGACGGGTAGATCAGCGTCTCCCCAGGCTTCAGCTTGAAGCGCAGGTCCGAATCCCCGAGCTGGATACGGAGCGCTCCGCCGTCATAGGCTGAAGGATCGTTGAGGAAGATCGTGCAGCTGAGGTCGCTCCGGATCGGGCCGGTCGGAAGTTGCATGTATGCAACGTCTGTATGGGCCCCGTAGCTCATCCCGGGCTTGTAGCGGGTGAGCAATGGCGGCGCGATCATCACTGGAAAGGCGAACTCGTGCAGTTCCGAGCTGCGGCTGAGCGCGGCCAGTAGCAATTGCGAGCTCCGCTGATAGGCCGCCGCGTCGTGCAGCTGCTCGTTTTTTTTCCCGATGTTGTGCGGATTGGTAATGCGCCCGTCGACGAACGGGGCCGCCGCAGCAATCCTGCGGCATTCCTTCACCTCTTCTGGCGTGAGCACGGGAGTTATTCGATACATTCAGCTGTCCAGACAAGTTGTAGACATCACAGCAATGACGATGGAAGGCAGATCGGCACTCCAGTATGGGCTGCCACCTCATGCGTCCATTGCACGACCATCGAGATTTCCTCTCCGTAAGCATCACCGGCCGCAGCATGCTCACTCAACCTTCGGCCCGGGTCGTTTGGTTCGTGATGCCGCTTCGAATCGGTGGCGAAGACCGGTCCTTCAGCGATCGCTTTCCAATTCTCTTCATCCAGCTCCAGGCTGAACAATCGGCCGATGCCCGCAAGAGCATCGGCTGGCCGTTCAAGCAGGGTGGAGCTCATGAGGGAGGCGATCCTGCAGGGCGGCTGCTGTTTGAGCAGGCGCGCAAATTGTGCTTGATGATGGAGCCACGCCAGCGCGGCGATCTGGAGATCCGTCTGCTCCCAAAGGTCCTGCTCGCTGAAGCCGGCATCGAATTCCGGTATACGGCGGAGTGAAGCGAACAGTCGCCGGGCCCATCCCCGTCCCCATAATCCCTTCTTGGCCACGGATGTCAGAAAACCGGGAAGCGGGCTGTAAACGAATAGGGCGCGGGCGTCGGGCCGCAGACGGAGTATTGAATCGATCAAGGGATTCGCGACATTGCCGGGTTTGACGATCACCTTCTCATCTGGGCTGAACGGCCGCGCGAAAAGATCGAGAAGGACGGATAGCGGGCGGTCGAATCTGGTCGGATTGCCGGCGGCCAACGCAGCCTGACCAAGATCCGACAGTGGAAGCGGCTCCTTCAGCGCCATGGCAGTGCCCGGAATGTCGAGCGCGCGCGCAATGAGGGTGGAACAGCAGAATGCGGAATGAAAAATGAAATGGCAGTCAGCCGGCGCCGCTGCTTCCCTGGACCGCTCGATTTCATCCAGTTGCAGGACAATCTCGTCTTGGGCCAGGGCGAGCACCTGCTCGTCCAGAAACGTCGTCGAGTGGTGCGCCTGCCGATCAATCTTCACGAACTGGATGGCATCGCGGGAAAGGTCGAGACGGTACGGAAACCAATTGGGATCCGCCAGGACTGACTTGGCCTGTATCATTCAGAAGCAATCTCTCGGCGCTGGCGCGCCTGATTACGAAATGTCATGACCCGGGGACCAACCATGAATCGGCAGGACGATTGAACTCAGCATGATCAGAATCAATCCGGATCTCGATGCGGCCGCACTCGCAACGGATTACCGTTCATCAGGACGAATGCAAATCCGAGACTTCTTCGTTCAGGATGACGCCGAGGAAATTCACCGGATCCTGCTGGAGCGCACTCCATGGTGGCTTGCCTATAACGACGGCGATCGGGTTGAGCAGCTTCCTCCCGAAAAGGTTGCCAGCCTTTCCAGTCAGGAACAGGCGGCAATCCTGCAGGGCATCATGGCGCGCGCAAGAATTCAATATCAGTTCCTATATGAGTACTATCCACTTTACTCTAAATATTTTACACTTGATGCAAAATGGATGCCGTTGTTCGACTTTTATGAGTTCTTAAATAGTAAACCTGTGATTGAGTTCTTTAGGACTTTGACCGGACGGCCTGAGATACGTTGGGCGGATGGTCACGCTACGCTCTATCGATCTGGTCACTTTCTTAAATACCATACCGATGAAAACCCGCAGGACAAACGAGTCGCTGCCTATGTCTTCAATTTTACCAAGGATTGGGGACGAGATTGGGGGGGATATCTGCAGTTCTTCAACAACCGCTACGATGTCGAGGAAGCGTACAGGCCCGTATTCAATGCACTTAATATATTCACGGTCCCTGCTGATCATAGCGTCAACCTGGTGACGCCCTACGCGCCAGGATTTCGATTTTCAGTGACGGGGTGGCTGCGCGCCGACGAGCCGCCGGGCCCATTCGAGCGCAGCGCCAAAATGAGATAGGCGCCGCGGAAGGGTTCGCGGCGCGCTGACGGGTCAAAAATTGTTGGACTCGACGGTTTTAAGCCAGCCAAGATTTCGCCGGAAACTCCGGTCGCTGGCTAACGAAAATGGTGCTGCCGGTGAGGATCGAACTCACGACCTCAGCCTTACCAAGGATGCGCTCTACCACTGAGCTACGGCAGCACTTTTCCGGAGAGGCGGGGCCTATGGCTGGCGCCATGCGCGGCTGTCAACCTGCTTGCCCGTTCTGCCTTGTGAGACCAATGTAACGCGATGACAAAGCAGCACAAGGAGCGGGAGGACCGGCTAGCCGCGGCTCTTCGGGACAATTTGCGGCGCCGGAAGGCGCAAGCTCGCGAGCTGACCGAAGACCCTGATGCCGAAGAGGTTTCGCCCAAACCCGAGAGCTAAATCGGCGCGCACGCCTGTTCGAGCCACTGACGGTCGGCGGCCGCAAGCTTCGGCCCGATCTTCTCAAGCACCTGGGCGTGATAATCGTTCAGCCATTCGAGCTCTTCAGGGCTGAGCATCTCCTTAACGATTAGCCGCCGGTCGATCGGAGCGAAGGTCAGGGTCTCAAACCCGAGCGTCTCCTTTTCCGCGCCCGGAATCTTCTTTTCCACCACGAGCACCAGGTTCTCGATCCGGATGCCGTACTCGCCGGCCTTGTAATAGCCGGGCTCGTTGGAGATGATCATGCCCGCCGCAAGCGGCTCGTCGCCGCCGCTTTGCGCACTGGTGACCGGCGCAATCCGCTGCGGCCCTTCGTGGACCGCGAGGAAGCTTCCGACCCCGTGGCCGGTGCCGTGGGCATAATCGAGCCCCGCTTCCCACAGCGGCCGCCGAGCGAAGCTGTCGATCTGAGTGCCGCGAGTTCCCTTGGGGACGATCGCGGTGGCGACGGCGATGTGACCCTTGAGCACGCGGGTGAAGCGCTCGCGCATCTCGTCGGTCGGCTCGCCGATCGGCACGGTGCGGGTGATGTCGGTGGTGCCGTCGACATATTGGCCACCCGAATCGATCAGATAGAGCGAGCCGCGCTCGAGCTTGCGGTTTGTCTTTTCGCTCGAGCGGTAGTGGACGATCGCACCGTTCGGGCCTGCGCCCGAGATGGAATCGAACGACAGGTCGCGAAGCTCGGGCCATTCGCGGCGGAGCGCCTCGAGCTTGTCCGAGGCCTTGAGCTCGTCGACTTCGCCGCCCGGAGCCTCCTCGTCGATCCAGCGGAGGAAGCGCGCGACCGCGACTCCGTCGCGCTCCTGAGCTTTCCTCTGGCCGGCAATCTCGACCGGGTTCTTGGTCGCCTTGGGGAGGATCGTCGGGTCGCGCAGCGACAGGATCTTCGCCTCCGCTTTCTCGAGCGCGTCGAAAATCGCAGACACCGCGCGTTCGGGATCGACCGCGACCGTCTGGCCGTCGAGGCGCCCGAGGGCGTTCTCGAACTCTTGGCGCTCGTGCAGGCGGACGCCGTTGCCGAGATGCTGGCGGACATCGGCCCCGACCTTTTCCTGCGCCACGAACAGGTCGGCGGTGCCGTCGGAATGGACGATCGCATAGGCCAGGGCGACCGGCGTGTGGGTAACGTCTGCCCCGCGCACGTTGAACGCCCAGGCGATCGAATCGAGCGCGCAGAGCACCGCCGCGTCGGCGTCGTGCTTGCCGAGCCAGTCGGCGATGTCGGTGCGCTTCTCGGCCGCGCCCTTGCCGGCATATTCGTCCGGCTGGACGATGAGCTTCGCCTTCGAGGCTTCGGGCCGGTCGCGCCAGATCTTGTCGATCGGGTTTTGCTCGACCGCGACCAGCTCGGCGCCGCGGCTCTTCAGAGCCTCTCGTGCTTTCTTCACCCAATCGCGGGTGTGGAGCCACGGGTCGTAACCGATCCGAGCGCCCTTGCCCGCATTCTCCTTGAGCCAGTCGGCGACGCTCGTTTCCGGGACCGACTGATAGCTCCAGTGCTTGCCGTCGACCTGGCTTCGAACCTGCAGCGTGTAGCGGCCGTCGACGAAGATCGCCGCTTCCTCGGGGAGAACCACCGCCGATCCCGCCGATCCCTCGAATCCGGTCAGCCACGCCAGCCGCTGGGCGTAGCTTCCGATATATTCGCTCATATGCTCGTCGGTGAGCGGGACGACGAAGCCGTCGAGCCGGTCTGTTTTCAATTGTTCGCGAAGGGCCTTGAGCCGGTCTGCATAGCTGGACATGGGCGCTACCTAGGCTTGGCGGTCAGCGGCAACAAGGTTCGCTGCTGCCGATTCGGCGGGCGCGGAATTTCCAACAGCGAAAAGCTCAATTCCTATTTTGCCTCTCTGCGAAGTTGACCAAGTTGACCGAGATTCGCGATTTCCTGTTGGATTCGGTTCGACATTCCTCGGGCGCCTCCAGCTCGGCCGCGAACGGCCAGCCGGGCAATCCAAGCACAACAACCCGACTGTAGGACAGAAAAATCGGCATTGAAGCCTAGCGTCCGCTTTCGACCCAAAACGGACACTAGCTCTAGCCGTGGTATAGTAAGTGTCAGCCCCGCTTGAGCTCGGCAAGCCGGCGCTCCGCAGCTTCGAATTCAGGCGCACCCGCAAGGGATCGAAGGGCGGGGTCGTCGCGCAATGTGGTCAGGATCATCGGCAGAGGACCGTGGCCGATTCGCGGCCACCCCTGCGAGCGCGCTTGCCTGAGCAGGTCGAGGGCTGCGCGTCGATTTCCTAGGGTCGCTTCTATCCGGGCCAGATCAACCAGGTGTCCAGTTGGAGTTCGTCCCTTCGCCTTGGCGTCCTGGAGCAGCGCTCGGGCAGATTCGAGATGGCGTTGGCCCTCTTCGTGTCGCCCCAGCTCTCTCAACGAAAGAGCGAGATAGGGTGCGACAGAGCCGAACTTGCTCGGCCCCCAGGGAATGTGAACTTGCATGTGCTCGAGCATCTCACGCGGGTTGGCGAAGCTGCGATCGAACAGCCGGACCAGTTCCGCTTCTCGCCCGGTTGCAACGAACAATGCAGGCGCAATCAAGAGCACCTCGTTCAGGCGCCAAAAGTCCTTCGGCGGAACACCGTCACGCTCGAGTGTGGAGCGATCAGGCAAGACACCTCTGTAGAGCGACTGAAAAATCGCCGCCGCGGGGTTTCTTGGCTCGATGCCAGTCGCCTGGCCCATCGCTGCGCTTAGCTTCAGAACCTTCAACATGGCCTCGTTGGTCTCCGGATTGTCCGGATCAATCAGCGCCTGCTTTGCGCTTTGCAGCGCGGCCCCCCATTCGCCGGTCCGCATTTCCAGCCGGGCGCGCGCAAGCAGCCGTTGATGGCGCTGCGGGTGGCTGGCTGCCAACGTGCGATCGATCTCATTCGCCATGGCACTGTATCCGAGCTCAGCGGCAAGATCGGAAACCTGGTTGGCTCGTACCCAATAGGGTTCGAGCTGCCAGACTTTTAGGACCGTCTGAAATGCTCTTTCAAACTGCATCTGTTCCTGCTGAGCACCTCCCAGGAACATGAGAATTTCCGCATCGAAGGGCTCCTGTCGCACGGCAGTTTCCAGCCATCCGAGGGTGCGGCGTCGATCCGGCGATGTGACACCCATAAGCGCAAAAGCCAGTCCGGATGTCGGATCGGCTATTGCGACTGCTTGGGCCAGGCGAAAGGCCTCCACCGCCTGACCCTGCGTGAGGTAGAGAGTCTTTGCGAGCGCTAGCTTGGCTTCTGGCCAGTCGGGATGCCGCTGCACGATCGGCCGCAACAACTCCTCCGCGAGCAGCACGTTTCGGCGCCCCCGCACCTTGATAAGCCCATTTGCGATCAGAAATGTCTCGTAATCGGACCCCCGGTCTGCCGGGGCGCCCGCCAATGTTCCCGTGGTCCTGGACAGCGCTGCCAAGACCCGTCTCGCAAGCTCGTTCTCCAGTTGCGGTAGCTCGTCGGCTGGAAATGTGATGCTGCCACGATCTTCGCGAGAGTCGCCGATGCTGTAGGTCAGATGGATTTTCGATCCGGTTCGCTCGAGTCGTCCGTTCAGTGTTTCGTCTACATCCGGGATCGGAGCTCGCGGTCCATTGGACGCCGCAGCGGGCATCCATTCTAGGCCAACGACCTTGACCAACCCGGTATCGCGAAGCTTCGAAGCAAGGCTCTGGCGAAGGCCATCGGCGAGCATGGCGTCTCGAGTGTCGGCAACTTCGAAGCGCGCGATATGCAATGCCGCAGGGTCTTTGTTGGCGGCCGGCCCCAGGAGAATCAGGGTGGAAATGATCGCCAGCACCGCGGCGGCCGTGACGATCGCTGCAAAGCGCCGCAATTTTACCGATCCCGCCACAGGCGCGGGCCGGATCGCGCCTTTTGGCTCGTCGCTGACCACCAGGCGATAGCCGACCTTGGTGATTGTTTCGATCGACACGGCGGCATCGGGAAACTCGGACAATTGGCGGCGAAGCAGGCTGATCACGCGGTTCACGGCATCGTCACTAACGGCGACAGTATTCCAGCAGACCGACACCAGCTCATCTCGAGAGTGAATTTTGTTCGGACACCGGGCCAGTGCGACGAGCACCTGCATCACCCGCGGTTCCAATGTGGCGGATCGCCCCTCCTCATCGCGGACCGTACGCTGCGCCGGCTCTATGATAAGCCCGCCGATACGGATCCGCCCGATTTCGATAAGCTTCACGCGCGTTGAGGAGGTCCCGCCGTCCATCTGCGTCTGTGCGTGCCTTTCCCTTGAGGAGGGCGAAGTCTGCCAGCAGAGCCTCCGCGTTGCCGAGGCTCAGCCAATCATAAGCCGTTCGTAATCACAATATCAGCAAAACCTCAGGACACTTGATCAACCAAGTCCCAACCTCGTGCGCGGAACCTCAAATCCGATTTCACGGGGAGTTCTGGATGGAAAGCCAAAAGCCGCCCGCACCGCCGGTCAGGCCGCTGCCGTCAGGCGGCGCCGAGGATGAAGCCGGCGTGGCTGCGGCTTACCAATTCATCGGGTCATTCGTTGCCGGAGACATTGAGGCGCGCGATTTTCAGCGCGCCCTTTCGTCCGACCGGTCATTTTCGGCCTTGCTCGGTGAGGATCTTTATCTCGATCTGCTGTCCTCGAATTTCGACGATCCCGGCGAAGTCGCGGCGATTCGCTCCGGACTCGCAGAGCTGCTCGACCGACTCCCGGCAAGCCCAAGCGCCCAACTGAAAACGAGCAAAACGGAAAGGTCTGACAATGGCACATAAGGACTCCCGCGCTGCGGTCGTTCGGCGCTCGCCCGCTCGGCTCGCGGAAAGAACGGCAGCGTGCCTGCTTGTCGCACTTCTCGCCTCGGCCGCTTCGACCGAGGCGCAGGCGCGCGACAGGTCCGCCTATGTCGAGCTCGGCGGCGGCCTTCTTTGGCTGAACGACATGAATTACGGGTTTGAGGCCATCGGCCTCGACGACTTCGCGACCATCCAGCACAAGACCGGCTACGACTTTTCGGGGGCAGCCGGCTACGACTTCGGAATGTTCCGTGCCGAGCTCGAGCTGGGTCACAAGCGTGCGGCAGTCAAGCAAGTTGACATCAACGGGGTCGTGGTCGGTTCTCCGACTGATCTCGAACTCGATGCGAGCGGTCACACGAGCGTGACTTCGGCGATGCTGAACCTGATGCTCGACGTCGGCCGGGACGACGGCCTGAGCGGCTCGATCGGCGGCGGTTTTGGCTGGGCTAACGCCCACAATGAAACGCGCGGTCCGATGCTGAGCTCGGACGTCGAGGACTCGCAATCGACCATGGCGTTCCAGTTGATTGCGGCCGCCCGTTATCCGATCAGCCGAACGATCGATGCCGGAATCAAATATCGCTACTTCCAAACCCGCGGAAATCTTGATTTCGACGGTAGGGTCAAGTCCACCGGAGGGCCGTTCCGGATCAGCGACGGCCGTTGGTCCTCGCACAGCCTGCTCCTGACGCTCGCGATAAACTTCAATGGCCGATGAGCGGGGAGACCTGTCCAACCCAGTTCCGTCGGCGATGCACCAAAGGAGCTGGCCAAAATCTAGAAAGGAATTCGACATGAAGATCATTGCTGTTTCCGCCTTCGTCGCGTCTTCATTCCTCGCAAGCTCAGGCGTTGCGCTCGCTTCGGCGTCAAGCGGCAAG
Organism: Sphingomicrobium sp.; assembly: GCA_051000635.1. Lineage (GTDB taxonomy): Bacteria > Pseudomonadota > Alphaproteobacteria > Sphingomonadales > Sphingomonadaceae > Sphingomicrobium. The sequence goes on along the minus strand of JBPCOC010000067.1, from coordinate 1,765 downwards.
GTAGCGGAGGTTCTTCAGACTGGAGACCAACGCGCCTACCGCAGCCCAGGAGGGCACAATTTCAAGATCAAGACCGTGACTTTCGAAGAAACCGGTACGCCGGGCGAATATTATGTCGACGGGCGTCTCACGCACGATCTTCGGGGTCGGCCGGACGACAAATATCATTACTGCCTGAAGATTAACAAGGCAGGCGAGCTCCTGGAATTCAACACGCACACCAACCGCGGCGGATTCACGAAGATGCTGACGACCGCTCAGGGCGCTGTAAACAACAGCGTCACACGAAAAGTAACCGGCAAAGCTGCCGGAGTTGCAATTTCAGCTCTTCCCTACGGCGGATACGGGAAAAGTACTGCCGAGGGGCTTGGCGAGTACGCCCTCGACCTTAACGTACTAACGAGCAAGGCGCTCACCGAGAGAATGGGCCGAAGCGTAGGTACGCTGATCGACGGCGATTGGTTACCCGCGGCCAACGAGGTTGCTGCAGAAGTTGCGATCCAGGCTGCGCGGGCCCTCAAAACCGGCAATCCGAACGTCAAGATTTACGGATCAGGTGAAAAGCTCGATCGTAAGATCATTTCGCGCTGCCCCCGACGACAGGACAAGTCCCTTCATTGATCGGGACGTGGACCCACTCGAACACTGAAGTGACTAAAGGCGCAGTCGGCCACCCAACGAAAAGCCCTGTGACTGAAGTAGGCAGGCCCTCCTTCGCCCGTGCGACTGCCCTCGTCTTTTCGCGATGCGGGCCCCGGTCGGAGGGTTTCGCCGCCTTGGCTGAGTATAAGCTAGGTGTCCGCTTTCCACCCAAGCGGATACTCGCTTAAATTCCTAAGGGCCCGTGTCTGCCGTTCCGGCGGCAGTCGCATCTGAGAAACCGGCAGCCGCGGCCCTGTCGCAGGAACAGCAGCTTGGACGTGGGGCATCGAAGCACGGTTCTTCGCTCACATGGTGGGGCGGGTTCGGCGTCCTGCAATGACTCTACAAGATGTGATACCGGGCCTGATCAATCGAAGGAGGTCAGATTTGACAGAAGCCACCCCGATCCGCGGCCTTGCCGGGAAGCTTTCTGGTAGGCTGATTCAGCCGCGTGACCGCGGCTATGACGATGCCCGCAGGGTCTGGAACGGGATGATCGACCGCAGACCGGCGGCAATAGCCTTCTGTGAAGACACGAACGATGTCGTCAAAGCGTTGAACTTCGCTCGGGAAAACAACCTAGCTTTCTCCGTGCGGTGCGGCGGGCACGGTGTCTCTGGGAACTCGGTCATCGACGATGGGATCCTGATTGACCTCTCGGCCATGTGCTCGGTGAGAGTGGCTTCTGAGAAGAGAAGGGCAATCGTCGGAGGCGGAGCGCAGCTGGGTGACTTCGATCGCGAGGCTCAGGCCCACGGACTTGCAGCTACCGCTGGGGTCGACCCCTCGACTGGAGTCGGTGGTCTGACGCTTGGCGGGGGCACTGGCTTTCTTGCACGCAAACTAGGACTGACAATCGACAGCCTTATCGGTGCACAAGTCGTTCTCGCCGACGGATCGGTCGTCAGAGCCAGTGCAGATGAGCATCCCGACCTCTTCTGGGCGCTTCGCGGGGGCGGCGGCAACTTCGGCATCGTCACCGAGTTCGAGTTCACCCTTCATCCGGTCGGCCCCGAGGTTATGAGCCTTCAGGTGTTCTATCCCCTCGATGCAGCGCGAGATGTCCTGCGCTTCTACCGAGACTTCATGGCCGACGCGCCAGACGAAGTCGGCGTCTACGCCT
>JBPCOC010000029.1:0-23632 GCA_051000635.1 Sphingomicrobium sp. | reverse complement strand
CTGCAAGCGCGCCCATTGCCCGTCGCTCAACCAAAATTCCCCAGCCATCAAACCCTCCCGATCAATCGAGAGGTTGAATCACATTCCGACCGCGTTGTGAATCCTGTTTATGGGTCCCAGCCCTAGTGCCGTTAGTGCCATTAGGCTGTTTCGCGGGATGATCTAATGTCCGCTTTGGGTGGAAAGCGGACATTGGTCTGAAACTAAAGATGCCATCGATCGGCAGATTGCCGGCGAAACGACCGGAACGCCACTGTCGCCGCTTAGTTCGTGAGCCGATGACCAGTTCAATCCCTCTTGAGGTCCTAGTGGTGGAGGACGAGCCGCTCGTGCGAATGGTGGCGGCGGACGCGATTCCGACCGCGGCATCATGGCTTGGGAAGCAGGCGACGCTACGGACGCCCTCGAAGCCTTGGAACAGCATCCACAGATCGGATTGGTAGTCACGGACGTTAACATGCCTGGAGATATGAACGGGCTCGAGCTCGCAGAAAGGGTTGCCACAGCCCATCCCGATGTAGGCCTGATCGTCACGTCTGGTCAGGTGCATGTTCGGGATGAAGACTTGCCGGACCACGGCACCTTCCTTCCCAAGCCGTACAGCACGAATCGCCTTGCGGACCTCGTGGCGGAAAAGCTCGACGGCGGGCGCTAATCGATAGGGGCGGGCAAGCATGGGACGTACTGATTTGCTGACCCATTTCGACCGATTGAACACCTGCTCGGCGATGTCTCTTTACCTCGAAACTCCTTCAGTTCGCCCGAAGGGCCGGCATTAGACGGAAGTCGATCACCTCGTTCATCACGAAGTGATCAACGGCGATGCCAGCCGGCAGTGATCCGAGCGACAGTTCACCAAAGAAGGCCGCAGCCCGTCTCAAATCGGTTACGGGCTGCGGCAGTGTGCGGTTCAAAACAGGCTACTGCTTATTCAGGCTTGCCCTTCGGCGGGTCAGCCGGCTCCCGCTCGACAGTTTGCGCTTCCATCGAAATAAAGCTGCCGTCGACGCCCGGCGTTTCGTCCCTGGCCAGCACCGCGGCTGTTTCGCCGCCGATGACGTAGTTTTCATCCGCGTTTTCCTGCCCGAACGCCTGGGCCGGATCGGCCGGTTGCAGGTGCCCCTTGGCGAAGGCAGGGCCTGCGGTGCTCGCCATCAGAAGGATGGCTACCGCTGAGGTTATAGTGCGTCTCATAGTGAACTCCTTGGTTTGCGCAGGAATAATGTACCACTGCTCTAGTACCTACGAGTGAGACCTCAGCTTGGATGCGGAGGGCGCCGCTCCGAAGGCAAGAAGTGCGCCTAACAGCACCAAGAAGGGACTTTAGCGCACGCCGAAACCGGTTGCCGTCTAGTATGAGCTTGCAGACAGCAGCCGCCGATGGTCTGTAGCGGGCGTGCCCAATGCTGCGCTTGCCCAATTTCTGCTGCTTCTTGCAGCCTTCTCCGCAGATGCACATCCGCTGGATTCGTTGAGTGCCGAGGAAATCCGCAAGGTCGCCGCCGCCGTTCGATCAGCAGGGCTCGCGACGCATGAAACCCGCTTCGCATCGGTCAGGCTGACACCTCCCGACAAATCTGCAGTGTGGAACTGGAAGGAAGGACAGTTGCTCCCGCGACAGGCGACCGTGGTCGTCAGAACCGGCTCCGACGTACGCGAGATCGTCGTTGACGTGAGCGCCAGGCGCGTTGTCTCAACCACGGCTAGACCGAACGTGCAGCCCGAGATCATTGGCAGCGACTGGGTGCTGGCAACCAGACTGGTAAGAGCAGACAAGCGTTGGCAAGCGGCGATGCGGCTGCGCGGGATAACCGACTTCTCAGGCATATTCTGCGACGCTCTTTCGGTTGGCACGTCGATCACAACCGAACAGCGCCGTCTGTTGAAGGTGCCTTGCTACGATGCTCGCGGCACTACCAACGTCTATGGGCGGCCGATCGAGGGGCTGATGGCGGTGGTGGACCTCGACCAACGCGCAGTGCTCGAGGTCGTCGACAGCGGCCCGGTGCCGATCAGCACTGAGGATCCGTCACTGGAACAAGAGCGCCAGGAGTCGGTGCGGCCAATGTCGAAACCTGTCGTCGTTTCCGCACCGGCAGGATGGAATTTCGAAGTCGACGGAAGCCGGTTCCGCTGGGGAAACTGGTCTTTTCACCTGAGCTTCGATCAGCGCGTCGGCCCGATTGTCTCGACGGTGCGCTATCGCGACGGATCGGTGGAGCGGCCGGTGCTCTATCAGGGCCACGTGTCGGAAATGTTCGTCCCCTATATGGATCCGGACCCGAACTGGTCATTCCGTTCGTACATGGACGTCGGCGAGTATGGCTTCGGCACCCTTTCGACGACGCTGATCTCGGGAGCCGATTGCCCGGTGGGGGGAATGTTGTTTTCGGCTGTCTTGGCCGGTCCGGGCGGCACCCCCTACGAAGCCAAAAACGTGATGTGCGCATTCGAGCGCAACACCAGCGTGCCGCTGTGGCGCCGGTCTGAAATCGTCACCAGGTCTCACGAGGCGCGGCCGGATGTGGAGTTCGTCCTTCGCACCATCCCGGCCGTGGGCAATTACGATTACATCTACGACTGGGTGCTCACGCATAAGGGCGAGATCAAGATCGAGGTCGGCGCCACCGGCATCGCAGCGGCAAAAGGTGTTCGCGCCACAACGGCCGGCGAGCGCAATGGCAATAAGCTCTACGGTGCGCTGGTCGCGCCGCACATTGTTGCTCCCTACCACGATCACTTTCTCTCGTTCCGCCTAGATCTCGATGTAGATGGGACGAGCAACAGTTTCGTCCGCGACAGGCTCGTCCCCAGCATCTTGCCGGAGCCGAACAGTCGCGGGAGCCTGTGGGTACGCCAAAGCAAGATCGAGCCAAGGGAGTTGTCGGTCGAACCTGCGCATCAGCCGGAACTTTGGCGCGTTGAAAACAGCCGATTGAAAACCGCCCTCGGCCATGCCCCGTCATTCGAGATCGCCGGCCATTCGGCTTCGTCGCTGCTGGCTCCGAGCGACCCGCCGCAGCGGCGGGCGGCCTTCTCAGCGCGTCCCTTGTGGGTAACTGCGTACAAGCGAGACGAGCGCCACGCATCCGGCGACTACCCGAACCAGTCCCGCGGCGGCGAAGGCCTGCCGGCGTTCGTTGATGGCGAGCGCATCACGGGGGAGGACCTGGTGATTTGGTACACCATGGGCTTTCACCACGTCACCCGCCCGGAGGACTGGCCCGTCCTTCCGACCGTGCAGCACGAAGTGACTCTTCGGCCAAATGCGTTCTTTGTCCGAAACCCTGCGATGGACCTTCCTCGCGACGCCGAGCCGCCGCCGAGGTAATTGCTCAGCGCTGGTCCGGCACCGCGAACGTCAGGCTCGAGAAGCTGGTCTCAAAGTCGGTGGAGGCGGCGCTGCTCGGAACGCTCCACACGACGTTCATCATCCAGCGGCCGGGTCGCGGGAGACGGAAGGACACCCTACCGGCGGCATCGCTGCGGACCGTAACAAGCGGATCCTTGGGCCGGTCGAGATCGCCGAGCGTGACAAGAGCGCCGGCCAAAGGCTTGCCCCGGAACCACACCGTCGCCGGCAACGAGGAGCCCGCGCCGAGCGCGTAAGGATTGGCCCCCGGCACGATCTCTAGACGCTGCCCGATGCGTTGGGTCACGGGCCCCTCGAGCGCCTGCGGTCCGGTGCCCACTTGTACCAAGGCCTTGGCGTGACGGCGGTAGGATTCCCGAACCTTGCGCGATGTGACCGGCGCCCGCCGCCATGCCGCTTCGGCACCGGCGAGTCCCTCTTCCTCAAGATAGGTTTCAAAGTTTTTTGCGCTCATCGGGTTGCGGAAATCCCGTGTGTCGAGCGAGAGGAGATAGGTGCCCGGCCGATCGAGGGGCACGCCCGCCGAAGGCTTGAACCCCCGAGCCTTGAGCAAGTTGGCCGTGCCGACGCTGCCCCTCGCCTTCATCGCCAACAGCCACGATGGTCGCGGCGAAAGCTTCGCGCTGTGCTGCTCACCGTGGTGACCGACGTAGAAGGTCAGCGGCACGCGATCACCGGCGGCCGCCTGGTAAGTTTTCGGCTGAAGCCAGGAATCGTGCGCTTCCGCTATTCCTGTGAACGCGATGAAAAGGGCCGCAGACTGGATGAGTTTTAACAAATGTACCTCCTAGAAATTGCCGCTGACGGACAGCGACAGCACTGGACCCACCGAGCGGCGGCGTCGCTCGATGGACTGCAGCGTGCCACCGCGTCGGCCGTCGAAAAGAAAGCGATCGAGATCTTGGCCACTCGAAATGAGATTGCTGAGAGCTGCACGGACCGTAAGCCCCGCCACGTCCTTGTTCTCGACGTAGACATTGCCCGACAGTGGCCCTTGGCGGAAGCGTGCGAGTTCGCCGAGCCGGAAGTTAGGGGCTCGGTGGATGTGGAACAGTCCTGCGCCCCATGCCCAGTCGGTGGCAGGAATGTCGTGGCGTAAGGACACCTCGATCAAACGAACCAGATTGTTGCTGATCCGCCGCGAGCGGCCGGTGACAGGATCGTCAACGCTGCTTTCCTGAAATTGAAAGCGGCCGTCCAGCCGGCCGCCGGCCCAGCCAAGCCGATCGAGAAGCAGGCTGGTCTTCCAGTCCGCGCCATACAGATAAGCGGTGTCAAGATTGCCTGGCGCTTCCCCGGCCCCTCCGACGGGAATCTGCTCGATGAGGTCCTCGATCCGCTGCCCGTACAACCGCAGGCTGGTCGACCCGAAGGCACCGAGCTCTCGCCGGAATTCAGCCTCGACATCCCAGCTTTGCGGCGGGACGAGCTGCGCATTGGATGCATTTTCACGGTCTTCCAGCAGGTCCCGCGAGCCGAGAAAGTCGATAAAGTCGATCTGGCCGACGCGGCGCCCGATCTTTGCCGTGACGCGCAGAACCTCGCTTGGCCGCCAGCCGAGCGAAACATAGCCTTTCGGACGCCGGAAGGTACGATCGCTGCCAAGATCGCCAGCGAGCCGAAGCCGCGATATCTCACCGCCCAGCGACCCCTGAAGAGTCAGTTGCGGGAAAAGCCGCCGGCTCATCGTTATCGCGCCTTCGTACCGTCGCTCCCGAACGTCTCCGGACCCGCCTGGAAACGGCAGCTTTTCAAAACTTCCATCTGGAAGCAAACCAAACAGACTGGACAGGTTGTCGAGTCGATTGACCGCGCGCTCGGCGGATATCAGCCAGTCGGTCGTGTTGCCCGTCCAGCGATATTCGGAGCGGAAGATTGTCTCGCGCAAGTCGCCGTTGGTGACGAAGCGGTTGCCGAAACTGCCGCTCCCATCGCTGAAGTCAGTCCTGACCCTAGTATCGATCGGGCTGCGCTCGGCGGAATGAAGACCGATCAGCTTGAGCCGCCCGGGTCCGACGCCAAACTGGACGTCACCGCCAAGCTCGTACCGCCGGTCCTTCTCTCGCTGCGTCAGGAAGCGGGTGCGGTCGACAAGATTGTTCCCGGACCGTTCGGAGCGCTCTCGAAAGCGGTAGATGAAGCGCTGGTAGGAACCGCGCAACGCCACGATCATCCCACTCGGCGCCTCATAACGCAGGTCGGCACCGATTCGTGGTCGATCGCTGCGTTCGACGAAGATTTCGTCACGAAGCTCTATGAGGTCACCAGCGGCATTGGAGACCCGGGAAGGTCCGGAGGCGCCGGTACGCAAAGCGGTGTTGCGGATGCCGACCGTATACTCCAGGCCGCCGCGCTGCCCGCTGATCGAGGTTTCGCCGTTCAGCCAAGCGATGTCGCGATCGCGCAGCCGGGTGGACGGCCGCCATGAAAACTGGCCCTTTGTTCCCTCTGAAGCACTTACCAGAATCACATCGGCGATCTGCCGACCAACGCCAGCGGTGTCGCTCGACGTGCTGGTCTTCACCTCGATGCGCTGAACCTCGGCAGCCGTGATGCGGCTCAGCGCGTCAATCGCGTCGTTGGCTTTCCCGGAAACGGGTCTGCCGTCTATCAGCACGTTGGCGCTTGTCGCGCCGAGACCGCGGCGATCCTCGCTGTCGGCGATGACGAATCCGGGAATGAGCTGCACCATGTCGAGCGCCGTGCGCGGCGCAAAGCGGGCGAATTCAGCCGGGGAATAGGTTCGGCCGGCGCCGACGATCGCAACCCCCGGCTGTGCGGCGTGGCTGGCGCTGTGAATCATGAGCGGCAAGAGCAGCATCGAGGAAGCAATCAGCCTCGTCTTCGCTCGAGTCAGGCCCGCTCCCGAAAGCCGGCACAGCGTCATTGCGCTTCGGCGCCCGACGCCTTGCGGAACGCCGACGGGTCGAGCCCGAACTTAGAATGGAAAGCGCGCGAGAAGTGGCTGCGGCTGGCATAGCCGACCGATGCCGCAATCGATTTTACCGGCAAGTCCGATCCTTTGAGCATCCGCGCCGCTGAGGCCAGGCGAACAGCTTGCACGAACGCCTTGGGAGTGCAGTCATAGGCAAGCGTGAAACGATGGGTGAAACGCGACCGGCTCATGCCTGCTATCGCGGCCAGGCTTTCAACGGTGTGATCGTCCTCTGGCCGATCGAGAATTGCCGCAACCACCCCGGCGAGGCGGGCACTGCTCATCAGCAGAATTCCGGATTCATCGTCAGGCTGGGATCTCATCAACAGGATGAGCACCTGCTTCATCAGTGCGCTCACGAACGCACGGGTGCCGCGGCGCTGATTGCGAAGTTCGTCGAACATGGTCGTAAACAGCCCCCGCAGAAGCGGGTCTTCGGAAGATTCAAAAATCGGCCGCTTCGCCTGAGCGAAAAGCGGCAGCACTTCCCCGACGCTGCTGGACAGTTCCGCGCAGCCGAGAACAAGATCGGCTTCGCCGTTCGATGCGCGGAACCTCACCAACTCGTCTTCCTGAGTACAGATCGCGTCCGCATCTCTGACGTGCTCGATCGGCCCCTCGCCCGAGAGGCTTTTCGGCAGCATCCTGGGAACCACGACGGCCATCCCCTCGCTGAGCGGGAAGCGTCCGTGCCGGCACTCAAGAAACCCTGCGCCGCTAAGAACGAAGTGCACTACGACAGACTCAAACGGGTCGCACCGCAAGCTGAACTGCCGCCCGATCTCGCATACGCCAAATGCCCGAACCCGGATTTCCACCGCCTCAAGGAAATCATCTATTTCAGTCGACTGCTCGGTCATCCGCGGCGCCCGAGCACTTGTTGCAAGGTGCCATGTTCACGGACTAATCGCCCTGTCGTCCACGGAGAAGCTGATCGGCTTGAGTCAAGCGGGCCAGCTGTGGGCGCGACCGGTGGTGAAATGGCCATATGTCGATTTGCCTCAGGACAGCTGAACACGAGGCGATCAGCGAAAGCATAAACAAGCCTATTCTCTGTTAGTTGCGGCATGGTTCTGCCGCAGCGGCTTGGAAGCGGCGGTAGCCACCGCTGATCATGGGGCGGCTGCCAGGCGGCGATGCCGTGAGCAGCGACAACTTCAAGACCCTCATTCAATTCGCTCCTGTTCCGTTGAGTGCGCGCCAGCGACGTCCATCCGTGCTGTTAGCTTCTGATCTCAGATCCTCCGGGGCGAGCTAGCGCTCGTAAGGCATCGGCACACGTCGGCCACCCACAGCTACGGGTGCGGCCGAACAGCGGATGCGCGCTGCGGACCTTTTTTGTCTCACGGAGCGCAAGCGGCCGCGTGCGCAGCCCCAACGAGCGGCAGGGGTCGACCTCGCGAGGGCTGCTGCATCCGCGACGCAAGGTCTCCCGTAGCTTCAGCGTTAACTTCAAAAAAACGGAGGAAGATAATGACATCGACTTTGATCAAGCTAGCACTTGCCAGCGCGGCGGTTTCCCTCGGCGGCTGCATGTCCATGACACCGATGGACAACACTCGTCTTTCATATGTCGGCGGTGCAGCGATGTACCCGACGAAGAGCATCGTCGGAAACGCGGTAAACTCGCCTGACCACACGACGCTGGTCGCTGCCGTTAAGGCCGCCGGCCTCGTGGACACGCTTTCAAGCCCCGGCCCATTCACCGTCTTCGCACCGACCAATGCGGCTTTCGCGAAGCTTCCTGCCGGCACCGTCGACACACTTTTGCTCCCGCAGAACCGGGCGATGCTTCAGTCGGTGCTCACATACCACGTGGTTCCAGGCAGGCTCACTGCCGCTGATCTCATGAGCATGATCAACGCCGGTGGAGGTCAGGCTCGACTGACCACGGCAGAGGGGGGCACGCTCATCGCGCGAATGATGGGCAACCGAATCATGATCGTGGATGAGAAAGGCGGCATGTCGCACGTTACGCAGGGCGATGTGATACAATCGAACGGGGTGATTCACGTCGTGGACACCGTCGTTATGCCGGCCTGAATTCGAAGCATCGGGGTTCCCCTGTTCCCGGATGCTGCTTGGCGGGAAGCCGGCCGATGATGCGCCCGTGCGCAACTAAGGTAGCGCCTCCCGCCGGGCGCCTCTTTTCCTCATCGGACATTTTGTGCATGGCCCGCGCAATGGATGGCGCCGCCCCTCTCACGACCAGCGCACGCGCACGTCGCGAGCTGAATCCCGTGATGCGTTCCGTCGCAGCTGGCGACCGCGGCGCCCTTACCAATCTGTACGAGCGGACTTCGGCGAAGCTTTTCGGCATATGCGTGCGCGTGCTGGGCAGCGAAGCGGAAGCCGAGGAAGTGCTCCAGGAGGTCTACGTGACCGTGTGGAGTAAAGCCGATCGTTTCGATCCACTGAAGGCAAGCCCGATCACATGGCTCGGAGTCCTCGCTCGAAACAAGTCAATCGATCGGTTGCGCCAACGGCGGCTCGGAAACGAGCCGATCGAGAGCGCAGACGATGTCCCCGATGAGCAGCCCTCGGCGCTGCAAGTGCTCGAAGCCGCTGAGGAGCAGCACCGGCTAAAAGACTGCCTCGACGAATTGGACCTGCAGCAGCGGACGATGATCCGGGCCGCCTTCCTTGAAGGTGCGACCTACCCTGAACTCGCTGACCGAGAAGGCGTGCCGCTGGGCACGATGAAGAGCTGGATCAGGCGCGGACTGCTTCGTCTGCGGGAATGCCTTCAACGGGGGGCCACCAGCTGATGACGCCGCAGGAGCGCAGTGAACTGGCTGCAGAGTATGCGATCGGGCTCCTGGAGGGTCAGGAGCTCCAGCGTGCGCGCGCACTCACGCACGCCGACCACGAGTTCGCCACAGAGGTGGGCCGTTGGACTGGTCACCTCGCGCAGCTCCTCCAAGATGTCGAGCCGGTGCTACCGCGGCCGCATGTGCTCGCCGCGATACAACAGCGGATCGCTGAGCCGCGGCAGCAGTCAGACAATGTCTATCAGCTGCGAAGGCGCCTCAATGTCTGGCGCGGCTTCGCCGCGGGAGTGAGCGCCGTTGCCGCCTCTCTCGCAATCGTTCTCGTGACCCGCCCTGAACCCGTTGAGCAGGTTCCAGTCGCGCGCCAGCCGCCGCAGCCGATGGTCGCGACAATGGCTGGTGAAGACAGCGACGCGAGGCTGGTGGCGACCTGGGATCCGGGAGACCGGAGCCTTGTTGTTGCAGCGGCGGCCGGGGTGGAGGCCCTCACAGGCAAGTCGCATGAGCTATGGGTGATCCCCGCCGGCGGGACGCCTCGCTCTATGGGCGTCATCCCTGGAACGGAACCGATGCACCTCCAGGTCACTGGCCCGATGGCCGATCAGCTCATCGAAGGCGCGACACTGGCCGTGTCCGTTGAGCCGGTAGGCGGTTCGCCAACCGGCCAACCCACAGGACCTGTGATCGCGGCTGGGTCCCTGCAGCGCACTTGAGGCGCATCCACTGCGGCCTCTCGGCCGTAGGTAATGCAACGAAGCTGGTGTCTGCTTTGGGTGGAAAACGGACATTCGTCAGCCGAACCCAGTTCCTAGCCGCTAGCCAGCAGGGCGGCCGTTGCAGCGCCAGGGCCGATTGCGCCGTTTGCTGTTTCTTCCTACTCCTTGGCAGGGGATGGGGAGGAGCACGATGCTTAGAGGGGCGCTGACGGCTTCGCTGATCCTAGCAATGCTGGGAGGGGGCGCAGGTCGGGCAGCGGCCGAAGACCCGCAGCGGGCGTCCATCGGGAGAATCGAGCGCACACTGCTGCCACCGGTAACGGTGGTCGGCGAGCCAACTCGGTTTATGGACCTCCAGACGCGGATGGCGCATTATCATGTTCCGGCGGTCAGCATCGCGGTAATCGACCGGGAACGGATCGTCTGGAGCCGCGCCTGGGGCCAAGCTGCGCCGGGGCGGCCAGCGACGACGCGCACCCTATTCCAGGCCGCTTCCCTGTCGAAGCCGGTCTTCGCCGCCGCGGCGCTCCAGCTCGTCCACTGGGGGCAACTCGACCTCGATAAGCCGGTGAATGAATTTCTTCGCTCCTGGCGAGTGCCGGACTCGGAGATGGCGCCGGGAAGCGCGGTGACGCTTCGCCGCTTGCTCAGCCACAGCGCTGGCTTGTCGACGAGCGGCTTCCCTGGCTATGCCGCGAACGCCCGCCGGCCAAGCCTGCGCCAACTCCTGGACGCCACGGCGCCCACCAATTCAGATCCGGTCCGGATTACTGCGATGCCCGGGGAGCGCTGGCGCTATTCGGGCGGCGGGACCAGCATCGCACAGCTGGCAGTGGAGGAGGTTACCGGTCGTCCGCTTGCGGACTGGATGCGCAAAACTATCCTGCGCCAAGCGGGCATGACGCGAAGCACGTACGCACAACCGCTTCCCGGCGCGGCGGCCCGCTTTGCTGCTCACGCGCATGACGGGACCGGCGCGGCAATTGAGGGGCGCTGGCACATCTACCCGGAGCAAGCGGCGGCGGGGCTGTGGACGACGCCAAGTGACTACGCCGGCTTCATCCTGTGGGTGATGAAGGGTTTGTCGGGTGAGGGCGCACGCGCCGAGCAGCGCTTCGTCGCTTCGAATCTTGTCGAGGCGCAGCCGAATATACTGCCTGGGCCCGGCGAACGCATGGGGCTTGGTCTGTTCCTCAGGGGCGAAGGGCCCGCAGCGTCCTTCTCGCACGGCGGCTCGAACAAAGGCTTTCGATCCTACATGATCGCCTTTCCCGGCAGTGGTCAGGGCGCGGTCGTTATGGTGAATGGCGACGCCGGCGGCGCGCTCCTCCAAGAGGTCCTTAGAGCGCTCGCGCTTGAGTATCGCTGGCCGGACAAGATGCACGAAATGATCGTACCTAGGCATCTCACCAGGGCGCAGCTGGCGCCGTTCACCGGAAGGTGGCGTTGGGGCGAGGCGGAAAACCAACAGGTGGTGGTCACGCTCTCGGAAGTGGCCCTCGTTGGACAACGTCCGGGCGATCCGCAGATTCGCCTCGTTCCGATCGACGCCGACACATTCATTAGCATCGATACTGGGAGCCGCTTCCGCTTCAAGGGCGAGACGCTGACGATCCAGCCGCTGAACAGGGATCCAATTCAGGCGCGCCGGGTGCAGTCGCAATGACCGATGGAGCTTGAATGTCTGCAATGGGTCGAAAGCGGACACTCGGCTAATGTCCGGGAATTGGTGGAAAACGGACGCTAGCTCGGTGTACGCGCGTCTCGGGCTCGTGTACTTTGAATTGGACTAGAAGGGAGCGGATCTGTCGGTGCGAAGTACTCCGCAGGAAGTCAAAATCAGCCCGCGCGATCGTCGCTTCGGACGCACTGATCCGTCGGCGCACTGGTGGCATTCGGCCAATCCCTACGCGAGCGCCTTTTACAATTCGCTTTCCGCGACATTCCCACAGGGCGAGGCATTCTTCGTCGAGTCGGTGCGGGCATTCCAAAAAGGTGCCGATCAGAAGCTGGCGAGTGACATCAAGGCCTTCACGACCCAGGAAGTCATCCACAGCCGTGAGCATCTGGCATTTAACAAGCGATCCGAAGCGAGCGGCTACGATTACCAGCCGCTCGACGAGCGAGTTACCGCAAGGCTCGCCATAGCTAAGGCACGCTCACCCTATGCCTGCTTGGCGGCGACCATGGCTCTCGAACATTTTACGGCTATCCTCGCGCACGAACTGCTTGCCAATCCGCTTCACCTGCGCGGTGCCGATCCACAGAGCGCAGCGCTGTGGCGTTGGCACGCGGTCGAGGAGATCGAGCACAAGGCTGTTGCTTATGACACGTGGCTGCACGCTACGCGCGCCTGGTCCAGGTGGAAGCGCTGGAAAGTCAAAGCCCAAGTTATGCTTCTGGTCACACAGCATTTCATCGTCGACCGGACAGCCGGCGCGATGGAGTTGCTTAGGCAGGACGGCATCAGGGGCTTAAGAGCCTGGCCTCCCCTACTCTGGTACATGTGGATCTGGCCGGGCATGATGCGCAAGATCTTCGGTTCGTGGCTGGCATTCTTCCTCCCGAGATTTCACCCATGGAACCGCGATGATCACGCGCTCATCAAGCTGAATGACTATGCCCCAACAGACGGCGAAAGGCGGGTCCGGTCCGCCGTTTAGGCGCGCTGACTGCGCCGCGCGTCGCCGGCCTACTCCAGTGCATCGCCAGTACCGTCGCGAACCTAATCTCTCGCCACATGCGTGAAGTTTCCGCTTTGGGTCGAAAGCAGACACTACGCTAATGTCTGCTTTGGGTGGAAAGCGGACATTAGCGCTACACACGTTTCTAACCCCATTCTCTGCTACCAGCTGCAGTAGGTGCTGTTAGCACCGGTTCGCGATGAGGTTGCCGCCGGGACCAAGTCAGTTCGGCAAGTCGAAGGCGGACTCCACCGAGTCGCGGTACTTTCGCCCGACCGGCAGGCGCTGGCCGTCGTCGAGCTCCAGCACGAGCGTCGAGAAGCGACCGCGCAACACCGCGCGCACCTTGTCCTTGCGCACGATCGCCGAACGGTGAACGCGCAAGAACGGCTTGCCCTCCAGCGCCTTTTCCATGTCGCCGAGCATCGCGTTCACCAGGTGCGTATGGCCAGGCATGTGCACCCGCACATAGTCGCGCTCAGCCTGCAGCCACCTGATATCCGCAAGAGCGAGGCGGCGCTTCTCGCTGCCGATCTGAACCCACATGTGGGGCTCCGATATTGCGAGCGCGCGGCTTTCAAGTTCGGCGAGACGCGACTGGAGAAACGCAAGCCGCTCTCCCGCCCGCCGCGCATCGAGGTCGCCCCGAGCCTGCTCGATCGACTTGGCGAGCCGGTCGCCACTCACCGGCTTGACGACGAAGTCAGTCGCGCGAAGTTCGAACGCTTTTACCGCATGGTCCTGAAAGGCGGTCACGAAAATGATCGCGGGGCCAGGCCCGGGCGGCAGCGCCTTGAGCACTGCGAAGCCGTCCACGACCGGCATTTCGATGTCGAGCAACAGCACGTCTGGACGAAGCAGCTCGACGAGCTGCAGCGCCTCGCGGCCACCATCGGCCTCGCCTGCGATCTCGACGTCCGGAAGCGCGGCCAACAGCTGCACCAGCCGCCGCCGGGCGAGCGGCTCGTCATCGACAATCAACACGCGCATGTCGGACTTCCAGATTCGATCTTCGTGACGTTTATCGGTTGATGGCGCACGCCTGTCGAGTGGACTTGGCTATGCTGCGCCGGCGCGATCACTTACCATAGACATTCTTGCGCACGGGGGCCCCGTTGGACAGCACGCCGCATCTTGCCGGATCCGCCGCTCACGCCCGTTTGAGAAGAGGGGCAGGAGTGCTGATTGCCGTCTTCTGGACGGCCCACTTCACCATTATGTGGTTGCGCGCCCACATCATCGACATCGACATGGGCCGCGAACAAGAGCTGCTGGAAGGCACTGTGCGCCGAGTGACCTTTGCGCTTTTCGGCGCTTTTCTCAGCTATGTCCTGTACCGCTGCCTGCGGCCGCTACGGCTCCGCGAGTTCGAGCGGCAGGCGATGATCGGCGCAGCGCTCGCCTTCGCCGCCGCCCTCGTCCAAGCGATGCTCAACACGTTGATGTTTGGAGATGAATTGTTTCGCTTGGCGAGCTTCATCTACTACACTCTCTACTGGTTCTGGTTCTATTTCTCCTGGACCGCCGCCTATCTCGCGCTCTCCTACAGCATCACGGTCCAGGAGCAGGAGAGGCATTCCGCCGAGCTGGCGGTCATGGCGCAGGAGGCGCAGGTCCGCGCGCTGCGCTATCAGATCAACCCGCATTTCCTATTCAACACGTTGAACGCCATCGCGGCCCTGGTCCGCGACGCCCCGGCGCGGGCGGAGGAGATGGTGGTGCGGCTCTCCGACTTCTTCAGGCGCAGCCTCGAAATCAACCCGATGGAGGATCTGACGCTTGCCAAAGAGGTAGAGCTCCAGCGCCTCTACCTCGAGATCGAGCGGACTCGCTTCCCCGAGCGGCTGCGCTTCGACGTTGCGCTCGATGAGGGAAGCGCGGACGCGCGGGTCCCGGCGCTTCTTCTGCAGCCTCTGGTCGAGAATGCGGTGAAGCACGGCGTAGCCAGGGCCGAAGCGCCGACCTGCATTCGAATCCGCGGCCGCGTCGACGGAGGGGTGCTGGAAATCGTCGTCGAGAATGACGCCAAGGCTAAAGGCCATGGCGCCGGCGGCGAAAAGGTCGGCCTGCGCAACGTCCATGACCGGCTGCGCTCGCGCTTCGGCAACGACGCCAGCCTCTCCACTGAAGAAATCGCCGAGGGCGGTTTCCGCAACACGGTGCGCATCCCGCTCAGCCGCTGACGCTCGTCGCCCGAAACGGGCGTTCATCGATCAGCAGGCTGCTCCACCATCCGCTTCGGCCAATCCCGCGGCAACGGACGAACGGATGAAGAAGACATTGCGCAAATGTCGAGGACCGGATCGCCGCCCGAGCGCTCCGCTCGGACCAAGTGAAGGATTGCACATGCTAAGGTTCGTAAGCGTTACCGCCATTCTGCTCGCCTCTGCGGCGACCGCCCAGGTGACGCCGCCGGGCACTCAGCCGCCGGTCGCCGACCCGCCGGTCGCCGCCCCGACCCAGCGAACCACCGTCTACGAGCGGGAGTTCTTCGCATCCTTCGCGCCGCGCACCGCGCTCGACATCGTCCGCCGGGTGCCGGGTTTCACGCTCCAGGAAGGCAATGCCGACATCCGCGGTTTCGCGGGAGCGGCCGGCAACGTCGTCATCAACGGAGTCAGGCCGACCTCGAAGTCGGAAAACCTCGAAACCACCCTGGCCCGGATCCCGGCGAACAGCGTCCTTCGAGTCGAGGTCGGGCCGGGCGATCTCTTCGGCGCCGAATATTCTGGCAAGAGCCAGGTTCTCAACGTCATCCTGACGGCCGTGGGTGGAACGTCGGGCAATGCCAGCTTGTCGGCGCAGCGCGCCTTTACCGGACGGATCACGCCTAATGCAGCCGGCTCGGCGATGATCAAGCGCGGAGCCTCGACCATCAGCCTGTCGGCGGCCACCGGGCAGAACTATTTCACGGACGAAGGAAGCGACACCGTTACCGACCCCGCGACCGGCGATCTGATCGAGTTTCGCCGAAAAGTCACCCGGTACGACGATAACGACGGCTACCTGTCCGGCAGCTGGACGCTCGAGCGCTCGAGCGACAACGCGATCCGGATCAACGGCCGCTGGGAGCCGAGCACCTTCAAGGTGGAGCAGGACAATCGCGTTATCCCGGCGAACGGCTCACCGCGAGACGATTCGCTGATCCAGGACAACAACGATCCGGCATATGAAATCGGCGGCGACATCACCCGGCCGCTCGCCGGCGGGGCGATCAAGCTGGTCGGACTCGCGACACGGAAAAGGAGGGACAATTTCGACGCGCTGATCAGGCGCAGCGGGCTGCTGAGCGACGGAGCGCAGGTGGTCGGCGGCTTCGAACAGACGCAGGATGCAACGCTCGACGAGAGGATCGCCCGGCTCAGCTGGTCGCACCAGGACGTTGGCGGATTTTCGCTCGAGGCGGGCGGCGAGGCGGTGCTCAACACGCTCGACAGCAGCGTCGAGTTGTTCGTCATAGAGCCGGACGGCGGGCGCAGGAGGATCGACCTGCCGATCGACAGCGCGACGGTGAGCGAGAGGCGGGGCGAGGCCTTCGTCAATGCGGGCCGGTCGTTCGGTCCCGCCTTGCGAATCGATGCCGGGCTCAACTTCGAATATTCGCAGCTGAAGGTACGCGGGGACGCGGTTGCCGATCGCTCGCTGAGCTTCCTGAAACCGAGCGCGACAATCGACTGGAAACCAGGGGGCGGCTGGCACACGCAGTTCACCATCCGGCGCAGCGTCGCCCAGCTCAATTTCTACGACTTCATCAGCGCCGCCGAGCTGTCGAACGACCGGGTCAATGCCGGCAACGAGAACCTGGTGCCGCAGCGCGCCTGGGAAGTCCGTGCGACCGTGGACCGGCCGATCCTCGGCGAGGGTCTCGTCAAGCTCGACCTCGGCCACGATCTCATCAGCCTGCTCCAGGACCGGGTGCTGGTGTTCGACGAGGACGGACGGGCCTTCGACGCCCCGGGCAATATCGGGACCGGCAGGCGCAGCTTTGTCCGGCTTACGCTCGACGCTCCCCTAGGCATGCTGTGGAGCGGGCTTCGCGCCAAGTTCGACGGACAAATTCAGCGAACCCGAGTCGAAGATCCGATCAGCGGCGAGCCCCGCAATTTCAGCGGCTTGTTCCCGGACTGGGAGTGGAGCCTGGACCTTCGTCGCGACGCCGGCGACTTCTCCTACGGCTTCACGGTCGTCGACCGGGACAAGTTCACCTTCTTCCGCACGGACGAGTTCGACTCCCTCTTTAACGGCGGGCCGTTCGGGACCGCGTTCGTGGAGTACCGGCCCAATGAGCGCACGGCCGTCACCTTCGATGTCAACAACCTGTTCGATACGCCGACCCAGCGCGAGCGATTGATGTTCCTCCCAAACCGCGCGACAGCGGAATCGGCCCTTCGAGAATTTCGTGTACGAGACAGCCACCTGACCTTCGGACTCACCCTGAAGCGGAGCTTCGGCGGCGCCAAGGCCGGCTGAGCCAGAATTGGATATGAACTTGCCTGCTCAAGACTGGAGGATTTGCCAATGATCGACCGTCGAAGCCTTCTCCGCGGCCTTGCCGCCCTGCCCATTCTCGGCACCGCAGCGTGCAGCCGCGCCGCGCCGTTGGGCTCCGCCGGTGAGGGCCCCGCGACCGGTAATGTCGGGGCGCCGGCCGCCCAGGCAGGCGCGCTTCACACCCGCCTCATACCCGGCGCCAACGAACAGGTCCCGGTGATCGGAATCGGCACGGCGCGGCGATATGCCGATCCGACAGGCGAAGAGCAGCTTACGACGCTGAGGCAGACCATCGCCCGCTTCGTCGAGCTAGGCGGCAAGATGATCGACACCGCGCCCTCCTACGGCCGCGCCGAGGAGGTGATCGGCGGGCTTGTCGAGGAGCTCGGCGTGCGCGACCGCCTGTTTTTGGCGACCAAGGTGGCGGGCGACAACGCCGCCG
This sequence comes from Sphingomicrobium sp., assembly GCA_051000635.1. Taxonomy (GTDB): domain Bacteria; phylum Pseudomonadota; class Alphaproteobacteria; order Sphingomonadales; family Sphingomonadaceae; genus Sphingomicrobium. The sequence goes on along the minus strand of JBPCOC010000029.1, from coordinate 6,220 downwards.
AAGGGCAAGCGCAGATTGCGCAGTCGTTCCGCAACCTGCGCACCGACGTGATCGACCTCATCGCCCTCCACAATACGCAGGACGCCGCCAACAAACTTGCCATCTTGCGCGACTTGAAGTCGCAGGGCCGGGTGCGGTCGGTCGGTGCGTCCATCTCGTCGCGGGCGGGCTTCGCTCCATCGAGCGACGCGGTTACGTCGAACGCCGAGCAATATGCCGGCTTCGAGGCGCTGATGCGGCGCGAGAAGCTCGACACGATCCAGGTCGACTATGCGATCGACAACCGCGGCGCGGCCGAGCGAATCCTGCCCCTTGCGCAGGAGCAGGGGCTCGCGGTGATGGTCAACCTGCCCTTCGGCCGGGGTCGCCTGTTTCAGGAGACCGAGGGACGGCCGCTCCCCGACTGGGCGGCCGAAATCGGAGCGACGAGCTGGGCGCAGGTCTTCCTCAAATATATCGTCAGCCATCCCTCCCGGCCGATTGCGATCCCGGGAATGGCTCGGCCGCAATATGTCGACGACAATCTCGCCGCGGCGCGGGGACCGTTGCCGGATGCCACGATGAGGCGGCGTATGGAGCAGTTCATCGATGCAATCTGAAGAGGCGGTGCCCAGGGGGCTCTCCCGCCTCATCGTTGCCGAGCCGCATGAAGTGCCTGCGGTACTCGGCGGCCATGTGCTCTTCTTCCTGCTCTTCGCCAGCTACTTCATGCTTCGCCCTGTGCGGGAGACGTTTGGGATCGCGGGCGGCGTAGAAAACCTGCACTGGCTCTATCTCGGCACTTTCCTCGCCACTCTGGTGGTGGTGCCGTTCTACGGAACGCTGGCGAAGACGATACCGCGCCGACGTCTGTTGCCCGCGACCTACATTTTCTCCGCCATTGTGATGGCAGGGTTCTCGCTCAGCCTAGCGACTGATCCGGAGAATGTCTGGACCGCGCGCGCCTTCTACATCTGGCTTTCGGTCTTCAATCTGTTCGTCATCTCGATCGCCTGGAGCCTGATGGCCGACGTGTTCAACGCCGACCAGGGCCACCGGCTATTCGGCCAGATCGCCGCGGGCGCGAGCCTCGGCGGGCTCACCGGGCCACTGCTCAGCGGCCTTCTGGTGACGCCGCTCGGCCACGCCGGTTTGTTGCTGCTTTCGACCGTCCTACTGCTTTCCACTTTGATCGCCGCCCGCTACCTGGTCGGCTGGCGCGAGCGGCACGGGAGCCCGGAGGATCCGCAAAGTCCGCCGGAGAAGCGGATCGGCGGGTCGATTTGGGCGGGCCTGACGCTCATCCTGCGCTCGCCATATCTGCTCGGAATCTCGCTGTTCGTACTGCTGCTTACGTCAGTCTCGACGTTCCTTTATTTCGAGCAGGCACGCGTCGTCGAAGCGACCTTCCCTGATCCTGAGACCCAAACACAGGTGTTCAGCGCGATCGATTTCACTGTTCAATCGCTCACCATCTTCATCCAGATCTTCGTCACTGGTCGCATCACCAAGCGGCTGGGAGTCACTGTGCTGCTGGTCGCCGTTCCGGTGACGATGATGTTCGGCTTCGGCCTTCTCGCACTCGCTGCGACTTTTCCCGTCCTGGCTTTCGTGATGATCGTGAGGCGCGTCGGCGAGTATGCGCTGGTCCGGCCGGGCCGCGAAATGCTGTTCACCAACGTGGATGCCGAGACCAAGTACAAGGCGAAGAACGCGATCGACACTGTCGTCTATCGGGGCGGAGACGTGATCGCCGCCTGGGCCAACGTCGGGATCGTCGCGGTCGGGACGACCGCCGTCGCAGCCATAGTCGGGGCAGTCGTGGCGGGTGCTTGGGGTGCCGTCGGATGGCTCCTCGGCCGACGCCACGACCGCAGTGCAGGTCATCTAATCGTAGTGGCGCGCCCAAACGCGTAGCTGCGAGCTTCGCTGGTAGCCCGCCGCTGGGAAGCGCAGTGTCCGCTTTGGGTCGCAAGCGGACCTAAGCGGTCTCATCCGAAGCGCCGCGGGGGGCGTCGCTAAACTCTCCTGAAGTTGAACACAGCGTTGAGCACGAAAATGACCGACCCGGCAACGATCGAGGCCAATGCGCGGGCAAGCAAGTAGTGAATCGATGTCCACTCCGTAAGTGCGGCGAATAGCAGAACCATGATGATGAGGCCGACGCCGGCGTTCACTAGGAAGTAGCCATACCCTTTCGCTAAGCCCCGCGTCGTGCCGCGGAATACCCACAATCTTGCGACTGCGTAGTGGAGTGAATTGGCGAGTGCGAAAGAAGACCCGGCCGATACGGTCTCATCGATCTTCGCATACTCGACGAAGACCCACATCAGACCAAGACCCAATCCAAAGGTCACACTGCTCACCAGCGCGTCCCGGCCCAGGAGCTCAGCGGCATTGCGTGATAGCAGTCGGTCCAGAAGGTCGCGCACACGGAGACCCTAGAGCGATCTCATTGGGGCGCCAGCCACAGGGTTACCATCCAAGACTCCTGCGCTTCATTGGGACCACAGTTCCGCGGTAACTGCCGGAAGGGCCCTCTAATGTCTGCTTTGGGTGGAAAGCGGACATTAGCAGCACCGAGTACTCGACTTCTTAGAAGCTCGCTTGTCTTATGCTCAAACTACAAGCATCACTGCGAACCAGATGACCGCCCCGACCCGGGCGAGCTCGCTCCAGTGGCACTCTTGGCGCGCGGCGGAGCGCCAGACAGAAACACACAGCAGCGCGTTGTAGGGCACAGGGGACAGGTGGATCACGAGCCAAGCCCACAGCGAGAGGCCCATGGAGAACGCTACGAGCGCAATCCCGCCGGCGACGAGGTTCACGACTGTCCCGATCAGAAGCATGTCGCGGCCGAAGACCCTTGGCAGCGGGGCCTCTCCAGCGAGATAGCGTTGAACGACTTCCAGCATAGTCCGCTAGGTCATTGGGCAAGACCACGGGAGATTCAACTAACGCCTTAGCGTCCTCATTCGGCAGGTCTTAAACGGCAGCTTTGGGTGGAAAGCGGACGCCAGCGTTCTGCCGCCACCGCCGGTGCATGTCTGCAATGTTCTACCGCTTCCTCTGGCGACCTAGGAGCGCGCTCAACTGCGACCATGGCTGTGGGACACGGATGTGTTCGAAAATCTGAAGGTAGCCTTCGTGGCTCAGCCTAGTCTGGAGCTCGTCGAGGGACGAGCATTCCGGCGCCAATTCAAACGGCCTCTCGAATGTTTACGTGCTGCATCCCGCGCCGCTCCCGCCGCCGAGTCTCAGTCCCTGGCTTGGCCGTCGAGCGTCGTCACCAGCCGCCCAGCTCAAGGGCACACGAATGGACTTTCCTGCGCTTGCTCAACAGCGCTGTGGAGAGAGCTTTGGCCGAATGGCTTGCTCACGACGATAGCATCCGGGACTGTCGCGGTTACCTCCGGGCCGTTGGCAGTGACGAACACCACCGGTATCTCTTGACCCGAACAGATCGCGAGAACGGCGTCCGTTCCTGTGCCGTCTATCAGATGATGGTTCGCAACAATTAGCTCCGGACACTGCCTCTCCGCAGCCGCGATTGCCTCTGCCACGGAGTTGGCGTCTTCGAAGGAGGTGAATCCAATCTGCCGGAGCGCTTGCTCCACAGCATCGACGATGAACCATTCGTCTTCAATGATCAGTGCGTGCAATGTGCCTCACCTGCTCGGCCGCGTCGGTCCGCTGGCCGGCACGGTCGTTTGCCCATCATCTTGAAACGAAACGCGCCTGCGTTGGCTCCACCTATACCCGAAGCTGGCGCAAAATCTGCTCTCCAAGCGTTTTCATCGTGATCGTGAACGAGCATGGAGAGCCCCTATGTCGAGGTTCTACTTCAACACCGTCTGCCCGGATCGCAGCGCCACAGATGCCGTGGGTGAGGAGTGCCGGAACATCGCAGAGGCGAAGGAGCGAGCGCGAGAATCCGCGCGGAAGTTGGCCTACATGCAAATCGAACGCGGTGAGACCCCTTCAGGTTGGATCGAGGTGGAAGACGAGAAGCACCGACCGGTGTTCATGCTGCCCCTGAGGGCGATCGCTTCTTAGGATCAAGCGAAGCCGCCCTCCACGAGCCGCGGCTGACCGGTCGGGAGCGGACATTCCGCCAAGGTCCGCAATGGGTGGAAAACGGACATTACGCCGCCGGTGGATCAGCGGTGAAGGGCGACTAGTTCTACGCCCGATGCGGCTCACAGGGGACTCGTTTGGGCGCTCACGCAGACAACTATGTCGCGCCGTTTGAGACGATCACGAGCACCGACGAAGGTGAAGCAAGTTGTTATGAGGCCATCTGTCACCAATTGTCTGAAGGAATAGTCGTCCGGACTTCGGATGCCGCTCCACCACTATAGGTGCGATTTGGCCGTCCACCATCGTGTAGTAGGTATGGAGGCCTGTTTGGATGTCGCGAATTACGTCGTCGATCAGTCGGTAAAAGCCTTCTCCACCAACGGCGTCGATACGTCGATCTTCGTCCCACTGATCCGGCGTGATGCAGTCCACCCGTCGATAGGCCACGATTCACCTCCTGCCGTTCGCGCGACTCGGGGGGAGCACCTTAGCAAAAGCGGAAGTAGCCCCTGCCTGACCACCAATGGCTAGAAAATCAGGACTTCGCCAGTATCGGCAATGGGCCGCTTGCGGAGCTAAGCCGCTAACGTCCGCAATGGGTGGAAAGCGGACGTTAGACTCGCAGCGCTTGCACCACTCGCTGAAGGATGTGCTCGGGCGTCCAACTTGCGTCAGGCTTGCCGTAATGTCCGCTGAGAACGACGACGACCAAATCGTATTGCGGCACAACAAAGATGCGCTGCCCGCCAAGACCGCGGGCCGTGCTGACGCGGAAAGGCCCCTGCGGCCCAGCGAACTCGTCGTGCCACCACTGAAAGCCGTAACCGCTCCTGAGGGACCACGACGGTGCTCGGTGATGCCGCGCAATTTCGATTTGCAACTGCATGGCTTCAGCCAACCATTGAGCAGGGCCGACCTGCCTTCCGCGCGACCTGCCGTTGTCTTCAAACATCCGGCCAAGCTTGGCGAAGTCGCGGGGCAGCAGGCGAAGCCCAGATGCGGCAGCCGGCATACCGGCGACATCTCCGCGCCACTCGAAAGTGCTTATTCCCAGCGGCTCGAAGAGCACCTGTCGAGCATATTCCTCAATAGGGCGGCCAGTCCTCCCTTCGAGTATCACCCCAAGCAGATGTGACGTTCCCCCACTGTACTCCCAGACGGTGCCGGGCTCCGCAACCAGCGGGCGTTGCAGAACGAACGCTGTAGGGTCGGCGCTTTCATACATACGCGATTCGTCGTTTGGGCCGGCACCCATCTCGTTCCACTGCAGTCCCGGTGTCATTGTTAGAAGGTGACGAAGCGTCAGCTGCCGTTTCTTGCCGGTTAGAAGGTGTTGGTACGACGGCAAAAGGTCGTGCAGCGGTGTGTCTGCTGACGGTATGTGTCCGTCACGGATGGCGATTCCGACGAGCGTTGACACAACTGTTTTGCTGATCGAACGCGCATCATGGAGACGACCCGGACCGAACTCGACCGAGCGCTCCCACTCTCGCCGGCGGCCCCACTGTCGGTCATCACCGACGAAGTACGACTCGTGGGCCAGCTTGTTCTCCTGAAACACGAGTAGCGCGTGAGTGTTGCCGAAGTCCCCTTGGCGAATGTCTGCAGCCAAGACGTCCAAGGCGTTGCCGTCTAGACCTACCGAGGCAGCTTGCGCCGGAGCGCTTATTGCAATCGCTTCTGTCTGGCCGGTGGCGGCTGTGGCTACGCATCCCCCGAGCCCGCCGACCATGAGAACCGCAGAAATCGATAGTCGCAGCATCGCATTCCCCATCTCACGGAGACTGCTCGCAAAACAGAATGGCCGCAATGGGTCGAAAGCAGCCGCTAGGCACCTAGTGTCCGTTTTGGGTCGAATGCAGACATAAGCTTCTAGTGTCCGCTATGGGTGGAAAACGGACATTACAACGAGTCGCCCCTCGTAATGTGATTTAGCAACTTGCCCTTGGCCGCGAGATGTCCAAACGCCTAGAGCGGCAGCCTACCAGCCCAATATACTGCATCGAATGCTGCCGCCACTAAGGTGAGCCTGCCCTAGGGCCAAGACTCATAACCACCACATGATGGCGGCGGCGAGGTGGATGTTGCCGAGGAAGTTGGCGGCGAGTTTGTCGTAGCGGGTGGCGAGGCGTCGGCAGTCTTTGAGTCGGCAGAACATGCG
>JBPCOC010000028.1:0-11965 GCA_051000635.1 Sphingomicrobium sp. | reverse complement strand
GCCCATCACCGTCGGAAACAGGATCACGCCCGGCCGCCGCGCGCTGTCGCGACGTGCGACCAGCACGCCCTCCAGCTCCTCGTCGCCGAAGCGCAGGCCAACCGGCGTCTCGCGAGTCATTCGAGCTCCGCCGCCATCGCGGCCAGCTTTGCGACTGTATTCATGTTGCGCGCCGTTCCCTTCTGAGCCGCCGGAATGCGCAGCTTCGATCGCCCGAGCAACGTGCCGCAATAATCGACGTAGATTTCGCGCTTGCCGAGCGCCAGCCGCTCGCCGTCCTGTCGTCGGACTGCGGCAAGAGCATCTGTCGGCGGGGGCTCGGCAAGGAAGGTGGCGAGCACTCGCTTGCCCGGCGCGTCCTTGAACGGATTTCCCTGAGCAACCGCGGCCATTTCCTCAGCGGTGCGGATCATTACCGGAACCCGCTTGCCCATATGGGCCGCCAATCGCTCTTCCAGCATGTCTCGAACCTCGGCCTCGCCCTTCGCGCTCGAGAAGATCAGGTTTCCGCTGGCGATGTACGTGCTCGCGTTTTCGAACCCCAGCTCGCCGGCAATGTCCTTAAGCTCGCTCATCGGAAGCTTGCCGGTGCCGCCGACGTTCACCGCCCGAAGCAACGCAACATAGGCCGTCACGCCGCGTCCAGCAGCCGCGACGCCTGCGCCCGTGCCTCTTCGGTGATCGATGCGCCCGACAGCATCCGGGCGATTTCCTCGCGCCGCTCGTCGGGCTTCAGGCGCCTGACAAGCGTTCGGGTCGATCCGCTCTCGTGCGACTTTTCGATCCGGTAGTGATGAGTGGCCCGAGCCGCGACCTGCGGCGAATGGGTTACGACCAGAACCTGCGAATCCTTGGCCAGCCTGGCCAGCCGTTCGCCGATCGCGCTTGCGACCGCGCCGCCGACTCCGCGGTCGATCTCGTCGAAGATCATCGTCGCCGCGCTTCCGGCCTCGGCAAGAGCCACCTTGAGCGCAAGGATGAATCGCGACAGCTCACCGCCCGAGGCGATCCGGGTCAGCGGCCCGAACGGAGCGCCGGGGTTGGTGGACACTTCGAATTCGACCCGGTCGGTCCCGGCCGGGCCGGGCTCCGCCTGGACGAATGCCGCCCGGAACCGAGCCGAATCGAGCTTCAGCGGAGCAAGCTCTGCGGCGACCGCGGAAACGAGCTTTGCCGCGGCGTCGCGCCGCTTGCGGCTCAAGTCTTCCGCCAGCGCCGAATAGTCCATCCGCGCCTTCTGGAGCTCGGAATCGAGCGCTTCGATGCGCTCTCCTCCGGCCTCGATCTCGGCCAGCTGGGTGCGGAATTTCTCCCCCAGCTCGGCAAGCACGTCCGGCTCGACCCGGTGCTTGCGGGCGAGGCCGCGAATGTCGAACAGCCGCGCCTCGACCGAGTCGAGCCGCTCCGGATCGTGGGCCAAAACCTCGGTTGCGCGGGCGATCCTGTCCTCCGCCTCGTGTGCTTCGATCAGCGCCCGGTCGATCGCGGCCAAAGCCTCGGCCAGCAGCTGATGGTCTGCGGCTCCGCGCTCGATCCGCCGCGCCGCAAGTCGAAGCTGCGCAAGCGCTCCGTCGGAGCCGCCCAGAAGTTCGTCCACGCCTCCCAGCGCCTCGCCCGCCTTGGCTCCCGATTGTATCGCCGCCCGCTCTTCAGCCAGTTTCGTCTCCTCGCCCGGCTCGGGGGCGAGCGCTTCGATTTCGGCCGCCGCATGGGTCAGCCACTCGCGGTCGCGCTCGGCCTCCGCGGCCTGTGCCCGAGCCTTCGCCAGCGCCTGCTCGATTTCGCTGACTTTCGCCCACACCGCTTCGACGCCAGCAGTATCGATTCCTCCAAATGCGTCGAGCAGGGCGCGGTGACCGCGCGGGTTGAGGAGGCCGCGGTCGTCATGTTGTCCGTGGATTTCGACCGCGAGCCCGGCGATGTCCCGAATTGTGCCTGCGGGAACCGGCGCCGGGCCGACGAACGCGCGGCTGCCGCCATCGCTTTTCACGGTCCGCCGGAGAAGCAGCGGTTCGCCCGGGTCGGTATCGATGCCCTGGTCCCTGAGAAGGCCCTGGACCGGATGATCGTTCGCAAGCTCGATTTCGGCGGCGACCGAGGCGCTGTCTTCTCCCTGGCGCACGAGGCCCGTGTCGGCTCGAGCTCCGAGCGCGAGGCCGAGCGCGTCGAGCAGGATCGACTTGCCGGCGCCGGTTTCGCCGGTGAGAACCCCCAGCCCCGTATCGAACTCGATATCGAGGCTGTCGATAAGGACGACGTTGCGGATCGCGAGCTGCCTAAGCATCAGCGGCTCGCGCGGTTCATCATCCCTGAGGCTGAGGCTGCTGCTGCGGCGCGTGGCGCTGGATGAGATTGTAGGCGCGCTGATACCATTTGCTGCCCGGATAATTGGCGCCGAGCACCGCCGCAGCCTTGTGCGCCTCTCTCGGGATTCCGAGCGCCAGATAGGTCTCGACCAGCCGCTCGAGCGCTTCGGGCGTGTGGCTGGTGGTCTGATAATCCTCGACGACCTTGCGGAAGCGCAAATTGGCAGCAAGCCACCTGCCGCTGCGCTCGTAAAAGCGGCCGATCTCCATCTCCTTGCCGGCGAGATGGTCGTTCAAAAGGTCCATTTTCAGCCGGGCATCGGAAGCGTAGCGGCTTTCGGGATAGCGCCGGACCAGCTCGCCGAACGAATCGAGAGCTTGCTGGGTCGTGCGCTGGTCGCGGGTCACGTCCTCGATCTGCTGATAATAGCTCATCGAGACCAGATATTGCGCGTAGGGCGCGTCCTTGTTGCCCGGATGGATGGTGAGGAAGCGCTGACCGGCACTGATCGCTTCATTGTACTTCCGCGCCGAATAATAGCTGAACGCGCTCATCAGCTGCGCTCGCCGCGCCCATACCGAATAGGGGTGCTGCCGCTCGACCTCGCCGAACAGCTGGGCGGCGGTCTCAAAGTCGCGCTGGTCGAGCCTCTTCTTGGCGAGCGCATAGAGCGTGTTGACGTCGCGCGCGATATATCCGGTGTCGGTTGCGCCGCCGCCGCGGGCGCAGCCGCCGGCAGGGACGATAATCACGCAGGCAAGTACAATTGCCGCGATACGGGTCTTATTGGACATAGAAATCCTCAATAGCGCCACCTGTGGGGCAGGCAAGCTTCGGTGCGCGAACAATGACGAACCTTCGCTGAACGGGTCAGGCCGCCTCGGAGCCGGGCGTGTCGGCAGTCTCCGCCCTGACGAAGCTGTCGGGCGTGACCCCGAGCCAGACGAGGATCGGCGCGGAAATGTAGATCGACGAAAAGGTGCCGACGAAAATGCCGAGGAAGATGGCGATCGTCAGGCCGAAGATCACTTCCGGACCGATCAGCAGCAGAGCCAGGAGCGCAAGCAGCAGGGTCAGCGAAGTGGCGACCGTCCGCGCCAGGGTCTCGTTGAGCGAGAGGTTGATCAGCGGGACGATCGCCATCTTTCGATATTTGCGCAGATTTTCGCGGATTCGGTCGTAGATGACGACGGTGTCGTTTAGCGAATAGCCGACGATCGTCAGGACCGCTGCGACGACATTGAGGTCGACCTGAAGCTGGGTCAGCGAGAAAAAGCCGAGAGTCACGGCAACGTCGTGGAACAGTGTCACGAGCGCGCCGACTCCGAACTGCCACTCGAACCGGAACCAGATGTAGATGGCGATCGCGAGCATCGCCAGGATGATCGCCAGCGCTCCGTCCCTCGCAAGCTCTTCGCTCACCTTGCCCGAAACCGTCTCCACCGCGTCGATGGTCGCTCCGGGATAATTCTGCTCGAGCAGTGCCCTGACCTGGCTTGCGACGGCGTTCGACGCTTCCTTGCCGCCCTCGGGGTGAGGCAGGCGGATCTGGTAGCTCCGCGGCCCTCCGAATTCCTGGATGTTGGCGGTGCCGACGCCAAGGCCTCCGACATCGCCGCGAAGCTGCTCGACATTGATCGGCTGTTCGAAGCTGACCCGGATCATCTGACCGCCGACGAAATCGACCCCGAAGTTCAGCCCGCGCAAGGCAACGAGCAGGATGCTGGCGATCACAAGCGCTCCGGACAGCACGGCCGACAACTTGCGCCAGCGCATGAAGTCGATGTTCGTATTGTCCGGGACGAGCTTGAGCAGCCGCATGGTCGAGGAGCCTTAGATGTGGAGCGTGCGCGGACGGGTTCGCCTGACCCATTGCGCGACCAGCATTCGGGAGAAGTTGACGGCAGTGAACACCGAGGTGATCACTCCGATCATCAGGACGACGGCGAACCCCCGAATGGGGCCGGAGCCGAAGTAGAACATCAAGGCGGCGGCGATGACGTTGGTGATGTTCGCGTCGTAAATCGCTCGCATCGCCTCGTGATAGCCGGTTTCGAGCGAATCGATGGTCTTCCGGCCGCGTCTCTGCTCTTCGCGAATCCGTTCGTTGATCAGCACGTTGGCGTCGACCGCGGCGCCGATGGTGAGAACGAAGCCGGCGATTCCGGGAAGCGTCAGGGTGGCGTTGAAGATCGCCATGATTCCAAGGATCATCAGCGCGTTAACGATCAGCGCCAGTGACGAATAGACCCCGAAGCGGCCGTAGGTGACGAGCATGAAGACGATCACCGCGATCGAGCCGACGATGCTTGCGATCACGCCCTTTTCAATCGAATCCCTGCCAAGGTCGGGCCCGACTGTGCGCTCCTCGACCACGTTGAGCTTCACGGGAAGCTTTCCCGAGGCGAGCGAGATGGCGAGGTCGTTGGCGGACTCGACGGTGAAACTGCCGCTGATCTGAGCGCGCCCGCCAAGGATCGGCTCGTTGATGTTCGGAGCCGACAGGATCTTTTCGTCGAGGATGATGGCGAACGGCTTGTTGACGTTTTCCTGAGTGACCCGCCCGAACCGCCGGGCGCCCGCCGCATTGAAGGTGATGTCGACGACCGGGCGTCCGTCCTGGTCGAAGCTCTGCTTGGCGTCGACCAGCTGGTCGCCCGAGACCATCACCCGCCGCTGGACCGCCATGAAGCCAGTGCCGTCGGCCATCGGAAGCACCTGGCTTCCGGCCGGAGCGCGCCCTTCCTGCACCTGCTGCGGATCGGCGGTGAGGTCGACGAGCTTGAATTCGAGCCTGGCGGTCTGGCCGATGAGCTGCTTGAGCGCCTCTGGGTCCTCGACTCCCGGGACCTGCACCAGAATCCGGTCGCTGCCCTGGGTGACGACGGTGATTTCCTTCGTCCCCTGCGGGTCGATTCGCCGCCGCACCACGTCGCGTGCAACGGTCATCGCGTTGCGAAGCGCTTCGGAATTGCCCGAAGGGGTCGGGGTCACGACGACCCGATTGAGATCGACGACTCCGACTTCCCAGTCGCGAGCCCCGGTCAGCCCGACCGGCTGGGTGATCGTCCGCAGCCGCTCGACCGCGGCATCGACCTGCGTGGGTTCGCGAACGGCAAACGAGACGCGGCCGCCGCTGGTCGAGATGTCCGAAATCTGGATCGGAGGATCGCCGCGCCGCAATTCGGTCGTTACCGTGTCTTCCATCGCCTGGAGGCGCTGCTTGTCGAGGTCCTGGAGGTCGGCCTCGAGTAGAAGGTGGCTTCCACCGGCAAGGTCGAGGCCGAGATTGATCGTCGGCTCGGGAAGGAACGCCGGCCAATATTGCCGGGCCTGCTGCGGCAGCAGGCTGGGAATCGCGAACAGGATGCCCAGAAGGACGACCGCCCAGATCGACAGCACCTTCCACCGCGGGAAATCGAGCACGGCGAGCTAAGCCTTAATCGTTCGCGGGCTTGGAAGCGGGCTTGAGCACCTGGCTCAAAGTCGATTTGACCGCCTTGACCTTGACGCCCTGGGCGATCTCGACCTCGACCTCCGTGTCGGAAACCTTGGTCACCCGGCCCCGAAGGCCGCCGCCGGTGACCACCTCGTCGCCCTTCTTGACGGACGCGATCTCGGCGGCGTGCTCCTTTGCCCGCTTTTGCTGCGGACGGATGAGAAGCATGTAGAAAATGATGAAGATCAGAAGCCAGGGAAGGATTCCGATCAGGAAGGCGGTTGCTCCGCCCGATTGGGCGGCCCCTGCGGTGAGTGTAAGGATGGATTGCGTGGACATTCGCGGAACAAATCTTTCCTTGCGGGATGGTCGGGGCGACTGGATTCGAACCAGCGACCTCCACACCCCCAGTGTGATGCGCTACCAGGCTGCGCTACGCCCCGACTTGCCATTGTCTTTGACGGCGAGGCGCATCTAGGCAGGCGCATGGGCGAAGGCAAGGCGAAGCGGGTCCGGTCGAGGCGAAGACGCAGGTCCAGGCCGACGCTCGTCGCGCGCATTCTCACCGTCATTCTCGCCATTCCGGCGGCCTATTTGCTGGCGGCGCTGGCCGGCGCGCTGATCCCGGTGAACAGCGGCTGGACCGAGCCGGAAGAAGGAACGACCGTCTACCTCCGCGACAACGGAATCCATGTCGACATCCTGCTTCCGGCCAATGCCCACGGGCTCGACTGGACGCCGCTGCTCCCCGCCCGTCATTTCACCGGCCCGCCGATCGACCCGCGATGGTTTGCGTTCGGAGCCGGCGAGCGGCGAGTCTATCTCGACACTCCGACCTGGTGGGACGTCAAGCCGCGCACAATCTGGGCGGGGCTGACCGGCGGTGACCGGGTGATTCATGTCGAGCGGGTCGCCAACCCCGGTACCAGGCTTCGGGCAATCCGCCTCCGCCCCGAGGAATATCGCCGCCTGTGGACGTCGATTCGCGCCGAGTTCGACCTCGACGCCCAGGGATTGCCGACGCGTGTCGACCATCCGGGCTATTGGCATCACGACGCCTTCTACGAAGGTCGAGGCGAGGCCGACGCGTTCGACACCTGCAACCAGTGGGTCGCCGACCGGCTGCGAGTCGCCCGGGTCGAGACCAGCCTGTGGACGCCCTTCGTCCAGGGGCTGGTGTGGAGGTACCGGAGAGCCGGTCAGAGCACGTAGCGGCTAAGGTCGGCGTTCCTGGCGATGTCGGCGAGCTGTTTGTCGACGAAGGCCGAGTCGACCGTCAGGGTCTCGCCGGAGCGGTCCTCGGCGGCGAAGCTCACCTCCTCGAGCAGCTTTTCCATCACCGTCTGGAGGCGCCGCGCACCGATATTCTCGACCGCGTCGTTGACCTCGGCGGCGATCCTGGCGAGCGCCGCGATGCCGTCGTCGGCGAAGTGGATGGTCACGCCTTCGGTCCCCAGGAGCGCCTTGTACTGCTCGGTCAGGCTGGCTCGGGTCTGCGACAGGATTCGGACGAAATCCTGCTCGGTGAGCGCCTTCAATTCGACCCGGATCGGGAGCCGCCCCTGAAGCTCCGGCAGAAGGTCGGCGGGCTTGGCCATGTGGAACGCGCCCGAAGCGATAAACAGGATGTGATCGGTCTTCAGCGGGCCGTATTTGGTCGCCACCGTCGTCCCCTCGATCAGCGGCAGAAGGTCGCGCTGGACGCCCTCCCGGCTGACCGAGCCGCCGTGGACGTCGCTGACCGCGATCTTGTCGATCTCGTCGAGGAACACGATTCCGTTCGCCTCGGCGTCGGCCAGGGCAACCCGGTTGATGTCGTCGGGATCGACCCTCTTGTTCGCCTCTTCCTCGGTCAGGCGGGCAAAGGCGTCGGGAACCTTGAGCTTGCGGCGCTTTGCCTGCCCCTGCCCAAGCGCCTTGCCCATCATTTCGCTCAAATTGATCATCCCGACCTGGCCGCCCATTCCGGGAATGTCGAACGGCATCGAGGGCGCCTCGTGCACTTCGATCTCGACCTCGGCCTTTTCCAGGCTGCCGTCGGCGAAGCGCTCGCGGAAGCTGTCGCGGGTCGCGGTGCTCGATCCCTTTCCGGTCAGTGCGTCGAGGAGCCTTTCCATCGCCGCTCCCTCGGCCGCCTTTCGGACTGTCTCGCGGCGCCGCTCGCCCTCGAGGCGCACCGCCTCCTCGACGAGGTCGCGGGCGATCTGCTCGACGTCGCGGCCGACATAGCCGACCTCGGTGAACTTGGTCGCCTCGACCTTGACGAAGGGTGCATCGGCGAGCTTCGCAAGGCGGCGGCTGATCTCGGTCTTTCCGCAGCCGGTCGGCCCGATCATCAGGATGTTCTTGGGAGTGACCTCTTCGCGAAGCTCCGCGTCGAGTTGCTGCCGCCGCCAGCGGTTGCGAAGCGCGACCGCGACGGCCTTCTTCGCATCGTCCTGGCCGACGATATGCTCGTCGAGAGCGGCGACGATCGCCTTGGGGGTCAGCTTTTCCTTGAGCACTTCAGCGGTCCCGCCCTGCGGAATGGGAGATTGGTAATTCATGCCCTGCTAGATTGGCCCAGCGCGTCACCGGTTCAAGCCGCGCAGCGCAAGCTGGAGGCCAGCCGGCGATGGTTATCGACGATCCTGGCGATGGTCGCCGGCTCGGGAATTGTCGACCACTCGCCCCGCTCGAACGTCCCTCCAAGGATAATCCCGTCCGCTCTTGGGAACATGTATCCGCCGGGCAAGGTGTAGGCATATTGCACCTCCGGCTGCGGTTCGAGAACCACGATCTGGCCCCTCACCGGCCCAAGCTCGGCGTCGCCGAACAGCTCGCGCGAGCCGAGGCCTGTGCAATTGAAGATCAGGCGCTCGGACAGCTGGGAGAGTTCGGCCGGGCTGGCAAAGCGGCGGACCCGCATTGTGCCGCCCGAGCGCAGGAAATCCTCGGTCAGTTGGGCCATGTAGCGGCCGACTTCGACGTACATCGTCCGGTAGACGGCGAGCTCGCTCATCGCGAAGGGATGGTCGAGCTCGCCGAGGAGTCGAGAATTCGGATAATATGGCTCCAGCCCCGGCGAGCCGACGCGCTCGGCTTCGGTATAGGTCGGCAGCCAGCGAACGCCGTAGCGGGGGCCGTCGAGCGCCCGGAACCGCTCCCAGCTGATGGCGAGGGCCGCCCGGTACTGGTTTCGCCATTCCGGAGTGACCGCGGCCTGGCGATAGTGGCCGGTCGGCCCCCATTGGCCGCCGGCCAGGTTCGACGTCGTGTTCGGCGGCAACTCGGCGGTGTAGATGGTGACCGGAAATCCCGCCTCCTGGATCAGGCGCGCGGTCGTCAGGCCCATTACGCCGGCGCCGATCACCGCGACCGGGCCGCTGTGCCCGGCAAGTCCGAGCCCTGTCGCCAGCCTCGAGCTTCCCCAGCTGAGGGTGATGCCGGCGCCGCCGTGGCCGTAATTGTGGACCAGCGCCTTGTCGCCGAGCCGGTCGCGGCGGACGACGAAGCCGGAGGCGCGATAGGGCCTGAGGCACGCGTAGGCGCCCACCACCCGCGCTGGATCGGCCCGGACCGGCGGAAATTGCGAGCAGTCGGCGAGAAGGCGCCGGGGGCCGGTGGTTGCGCAGCCGGACAGCAGCGCGGCGGAGCCCGCGGCCACGAACGTACGCCGGTCGAACCTGGGGAACATCGACAGGCGCTTAGCCGCGCCGAACGTCAGCCTTCAACAGTTTCGATTGTCAGCTCGTTGTTGGTGAACACGCAAACCTCCGCCGCAATCGCCATCGCCCGGCGAGCGAGCACTTCCGGGTCCGGCTCATAGTCCGACAGCGCCTTGGCGGCGGCGAGCGCGTAATTGCCGCCCGAGCCGATCGCCGCGATTCCGCCGTCCGGCTCGAGAACGTCGCCGTTGCCGGTCAGGATCAGCATCGATTCCTTATCGGCGACGATCATCATCGCCTCGAGGTTGCGAAGATATTTGTCCATCCGCCAGTCCTTGGCGAGCTCGACCGCGGCTCGGAGAAGCTGGCCGTTATACTGCTCCAGCTTCTTCTCGAGCCGCTCGAACAAGGTGAAGGCGTCGGCCGTCGCCCCGGCAAAGCCGGCGACGACGCTGCCCTCCTCGCCGATCCGCCGGACCTTCTTGGCGTTGGGCTTGATCACCGTGTTGCCGAGGCTGACCTGGCCGTCGCCGGCGATCACCGTTCGGCCGTTCTTCTTGACGCCCAGAATGGTCGTTGAGTGCCAGCTGTCCAATTGCCCGCTCCTTCGGGTGCGATTTGGGACTGCTTTCGCCCGCTTGCAAGCGCCACCGGGCGGGATCGTCATCGCCCACGACCTCGTTCGCGCTGGCGATCAACGCGGTCGTGATCGGGATCAGCGCGCATATGGTCTAATTTTCGTCTGGCGTGCTAGGCGCTCGTTGGGATGGGCAAAATCATCAGGCTGCGTAGGAGAAAACCTAGCCTCGGCTGGGGAATGTTCGCGGGCTTTTGGGGCGCTGCCGCGTTGCTTGGAGCAGCCTATGGAGCGGGCTGGCTCGACAAGTCTCCGGCTCCCCCGGCTGTGCCCTCGGCGCGTGAGACGAAGAGCGTGGGCGGCAAGTTCGGTCTTTGCCCGGTCGGCGGGGGCACGAACTGCGTCGTGGACGGCGACACGATGTGGATCAACGGCGAGAATATCCGGATCGCCGACATCGACGCGCCGGAGACTCATGAGCCGGGATGCTCGGCGGAAAAATCGCTGGGCGAGCGGGCGACGCGGCGGCTTCACGGGCTGGTCAACAGCGGAACGGTGACCCTGGAAGGGATCGGCCGCGACAGTGACAGCTACGGGCGCAAGCTACGGGTCGTGCTGGTGGACGGCAAGAGCGTCGGCGACACGCTGGTCGATGAGGAGCTGGCGCGTTGGTATGAAGGTGGGCGTCGGTCGTGGTGCTGATTAGACATGTCTGACGAAGATCGGATCGTACTTGAGCCGGGCTGGTACGTCCAACTGCTCGGCGACAAAACTGACCTCGAAGATTGGGTCTACACCTTCAACGAGCCGTTCGATCCGGTCGCGATGAAGGATGCAGACGGAACAGTGTTCCTGAAAAGTAGCGAGTTCGAAGCGGCAGAAACCGCCCAAGAAGTTCGCGAGAAAGGTTTGGCGCTGGTCGCTCGGATGAATGGCGCCATTGCCCTCATGCACTCGGCAAGGCCGGTGAAGCTGGGAGGAATCATCCGAGCTGATGCCGAAGGAAGGCGGCACGCCCACGTTTTCGCCGAGATGGCCGCACTCGAATTCGGTAGATGCACGGCGAGAGTGACGGCTGTCGTACTGGGACCCGACGGGAAACCAGTCCCGCCTCCGCCTCCGCAGCCATCCACTGCACAAGAGTGGAACAGCCTCGCTACCCAAGATGACGACTGTGCTGATCTTTTGGAGCAACTCGGGAAAGCCGACGGTTGGTACGAGATCTATAAAGCCATCGAAGTTGCCGAACACATCGCTGGCGGGAAACACAAGCTTGGACAAATGCTGAGTGATTCCCGCGCCGACTGCGAACGAATGCGGCGAACGGCAAACTACTACCGCCACGCGCGAGCACCACGGCCGGAAACTCTCGCAACCCTTTCCGAAGCGAAATCGCTCCTTCATTTCATGGTGCGAACCGTTCTCGAGAAGAGGCAGGCGCAGCCAGAGCAAACGCACTAGGGCTGGGACCCATAAACAGGATTCACAACGCGGTCGGAATGTGATTCAACCTCTCGATTGATCGGGAGGGTTTGATGGCGGGTGAGTTTTGGTTGAGCGACGGGCAGTGGGCGCGCTTGCAGCCGCTGTTGCCGAACAAGCCGCGCGGCGTGCCGCGGGTCGATGATCGGCGGGTGATCAGCGGCATCGTCCACGTGCTGCAGTCGGGCTGCCGGTGGAAGGATGCCCCGGCGGTCTATGGCCCGCCCAAGACGCTCTACAACCGCAACGTCCGCTGGGCCACCAAGGGCGTGTGGCGCGCGGTGTTCGAGACGCTGGCGGCGGCGGGCGGCCCGCCGGCCGAGGTGCTGGTCGGCAGCACGCAGGTCAAAGCGCATCGCTCGGCGGCGGGTGGAAAAGGGGGGCGCGCTCCCAGGCGATCGGCGTCAGCCGAGGCGGACGCAACACCAAGGTCCATGCCATCACCGACGGCCAAGGGCGACCGCTCGCCTTCCTGCTGACGCCCGGACAGGCCGCCGACTGCAAGGCGGGCGA
>JBPCOC010000013.1:0-6817 GCA_051000635.1 Sphingomicrobium sp. | reverse complement strand
ACCCAAGGGCAGATTCCCACGCGTTACGCACCCGTGCGCCACTAGACCCGAAGGTCTCGTTCGACTTGCATGTGTTAGGCATGCCGCCAGCGTTCGTTCTGAGCCAGAATCAAACTCTCAAGTTGATGTACGATCGAGCCCCGGAGGAAAATCCGAAGCAAGACCGGCATCTCTGGGAGCCGTTCCTGCACAAATTACAAACTGGTGTGTTTGCGTTTTTGAGACATACGAACGGCTTAAGTCTTTACCAGTCATACCCTGAACCCAGAGGCTCCAGGTGACCGGGCCGCCGCCCACATGTCCCTTCATCTAAACCAACAATGTCAAAGAGCCGACACGCATCCTCCCCCGGTTCGATTGGTTCCGGGCATCGGCTGTACCGACTAAGAAGAGGCGCGAAACGGACGCCGACCCGTGTGGATCGCCGCCGTCGCTGAAGGGCCATATATGTATGGGCCCCCTGCGCGTCAACGGCCTTTTGCAAATTTCTGCACGCGGCCATTGTGTTCAGGTTGTCTCGAACCCAGCCAAGGGAAAACGACCGGCACAAACCGATCGTCCCTTGTTAATTACCTAGATGGTCGTCGGGGGGCGCCATTTCAAGGCTTAAGCCTTTTGAATCCGCCAAATTTTCAAGACCCTGCTCGGAAATCCGCACCGGCTTGCCCGGGTGGCCCTCGCTTGAAGCTCAAGATGGTTTCTCGCGCGGGCAATTCTAGGCGATTACCTGTTGCGCTGCCGTTACTTTCTCTAGCTCCTTAGGCGCTTTGGATATAGGCGCGCATCGCTTCGGCTTCCTGCTCGATTCGCTCCATCCGGTGCTTCACCAAATCGCCGATCGACACGATTCCGGCGAGCTCGGCTCCGGAAACGACCGGAAGATGCCGGATTCGCCGCTGGGTCATCATCGCCAGCGCCGAAAGCACCGGAGTCGAAAGCTCCGCGGTGATCGCCGGCGAAGTCATCAACCGAGACACCGGCCAGTCGAGCACTTCGGCACCATGATCCCTCAGGCAATAGATCACGTCGCGTTCCGAAACAATTCCGAGGATTCGCGTGCCATCGACCACCGGGAGCGCGCCGATTCGCTTCTCTCCCAGCTTCGCGACTGCCTGCGCCACAGTCTCGTCCGAGCCTATGGTCACGACTTCGCGGCCCTTGTTGGCCAGGATCACCTGGATCGTCATATTCGCCTCCCGATCCGTCCTCGAGTGACTCTTGATAGTCTCACGACGCGCGGCCAAAGGGAAGCGCATGCCTCAGCCGGATCCGTTTCCAAGCCCGCGTGCTTCGATGCTGCGGCGATTCAAGCAGGCGATGAAATGGATGGCGCTGCTTTCGATAATCGTTGCCGCGATCGCCGTGATTCTGGTCGCTCGAGGCGACGAAGGGGTTCACATCCACATGCTGATCGCCACCGCCCTCGGAGCGGGGCTCACAGTGCTGCTCGGTACCGCATTGATGTTGCTGGCGTTCCTCAGCGCTTCGAGCGGGCACGACGAGGAAGTGAGCCGCTATCCGACCGAGGACAAGGAATGACCGATCTCAAGCGCCAGCCGATCCTGCGAGTGGTGCCCGGTCCGACCGACATCAACGCCAACAACCATATTTTCGGTGGCTGGGTTCTCGGCCAGATGGACATCGCCGGCGGCATCGTCGCCTCGCAACGGGCGAACGGGCCGGTCGCCACCGTTGCCATCGAGCGGATGGCGTTCATCGTTCCCATCCACTTGCGCGACCTGATCAGCGTCTATGCCGCGGTTGAGCGAGTCGGCCACACCTCGATGACTGTGAGGATCGAAGTGGTCGCAACGCGCGACCGCGGCGCCACCGACATCAAGGTTACCGAGGGGCTGTTCACCTTCGTCGCGCTCGACGAGCAGCACCGGCCGCGGCCCGTCGACGTCCAGGCCTGACCGATAAACAGAAACGGCCCAACCGCAAGGATGAGCCGTTCTGGTGATTATCGTGATCGCGTCAGGCGACTGGCGCGATCTCCGCGTCGCCGTCATCGGAGCGCGGTCGACGCGTTCGCTTCCGGGGCTTGGGAGCCTCTTCCTCGTCCTCGGACTCGCGTCCGATGGCAGGGGGCAGAGCCTCGACTGCAATCCGCTCCTCTTCTGTTTCCGCCCGGGCTTCCGCCTTGGGAGAGCCATTGCGGCTCGAACGCTCTCGGCCGTTGCCGCGTTTACTCGGCTCGTCACCTTGGCTGCGGTCATTGTCGGTCGCGGCGGCCAGTTCCTCTTCGTTCTCGTCATCGTCAGACGCATTGTCGCCGCGCTGGCGGCGCTGATCGTCGGAGCGCGAACGGCCCTCGTCCAGTACCCGGAAATAATGCTCGGCATATTGCAGATAATATTCCGCCTGGACACGGTCCCCCGAAAGCTGCGCATCACGTGCCATGTTCTTGTATTTCTCGAGTAGCTGCGTCGCGTTTCCGCGTTGCCGGCTATCCTGGCGGTTGCCCCCGAGATTTGGACCTCTCTGGCCCCCCCGGCCGCGCCTGCGGCCACCCTGTCGATTACTGATCAAATCCGACTTCCTCACATAGTAGAAGCGTGCCCCCATTTTCTCTTCGGGTTGGCGGTGCGCGATGTGCGCTGCTCCGCCTTGTCGTTCCTATCTGCGCCGGGCGCCTAGCAACGGCCGATTACGTCGGGGGTAGGACGAGAGCGCTCAGGTAATTTCCGCTGAAGCGGCCTCCGGTCCTGGGAACAGATGTAATGGTGATTGGCGCCAATTCCAAGCGCTTTTCTTTACGTCCATGTTAGGACCACTGCGCGGTCGCGGGCTGCAAGGTCCTTCGCGATGCGCGCGGCCAGGTTTTCGCGCCCGAGCAGCTTGATTGCTTCCTCTGCCTGATCGGCGCCGATCTCCACCGCCGCCAACCCTCGAGCGGCGAGCAGCCGCGGAATTTCAGGAGCGACGCGGCGGATCGAATCAAGCCCCTCGGGACCAGCGAACAAGGCTTCGCCCGGCTCGTGGTCAACGACGCCGGGCTCGATCGGCCCATCGGCCGCCACATATGGCGGGTTGCAGAGGATCAGGTCGAACCGCTCGTCGAGCCCGTCCGCCCAGTGACCGAGCTGGAACCTGGCCCGGCCCTCCAGGTTGAGCCGGCGGGCATTTGCTGTCGCATAGGAGAGCGCCCGGCGCGAGCTGTCCACGCCGATTCCGGTGGCCTCGGACCAGATATCGAGCGCCGCCAGAAGCAAGGTCCCCGGCCCTGTTCCAAGATCGAGGATCCGCCGCGGTCCTTCCGTCCCCTCGAAATGGTCGATCGCGGAGGCAATCAGGACCTCGCTGTCGGGCCGTGGGATCAATACTCCGGTTCCGACGTGCAGCTCGATGTTCCAGAAAGCACGGCGCCCGGTGATGTAGGCGACCGGCTCGCCGGCCTGGCGTCGCTCCAGCATCCTCCAGAAGCGTTCAGGCGGCTCGCGATCAGGAGGGTTCAGGATCAGGCGGTCGCGATCGATTCCCAGCGATTCAGCCATCAGCAGTTCGGCATCGAGCCGCGGCGTATCGCTGGAACTGGCGAGCTGGTGGGTAGCGCGGCTCAACGCACGCGGAATGGTCGCCATTTCAGTCGGCGTAGCGCTGAGCAATTTGCGCGAGCCCCGCCTGGATCTCGCGCTCGGGAATCCAGCGGCCGCCAAGCATCACGCCGGCCCGGCGCTGGACGTTGGTGACGTCCTCGAGCGGGTTCGCCTCGAGCAGGATCAGGTCGGCGCGCGCGCCCTTGGCGATGATTCCATGATGCTCGTCGTCCAGGAAACGGCCGACGTTGCGGGTCCCGGTCGAAAGCGCCTCGAACGGCGACAGCCCGGCATCGACCAGGACCGCCAGCTCGCGGTGAATCGCAAAGCCGGGGACGTTGAACACTTGCGGCGAATCCGACCCCAGCAGGAGCCCGGCGCCGCCGTCATTGAGCGCCTTGATCAGGCGGCCGCGGATCTCGACGAAGCGCCGCGCCTGCTCCAATTTGTACTGCGGCGAGGAGTGAAGATCGGAGCGTGACTTGGCCCAGCTTTCGCGCATCTTCTTCGGAACGAAGCGCAGCTCCTCGCGCGCGGCGAGCGGCTGGTGCGGGTCCGGCAACATGAAGTGGTGGATCAGGCTCTCGGTCGCGACCAGCCACACGCCGGCCTCTCGGATCCGCTCGGCAGCGTGGTCAATCCGACGCCCGTCAGCATGCGGCGCGAAACCATAGCCAAAGAAGCCTGGATCGCCGGTGTCGACTCCCGCCGGCACCAGAAGCGACATGATGCCGTCGAGATGGTCGATGGTGCGCTGGCCGGCCTCGAGCGCCCGCTCGATTCCGACCGCGTCGGGGACATGGCCGCCGAACGGGATCGGCGCTGCCCTCGCCGCTGCTGCGACCGCATCGTAACGCGGCCGGTCGAGCCCCGGATGGATTTTGAGGAAATCGTATCCGGCCGCCTTCTGCTCGGCGACCATCTTTCGGCCCGCTTCGGGCGAAGCGACGCTGTTGCCGTTGAACGATGGGCCGGAAAGCAGAAGCCGCGGGGAAATGATTTCGCCGCGCTCGGCCTTGGCCCTGAGCTTAAGGTGGTGCGGAGCTCCGAGCATCGACCGGGCGTAAATGATCCCGTTGGCGACGTAGAGGAACAGAACGTCCTTGGTCCACTGGTCATCCTTCGGGTTCGGCGGCACATGGGCGTGCATTTCGGCAAGGCCCGGCACCAGGAACCGCCCGTTGCCGTCGATCTGCGGCAGGTCGGCCGGAAGAGTCATCGCCGCGGTCTGGCCGATCGCCGTGATGCGCCCGTCACGCACCACCACCGTCTGGCCCGGGACCAGCCGCTCGCTGTCCATCGGAACGAGAGTCACGTTGGTGAAGGCGATCCCCGGGCCGCCCGGCTGGGCGCCGGCAGCGGGGAGGACGATGAAGTGGGCGATGGCCAGCAGGGCTGCGAGCAAGGTTTTCATGGCTCGAACCTTTCCCCATCGAGGCCCCGATACGCAAGTGCCCGTTTCGGCAGGCGGTCAGACCTCTTCGATCTGCGACAGGCGCTCGGCCTCGTCCTCGGCAACGAGCGCTTCGACAAGCTCGGCCATGCCCGGGCCTTCCAAAATCTGGTCGAGCTTGTGGAGCGTCAGGTTGATCCGGTGATCGGTCACCCGCCCCTGCGGAAAATTGTAGGTGCGGATCCGCTCCGACCGGTCGCCCGAGCCGACCATCAACTTGCGCGCCCCGGCGCGCTCGCTCGCCAGCCGCCCGCGCTCCAGCTCGAACAGCCGGGTGCGGAGCACCTTCAATGCCTTGGCATTGTTCTTGTGCTGCGACTTCTCGTCCTGCTGGACGACGACGAGACCGGTCGGAAGGTGCGTTATCCTGACCGCGCTGTCGGTGGTGTTGACCGACTGCCCGCCCGGTCCGGACGAGCGATAGACGTCGATCCGAAGATCCTTGTCGTCGATCTGGACGTCGACGTCCTCGGCTTCGGGAAGGACGGCGACGGTCGCCGCCGACGTGTGGATCCGCCCGCCCGCTTCGGTGACCGGGACTCGCTGGACCCGGTGGACTCCGCTTTCGAACTTCAGTTTCGCGAATACGCCCTGGCCGCTGATCGACGCGACCGCTTCCTTGTAGCCGCCGAGCTCCGCAGGACTTGAGGAGATCAGCTCGAACCGCCAGCCCTGCGTCTCGGCAAAGCGATGGTACATGCGCAAGAGATCGCCGGCGAAGAGCGCGGCTTCATCGCCGCCGGTGCCGGCGCGGATTTCGAGCATCGCCGGCCGCTCGTCGGCCGCGTCGCGCGGCAGGAGCTTGAGCGCCAGCTCCCGCTCGACGTCCGGAAGACGGCGGCGAATGTCCTCGATTTCGGCTTCGGCCATGTCCTTGAGCTCGGGCTCGGCGCCGGGCTCTTCGAGCATTCCGTTGAGGACATCGAGCTCGGCGCGAAGCCGCCGAACCTCGCGCGCCGCCGCGGCGACCGGCTCGAGCGCGGAATATTCCTTCGACAGCTTGACGAACTCGTCGGGCGCCAGATCGGGCGCCGCCAACGCGCTGGCAAGCTCGCTCTTGCGTGCTTCGATCGACGCGATCCGTTCCGACGATATGCTGGTCACGCGCGAACGGCTTCGGTGATGCTGTCGAACGCGACAGCACTCTGCTCGCCGGTGCCCATGTCGCGCAGCTGCGCTTCGCCCCGGGCAATCTCGTCGTCGCCAATGATGATCGCGTACCGCACGCCAAAGGAGTTCGCCCGGGCGAGCCGCTTTTTGAGATTGCCGCGATACCCCATGTCCGCCGCGACTCCCCTGGCTCGAAGCTTCGAGAGCAGCTCGAGCGCCTTGACTTGGGCGGCGTCGCCCAGCGGGATCAGTGCGACCACGGGCGCCTCCACCTGCGGTTCGTCGATCAGCATCGCCAGCCGCTCGATCCCGGCCGCCCAGCCGACCGCCGGGGTGTGCGGGCCACCGAGCGTTTCGATCAGTCCGTCGTAGCGGCCGCCGGCGATCAACGCTCCATGAGAACCGAGCCTGTCGGTGACGAACTCGAACGCCGTGTGACGGTAGTAATCGAGGCCGCGCACCAGTCGGGAATTGCGAGTCCATTGAACACCGGCTGAGTCGAGGCCGGCGATCACCTGCGCAAAGAAGTCGCGCGCTTGGGGAGTAAGGAAATCGTCGATCGCCGGGGCAGCGTCGGCGACCGGCCGGTCGCGCGGGTCCTTTCTGTCGAGAATCCGCAACGGATTGCGCTCCCGCCGACCGCGGCTTTCCTCCGACAGCTTGTGGACGCTCCCGCGGAAATGGTCGAACAGCGCCTCGCGCCACGCCTCTCGCG